>NZ_BATB01000004.1 GCF_000466965.1 Limimaricola cinnabarinus LL-001
GATATGTGCAACAGCGCCATCCTGACAGCGGAGGTGATACCAGTATTCGTCCAACTGGCCCACTGCTCGCACGGCTCGGGCTGCTGCCACCCGGGCTGATCGCGTCCTCAACGAATACGCGATTTTCGGCGACGTATAGTGACGCCTTAGATCTATCGGCACTCGGCGACAGAAGTAGAAAACACCCTCCTTGAGGAAGGTATACGGGGCGGAAATGTTATCCGGCATGTGCTACGCCCTTGCCTTGATTGCGCAAAAGCTGGGCGTATCAACGGGTTAAGCAAGCTTATGGTGCCCGGGGGCGGAATCGAACCACCGACACGAGGATTTTCAATCCACTGCTCTACCCCTGAGCTACCCGGGCACGGGGATGATGGCTGCTGCCGTCATCGGGTGTGGGCCTTCTAGGCGAGGCGTAGGGGGGTGTCCAGAGGCATTCGGTGGAAAATGATCGGTCCCCGTTCAATGCGTACGGCGGTGCGTATCGGTCCCGGCTTGCGCTGCCTCGTCGAGCGCCCGCTCGACGTCTTCGGGATCCTGTGACGGCACGGCGTAGGTGCCCCCCAACCAGCGCGCGAGATCGACGTCGGCGCAGCGTTTGGAGCAGAACGGACGGTAATCGGGCACCGTCGGCTTGTTGCAGATCGGGCAAGCCATCACAGCTTGCTCAACAGCCGCGCCAGACCGGGACGCTCGCGCTTGCGTTGCAGTTCGAACAGACCCATGGGGCTCCAGCCCACGAGCGACGTCTCGACCGGATCGTTGCGGAAGGAGGCGCGGATCGACTGCTCGAGCTGCTTGCGATGCGCCTTCGACATGGGTGCAAAGTCGACGACAATCTGGCCGCCCAAGCCCCGCAGGCGCAGCGCGCGCGGCAGGGCGCGGGCCGCGGCGAGGTTGGCCTTGAGCGCGGCGGCGGGCGTGGTGTCGCCGCCGGTGTTGACGTCGACCGCGACGAGAGCGCGGGTCGGCTCCACGAAGATCGAGCCTTCGCCGGTTGTTACGCGCGCGCTTTTCAGCCCCTCGATCTGGTCGAGCACATTCTCACGCTCGAAGCCGCCCGGCTCCGTCATCACGTCGTCGGCGACCCAGTCGCGCCAAGCCAGCAGATGCGGCCCGTCGCCCTCGGTCAGTGCCTCGGGCTCAGCGCCTTCGGCATCGGCCGTCACCGCTTCGGCCAAGGCGCGCATCGAAGCGATGTCCTCGGCGATGTCGTCCTCGGAAGCCCCCTCGCAGACCGAACGCAGGATCAGGCCGAAGCCCTCGGGCGCGCCCTCCATCCCTTCTTCGGCGAGGATGCGCAGACGCGCGCGCTCCTCGTCCTCGGAAATGCGGCGCGAGATGTTGAGCCAGGCGCGCCTGGGGTGACGATGGCAAAGCGGCTCTTGAACAGCACCCGATCAGTGAGTGGCACGGCCTTGCCATCCTCGGAGATGCCGGTGACCTGCACCAAGAGCGCCTGACCGGGGCGCAGCCCCTTGCCTTGACGCAGAAATCCGGTGCCACCTTCGGGCAGGCGCACCATCATCCCGCCCTGCCCCTTGAGCGGCCGGTCGCAGATCGCGCGGTAGATCGCGCCGGGGCGTGGCGCGTCGCCCTCTTCTATCAACAGGTCGTCGAGCTGGCCGTCGACCAGAAGGGCCGCGGCCTCGCGCGTGCCGATATGGTCAAGGACGATGCGGCGTCCCTTCATTGGGTCTCTCCGTACAAGGGGAATCCGGCCGCCGTCAGCAGCCCCGCGGTTTCCGACAGAGGCAGGCCGACGACGCCGGTGAACGAGCCGTTGATCCATGGGATGAAGGCCCCGGCGGGGCCTTGGATGGCATAACCGCCCGCCTTGCCCTGCCAGTCGCCGGTGGCGAGGTAGGCGTTGACCTCCGGGTTCGACAGCCGCTTCATCTTCACCGCCGTCTCGACCTCGCGCGTCCAGAGGCGATCGCCCCGGCGCACCGCGACAGCTGTGATGACGGTATGGCGTCGGCCCGACAGCAGATGCAGAAATCGCGCGGCCTCGGCGGCATCCACGGGCTTGCCCATGATGCGGCGACCAAGCGCCACCGTTGTGTCGGCGCACAGCAGCACCTCACCATCGCCAAGCGAGACGGCATTTGCCTTTTCGCGCGCGATGCGTGCGGCGTAAACACGCGGTAATTCGCCTTGGCGCGGCGTCTCGTCGATATCGGGGGGGCGAATGTCAGCTGGTTCAAGGCCGATCTGCGCCAGCAATTCGCGGCGGCGCGGCGAGGCCGAGCCGAGGATCAGCCTCAGCCCGCTCTCGGGCGGCAGCGCGCTCATGAGCGCGTCAGCGGAAGCGATAGTTGATCCGACCCTTGGTCAGATCGTAAGGGGTCATCTCGACCTGCACCTTGTCGCCCGCGAGGACGCGGATCCGGTTCTTGCGAAGTTTGCCCGCCGTGTGCGCGATGATCTCATGGCCGTTTTCCAGCTCGACCCTGAACGTCGCATTCGGCAGGAGTTCCTTCACGACACCGGGAAATTCGAGCAGTTCTTCCTTGGCCATGGTCTCTCCGTCCAGTGGTACCCGCGAAACGCGCGGGCCAATGCGGAGTAGATGCGCCTTCGAGCCACGAGTTTCAAGTGCAAACAGGCCGCGATCCGGCCTGTGCCGTGCAGCTTTGCGATGACCTTCGCCCGCCCGAGTTTCGGGTGCAATCAAAAATTCGTGCCATCTTGGCGGAACGTCCGCCGCAGTGCGCCGTTGTGTGCCCGAAGCGAAGCATAATACGGGAGATACTCCATGACCATGCGGATGACACAGCTGCTGCTGACGACGGCCCTTACCCTGCCGCTGGCAGCCGGTGCACAGGCGCAGACCACCGATGCCACCTGTTCCGACCTCGAATTGCTGCTGACCGAAAACATGGCCGACGGCGTACCCGCCGATGCGCCGATGACCCAAGACGACATCAACGCGATCATCGCGGCCGAGAACGACGCGGAATGCGCCGTCGTCTTCGTCGAGCTTGAGCGGCTCGTCGCAGTCGAAGGCGATACCGCCGAGGGCGAGGCCGAACTGGCCGAAACCGAAACCGCGACCGTGCGCCTCGAGGACGAGGTCGTGATCGAAGGCATGGTGTACCTCGAGCAGGAGCAGCCTTCGGTGTCCGTCGAGTCGGGTCAGACCGACGTGATGGTTTCGAACGCCACCCCCGACGTGACCGTGAACGAGGGCCAGCCCGAAATCCTGATCCGCCAAGCCCCGGCGACCATCACTATGGACATGCCGCAGCCGACGATCCGGATCGAGCAGCCGGCGCCCGAGATCATCATCACCATGCCCGACCCGACCGTCGACGTGGCCAACACCCAGCCGCAAGTCGAGATCCGTCAGGCCGATCCGGTTGTGACCGTGACCCAGGCCCGCCCGACGGTCGAGCTTGAGCTGCAGCGCGCCGAAGAAGGCTCCGAAGGCGGCTTCCAGGTCACCGATCGCGCCAGCGGCGAAACCTACGAGCCCGGCGTCGCCGGCGAAGCCCGCACCATCGAAGAAGCGCAGGTTCAGCTGACCACTGTCGAGCCGACCATCACCTACGAAGAGAGCCGTGACGGCTCGAACGCCAATGTCTCGGTGCAGCGCGCCGAGCCGCAGATCCGTTTCGAGAGCGCTGAGCCGGTGATCGAGTTCACCCAAGCCGGTGAGCCGGTGATCGAAATGGTGCAGACCGGCGAGCCGGTGGTGACCATCAACGAGGCTGCCGTCGAAGGTGAAGCCCCCGTCGAAGGTGACGCTGCTGCCCTAATGGAGCAGCCTGAAGCTGAGACCGAGTTGAACGAAGCTGAAGCCGAAGTCGAAGGCGCAGCGAGGAAGTCGAAGCCGAAGTCGCCGCAGCCGGCAATGAGATCGAAGCCGAGGCCGCTGAGGTCGAAGCCGAAGTCGAGGGCGAAGCTACTGAAGTCGAAGCCGAGGTCGAAGGTGAAGTCGCCGAAGCCGAAGCCGAAATTGAAGTCGTCGAAGCCGAGACCGCCGAGATGACCGAGGAAGCCACGATCGAGAGCACCGGTCCGATGATCGAGCGCGAAGGCTTTGCAATGGTTGCGGCCAACGAGATCGTGTTGACCGACCTCGAAGGGTCGACCGTCTATGGCATCAATGACGAGCGCATCGGTGACATCGGCGACATCATGGTCGACGATCAGGGCCAGATTCAGGAAGTGGTCGTCGAAGTCGGCGGGTTCCTTGGTCTCGGCGAAAAGCCGGTCGCGATCCCCTTCGACCAGATGAGCGTGCTGCGCTCGGAAGCCGGTGAAGTCCGCGTCTTCATCGAAGCCACCGAGGAAGAGCTCGAGTCGATGCAGTCGGTCGAGCAGTAAGCTTCTCTCTTGAGAATAAGGAAGGCCGCCCTTCGGGGCGGCCTTTTTCGGTGGTGCTGGCAGGTATCCCCGATCGAAGTGGAATACCCGTGTCGGCTTACATGCGCGGCGGTCCCCAGCGCTGCATGAGCCGATCGACGATCATGTCACGGGTCTGCCGATAGCTGCGCAGCCGCTCCTCGCGCCCCTCGCCCAGACCCGTCGGATCGAGAACCGGCCAGTATTCGACCGAGAGATGAAAACAGCTGGTCAGGTCGAGCGCCCGGCGCTGGCTCGCGGGCGACAGGGCCAGCACCAGATCGAAGGATGACAGATCATCGCCCCAATCATGCATCTCGTCGAAGCTGCGCGAGCGGTGCCGATGCAGTTCGACCCCGATTTCGGCGCAGACCGCGATGGCGAAACCGTCGATCTCTAGATCGTTCTTCACGCCGACCGACTGGATGTAGCAATCGGCGCCATAGAACTTCTTCATGATCCCCTCGGCCATGGGCGAGCGGACCGCGTTGTGGTCGCAGCAGAACAGGACCGACTGTGGAAGTGGCTGCGATGTTGCGGCCAAATCCACCTCAGGCCCCGAAATGCAGCACGCAGATGAGGGTAAAGAGCCGCCGCGCCGTATCGGTGTCGACCTCCGCCTTGCCCTCGAGTCGTTCCTGCAGCACCCGCGCACCCTCGTTGTGAATGCCGCGCCGGGCCATGTCGATCGTTTCGATCTGGCTTGGTGGCAGGGTCTTCACCGCGTCGTAGTAGCTCTCGCAGATCTGGAAGTAATCCTTGACCACCTGCCGGAACGGCCCGAGCGAAAGATGAAACTCCGCCGCCCGCTCGCCGGTCGTGTTGGCCACGTCGAACACCAGCCGCTTCTCGCGGATCGCAAGCCCGAGGTGATAGGGCCCCGCCTCGCGGCCGGGCAACGAAAAGCGGTTGTCCTCGAGCAGGTCGAACACCGCGACGCGGCGCTCTTGCTCGATCTCGGGCGTCGGCGCCTGGCCCGCGTCGTCGAGCCGGATTTCGGCGATGCGGGTCATGTCTCGCTCCGGTTCAGCCGATCAAGCCGCGCCGTCAGCGACAGCCCATGCGCCTCGAGGCTTTCGGCCCGCGCGAGCCGCGCGCCAGCGGGACCGATCGCGGCCAGTGCCGCTGGCGTCATCTTGGAAAGTGTCGTGCGCTTGAGGAAATCCATCACCGAAAGCCCTGAGGAAAACCGCGCCGAGCGTGCCGTGGGCAGGACGTGGTTGGGTCCGGAAATGTAGTCACCGATCGCCTCCGGCGTCCAGTGCCCCAGAAAGATCGCTCCCGCATGGGTGATCTTTCCGGACAGCGCCTCGGGATCGGCGACGCACAGCTCCAGATGTTCGGCGGCGATCCGGTCGGCCAGCGCCACCGCCTCATCCAGATCGCGCACCGTGACGATGGCCCCGAAGTCGCGCCAGCTCGCCCCTGCTATGGTGCGCCGCTCCAACGTCTCAAGCCGCGCTTCGACTGCCTCGGCCACCCGCGTGCCAAAGGCCGCGTCGTCGGTGATCAGTATCGACTGCGCACTCTCGTCGTGCTCGGCTTGTGACAACAGGTCGAGCGCGATCCAGTCGGGGTCGTTGTCGGAATCGGCGATCACGAGGATCTCGGACGGGCCGGCGATCATGTCGATGCCGACGCGGCCGAAGACCCGGCGCTTGGCGGCGGCGACGAAGGCGTTGCCCGGCCCGGTGATCTTGTCCACCGGCGCGATGGTCTCGGTGCCATAGGCCAGCGCCGCGATCGCCTGCGCGCCCCCCACCCGGTAGATCTCATCCACCCCCGCGATGCGGCAGGCCATCAGCACCAGCGGGTTCGCAACGCCGTCCGGCGTCGGCACCGTCACGGCGAGCCGTTCGACACCGGCGACCTTGGCGGGCACCGCGTTCATCAAGACCGAGGAGGGATAGGAGGCGAGGCCACCGGCACGTAGAGACCCGCCGCCGATACGGGCGTCCAGCGCCAACCCAGCATCGCCCCGACCTCGTCGGTCCAGCTTTGATCCTCAGGCATCTGGCGGGCATGATAGGCGCGAATGCGTTCAGCGGCGAGTTCGAGCGCGGCGCGATCCTCGTCTGAAACCTTGGCGCATTCGGCCTCGATCTCTTCGGGCGAAAACCGCAGCTGCGCGGGATCGAGCGTCATCCGGTCGAAGCGCGAGGTATAATCAACGAGGGCCAGATCGCCGCGCGCCCGCACATCGGCGATGATCGCGGCCACGATATCGTCCACATCGGGGCTGTCCTCGCGCTTCATGGTCAGGAGCGCGGAAAAACGGGCCTCGAAATCGGCATCGGTGGTGGACAGGCGGTGCGGCATGGCGGTCTCCTTCGGCCCGCAGGCATAGCCTTGCCCGCCCCCCTGCTCAACCGTCCAGTTGCCGCAGGTAGTAGAGGTCGTCGACGAAGCCGCTTTCAAGGCGCGCGGTGCGCGGCAGGAAACCGTGCCGGACGAAACCATGTTTTTCGTAGAGCCGGATCGCGGGGGCATTCTGCGCGGCCACGAACAGTTCCACCTGCAGCTTTCCATCGGCGGCGGCCCGGTCAAGCGTGGCACCCAACAGACGCGCACCGATGCCCGTGCCATGCCTTTGGGCACTCACGTAGAAAGCATTGAGCATCACCCGGTGCGCAGTTGCCGTCGCCTCGACCACTGGATCGAGAGCAGCCGTGCCGACCAGCCGGTCATCCTCGAAAACACCCAGCACGAGACGCCCCGCGAGGCTTTCCGCGACCTCCTCGTCTGAGCGGGCCAGCTCCTCCCGCAGCGTGGTCAGGAACGCCTCGGGGAACAGCCGCAGTCCCTCGGTCCGAATCCTGCGCCATTCGGACAGGTCACAGGGACCGAGGTCGCGGATCACTCCGGGTGCCGGGGCGCCTTGCCCGAGGGCGCGGCATAGGGCCGGGTCACGTCGCGCAGCACCAGCTCCGGGGCCTCGACATCGATCGCGATCTCGCCGTCGCCCGCAAGGATCAACCGGATCGTTCCCGTGCCATCTTCTCCCGGAGCGAACACCACCGCCAGCAGCGACAGCACCGTGTCGCGGTCGCGCGGATCGAGACCCTGGCTGCGCACCGCCATCACGTTCTCGACGCAGAGCACCGATTGCACGCGCTCGGCCTCGCGCGTGGTCGCAGGATCCTCCCAACGGAAGCGGTTGAGCAGCATCCCGAAGCGCCGCTCGCTCTTGCGCCAGGCCATCTCGGCGGCGGGCAGGACCGAATCCTGCACCAGCGCCGAAATCACCTGCACATCGTCGCCATCGAGCGCCTTGAGCCGCAAGGGGCGCTGCGCGCCCTCTTCGAATGTCGCGTCGCGGGTTGCGGTCATGCACGCACCCTTTCGATTCTGGCGCCCACTGCGCTGAGCTTGTCCTCGACATGCTCATAGCCGCGATCGAGGTGATAGACCCGGTTCACGATCGTCTCGCCTTCGGCGGCAAGCCCCGCGAGGATCAGGGAAACGGAGGCCCGCAGGTCGGTCGCCATCACCGGCGCGCCCTTGAGCTTGTCGACGCCGGTGACGACCGCGTGGCCGCCATGCACCTCGATCTTCGCGCCCATGCGCTGAAGCTCGGGCGCGTGCATGAACCGGTTCTCGAAGATTTTTTCCTCAAGACGGCTGGTGCCCGTCGCGGTGCAGAGCATTGCCATCATTTGCGCCTGCAGATCGGTGGGAAAGCCCGGGAATGGCTCGGTCGTCACGTCCACGGCACGCGGGCGGTCGCCGCGCAGCTTTACCTTGAGGCCGGTTTCGGTTTCGGTCACCTCGATGCCCGCGGCGTCGAGCTTCTCGACGAAGGCGCCGATCAGTTCGAGCTTGCCACCGAGACACTCCACCTCGCCGCCGGTAAAGGCGGGGGCCAGCATGTAGGTGCCAAGTTCGATCCGGTCGGTGACGACCCGATGGGTCGCGGCGCCGAGCCGGTCGACGCCCTGCACCTCGATGGTCGAGCTGCCCTCGCCTGCGATCTGCGCGCCCATCGCCCGCAGGCAGCGCGCGAGATCGATGATCTCGGGTTCGCGCGCCGCGTTCTCGATGACCGTCGATCCCTTGGCGAGCGTCGCGGCCATCAGCACGTTCTCGGTCGCGCCCACGGAGGCAAAGCGCAGCTTCACGCGCCCGCCCCGAAGGCCGCCGCGCGCCATGGCGTGCAGATAGCCGTCCTTAAGTTCGATCTCGGCACCTAGCGCCGTGAGCGCCTCGATGTGGATGTCCATGGGCCGCGCGCCGATCGCGCAGCCACCCGGCAGCGAGACCACCGCCTCGTGGGCGCGCGCCAGAAGCGGACCCAGCACGAGGTTCGAGGCGCGCATCTTGCGCACGATCTCATAGTCGGCCCGGGTCGAGGCGAGGTCATGGGTCGACAGGGCGATGACCTTGCCGCCCTGCATCGAGGACACTTCGCAGCCGAGCGACTCTAGAAGCTGCGTCATGGTGACGATGTCCGACAGGCGCGGCGCATTGGTGAGCGTCAGCGGCTCTTCGGACAGAAGCGTCGCGGGCATCAACGCGAGGCAGGCGTTCTTGGCGCCGGCGATCGGGATCTGGCCGCGCAGCTCGGCGCCGCCGCGTACGATGATCGAATCCATGCCTGCTACTCTTTCTCTTTCTCGTCGCCGGGCTTGGCCTCGGTGGCGCGCGCCTGCGCCTGCGCTTTGCGACGGGCAATGTTGGTCTTGAGAGCCGCCTTGAGGCGGTCCTTGCGATCGGCCGCGCGGGGCGGGTCCTGGCGAGGTGCTTTCATGTAGGCGCAGATAGCGTCCCTGCCCCTTTCCGTCCAGTTCCCGGCGCGCAAACCCGGCCATACGCCGACAATCGCGGACCGTCGCGTCAAGTTGCGTCAATCTGTCGAAAATCCCCTTGCGCTCGCTGCCCGGCAGGTAAAAGCCCGCCCAGACGCTGCAGTAGCTCAGTGGTAGAGCACACCCTTGGTAAGGGTGAGGTCGAGAGTTCAATCCTCTCCTGCAGCACCACCCCTCCCCTTTTCGATATAGACCTTTGGGATTGAGGCCATTTGCCCTCGGGGTGAGTTAATCTGCCTGACGGATCGCGATTCTCCCTTGCGGAATCCTTCAGCAATTCGCTCAGTAGATGTGTTGCTATTTTGTGTTCAGAGAGTTTCCATGTATACAGTCGACCCGCTTCTTCCGTGGGCGTTGCTGGGCGTTATCGCCCTTGCAGCCACCACCCCCTCGATCCCTCAGGACAACCGGCAAGATCTTCCCGCTCCGCAGGCGAGCGAAGGGATGCGTCTGGAGCAAATGATCGCCGCGTCCTGCCGCGCGTCCTCCCGAACCCCGGAGACCTGTCCGATCGCGGTTCCCGTGATTGAAACCCCGCTCTGGGCGGCGATGCACTGACGCGTCGTGGCGAGGGGTCCGCCCCCCTCGCCATCATGCCTTCTTCGGGGTGGAGCCTCAGTCGCCGATCCAGTCCCAGGGCCGCGTGAAGGCCCCGAGGGCCTTGGCGGCATCGGCCTCGGTCGCGGTGCCGGTGCGCCGGATCTTGGCGACGAGACCGCGGCGGCTGTCCTCGACCACCTCCGCCACCTCGGCCCCGACACCGGCTGCGGCCAATGCTTCGTCATAGACCCGGGCGATCGCCATTCTGCGCAGCGCCGGCTTGAAGATCTTGCCGACCGCCGTCTTGGGCAGTTCGGGCAGGATTTCGAGATGACGCGGCCGGGCGGCCCGTTCGGGCACGTGCTCGCGCGCGTAGTCGAGCAATGCCGCGCGATCGATCTCGGCGCCGTCCACTAGTTCGACATAGACACAAGGCACCTCGCCCGCATGCGCATCCGGCTGACCGATGGCCCCCGCAAAGGCGATCGCGGGATGGGCGGCCAGCGCCTCCTCGATCTCGGCGGGGTCGATATTGTGACCGCCCCGGATGATCAGGTCCTTGGCCCGGCCGGTGATCCATAGATACCCATCGGCGTCGATCCGCCCCAGATCGCCGGTGCGCAGGAACTGCCGCTCATCCTCATCGCCGGGCCAATAGAGCCCGTCGTTCTTGGCGGGATCGGTATAGGTGTCGCCGCGTGCCACGCCGGGGTTCGACACGCAGATCTCTCCCACCGTGTCGGGCGCGCAGTCCTCGCCGGTGTTCGGGTCGAGGATGCGCACCTGCGTATAGGGGAACGGCACGCCCACAGAACCCACCTTCTTTTCGCCCTCGGGCGGGTTGATCGCCACCAGACAGGTCGCCTCGGTGAGACCGTACCCCTCGCAGATGGTGACGCCCGCCGCCTCCTCGAAGCGCTTGTAAAGCTCGACCGGCAGTGGCGCGGAGCCCGAGAATGCGAGGTTGAGCGTCGAGATGTCGGCATTCACGGGGCGCTGCATCAGGGCCGAGATCGCGGTCGGCACGGTGATCATGAAGGTCACCTGCCAGCGCTCGACCAGCTTCCAGAAGTTGTCGAACACCCCCTCGCCCCGGTAGCCTGCCGGGGTCGGCAGGATCACATGCGCGCCCGAGGCCAGCGAGGATCCCATGATGACGATGGCCGCAAAGACATGGAACATCGGCAATGGGCAAATGATGTTGTCGCGGTCCGAGAACATCAGCCGCCCGCCAAGCCAACCGTTATAGACGATGCCGGAGTAGCGCAGCTGCGCCACCTTGGGCATGCCGGTGGTGCCGCCGGTGTGGAACAGCGCCGCGACACGGTCGCCTGGGCTGTCGGCGAAGGCGAGACTGCGCGGCTGGCGCGCAACCTCGCGCGAGAAGTCGAGCACGCGGGCCTTGTGGCGCACCGGCACCTTGGGCCGGATCAATGGCACGATAAGCTTCTTCACCCCGGTGAGGTAGCGCAGCAGGTCGACCTCGAGTACCGTCTTAACGTTGGGCGCCAGCGCTACCGCTTCGGCGGCCTTCTGCGCCACGTCGCTCTTGGGGAATGCCTTGAGCGTGATCAGCACCTTGGCTTTGGTCTGGCGCAGGATCGCCCCGATCTGGCCCGCATCGAGAAGCGGGTTGATCGGGTTTACGACGCCCGCGATCTGACCGCCGAGATAACTCTGCACCACTTCCGAGCAGTTGGGCAGCAGGAAGGCTACCACGTCGGTTTCGCCCACGCCCAGCTCGCGCAGCAGGTTCGCGGTCTGAATCGATTTTGCGTGCAGCTCGGTCCAGTTCAGCGTTTCGGCCGGAGCCTTGGGGTCGGACAGGAGCTGGAAACTCAGCGCCTCGCGCTCCGGAAAAGCCTTGGCGGTCCGCTCCAACAGGCCGTGTGTCGTCGCCGGCTGGCCCTGCGCCGCCCATGTTCCCCCGGCCTCGATCGCTGCGCGATCGGCCATGCCCGCAAAACCCATTCCGTTCCTCCCCGGTCGGTTGTCGTATTCGTGCCGCCTCGCGGCTCCATCCCTGCACGAAGCATCAGACTGACCCGCGCGTCACGCAAGCATGACGCCGCGATAGCCCCGTATCGCGCAAGGGGTTTTCGAGACCCTCGACGCTACTCGGCGGCCTCGATCATGCCATCGGTGAATTGCAGCCGCGCCAAACGGGCATAGAGCCCGCCCTCGGCCACCAGCGCGTCGTGGCTGCCCTGCGCCACGATCCGGCCCGCCTCGAAGACCAGGATACGGTCGGCCTTCTTCACCGTGGCCAGACGGTGCGCCACGATGAGCGTCGTGCGCCCGGTGGCGAGCCGGTCCACGGCGCGCTGCACCAGCCTTTCGCTTTCGGCGTCGAGCGCGCTCGTCGCTTCGTCGAGCAGCAGTACCGGCGCGTCGCGCAGGATCGCGCGCGCGATGGCGATCCGTTGTTTCTGCCCGCCCGACAGCATCACGCCCCTCTCGCCGACCTGGCTGTCATAGCCGTCGGGCAGTGCCATCAGAAACTCGTGCGCGGCGGCGGCATGAGCCGCGGCCTCGACCTCGGCATCGGTGGCGTCGGGGCGGCCGAAGCGAATATTCTCGCGCGCCGTGTCGGCAAAGATCACCGGGTCCTGCGGCACCAGCGCCATCCGACACCGGAAATCCGACCGCGCCATGTCACGCAGGTCCGTCCCGTCGAGCGTGACCCGGCCAGTCTTCGGATCCCAGAACCGCAGCAGGAGCTGGATCATCGTCGTCTTACCCGCCCCCGAAGGGCCGACCAGCGCCACCGTCTCTCCCGGTGCGATGGTGACGCTGACATGGTCGAGCGCCGAGACGTCGGGGCGCGAGGGATAGGAAAAGGAGACATCGTCGAACACGATCTCGCCACGCGCCTCGGGCACTGGTCGCGGGGCGGACGGCTCACGCAGGCTGTCTTCGGCATTGAGAAGCTCGACCAAACGCTCTGTCGCTCCCGCCGCGCGTTGCAGCTCGCCCCAGATCTCGGTCAGCGCACCGACCGATCCTGCGACCATCACCGCGTAGATCACGAACTGCACCAGCGCGCCGATGGACATCTCACGGGCGTTCACGTCTCGCGCGCCGATCCACAGCACGCCGACGATGCCCGCGAAGATCAGGAAGATGACGATCGCCGTCATCACCGCCCGTGTGCCGATCCGCTCACGCGCCGCGACAAAGCTCTTTTCGGTGATCTCGTCGAACCGCTCCTTGCTGCGCGCCTCGTGGCTGTAGGCCTGCACGGTCTGCACCGACAAAAGCGTCTCTGAGGCATTGCCCGAGGAGGCCGCGATCCAGTCCTGGTTCTCTCGGCTCAGGACGCGCAACCGGCGGCCCAGCACCACGATCGGCACGATGATCGCGGGTACGATCAGCAGCACCAGCCCGGTGAGCTTGGCCGAGGTCAGCATCAAGAGCGCCAGACCGCCGATCAGGATCAGCAGATTGCGCAGCGCGATCGAGGCCGAGGAGCCGATCACCGACAGGATCAGCGTGGTGTCGGTGGTGATCCGGCTCAGCACCTCGCCGGTCATGATCCTCTCGTAGAAGGCGGGGCTCATGCCCACCATCCGCCCAAAAAGCGCCTTGCGAATGTCGGTCACCACCCGCTCGCCCAGCCGCGTCACTAGGTAGTAACGCGCCGCCGTGCCCAGCGCGAGCAGCCCCGCGATCACCAAAGCCGCAGCGAAATACCGGTCGAGCAGCATACCTGCGTCGACCTCGAAATTGTCGACCACCCGGCGCACCGCCAGCGGCAGCACGAGGCTTACGCAGGCAGTGAACACCAGCGCCGAAATGGCGAGCGTCATGATGCCGCGATAGGGCGCGATGAACGGCCAGAGCGCCCGCAGCGCCCCGATGTTGCGCGAGCCCGGCCGGTCCTCGTCGCTGGTCTTGGGGGATCGGGCCATCGCACGCCTCGTTCAAAGATTGCAATGGTTGTCTAGACGCCGCGTGGCGCCATCACAAGCGAAGGGGGCAAGGCGAGTAATGCGGCACCGTGCCCGGCCCGGTCCGGCTCAGGCCGGAACGGCTGCCAGCGCGCGAGCCCGGCGGCGCAGCGCCAGCACCGGGGGCAGGATCATCAGCAGCAGCGCCGCGACGGCCCCGAAGGCCAGCCGCAGGCCGAATACCTCCGACAATCCGCCCATCAGCACCGGTGCGATCAGGAAGGCGCAAAAAGCGATGACGGCAACACGGGCGATGGCCTGCGACCGCTGATGCGGCGCCACCATGCGCCCCGCCAGTGCCAGCCCCATCGGGCCGATCACCGAAATGCCGAGACCGGTGATCGCAAAGCCGAGATAGGCCACCATCGGCACCGGGGCCATCGCCGCGATCGCCGCGCCAAAGGCCGAGACCAGAGCCGCCACCCGGATCACTGCCGTCTCACTGAGCCTCTCGGCCAGTGCCTGACCGCCGAAACGGCCCAGCGTCATGGTGATGCCCAGAAGGGCGGGACCAAGCGCGCCCTGCGCCGCGCCACCGCCCAGCGTCCGTTCGATATGCAGCGCCGACCAGCTTTCGACCGTGGCCTCGCTCAGAAAGGCGATCATCACCACGATACCGCACAGCGCCACCGGCCAGAGCGGCAGCGTCACCGACGCCCCTTCCTCCGGCATCATCTCCGGCGAGGGCGCGCGCCACAAAAGCGGCATCAGCACCAGCGTCACGACCGTCATGCCACCGAACACCACGAGGATCGGCAACCCGGCCTCGCGGGTGAGGCCGGAGGCGAGCGCGGCGCAACCATAGGCCAGCGAGAACAGCCCGTGATTGGCGTTCATCAAGGAACGCCCCGACTGCGCCTCGATCTGGCTCACCCGCGCGTCATCACCACGTCGCAGACGCCCGAACCACGTCGCAGACGCCCGACGCCATGCCGACGCCGACCATGCCGATGGCGAAAGCCAGCGGCGTCGCGGCAAGCGCCGGTGCGATCCACGCCAGCGCCAGAAGTGCCGCCGCGACGGGCAAGGCCGCGCGCCCCAGCTTCTGATCGAACCGCGGCGCCAGCCACATCGTCGTCAGGAGGCCGAGGGAGGAGCCAAGCAGCAACGAGCCGAACACCGCGTCATCGACGCCGAGACGGTCGCGGAACACCGGCACATGCGCGGCGAAGACGCCCCAGTAGAGCCCCATGACCACGAAGGCGGAGCCCGGCGCGCGGGTCAGTCGGAGAGCCGAGAGAATGGACATGCGCAAGGCCGTGCCACGCGGCGGACCGACAGTCCAGAGACGCCGCGTCGCCTGCGCCTGTTTATGCCCATGCAGGCCTTTTCAAACGGGGGATTCGGCGCTAAGGGCACAGGTTCTGAATCGGGCCATACACCCTTGGAGGATGGCCCATCACCTGAAAGGACTTACCAATGGCCAAAGAGATTCCGGATCTCGTCGCCACGGCACGCACGGGGACAGGCAAGGGGGCCGCTCGTCAGGCACGTCGCGAGAACCTCGTTCCGGGCATCGTGTATGGCGGCGGCGCCGATCCGCTGCCGATCAACCTGCCCTACAACGCCCTGATCAAGAAGCTGAAGGCAGGCCGTTTCCTGTCAACGCTGTTTAACCTCAAGGTCGAGGGCCAGGACGACGTGCGCGTTATCTGCCGCTCGGTGCAGCGCGACGTGGTGCGCGACCTGCCGACCCATGTGGACCTGCTGCGCCTGCGCCGCACCACGCGGATCAGCCTCTATATCCATGTCGAGTTCGAGAACCACAAGGACGCGCCGGGCATCAAGCGCGGCGGCGTGCTCACGGTGGTCCGCCCTGAGGTCGAGCTGAACGTGCTCGCCGGCGAGATCCCCGAGCAGATCGTGGTCGACCTGACCGGCAAGCAGATCGGTGACGTGATCCACATCAGCGACGTCACCCTGCCCTCGGGCGCCAAGCCGACGATCGACCGTGACTTCGTGATCGCCAACATCTCGGCGCCCTCGAAGCTCGCCGCCGCCGCCGAGGAAGAGGCCGAGCCCGCCGCCGACGAGGTCGAGGCGACCGAGCAGACCGACGCCTGATCGCCTTGGCGACCAAGCGTGTGGAAACGGGGCCCTTCGGGGCCCCGTTTTGCGTCCGGGCACTGGCCCTGCGCGTGGCGGCGCGCTAGGTTCCGCCGCATGAAACTCTTCGTCGGACTTGGAAACCCGGGCGGCAAATATGCCCGGAATCGTCACAACATCGGCTTCATGGCCGTGGACCGGATCGCGGAGGATCACGGCTTCGCGCCTTGGCGCGCGAAGTTTCAGGGCGAGATGTCCGAGGGCAGGCTCGGGTCGCAGAAGGTGCTGCTTCTCAAGCCAATGACCTTCATGAACCTGTCCGGCCAGTCGGTCGGTGAGGCGGCGCGGTTCCACAAGATCGACAGCACCGACATCTGCGTCTTTCATGACGAGATCGATCTCGTGCCCGGGCGGCTCAAGACCAAGGCTGGCGGCGGTCACGCGGGGCATAACGGCCTGCGTTCGATCCACCAGCACCTGGGGCCGCATTACGACCGCGTGCGCATGGGCGTGGGCCATCCCGGCCACAAGGATGCGGTGCCGGGCTACGTGCTCAAGGATTTCGCCAAGGCCGACGAGGCCTGGCTCGACGACATGCTGCGCGGTATCTCCGACGGAGCGGCAGCCTTGGCGGCGGGCGACGATGCGCGGTTCCTCAACGCAGTATCACTGCGACTGAACCCGCCGCGTTCCGGTGGTGGGACCAAGGGCCGACCCGCCGAGCCGCAGGCGCCCGAGACCGAACCCGCGGCGCGACAGGACCCCGCCTCGGCAGAACCGGACAGGTTAGATGATCGCTCTGCCCTGCAAAAGCTGGCGGATCGGTTCAGGTGACTTGTTCGACCGGAGTTGCCGAAGGTTCGCCGCGCTACCAATTCTGGCGCGCCCACTGACCCCTTTCAGGAGGATTGCCATGCAGATGGACCCGTCGCTTAACGTTCTGGACGGCCCGCTGGCGCCCTGCTCGACCGCGCCCCTGACCGGGTTCTTTCGGGATGGGCACTGCAACAGCTGCGCCGAGGACCAAGGCAGCCATACGGTCTGCGCGGTGATGACGGCCGAATTCCTCGCCTATTCGAAATATGTGGGCAATGACCTGAGCACGCCGCGACCTGAGTTCGGCTTTGCCGGTCTGGCCCCCGGAGACAGCTGGTGCCTTTGTGCGGGACGTTTTCTGCAGGCCCATGACGAGGGCTGCGCGCCTCGGGTACACCTTGCCGCCACCCACAAACGCGCGCTCGAAATCGTGCCGCTCGAGGTTCTGACACAACACGCAAGCTGACAAGCAAAAGCCCCGGCCGGATACTGTCCAGCCGAGGCTTTGTTTGACGGGACCGGCCGCGAAGCCGATCCCGCTAAATCACCAAGATCAACCAGCGTCGTCTTCGTCGCCTTCACCTTCGGTATCTTCACCCTCTTCGATGAAGCCTTCGGTTTCGGTGTCGTTGGGCTGGATCGTGGATTCGTCGGTGTCGCGGTAATCCGGATCGCTGCTGTCATCGGACTCGGCACGGACTTCCGGTTCAGCAATGTCGGTCGAGGGCATGTCGTCGCCCGAGTGCATCATCATGCCTTCGGGAACGGTGAACATCGCCGTCACGGGCGCGTCGTTGACCATGACCGGCGTGTCGACGTCGGTCATGTCGGGGCCAAAATCATAGACGCCGTTGCCGTTCGACTCGACGTGCAGCATGGCCACGAGTTCGGTCCCGGCGGCAAGCGCCCCGGGCACCATCACGGTGACATCGGTGTTCTCGCCGGCCATGACCATGGCGTGTGCCAGCGATTCAGGCACCACCGGCTCGCCATCGGTAACGGCGTGCAGGACGATGTAGCCGTCCTGGCGGGTGTTGATGCGGGGGAAGGTCACAGTGGTCTGCCCGTCCATCATCGACATCTGCATGGCCGTGGCATCGGTATCGATCATCATGTCGTCCTGCGCCATGGCGCCACCGGCCATGAGAGCGGTAAGTGCAGCGGCGCTGGTAAAGGTCTTGAGCATTTTCGTCTCCAGAATGAGTTCGCTCCCCAACCCTTCAGACCCGATAGGGTTCGTTACCGTACGACACGTATTCGTGTGAACTAAACATAAAGACTGAAACAGAAAAAGGCCGACCGGAGGATATCCGGTCGGCCCTTCAGATCAGGTATGGAACGACTGGCGTTACTGACCGTCGTCCTCGTCGCCTTCGCCGTCGCCGTCTTCACCCTCTTCGATGAAGCCTTCGGTCTCGGTATTGTTCTCTTGGATCGTGGATTCGGTGGCGTCGCGGTAATCCGGATCTTCGTCATCATCGGACTCGGCGCGGGCTTCGGGCGAAGCCGGCTCGGTCGCCATGCTCATGCCGGTCGCGATGCGGATTTCCTGCACGCTCAGCATCATGTCGCCGTCGCTGTCGTCCTCCATCAGGATCGCCGCGCCGTCGGCGCCGAAGGCAGCGACCAGCTCGTCGTTCGACAGCATCATGTCACCGTCGGTGTCGACCTCGGCGAACGGAATGCTCTGCGCCGAAGCGGCCGAAGCACCCAGAACGAGGGCGGTCGTGGCAGCAGCGAAAGTCAGTTTGTTCAGCATGTCGTGTCCTCTCAATTGTGAGTTCGTCGTCCAACGTGTCATCCGACAACTCCGTTCGACGGCAAGTGATCACATAATCGTGAGGCCAAACAAATCAAGCCGAGATATCAACGCCCAGATGCTTGGCGACAGTGAAGATGTCCTTGTCGCCCCGACCGCACATGTTCATTACCAAGAGATGGTCGCGCGGTAGATCCGGCGCGATCTTCATGACATGGGCCAATGCGTGAGACGGCTCCAGCGCCGGGATGATGCCTTCGAGCGCACAAGACAGCTTGAACGCCTCTAGCGCCTCCATGTCAGTGATCGCCACGTATTGCGCGCGGCCGATCTCATGCAGCCAGGCATGTTCGGGGCCGATGCCGGGGTAATCGAGCCCGGCCGAGATCGAGTGACCTTCGAGGATCTGGCCGTCATCATCCTGCAGCAGGTAGGTCTTGTTGCCATGCAGCACACCGGGGCGTCCGCCGGTGAGAGAGGCGCAGTGCTGCATCTTCTGGTCGACGCCCTTACCGCCCGCCTCGACGCCGATGATGTTCACCTCGCGGTCGTCAAGAAAAGGAAGAACAGCCCCATCGCATTCGACCCGCCGCCGATCGCGGCGATCAACGTGTCCGGCAGGCGCCCCTCGGCCTCGTGCATCTGCTCGCGCACCTCCTTGCCGATGATCGACTGGAAGTCGCGCACCATCGCCGGATAGGGGTGCGGGCCCGCGACGGTGCCGATGCAGTAGAAGGTATCGCGCACATTGGTAACCCAGTCGCGCAGCGCGTCGTTCATCGCGTCCTTGAGGGTGCCGCGCCCGGAGGTGACAGGGATCACGTCCGCACCCAGAAGCCGCATCCGGAACACGTTGGGCGCCTGCCGCTCCACGTCATGCGCGCCCATGTAGACCACGCATTTCAGGCCGAACTTGGCGCAGACCGTCGCGGTGGCGACGCCGTGCTGGCCTGCGCCGGTCTCGGCGATGATCCGGGTCTTGCCCATGCGACGGGCGAGGATGATCTGACCCAGCACGTTGTTGATCTTGTGCGCGCCGGTGTGGTTCAGCTCGTCGCGCTTGAGATAGATCTTGGCGCCGCCCAGATGCTCGGTCAGCCGCTCGGCATAATAGAGCGGGCTCGGGCGACCCACATAATGGGTCCACAGGTCGTTCATCTCGGCCCAGAAGGCGTCGTCGGTCTTGGCCTTCTCATATTCGGCCTCGAGCGACAGGATCAGTGGCATCAACGTCTCCGAGACGAAGCGGCCTCCGAATTCGCCGAAGCGGCCGCCCTCGTCGGGCCCGGCCATGAAGCTGTTGATGAGATCGTCCGCCATGCGCTGAGCCTCCTCGCGTTCGGCGTCCGGACTACCCTTGCCGCGCCGCACGGTAAAGGCCCAAGGCGTCAGTCGCGGTCCCGGGGCGCGGCGTGGTTCCTGTCGCGCCAGCGGCGCAGCATGCCGTCGCTCCAGCGACGGCCCCGGATCAGCGTGGAGTTGACGCCCGGTCGCAGCATCGGCAAATCCACCGCCAGAAGCGCCAGACCGATCGGCAGCATCCACAGCCCGAAGAGCGGCAGGATCGCGGCGAAACCACCCAGTATCAACAGGATCCCCGCGGGAATGCGAATCCAGCGCGCATGGTCCGCCATCAATCGTTCGGTCAGCCCGTGCAAACGTGGCGATCCGCCGGTCATGGCCCGCATCTGCCGGCGCAGCCGGGCCTTCTCACGCTCGTGATCGACGGGTTTGCTCATGGATGGCATGTAGGGCAGCCGACAGGCCGGGGCAATCGCCCAAATTGATGCCCCTCAGAGGCCTGCGGCGTCGAGAAAGGCGCGAATGCGGACCTCATCCTTCACACCCGGCGCGCGTTCCACGCCCGAAGATACGTCGACCTGCCGCGCGCCGGTTCGGGCCACCGCTTCGGCGAGGTTGTCGGGCGTGAGACCGCCCGCCAACATCCACGGCACCGGCCAGCGCCGTCCCGCGATCAGCCGCCAGTCGAAGGCCAGCCCATTGCCGCCCGGAAGCGGGGCACCTTTGGGTGCCTTGGCGTCGACAAGGATCTGGTCGGCCACGGCGGCATAGGCATTAAGCGCGGGCAGATCGGCCTCGGAGGCCACGCCCACTGCCTTCATCACCGGCAGGCCGTAACGCGCACGGACCTCGGCCACGCGCTCGGGTGTCTCGTGGCCATGAAGCTGCAGCATGTCGAGCGGCACCCGTGCCACGATCTCGTCGAGTGTGGCGTCGTCGGCATCCACCACCAGCGCCACCTTGGCGATGCCCGGCGGCACATCGACGGCGAGCGCGGCGGCCTGCTCGACCGTCACCGCGCGTGGGGATTTCGCAAAGAACACGAAACCCACATAGCGCGCGCCCGCCGCCATGGCGGCGTCGAGGCCTGCCCTGTCGGACAGGCCGCAGATCTTGACGGAGACAGGCACGGTCAGGCGCGCGCGGGCACGGCCGGCGCATCGACGAGGGCCAGCACGTCGTCCTCGCCCTCGTGCTTCTCGTGGCGAAGGCGGTCCACCTCGCGCTCGAGCCGGTTCACCTCGCGGGCGCGCTTGCGGGCCTCGGCGCGGTGCTTGTGCTCGCGCAGCCACTCCCACAGGAAGCCGATCAGGAGGCCGAGCGCCACGCCGATCAGGATGACGGCATAGAGCGGCATGTCGACATCGGGCGAGACGCCGAACAGGCCGCTGAGCCCCTCGGGCAGTACGCGCAGCGTGACGACGCCGCGATTGGCGAGGCCGAGGATGACGAGACAGATGGCGACGATGCCCCAAAAGGCGGTGCGGAGAGCTCTCATGTCTTGGTTCTATTTCCCATTGAGCCGGTCGCGCAACAGCTTGCCGGTCTTGAAGAAGGGGACGTGTTTCTCGTCGACCTCGACCGCCTCGCCTGTGCGGGGATTGCGGCCGAGACGCTGGTCGCGCTTCTTGACCGAAAAGGCCCCGAAGCCGCGCAATTCGACGCGGTTGCCCTCGGCCATGGCCTGGGTGATCCGGTCGAAGATGGTGTTCACGATCTTTTCCACGTCGCGTTGATAGAGATGCGGGTTCTCGTCCGCGATCTTCTGGATCAGTTCGGATCGAATCATGTGCGCCCCCCCTTGCCCGGCCGACACCCCGGAGGCGGGGTGTCACGGACCTGTGACAGGAAGACTATAGGACGTTCACGGGTTCCGATAAATAGTGCAGTCAAATCAAGGGGACTGTTTTCGCGATCCGTTCACGAAAAGGCCCCGCCGTCCGTTTCCGGACGACGAGGCCGATCTTGTGGCCGGGGCCCCGAGAGGCCCCGACGGGCTCAGCGGTCGCCCTTGAGGGCAGCGCCGAGGATGTCGCCCAGCGAGGCGCCCGAATCGGAGGAACCGTACTGCTCGACCGCTTCCTTCTCTTCGGCGATCTCGCGCGCCTTGATCGACAGGCCCAGCTTGCGGGTCTTGCTGTCGACATTGGTCACGCGCACGTCGATCTTGTCGCCGACGCCGAAGCGCTCGGGGCGCTGCTCGGCACGGTCGCGCGACAGGTCCGAGCGACGGATGAAGGACTTCATGCCCTCATAGGTCACCTCGATGCCGCCGTCTTCGATCTTGGTCACCTCGACGGTGATGATCGAGCCGCGCTTCACGCCGCCGATGGCATCCGCGAACGGGTCGCCGTCCATCGCCTTGATGGAGAGCGAGATGCGCTCCTTCTCGATGTCGACCTCGGTGACCTTGGCCTTCACGACGTCGCCCTTGCGGAAGTCGCCGATCACGTCCTCGCCACGACCTTCCCAAGTCAGGTCGGACAGGTGGACCATGCCGTCGATGTCGCCCGGAAGGCCGACGAACAGGCCGAACTCGGTGATGTTCTTCACCTCGCCCTCGACCTCGGTGCCCTCGGGATGGGTCTCGGCGAAGACTTCCCACGGGTTGCGCTGGGTCTGCTTCAGGCCGAGCGAGACGCGGCGCTTGGCGCTGTCGATCTCGAGCACCATCACTTCCACTTCCTGCGAAGTGGAAACGATCTTGCCGGGGTGCACGTTCTTCTTGGTCCAGCTCATCTCGGAGACGTGGACCAGACCCTCGACACCCGGCTCCAGCTCCACGAAGGCGCCGTAATCGGTGATGTTGGTCACGCGGCCGGTGTGCACGCTCTCGATCGGGAACTTGCCCTCGACCGAATCCCACGGATCGTCCTGCAGCTGCTTCATGCCGAGGCTGATGCGGTGGGTTTCCTTGTTGATTTTGATGACTTGGACCTTGACGGTCTCGCCGATCGCCAGGATCTCGGACGGGTGGTTCACGCGGCGCCACGCCATGTCGGTGACGTGAAGCAGGCCGTCGACGCCGCCCAGATCAACGAACGCACCGTATTCGGTGATGTTCTTGACCACGCCGTCGACCGTCTGGCCTTCGTGCAGGTTGGCGATGACCTCGGCGCGCTGCTCGGCGCGGCTCTCTTCGAGGATCGCGCGACGCGACACCACGATGTTGCCCCGGCGACGGTCCATCTTGAGGATCTGGAACGGCTGCTTGAGACCCATGAGCGGGCCGGCGTCGCGCACGGGACGCACGTCGACCTGGGAGCCCGGCAGGAAGGCCACGGCGCCGCCGAGATCGACGGTAAAGCCGCCCTTGACGCGACCGAAGATGGCGCCCTCGACGCGCTCCTCGTCGGCATAGGCCTTCTCGAGGCGGTCCCAGGCTTCTTCGCGGCGGGCCATCTCACGGCTGATGACGGCTTCGCCACGGGCGTTTTCGACCTGGCGCAGGAAGACCTCGACCTCGTCACCGGGCTTGAGGTCCGGCTGCTCGCCGGGGTTCGCGAATTCCTTGAGATCGATGCGGCCTTCCATCTTGTAGCCGACATCGATGATGGCCTGGCCCGCCTCGATGGCGAGAACGCGGCCCTTGACGACGCTGCCTTCGGACGGCGTGTCGATTTCGAAGCTTTCGTTCAGGAGGGCTTCGAATTCCTCCATGGATGCTTTAGCGCACATGCGGTCAGTTTTTCCTTTGTAAGTCGCTATACGGGCCAGGCGGTTGTCTCCGCCGGTCTTTGGATTACGATTTGCCCCGGAAACGTTCCAACGCGACGAGGGCCGGAGTTCCGACCCTGCCGATCCTGCTCGTACGCGCATGGCGTACCGTTCCCTTGACGCTCGCGTCTATAGTCCGATCCAGCGCGCTGATCAAGCAGCACGGCCACACTCGCGCCCGCAGTTGCGGCCCAGGCCCCTGCCGCCATTGTCCCGACCGCGCCACATCGGCCCTATGGGGAGCACGACCGACGGAGGCCCGGTGGATCTCGACATACTTCTCGCCCTGAACGGGTTCGCCGGGCGCGGTGATGTGCTCGATGCGCTGCTCGTCCAGCTTTCGGCCAGCCCGGTGTTCAAGGGCATCCCGCTGATGATGCTGGTCTGGGGGCTGTGGATGGTGCCGCATGCGCATGTCGCGCGCGCCGTGCGGGTCTTGCCGCGACATTGGTCACGGCGGTGCTGGCGCTGGCGGCGGGGCGGGTCCTGTCGATGTCCCTGCCTACCGGGCGCGACCGATCCACGATCCGGACCTGCCGCTGCGCCTTGCCGACACGATCGATCACGACACCCTGAACGGCTGGTCCTCGATGCCGAGCGATCACGCGGTGCTGTTCGTGGCGCTGGCCACCGGCATCCTGCTGATCGACCGGCGCTGGGGGCTCGTGGCGCTGGCGCATGCGGGCGTCGTCATCGCGCTGCCACGCGTGATCTTGGGCTTTCACTGGCCCAGCGACATCCTCGTGGGCGGCCTGATTGGCGCGGGCCTCGCGCTTGCGGCGGTGCCCTTGCTGCGGCGCCTCCTGCTGGACACCGGCCTTCTGGACTGGCTCGAGGCACGGCCGGGTCTCAGCTATCCGCTGATGTTCCTCGTCACCCACCAGCTCGGGACGATGTTCACCTCGACCCGCACCCTGCTCGCCGTGCTGCGCGACGTGATGTCCTAGCGCCCCAGTGCCGCGGCCACGCGCGCCACGGCGGCCGAGACTGCTTGCGCGGCGTCCAGATCCGAGGTGTCGAGCAGGAACGCGTCCTCGGCGGGCCGCAACGGCGCCGCGGCGCGCTCCGAATCCCGCGCATCGCGGGCCTTCACATCCGCCAGCACGCTGTCGAAGCTGGCATCATGACCGGCCTCCAGCAATTCCGCGAGCCTTCGCCCGGCGCGGGCTTCGGCGCTGGCGGTGACAAAGAGCTTCACTTCGGCACTCGGACAGATCACCGTGCCGATGTCACGCCCGTCAAGCACCGCGCCCCCTTCGCGCCGCGCGAAACCGCGCTGAAACTCGAGCAGCGCCGCGCGGACCTGCGGGATCACCGCGACCTCGCTGGCCGCCCGGGCGACCTCGGGGCTTCTGAGGCCCGGCTGCTCCAGAGCCTCGGGCGCCAGCCCGCGCGCCGCCGCGACCGGTTCGGAGCCTTTCAGGACCAAAGCGCCGACGGCCCGGTACAACAGCCCCGTGTCGAGATGCGCAAAGCCGAAATGCGCGGCGACGGCGCGGCCCACCGTCCCCTTGCCCGCCGCGGCCGGGCCGTCGATGGCGACCGTGAAGATCATGCCCGCCTCACATCGGCGCCGAGACCCGTCATCAGCGGCTCGAACACCGGAAAGGAGGTCGCGATCGGCCCGCCATCATCGACGCGCATGGGCTCGTTGCTGGCCAGCCCCATCACGAGGAAGGACATGGCGATGCGGTGGTCGAGACGACTCTCGACCGTGACGCCGCCCGGCACCTCTCCATGGCCGCGACCATGGACGATCCACCAATCCTCGCCTTCCTCGACCTCGACGCCCGCGGCGCGCAGCCCTTGGGCCATGGCATCGATCCGGTCGCTCTCCTTCACGCGGAGCTCCTTGACGCTGCGCATCACGGTCGGGCCTTGGGCAAACGCCGCGACGACCGAGAGCACCGGATATTCGTCGATCATCGATGCGGCGCGGGCAGGCGGCACCTCGATGCCCTTCATGTTCGGGGAGAACCTTGCCCGCAGGTCGGCCACCGGCTCGCCCCCCTCCTCGCGCGGGTTCTCGTAAACGAGATCCGCGCCCATCTCCCGCAGCGTCTCGAACAGCCCGGCTCGGGTCGGGTTGAGGCCGATATTCGGGACCAGCACGTCCGAGCCCTCGGCGATCAGCGCGGCGCAGACCGGGAAGGCCGCGGAGCTGGGGTCGCGCGGCACCACGATGTGCTGCGGGGTCAGCTCGGGCTGACCGGTGAGCGTGATCACCCGCCCCTCATCGGTCTCCTCGACCGTCAGCTCCGCGCCAAAGCCTGCGAGCATCCGCTCGGTGTGGTCGCGGGTGGCCTCCTTCTCGATCACCACGGTTTTGCCGGGAGCGTTGAGCCCCGCCAGCAGCACCGCCGATTTCACCTGCGCCGACGGCACCGGCACGGTGTAGCGCACCGGCATGGGATCGGCCGCGCCGGTGATCGTCATCGGCAACCGCCCGCCCTCGCGCCCTTCTGCGCGCGCGCCGAACAGGGCCAGCGGATCGGTGACGCGCCCCATCGGGCGCGAGCAGAGCGAGGCGTCGCCAGTGAAGGTCACGGTGATCGGCGTGGTGGCCATCGCCCCCATGATCAGCCGCACGCCGGTGCCGGAATTGCCGCAATCGATCACGCCCTCAGGCTCGGCAAAACCGCCGACGCCTGCACCGTGCACCGACCAACGGCCCTCGCCGTGATCCGTGACCTCGGCCCCGAAGGCGCGCATCGCCTTGGCCGTGTCCAGCACGTCCTGCCCTTCAAGCAGCCCCTCGATCACCGTTTCGCCCACCGAGAGCGCGCCGAGGATTAGGCTGCGGTGGCTGATCGACTTGTCGCCGGGCACATGCGCCTCACCGCTAAGCGCGGGCCCGCGTTGGGACATCATCGGGATCGGATCGCCATGGCCGGACATCGGGGCACCTCGTGAATTGATCGCCTCGTTCCTAGACCGGCCTCGGGACATGGTCCACGCCCCGGGCCACTTTACTCCCGAAATACTCTCCCGCCGGAGGCTCCCGCCCTCAGGGTTTGCGGAAGGTCAGGTAATGCGGGCGCCGGCCCTCGCGCAGGGCCTTCTGCTCGTAGCGTGTCGAAGGCCAGTCGACCCAGGCCCGATCGTCGGAATGATCGATGCGTTCGAAACCCGCGACCGGCACCTCCTCGAGCGTCTGGCGCACATAATCGGGGATATCCGTCGCCACCCGGAACTCGGCACCGGGTCTGAGCACATGCAAAAGCGGCACGAGATGCTCCTGCGTCACGAAGCGCCGCCGGTGATGCCGCGCCTTGGGCCATGGATCGGGATAGTTGAGAAACGCCTTCTCGACGCTGCCCTCGGGCAGCACGTCGAACAGGTCGCGCACGTCGCCCGGATGCGCCGAGATGTTGTCCACGCCCGCATCGCGGATCTTGCCCAAAAGCATCGCCACGCCGTTGATGAACGGCTCGGCACCGATGATCGCCACCTGCGGATATGTCTTGGCCATGTGCACAAGGTGCTCGCCGCCGCCAAAGCCGATCTCGACCCAGATCGGCCGTTCGCCAAAGCGGGCCGCGAGGTCGAGGGGCGCGCGCTCGGGGTTCACGTCCCAGCCGACGGGACCGGGTGAGAGCGCGTCGAGATCGTGCTCGAGATGGTCCTTCTGCGTCGGGCGCAGGGTTTTGCCGCGAATCCGGCCATAGAAGTTGCGCCATGGGGCGCCCGAGGAATGCGAGCCTTTTGTCATGGCGCGCGGGTTAGCGCGGGTCGGACGCGCGCGCAACAGGACTTGGCAGCACGTGGAGGCCTGTGCCGGTCGCCATGCGTACTTGAAGAGCGAAGTGGCAAGGCCGCCCGATCCCCGCCACTTCGAGCCCTCGGGTTCAGAGGCCGCGCTTGAGCGCTTCGGCCAGATCCGTGCGCTCCCACGAAAAGCCGCCATCGCCTTCGGGGGCGCGGCCGAAATGGCCGTAGGCCGCCGTGCGCTGATAGATCGGGCGGTTCAAGCCGAGCTGCGTCCGGATGCCGCGCGGGGTAAGGTCCATGGCCTGCGCCACGGCGCGTTCGATCTCGGCGTTCGAGACCACGCCGGTGCCATGGGTATCGGCATAGATCGACAGCGGCCGCGCCACACCGATCGCGTAGGACAGTTGGATCGTGCAGCGGTCGGCGAGACCAGCGGCGACCACGTTCTTGGCGAGATAGCGCGCGGCGTAGGCGGCAGAACGGTCGACCTTGGTCGGGTCCTTGCCCGAGAAGGCACCGCCGCCATGCGGCGCGGCGCCGCCATAGGTGTCGACGATGATCTTGCGGCCCGTGAGGCCGGCGTCGCCGTCCGGTCCGCCGATCACGAAACGACCGGTGGGGTTCACCCACCATTCCGTCTCGGGCGTGATCCAGCCCTCGGGGAGAACCTCGCGGATATAGGGCTCGACGATGGCCCGGATGTCGGCGCTGGTCTGGCCTTCGTCCGAATGCTGGGTCGACAGCACGATCGACGTGGCCGCGACCGGCATGCCGTTTTCGTAGCGCAGGGAGATCTGGCTCTTGGCATCGGGGCGCAGCGTCGGCTCGGCCCCGGACTTTCGGGCCTCTGCAAGGCGTTTGAGCACCCGGTGCGCGTAGTGGATCGGCGCGGGCATCAGCTCGGGCGTCTCGCGGCAGGCATAACCGAACATGATGCCTTGATCGCCCGCGCCCTCTTCCTTGCCATCGGTGGCGTCCACGCCTTGGGCGATATGCGCCGACTGCGCGTGCAGCAGGTTCGTCACCTCGACGTCGCGGTGGTGGAACGCCTCCTGCTCATAGCCGATGTCGCGGATGCACTCGCGCACGATCCCCTCGACCCCGCTCAGGATCTCGGACAGGCGATCCCGGTCCTTGAGGCCGATCTCGCCACCGACCACGACACGGTTGGTCGTGGCGAAGGTCTCGCAGGCGACGCGGGCCTCGGGCTCCTCGATCAGCAGCGCGTCGAGCACGGCGTCGGAAATGCGATCGCAGACCTTGTCGGGATGCCCTTCGGACACCGATTCGGAGGTGAAGATGTAATTCTGGCGGGACATGGGGAGGCGCTCCATTGAAAATCACCCGACACGCCAGGAAGCCGTTGTGTCGAGAATCCGACCCCGCTACGCTCCGTCTTGGTCCCGGTCAAGCCGATTGTGCCGCCAGCCGACGGCCGCCAGAAGCAACAGGAGCACGAGCATCGGCGCATCGCCCCAGCGCGCATAGCCCGGCGTCGGCCCGCGCGGCGGCAGTGCCGCGTCGACCGCGCCCATCTTGCCCAGCTCGATCCGCGCGGTCACACGTCCCATCGCGTCGATCATCCCGGACACGCCGGTATTGGCAACCCGCGCCATCGGCATGCGCTGCTCGATCGCGCGCAGCCGCGCCTGCGCGAAGTGCTGGTAAGGGCCGGAAACGGTGCCGAACCACGCGTCGTTGGTCATCAGGAGCATCAGGCGGGGCCGCAGCGCCCCGGTCGCGGCGGCCGCGTTGATCTCGCCCGCGAAGATCCCCTCGTAGCAGATCAGCGGCAGTGCCAGCCCAATACCGGGCACCGAGACCGGGTGCAGCCCCGGCCCTGGCGTATAACCGCCGCCCTCGCTCGCTGCCAAACCTTGGATGCCGAATCGCGCGGCGACCTCGCCAAAGGGGATGTATTCGCCGAACGGCACGAGATGCGTCTTGTCGTAGAGCGACGTGATCTCGCCCGCCGCATCGACCACGATGGCCGAATTGTAGTAGCGCGCTCCATCGCGCCTCTGGATGCCGAGCGCCAGCGCCGCACCTCGCGCCGCGTCCACGCCTTGGGCCAGTGAATCGCCCGATTGATCGAGCAGCCAAGGCAGCGCCGTCTCGGGCCAGACCACGAGATCGGGCACATCGCCCTGACGGGTCAGCTCCATCAACCGCTCGTGAAACACCGGCAGCCATTTGGGGTCCCACTTCAGCGACTGCGCCGCGTTCGGCTGGACCAGCCGGACAATCGGGGCCTCTGGCACGGGCATAGGCGCGGCGCCGGGATCGAGCGCGATCCATGCTCCGATGCTGGCCAGAACCGGAATGGCGAGGCTGGCGCGGAGACCGATCGCCAATGCGGCCGCAGGCAGGCCCAGCGCGATCAGCGTCAGCAGCGGCGCACCGCCCAAAGCGGCGAGCTGCGCCACCGGCGTGTCAATGAATACGTGCCCCGGCATCGCCCAGGGAAAGCCGGTGAACACCACGCCGCGCGCCATTTCGGCCGCGACCCACAACGCCACGAGCCCCCCCGTACCCCGGCGGTGCGCAAGCGTGAAGACCGCGCCCCAGAACAGCGCCAGCCCGCCGCATAGCAGCACTACCGCGAAGGGGGCCATCCAGCCGTCGCGCGCCGCATCGACGAAGAACGGCTCGATGATCCAAGACAGGCCCAACCCGAACCAGCCCGCGCCAAAGCCCCAGCCGACGAGGAATGCGCCGCGCCGCGTGGTGGCGAAGCGACGCAGCACCAGCACCAGCACCACCGCAGGGAGCGTCAGCCACCATAGCCCCCAAGGCGCCAGCCCCAAGGCAGCGACGACACCCGCGACCGCCGCCAGCCCGACGCGAGGCCAGGGCCGCGCCGCAAGCCGCCGCGCGGTGGGACGGGCCGTGGCCCGCAACGTGCCCGAAGTCATCCGTTCAACTGTCCCGGCTTTCGGGCATGCGGATGCGCAACCGCTTGATCCGGCGCGGATCGGCGTCGATCACCTCGAACTCGATCCCGGCCGGATGCTCGATCACCTCGCCACGGGCAGGCACGTGGCCCGCCAGCATCGACACGAGACCGCCCAAGCTGTCGATCTCTTCCTCGTCGATCTCCTCATGCGCGGTCAGATCCTGCCCGATCGCGCGCTCGAAGGTTTCGAGCGGCGTGCGCGCGAGCGCCAGCCAGACGCCCGGTTTTTCGCGCAGGAAGCTTTGTGCCTCGTCGACGTCGTGCTCGTCCTCGATCTCGCCCACGACGGTCTCGATCAGGTCCTCGATGGTGACGAGCCCGTCGGTGCCGCCGTATTCGTCGATGACCAGCGCCATATGTATCCGCTCGGCCTGCATCTTCTGCAGCAGCACGCCCAAGGGCATCGACGGCGGCACGTAGAGAAGAGAACGGAGCATGTCTCGCAGGGAAAAATCGGGCCGCTCGGGCACGAAGCAGAACTTCAGCGCGAAGTCCTTGAGGTTTACCAACCCGATCGGCGTGTCGAGCGTGCCGTCGAAGACGGGAATCCGGGTGAGGCCGCTGTCACGGAACACCTCGACCAACTCTTCCATGGGAATCGTGACGGGCACCGAGATGATGTCCGCCTTGGGCACCATCACGTCCTCGACCCGCATTCGCCGCAGGTTGAGCATCCCCGGTACCGGCAGGACCGGCGCGAAGCTGCGCGGCGCTTCGACCGGCGGAAGCTCGGACTCGGCAGGTGTCAGCACCCCGATGATGCGGCTGAAGAAACCGCGCCCCCCGCCATTCTCGGCGGTGACGCTACTTGGCCCCTCGGGACCATCTCCGTCGCCGTCACGGGTGTTGCCCGTGTCGGCCGTGTCAAACGCGTCGCCCATCTTCTCCTTCCGGTGCTGCCTCGGCTGTTTCGGCATATGGGTCCGATACCCCCATCTTGCCAAGTACCTCTGTCTCGAGACCTTCCATCAGCGCCGCATCCGCATCGGTTTCATGGTCATAGCCCATGAGATGAAGGGTGCCGTGCACCAAAAGATGCGTAACGTGATCGGCGATTGTCCGCCCGCCCGCCTCGGCCTCGCGCAGGCAGGTCTCCCAAGCGATGGCGATATCGCCCAACTCGGTCGGACCGACGGGGTCGCGGCGGGGCGGCGCGGGCCGGGCTCCGGCGCGATCGGGGCGGCGATCTTCGGACGGCCAGCTCAGCACATTGGTGGGCGTGGGCTTGCCGCGAAAATCCGCGTTGAGATCGGCGATCCGCACGTCCGAACAGCCCAACAGGCTGATCTCGAACAGCGAAGGGTCCTGTCCCAGCGCCTTGAGCGCCGCGACGCAGGCGCTCTCGGCCAGGGCCCCTAGCGACACCTCTTCCCAGCGGTGATCCTCGATCAGGCAATCGACCAGTGGCGGCCGCGCCGCCCTACGCTGCGCCATCGGCTTCATAGGCATCGATGATCGCGGCGACCAGCGGGTGACGCACCACGTCCTTCGAGGTGAAGTAGTTGAAGCTGATCTTGGGGATGCCCTTGAGCAGTCGTTCGGCATCGTGCAACCCCGAGGTGACGCCGCGCGGCAGGTCGACCTGCGAGCGGTCGCCGGTGATCACCATGCGCGAGCCTTCGCCCAGACGGGTGAGGAACATCTTCATCTGCATCGTCGTGGCGTTCTGCGCCTCGTCGAGCACCACGAAGGCGCGGGACAGCGTGCGCCCACGCATGAAAGCGAGCGGCGCGATCTCGATCACCTTCTCCTCCATCATCTTGGCGGCCTGTTTGCCGGGAAGGAAGTCGTTCAGCGCATCGTAGAGCGGCTGCATGTAGGGGTCGACCTTTTCCTTCATGTCGCCGGGCAGGTAGCCGAGCTTCTCGCCCGCCTCGACCGCCGGGCGGCTCAGGATGATCTTGTCGACATGGCCCTGCAGGAACATCGACACGCCCACCGCGACGGCGAGATAGGTCTTGCCGGTGCCGGCGGGGCCGATGCCGAAGCACAGCTCCTTGTCGAAGAGCGAGCGCACATAGTCCTTCTGCGCTTCGGTGCGCGGCTCGACAAGCTTGCGGCGGGTCTTGATCTCGATGCGCTCGCCCGCGGGATCGGCCTTGAACAGGTCGATCTGGTCGGCATCCGTGGACGAGGCCGCCTCGGGGATACCCATGCGCAACTCACGATCCACATCGCCCGGCTCGACCGCGCGACCGGCTTCGAGACGTGCATAGAGGGCCTGCAACACCCGGGCCGCATCCGCGCTGGCCTCTTCCTCGCCGATCACGGACAGGCGGTTGCCGCGTCGCAGAATCTGAACGCCCAGACGCTCCTCGATGGCCGAGAGGTGGCGATCATGTTCGCCGCATAGATCTATCAACAGGAAATTGTTGGGAAACTCGAGGACTGTCTCGGTCGGGCTGGCGATGGACAAGCAGGACTCCTCATGCCGGATGGCGCCTATGTAGCAAGGCGATGGTCGCAATTCGCAGGCGCGCGTGCAAGCGGATGCGGCCATGCCGCAGGCGAAAACGCGCGAGGCGGGGGTCGGTTGCCTCGCCCCGAACGCAAAAGGGCCGCGCCTTTCGGCACGGCCCCTGTGGATAGCCCGTCGTTCGGGCTCAGAGCAGGTCCGGGATCGGCGAGCCGGACTTGAACGGGCCGACCACCGTGTTCGGCTGCGCCACGCCCGAGCAGACCGGAAGGCCGTCCGGCGTCAGGCGTTCGGACATGTAGCCCTCGACGCCGTCGTCGATGATCCAGTGGTCGCAGCCGTCTGGATCGACCCATATCCCGGCGACCATGGTCGAGACATCATGCGAGTTGATGCCGCGATCGACGGACTTGTCGGGGCCGATCGGCGCACAGGCGGCGGCGGAGCCGAGCAAGCCGAGGATCGCGAAGCTCTTCAGGACAGTCATGATGTCGCTCCTCAGCGCAGGCAGTAGATTTCGACGCGGCGATTGGTCTGCATTCCGGCGGCGGTCTCGTTCGACGCTTGGGCTGACGCTCGCCAAAGCCGCGCACATCGACGACCCGCGCCCCGAGTCCTTGCGCCACCTGCGCCACCGAACGGGCGCGATTGTTCGACAAGGTGATGTTGTACTCGTCGCTGGCGCGGCTGTCGGTGTGTCCATAGATCAGGAAACCGAAAGCATCGGCCCCGCCGAAGAACTGGCGCAGACGCTCGCGGCCGGCGGCCGAGACGTCGTATCGGTCGGTGGCGAACAGCGTGTCGGTCGGCACGATGCCGCAGATCTCGGAGCGGTGGCACACCGGGCTGCCATCGCGCATCCGGCGCGGCCCCATGAAGCCCTCGGCCCCATCATCCATGGCCCAGTGCTCGCAGCCGTCGGGATCGATCCAGATGCCCGGCACATAGCGCTCTGCGGGCACGATGCGGGGGTCCTGCGCCAACGCCGGCGCGCTCAGCGCCCCAAGCGTCAGTCCGACCGCCGCGATCCCCCCGGCCACGGCGCGCAACTTTGCAGTGATGTATGAGGCCACTATCTTCAATCCTTTTCGATCCGTCGGCGGGCGCCCACCACCGGCAGCCGGGCGGGCCTTGTCTGTTCGCTCATTCGATTGATTGTAGTGTTAATGCGGATCGAGGCGTTGGGAAGGCCTCGGCAGGAATTTGCCAGTCCGTGAGGCTACAGTTCAACCGATATCGGGAGCATTGTTGCCCCGAAGACCATCATATCGCTGCGCGGACCATGCCGACACGACGGGCCCGCCTCAATTTCACCACGATGGCACGAGCGGAACGATTCTGCGGGACCCGGCCTCAAGAGGCCGGTCCCGCTCAACCGATCAGCGACCCGGCGAGCGAGTTGGGCCCCGAGGCGGTGATCCTCACCCGTGCGATCTCGCCGCGAAGGCTCTCGGGGGCCTGCACATGTACCGCGAAGAGATGCTCGGACTTGCCGACCATCTGCCCCGGAAGCCGACCGGGCTTTTCGAACAGCACCGTAGTCTCGCGACCCACCATGGTCTCTTGGGCAGTGCGCTGCTGCTCTCCCAGCAGCGCCTGCAGCCGCTGCAGCCGCGCGTCCATCACCGACGCCTCGACCTGCACCTTGCGCTCAGCCGCGGGCGTGCCGGGGCGCGGCGAATACTTGAACGAAAAGGCTGAGCCATAACCCACGGCTCGCACCAGATCCATCGTCGCCTCGAAATCGGCGTCGGTCTCGCCGGGGAAACCGACGATGAAATCCGAGGTGAGCAGGATGTCGGGCCGCGCCGCGCGGATGCGCTCGATCAGCCGAAGATACTGGTCGGCCGTGTGCTTGCGGTTCATCGCCTTCAGGATGCGATCCGAGCCCGACTGCACTGGCAGGTGCAGATAGGGCATCAGCTTGGCCTCTTGGCCATGCGCGGCGATCAGCGCCTCGTCCATGTCGTTGGGATGCGAGGTGGTGTAGCGGATGCGTTCCAACCCGTCGATCGCCGCCAACTGCCCCACCAGCGCGGCAAGACCTCCTTCGGCACCGTGCCACGCATTGACGTTCTGACCCAGAAGCGTGATCTCGCGCACTCCGGCCTCTACGAGCTCGCGCGCCTCCGCGACGATGCGTTCGGCCGGACGGCTGACCTCGGCGCCACGCGTGTAGGGCACGACGCAGAAGGCGCAGAACTTGTCGCAGCCCTCCTGCACCGTGAGAAAGGCGGTCGGCCCGCGCTTGGCCTTGGGCCGCGACTTCAGCGCCTCGAACTTGTCGTCCTCGGGGAAATCGGTATCGACGGCGCGGCCGCCCTGCCCCACCGCGCGCTCCATCTCGGGCAGGCGGTGATAGCTCTGCGGCCCGACCACGAGATCGACGAGCGGCATCCGGTTCAGGATCTCCTCGCCCTCGGCCTGCGCTACGCAGCCCGCCACGCCGATCTTGAGACCGGGCTTGGCCTCCTTGAGCGGGCGCAGCCGCCCGAGATCGGAATAGACCTTCTCGGCGGCCTTCTCGCGGATATGGCAGGTGTTAAGCAGCACCATGTCGGCGTCTTCCGCCGTCTCGGTGGTGACGTAGCCCGACGCGCCCAGCGTCTCGGCCATGCGCTCGCTGTCATAGACGTTCATCTGACAGCCATAGGTCTTGATGAAGAGCTTCTTGGGCGCCTGGGTCATCACCGCCATCCCTTTGCGTGATCAGGGGCGTGGTCTAGGCCAAAGGCCCGGCTCTTGCAATGAGGAGCCCGCTGGGCAATCCCTGTTCGAAGCACCCGAGGCCCCAGACGACAGGACGCGCGATGACCCCCGACAGCCTCGATCGCCTTGTGGCGTCCTTGCGCGCGGAGCGGCGCGGCGCCTCGCGCGGACCAATGGCCCTCGTGCTGATCGAGGATGCGGCCGAGATCGAGAGCACGCTGCACCATCACCTCGCAATGGGCTTCGCGCGGGTCGTCGCTTTCGCCCCCTCGGACCTGCCCCGCCCCGCCCTGTCGGACCCCCGGCTCGACTGGGTCGAGGCCGACACCCGCACCGACGACACCGGGATCGACATTGTCAACGCGGTGATCGGCGCCGTCTCGCCAGGGCAATGGCTGTTCTACTGCTACAATGCCGAGTATCTCTACTTTCCCTTCAGCGAGGATCGTGGCGTGGCCGAGCTTTGCGCCTTTCTCGCCGAAGAGCGGCGCGACACCGCGCCCGGCGTCACGGTCGATCTCTATGCGCCCGATCTCGCCGCCGACCCCGACGGAATGTCGCGCCTGCGGGCCAGTTTCGACCGTCTGGGATATTTCTCGCATGGGCGGCACGACGGGCGGGGCCACTTGATCGAGCGCCAAGTGGATATCTTCGGCGGGTTGCGCTGGCGATTCGAGGAGCATGTGCCACGAGATTGCCGCCAGATCCTGCGGGTCCCGTTGTTTCGCGCCGCCCCGAGGCTGAAGCTCGGAAGGGACCACCGCTTTGATCGGGCCGAGTACAACACCCTGCAATGCGAATGGCACCGCTCGCCCACGGTGGCGACATGCTCTTTCCGCACCGCCAAGGCCCTGCGCCGCAACCCGGCGTCGCGCGAGGTGATCGACGGTTTTCACTGGGCCGGATCGCAGCGTTTCGAATGGCGTGCGCGCCAACTGCTCGATCTGGGGCTGATGGAGCCCGGGCAGTGGTTCTGAACTAGGCCCGTCCGTAGGCTTCGGCGATGGCGATCTGCATCGCGGCGGCCGGGTCGCGATGCGCCCAGGACACAAGCTGAAATGCAGGATAGAACCGCTCGCAGGCGTTGAAGGCGGTGTGGATCATCGTGTCGACCTGCTCGGAGCCCGCGATTTGCCCGCCCGACAGCACCAGCCCGTAGCGATAGGCCATCATTCCCTGCGCGCCCCACCATGTGAACCCACCCGCCCAGCAGCGGTCGTTGATGCGGTTGATCAGGTCGAGCATCTGCGGCAGCCGCGGCTCGGGCGGCTGCATCTCGAACATGCAGGCCAGACGCAGCGTCTCATCGGCGGGCTGCCAAGCCAGCGTCACCGCGTAGTCGCGCCACTGGCCCTTGAGGGTCATGGCGATCTGGTCCTCGGCCACCCGCTCGACCGCCCATTCATGCAGGTCGGCGACCTGTTCCACGAGGTCGATCGGGTGGATCTCGTCGTCGAGATAGGGCTCTGACAATGCCATGGACGGCCTCTTTTCCTTGCGGTGACGGGTGCCGGGCACCAGCCTGGGACACATGACACGGAGGTTCTTCCGTAGCGCCTGTCCCGGGTGTATATGGTGAGTCTTGGCCGAGTCGCTGTAAAGCCGTTTCTTGGGGATAATTGCCCGGATTCGGTCGATTCGAGAATCATCCCCGACATTTCTTGTGGATAACCGAATCACCCGCTCGCGGTTCCGCAGCGGCAGCGTATCCTGGGGTTTCCGCCACGAGGCCGTTGCACCCGCCGCGCCGCCGGGCCAGCCTCTGCGGCAAAAGCGGAGACAAGCATGAACACCGACCTTCTGAAACGCCTGTGCGAAACCCCCGGCGTGCCGGGGCACGAGCATCGGGTGCGCGACCTGATCACCGCCGAGATCGACAGCCTGTTCGACCACGTGGAAACCGACCCGATGGGCAGCCTTCACTGCCGCCGCGACGCCGCTGTCCCCGACGCGCCAAAGATCATGCTGCTGTGCCACATGGACGAGATCGGCTTTCTGGTGAGCCATATCGACGATAAGGGGTTTCTCTGGCTGCAGCCGGTCGGCGGCTTCGATCCGCGCAACCTGTTCTCGCGCCGGGTGCTGGTCTGCACCGATGAGGGCGACATCAAGGGCGTGATGAACCCCGGCGGCAAGCCGATCCACATCTCCTCGCCCGAGGAACGCAAGAAGGTGCCCGCGGTGGGCGAGTTTTACATCGACACCGGGCTTGGCAAGGCGGCCGCCGAGAAGGTCAGGATCGGCGACATGGTGGTGATGGACGAGCCCTTCCTCGAAATGGGCGAGAGGTTCGTGTCCAAGGCGCTCGACAACCGCGTCGCCTGCTGGCTCGGGATCGAGGCGATGCGCCGGCTGGGCGACAAGGGACGCGGTGCCGAGATCCACGTGGTGTTCACCTCGCAGGAGGAGGTCGGCCTGCGCGGCGCGCGCACCGCCGCCTACAAGGTGCGCCCCGACATTGGTATCGGCGTCGACACGACGCTGGCCTGCGACACGCCCGGTGTGCCGGAAAAGGACCGCACCACCGTGCTGGGCAAGGGCTTCGGCCTGCATGTGCGTGACACCAGCTTCATTGCGGACCGCGGCCTCGTGGCCGATCTCGAAACCCTCGCCCGCGATCGCGAGATCCCGTTCCAGCGCACCATGCTGGCCGCCGGCGGTCAGGATGGGGCGGCGGCCCAGCAGGCGGCCGCGGGCGCGCGCGCCGTAGGCGTGGTGGTCGGCACCCGCTACATCCATACCGTCACCGAAATGGTCGACCGCACCGATCTCGAGGCCGCCCGCGACATCCTGAGCGCCTATCTCGAAGGTTTCGAGGGCTGAGCCTCCTTAAACGTGAAACGGGCGGCCCGCCGGGCCGCCCGTTTCACATCCGACCGGTCGCAAGCGATCAGTTCGAGGTCTTGGTCTCGAGCGCCACGATCCGCGCCTTGAGCGCCTCGTTCTCCTCGCGCGCCTTCTGCGCCATGGCGCGCACCGCGTCGAACTCCTCCCGCGTCACCAGGTCGCGATCGGCGAGCCAACGGTCGAGCATCGACTTCATGGCGTTGTTGGCTTCGTCCTTCGCACCCTGCGCCACGCCCATCGCGTTGGTCATCAGCTGCGACAGATCGTCGAAGATCTTGTTTTTCGATTGCATGGCGGGTCTCCGCTGTTTCGGGCTGGTCCCTATATGGGCGGCGCCGGGCGTCGCGACAAGGCGGCTACGCCTCCACGCGCGGCCTCACGTCCGAGCGAGCGACGCCCCCCTCCCGCGCGGGACCCCGGATTGACAAGCCCCGGCGCGCCGCCGCAGGTATCGCCCCATGAATGGCATCCCCTTCCCCGAGATCTCGCCCGAGATCTTCTCGATCTCGCTCGGCGGGTTCGAGTTCGCGCTGCGCTGGTACGCGCTGGCCTATATCGTCGGCATCCTGCTGGGCTGGAGGCTCGCCGTCGCGGCGCTCCGGCGGCCCCGGCTCTGGGCCGGGGACGACCCCGCCATGACGCCGCCCGAGCTTGAGAACCTGCTCAGCTGGATCATCCTCGGCATCATCGGCGGCGGGCGTTTGGGCTACGCGCTGATCTATCAACCGGACTATTACCTGGCCCGCCCGTGGGAGATCCCCTTCTTGTGGCAGGGCGGCATGTCGTTCCATGGCGGCTTCATCGGCGTGATCTTCGCGATCCTGATCTTCGCGCGCCGCCACAAGCTGCCGCTCGGCGGCGTCGCCGACACCATCGCGCTGGCCACGCCGCCCGCGATCCTGCTCGGCCGCATCTCGAATTTCATCAATGCCGAGCTTTGGGGCCGCCCGACCGACCTGCCATGGGGCGTGATCTTTCCCGGCGAAGCGGCGCAGGATTGCGCCGGCATCGTGGGGGCATGCGCGCGCCACCCATCGCAACTCTACGAGGCGGGGATCGAGGGTCTGTTTCTGCTGGTGCTGTTCACCCTCATGGCGTTCCGCTGGGGCGCGCTGAAACGCCCTTGGCTGCTCTCGGGGACTTTCTTTCTCGTCTATGGCATCGGTCGTTTCCTGGTGGAGTTCGTGCGCCAGCCCGACGCGCAGTTCGTCGGCCCGGGCAACCCCTTGGGCCTCGCGCTGCATGTCGACGGCTGGGGCCTGACCATGGGCCAGCTCCTGTCCCTGCCGATGATCTTCGCGGGGCTCGCGGTGATCGCCGCTGCGCGCCGCCAAGCGCAGCCCGCATGACGGCGCTGCGCGAGATCCTGCTGCGTCGCATCGCGGCGACCGGGCCGATGAGCGTGGCCGACTACATGACCGAATGCCTGCTGCACCCGGTGCACGGCTACTATACGACGCGCGATCCGCTGGGCGCGGGCGGCGACTTCACCACCGCGCCGGAGATCAGCCAGATGTTCGGCGAGCTCATCGGCCTGTCGCTGGCGCAGGCCTGGCTCGACCAGGGCGCGCCCTCGGCCTTCGTTCTGGCCGAACCGGGCCCGGGACGCGGCACGCTGATGGCCGACATTCTACGCGCCACCGCCCACGTGTCGGGGCTTCACGACGCCGCCCGCCTGCACCTCGTCGAGGCCTCGCCCGCCCTGCGCGCCGCGCAGGCGCGCGTGTTGCCCCATGCGACATGGCACGACCGGCTCGACCAGCTCCCCGAAGAACTGCCGCTGTTCCTCATCGCCAACGAGTTCTTCGACGCGCTGCCGATCCGCCAGTTCATCCGGGACGGCAATGGCTGGCGCGAACGGGTGGTCGGGCGCGATGAGGACGAACTCGTCTTCGGCCTTACCTCGCCCCTGCCCCTCGCCGATCTCGAACACCGGCTCAACGACACGCAGGACGGCGACATGGTCGAGGTGTCGCCTGCCCTGCCCGCGCTCATTGGCGAGATCGGCGGCCGCATCGCGGCGAGCGGCGGCGCGGCGCTGATCGTCGATTACGGTGGCCGGGGCGGCACTGGCGACAGCTTTCAGGCGGTGCGCAACCATCGAAAGGTCGATCCACTGGCCGAACCGGGCGAGGCCGACCTTACCGCGCATGTCGATTTCGAGACGCTCGCCCGCGCCAGCGTCCCCGCCGCCTGCGCCGGACCGGTGCCGCAAGGCGTGTTTCTGGAACGGCTCGGCATAACCGAGCGGGCGCGCGCACTGGCATCACGGCTCGATGGCGCGGCGCTCGACCGCCATGTCGCCGCACATCGTCGCTTGACCCACCCCGAAGAAATGGGCGACCTGTTCAAGGTAGCAGCACTTCATCCGTGCAATGCCCCGCCGCCACCCGGAACCGAACCGTGAACGCAGCCACACCGCTCGACATCATCATTGCGGACAGCCTGTCTCCCCTGCGCCACGGCTTTTTCGGCCGCGCCGGCGGCGCCTCCTCGGGGGTGTTCGCGGGGCTCAACTGCGGACCCGGCAGTTCGGATCAGCTCGAGGCGGTGCGAATCAACCGTGCCAAGGTTGCGAAGGCGATGAGCGTCACGCCGGACGCGCTGATCGGGCTGCATCAGGTCCATTCCGCCGACGTCGTGACCGTGACCACGCCAAGTGACCAGCCTGCCCACGCCGACGCGCTGGTCACCGCGACGCCCGGCCTCGCGCTCACCATCCTGACCGCCGATTGCCAGCCCGTGCTCTTTGCGGATGCCGGGACCGGTGTCATCGGGGCCGCCCATGCCGGGTGGAAGGGGGCCTTGGCGGGTGTGCTCGAGGGGACGATCGACGCGATGATCGGCCTCGGGGCACGGCGCGAGCGCATTCACGCGGTAATCGGCCCCTCGATCAGCCAGCGCAACTACGAGGTCGGGCCGGAACTGCTCGATGCCTTCCTGAGCGAAGACGATGAGGCGGGGCGGCATTTCGCCCAAGGCGAGGGTGACAGGCTGCTGTTCGACCTGCCGGGCTTCGGCCTGCGGCGGCTGCGCGCGGCCGGCATCGCTTCGGCGGAATGGACGCATCACTGTACCTATGCCGATCCGGCCCGGTTCTTCAGCTATCGCCGCGCCACCCATGCGCGCGAAGCCGATTACGGGCGGATGATCGCGGCCATCCGGCTTTGAGAGCACGGCGGGGTCCGGCGCGGCCCATCAATGAAACAGTCCGTTTCAACTGCATCTTTTGACACGACGACCCCGTGGCCCCATGTTGGGGCCGAACCCAATGATCTTCGGGTGTTGTCGGTGGGGGCCGACAGCCGATGTGACGACCGAAAGGTGATCGCATGGCCCTGCCCCTGCTCCCCCAAACCGTTCCGGCGCGTGCCGGTGCGCCTCTTCCCGTACCGATCGCCGCCCCCGCGCCCGCCTCGGCGCGTGCAACCGGGCTGATGCGCCGGATCGAAATCCTTACCCTATGCCCGCACCGCCCCGGCGACATCGTGGAGACGACGCGCGTCGTCCCTGCCGTGCCGATCTTCGAAGAGGCGGTGGCGGCCTTCGCCCGTGGCGCCCAGGTCCCCACGGAACGCGGTCTCGTCGCCGTCGAGGACCTGTTGCCGGGCGACCGCGTCAAGACCGTCGGCCGGGGCTTTCGGACACTGCTGTGGCGCGGCGCCACGACGCTGGTGACCGGCGTGCCGGGGCAGTCCGCCGAGATGGGGCGACTGACGCGGATCTCAGCGGACGCGCTGGGCATCGCCCGGCCCATGCACGACCTCGTGCTCGGGCCGATGGCGCAGCTGGTGCGTCAAGGCGACGCGATCGAGCGGATCACCGGCCACCGCGCCGCCGCGATCCCCGCGCGTGACCTGATCGACGGCCTGGGCGTGGTGGAGTTGACGCCGCCCTCGGCCGTCGCGGTGTTCCACCTGGGCTTCGAGCGGCACGAGCGTTTCCTGGCCAATGGCGTGGAGGTTGCAAGCTATCACCCCGATCCGTCCCGCTTGGCCCGGCTTCTATCCGATGAGCGCGAATTGTTCCTGTCGTGCTTTCCGCATCTGCAGCAAATCGAGGATTTCGGCCCCCCCGCCCTGCCGCGCCTGCGCGCGACCGAGCTCGACATGGTGGCCTGAGGGGGTCTCCGCCTCAGGCCTTGCGGGCCAGCCGCTCCTCCAGCACGTCGAAGGGCACGCCGGGCTCTGCCTTGGCGTTGCGGATCACCAGGCTGGTCTTGACCGAGGCGACATTGGGCGCCGAGGTCAGCTCGCCGGTCAGGAACGATTGAAAGCTGCGCAGGTCGGGTGCCACGCATTTGAGGATGAAATCCACCTCGCCATTGAGCATGTGACACTCGCGCACGAGGGGCCAACCGCCGCAGCGCGCCTCGAAGGCCGACAACTCGGCTTCGGACTGGCTCACCAGACGCACCATGACGAAGACCGAGACGTCGAAGCCAAGCTCGCGCGGGTCGACATCGGCATGGTAGCCTCGGATATAGCCCTGCTCCTCAAGCGTGCGCACCCGTCGCAGGCAGGGCGGGGCCGAAATGCCCACACGCCGCGCCAGCTCCACGTTGGTCATCCGGCCATCGGCCTGCAGCTCGGCCAGGATCATCCTGTCGATCTCGTCGAGTTTCGCCCCAGGCATCGTCGTCTCCATGAATGTTGCGCCAGACCTAGGGCACCACGGCAACAAACGCAAGAATATTGCGCACACGCGCAACATCGTGACCCGGAACGTGACGTGGGTGCCGCAACGATCTAGAACCGCTTAGGCAGCGGGGTTTGCACCGGCAGGGACAGTGGCTATATGCAGCCGACTTCAGGCTTGCAAGGGGACGCCCCATGACCACGCGCCGCGACACCAGGGTACTCATCATCGGCTCGGGCCCGGCGGGCTATACCGCAGCCGTCTATGCGAGCCGCGCGATGCTCAACCCGATCCTCGTGCAGGGCCTTGAGCCGGGCGGCCAGCTCACCACCACCACCGAGGTCGAGAATTGGCCCGGCGACGCCACCGTGCAAGGTCCCGACCTGATGGTGCGGATGGAGGGCCATGCGCGCGAGATGGGCGCCGAAATCATCACCGACATCATCACCGATCTCGACCTGTCGAAGCGGCCCTTCGTCGCGAAGGGCGACAGCGGCACCGAATACGCGGCCGAGGCGGTGATCCTCGCCACCGGTGCCCGTGCCAAGTGGCTCGGCCTGCCCTCCGAGGAGGCCTACAAGGGCTTCGGCGTTTCGGCCTGCGCCACCTGCGACGGGTTCTTCTATCGCGGTCAGGAGATCGTCGTGGTGGGCGGCGGCAATACCGCCGTGGAAGAGGCGCTGTTTCTCACCAACTTCGCGTCCAAGGTGACCTTGATCCATCGCCGCGACGAGCTGCGCGCCGAGATGGTGCTGCAAAAGCGCCTGTTCGAGCATCCCAAGGTCGAGACGCTCTGGTTCCACCAGATCGAGGAGGTCGTGGGCGAGGACAGTCCCAAGGGCGTGACCGGCGTGCGGGCCAAGAACGTGCAAACCGGCGAAATTACCGAGATCCCGGCCAAGGGCGTCTTCGTCGCCATCGGCCATGCGCCCGCCTCCGAACTGGTCAAGGACCAGCTCGATACGCATCACGGCGGTTACGTGAAGGTCGAACCGGGGTCGACCCGCACCTCGATCCCGGGCGTGTTCGCGGCTGGAGACCTCACCGATCACGTCTATCGTCAGGCGGTAACAAGCGCGGGCATGGGCTGCATGGCAGCACTCGACGCCGAAAAATTCCTTGCCGAGCACGGGGGTGCCGCCGAGGTGGCGGGCCACTCCAAGGACGAGACCCTGCCGCTGGGTTACGGCGCGCCACAGACCGCGGACGCCGGGTGACGACGGGGGCGGATATTTTCCGCCCCCTTTCGATCCCTCTTTGGCGCATCTGCGCCGAAGGGGCCGAACCCCTTGCTCCTGTGGCGTCGGCTTCGGGTCGCTTTCACCATGACGGGCAGCCCGCGCTTTATGCTTCGCTGAGCCCCGAGGGCGCAGGCGTGGCGATGGCCAGCTATGCGAGCCCCGGCGATCCACCCCGGCTGATCTGGCCGCTGCACCTCGCGCCCAAGGCGTTGGCGGATCTGCGCGACCGGGCGGTCTGTGCGGCGCTCGGGATCGACCCTGACGATCTCGTGTCGCGATGGGCCGATGACAGGGCCGCGGGACGACAGGTACGGAGTTGGCGGGCCTCGGACCATCTGCGCGCCATGGGACCGGACGGCTTTCTCTATCCCTCGCGCAAGGCGCCCGAGCATGGCCATGTCATTCTGTTCGCAACGAAGGGGCTGCGTCTGGCCGGGCCACCGGAGCCTTGGAGTCTTGCCGCGCCCATTCGCTAGGCGAGGTGTTCGCGCCTCGGTATCAGACGCGCCAGTCTGTTCCCCAAGGTTCGCCATCAGCGGAAAACGGTCCGTTTCGGAGTCTCTGCCACTTGAATGATGGCCGATGCACGGTCTAGGAGCGGCACAAGCACCCCCGGCCCCCCTGGAGAATTGTCTTGATGGCCTCGAACCTCGCCCCGATCCCCGAACTATATGTTTCCTACGAGTCCGCCCAGAAGTTGAAGGTCGAGGCCGGCAACCTCATCAGCCACGACCTGACACCGCGCCAGATCTGCGATCTGGAACTGCTGATGAACGGTGGCTTCAACCCTCTCAAGGGGTTCCTGACCGAGGAGGACTACAACAGCGTCGTCGAGACCATGCGCACCAAGGACGGTGCGCTGTGGCCGATGCCGATCACGCTCGATGTCTCCGAGAAGTTCGCCGAGACCGTCGAGCCGGGTCAGGACATCGCGCTGCGCGATCAGGAAGGCGTGATTCTCGCCACCATGACCGTCACCGACAAGTGGGTGCCCAACAAGGCGCGCGAGGCCGAAAAGGTCTTTGGCGCCGACGACAGCGCACACCCGGCGGTGAACTACCTGCACAACCAGGCGGGCAACGTCTATCTCGGTGGCCCGGTCACCGGCATCCAGCAGCCGGTGCATTACGACTTCCGCGCCCGCCGCGACACGCCCAACGAGTTGCGCGCCTATTTCCGCAAGATGGGCTGGCGCAAGATCGTCGCGTTCCAGACGCGCAACCCGCTGCACCGCGCGCATCAGGAACTGACCTTCCGCGCCGCCAAGGAAGCCCAGGCCAACCTGCTGATCCACCCGGTCGTCGGCATGACCAAGCCGGGCGACGTGGATCACTTCACCCGCGTGCGCTGCTACGAGGCGGTGCTCGACAAGTATCCGTCCTCCACGACGCACCTGTCGCTCCTGAACCTTGCCATGCGCATGGCCGGCCCGCGCGAGGCGCTGTGGCACGCGATCATCCGCAAGAACCACGGCCTCACGCACTTCATTGTCGGCCGCGACCATGCCGGCCCCGGCAACAACAGCCAGGGCAAGGATTTCTACGGGCCCTATGACGCGCAGGAACTGGTGCGCCAGCATCAGGAGGAAGTCGGCATCGAAATGGTCGACTTCAAGCACATGGTCTATGTGCAGGAGAAGGCGCAGTACTACCCGATCGACGAGGTGCCCGAGAACTCCACCGTTCTCAACATCTCCGGGACCGAACTGCGCCGCCGCCTTGCCGAGGGCCTCGAGATCCCTGAGTGGTTCTCCTTCCCCGAAGTGGTCAAGGAGCTGCGCCGCACCAAGCCGCCGCGCGCGAAGCAGGGCTTCACGGTGTTCTTCACCGGTTTCTCCGGTTCGGGCAAATCGACCATCGCCAACGCGCTGATGGTCAAGCTGATGGAGATGGGCGGCCGTCCCGTGACGCTGCTCGACGGTGACATCGTGCGCAAGAACCTCTCCTCCGAGCTGGGTTTCTCCAAGGAGCACCGCGACCTCAACATCCGCCGCATTGGCTATGTCGCGAGCGAGATCACCAAGAACGGCGGCATCGCGATCTGCGCGCCGATCGCGCCCTACGCCACGACGCGCCGCGCCGTGCGCGAGGATGTCGAGAGCTTCGGCGCCTTCATCGAGGTGCATGTCGCCACCTCGATCGAAGAGTGCGAAAAGCGTGATCGCAAGGGCCTCTATAAGCTCGCGCGCGAAGGCAAGATCAAGGAGTTCACCGGCATCTCGGACCCCTACGATGTGCCCGAGAGCCCGGAACTGCGGGTCGAGACCGAGGGCACCGATGTCGACAACTGCGCGCATCAGGTGATCCTGAAGCTCGAGCAGATGGGCCTGATCGCGGGCTGATCCCTGCCATTGCGGACGGATCTTCACCCCGTCCCCCAAAAAACGACAGCCGGCCCTTGGGCCGGCTGTTTTCTTTTGAATAGGCGATCCGCCTTGACGGCACAGGCCTCCGCTGGCGTTGTGGCCCGGTCCGTTCATTCGGGAAGCAGCATGAAAACACCCGGCCCGAGACCTTGGACGGCGCGCCCACACCAGGCCCCCGACACCGCCGCATATCCGGCCTTGTACGACCGATGCCGCTTCCGGCCCGACGCGAGGCGGCGTCATGAGCGTGCCCTCTCTCGGCCAGGGCATGGGCGTGATCTATTGCCTGCTCGCCGCGATTGCCTGGGGCACCACCGGCACCGTGGCCAGCCTCGCGCCGGAGGTGCCCGCCCCGGCTATCGGCGCCGCGGCGATGGGCTTGGGCGGCCTGCTGCAGGCTGCCATCGCCTGGCGCGCCATCCGCGATGCCCGCGAGGGGCTGGGCCGGACCTGGGGACTGCTGGTCGTCGGGGCGATCGCCGTGGCGATTTACCCCCTCGCCTTTTATTCCTCGATGCGTCTCGCCGGGGTCACCATCGGCACCGTGATCTCGATCGGATCGGCGCCGCTTGTCTCCGCGCTCCTCGAAAACCGGCTGGAGCGCCGCCCGCTCAGCCTACGCTGGGCAATCGGTGCCGCCATCGGCATCGCGGGGATGATCCTGCTGAGCCGTGCCGATGCGGATCACGGTGCGATCGCGCCGGACGCTCCGCTCGGGGTCGGTCTCGGTCTCGTGGCGGGGGGGACCTATGCGCTGTATTCCTGGATCGCGGGCCAGCTGATGCAGCGCCGCATTCCAGCCATGGCCGCGATGGGCGCAACCTTCGGGCTTGGCGGGCTTCTGCTAATGCCGGTTCTGGCCGCGACGGGCGGGCCGCTTCTCGACGGCCCCCGAAACTTCGCGGTCGGTGCCTACATGGTCATCGTGCCGATGTTTCTGGGCTACATTGCCTTCGGCCGCGGGCTAGAGCGCATCGCCTCGAGCCTCGCAACGACGATCACCCTGTTCGAGCCGGTGGTGGCGGCGCTGCTCGCTGTGCTGATAGTGGGCGAAAGGCTGCCCGTCACGGGCTGGCTCGGCGTGGCGCTGATCCTCGCCTGCCTGCTGTGGATCACACTGCCGTTGCCGCGTCTTCCGGCAGAGCGACGCCTGCGCCGCGCGATCGTCCCTCGGCGGTGACGCGGCCCGCCCGGCCCGGCCATGGAACGAGAACGGCCCGCCGCCTCGGACGAGGCGACGGGCCGCAAGGCAGGTCTCAGTGAAGCGTCACCGGCTGCATGTCGTGCTGGCGGGCCAGGGTGAAGGCCAGCTTGCGGTCGGCCACGAGGGCGAGCTGCTGGCCGTCGCTGTCATGCACGGCGAATAGCGTGTCGAGTCCGTCGGCCTGTTCGCGCACCTCCTCGGGGAGATCGGCCACGCAGACCGGCTTGACGTAGACGAGCTTGCTCTCGTCATCGGCGGAGAGCTTGTGATGGCGGAACTGGGTATTCATTTTCCACTCCTCTTGATGCGGATCGTCTGCACGACGCTGTCGGCGGGCTGACGGGACAGGTCGATGTGCAAAAGGCCGTTCTCCATGACCGCGCCGCCCACCTCGACGCCATCCGCGAGCACGAAGCTGCGCTGGAACTGGCGCGCGGCGATGCCGCGATGCAGGAAAACCCGCTCGGAACCGGCGTCGGACTGGCGTCCGCGCACCACGAGCTGGCTGTCCTCCACGGTGATCGACAGGTCGGCTTCGGCAAACCCGGCCACGGCGAGCGTGATCCGATAGGAGCGGTCCGAGGTCTGCTCTATGTTATAGGGCGGATAGCCGTCTCCCGACGCCTTCGCGGTACGTTCGACCAGCCGTTCGAGCTGTTCGAACCCCAGAAGGAAGGGGTGCGTCCCCAATGTGAGCTTCGTCATGCGACACGTCCTCAAACCAAGCGACCGTCCGTCAGCGGCCCCGGCAATCGGCAGCCGCCTGACCCTCAATATGGGTGGCGCAAATCCGCCTTGCAAGTGCTGGGGCTATGCGGCGCGGAGCGCAGCTTCTATGATGTCCCAAACACTCGGGACAGCTGCATGAACAAGTCGGCGAAGATGGAAGAGATCGAGGTGCTCCGGGTGGAGCTCGAAGTGCTCAAGAGCGAGCACCGTGATCTCGACGAGGCGATCCATGCGCTCGATGAGCGGGGTGGGGCCGACATGCTGCGGCTGCGCAGGCTCAAGAAGCAAAAGCTGTTGCTGAAGGACAAGATCTCCCGCATCGAGGACCGAATCCTGCCCGACATCATTGCCTGAGCTGCGGCACGGTCCGGCGGGGATCGTGCTTGCCGTTGCGCCACCCTTGCCGCCGGTGTAGTCCCGCCCGCATCCAAGCAAAGGACGAGGGCCATGGGCGTGAAAGTCGGCATCATCATGGGCAGCCAGTCGGACTGGGCGACGATGCGCGAGGCCGCGGCCATGCTCGACGAGCTGGGCGTGGAACACGAGACCCGGATCGTCTCGGCGCACCGCACGCCGGATCGGCTGTGGGACTATGGCAGATCGGCCGTGGAGCGTGGACTTCAGGTGATCATCGCGGGCGCCGGCGGTGCCGCGCATCTGCCGGGCATGATGGCCTCCAAGACCCGTGTGCCGGTGATCGGCGTACCGGTGCAGACCCGCGCGCTTTCGGGTGTCGATTCGCTCTATTCGATCCTGCAGATGCCGCGCGGTTTTCCTGTGGCCACCATGGCGATCGGGTTCGCGGGCGCGGCGAATGCCGGGCTGATGGCCGCAGGCATCCTCGCGCTGCAGGACGATGCCCTCGCGCAGCGGCTCGACGACTGGCGCGCCGCCCTGTCGGCCTCGATCCCCGAGGAGCCCTCCGATGACTGAGACGCTTCGCCCCGGACAGACCATCGGCATCTTGGGCGGCGGCCAGCTTGGCCGGATGCTTGCCGTCGCGGCCTCGCGGCTCGGGCTGAACTGCCATGTCTACGACCCCGCCCCGGGCGGCCCCGCCGCCGAGGTCTGCGCCGCCTCGACCACCGCCGCATGGGACGACGAGGCGGCGCTGCGTGCCTTTGCGGGCGCGGTGGACGTTGTTACCTACGAGTTCGAGAATGTCCCCGCCGCCTCTCTCGACCTGATCGAATCCCTTGTGCCGATCCGCCCGGGCCGCCGCGCCCTCGCCGTGAGTCAGGATCGCATCGACGAGAAGCAGTTCCTGCAAAATCTCGGTCTGACCACCGCACCCTTCGCGCAGGTGGACGACGCGACCACGCTGGACGCCGCGCTGTCCCGGATCGGCGCGCCCGCGATCCTGAAGACCCGTCGCTTTGGCTATGACGGCAAGGGGCAGGCGCGGATCATGACGCCCGGGGACGCCGCCGGCGCTCTCGCGGAGATAAAGGACGCGCCCGCGATCCTCGAAGGCTTCGTCGATTTCAGCCACGAGGTCAGCGTCATCGGCGCGCGCGGGATTGACGGTGCGGTGGCCTGCTTCGATCCCGGCGAAAACCGGCACGAGGACGGCATTTTGCGCGAGACCATCGTGCCCGCCCGGCTTTCGGCGTCGCAGCGCACCGATGCGGTGCTGCTGGCGGCCCGGATCCTGACCGCGCTCGACTATGTCGGCGTGATGGGGGTGGAGCTTTTCGTCACGCCGCGGGGCCTCGTGGTCAATGAGATCGCACCGCGCGTGCACAACTCGGGCCACTGGACCCAGAATGGCTGCCTGATCGACCAATTCGAGCAGCACATCCGCGCCGTGGCCGGCTGGCCGCTGGGCGACGGGGCGCGGCATTCGGATGTCACGATGGAGAACCTGATCGGCGACGATATCGACCGCATTCTAGAAATCGCGGGCACGCAGTCGGCGATCCATCTCTATGGCAAGGCCGAGGCGCGGCCGGGCCGCAAGATGGGCCATGTCAACCGGCTGACCGGCCCGGCCGCCCGCTAGAGCATCCCGCGCAACGCGGCGTCGAGCGCCTCGAAGCCGCCCGGCCGCCAGCCCAAGGCCCGCAGCCGGTCACAGCGCATGGCGCTGACGCGCCCCGCATCAGCCGTTCGGGCAACGCACCCTCCCGCCCCGTGATCCGCGCCACCCGCTCCAGCAGGTCGCGCCGGTCAAGGGTGATGTCGGAGGCGTTGAAGCTGCGCGGTTCAAGCGCCGCCTTGGGGACCTCCAGCAGCAGCGCCACGGCAGCCGACAGATCGTCGCCATGCAACTCTGTCGCCACGCGCGGCGCGATCGGCCTGCCGCTAAAGAATTCATCGAACAACCCGCGCCACTTGTGATCGGGTCCGGTCCCGTAGATGCCGGTGGCGCGAAGGCTCGCCGTCGCGAAACCGGGTCCTGCCAGCGTCGACAACCCCTGCTCCACCGCCCACTTCATCTCGCCATAGAGCGTGTCCGGGCGTGGCGGAAGGTGTTCGTCCAGATCGGTCCCGGGCGGATAACCGCCATAGACCGCCCGGCTCGACAGGAAGACGACGCGACCCGGACCCGCCGCGTGCGCCTCCTTGAACAGCCGTAGCGACCCATCCCGGTTCCGCGCCAGAAACCCCTCGGGATCGTCCCCCTCGCCACCGCGGTAGCGCCCCGGCAGATGCGAAAAGGCGCGTGGACCAGCACGTCGCAGCCGTCGAGCGAGGCGGTTTCCCCGAGCCGCCAGCCGCGCCATTCCGCGCCCCCGACAGGCCGGCGCCCCAGCGCCACGACCTCGTGACCCCTTGACACGAGACCGCGCAGCAGGGAGCGCCCCACCAACCCCGCGCCCCGGTCAGCGCGACCTTCACGACGGGTCCGGCAGGCTCGACAGATCCGGCACCGGCCCCTCACCCGCATAGGCGCGCCACAAATCGATCAGGGGCCACAGACGATCGGCCTTGGCATGGTCCTGCCACGGCTTCTCGTACTGGAAATGCAGCACGCGGATCTGCTCCCAACTCCACAGCTCGGGCAGGTTGAACCAGACATATTGCAGCGTGTTGCAGGTCACCGGCAGGCCGTGCCAGTCGGGGAAGAAGTCCTGCAGGAACGTTTGGTCGGTGCGCCGCCAGAAGGCACCGGGCGCGTCGAGCCGCGCCAGCATGGCGTCAAAGGTCGCGGGAGCGGGCTGCGCGGTAAAGACGCCCGAATTCAGCCGGTGGAAATCGCCCAAGCCCTCATAGACGTTCGGCGCGGCGCAGAACTCGGGATAATCGAACAGCTTGTCGATCGGGCGCAGCACCAGCGTGTCGGCGTCGAGAAACACGACATGGTCGTAATCGTCGAGCTGCCACAGCCGCAGCTTTGCGAAATTGTCGAGCGGCGTGTGAAACCCCGGCTTCTCGCCCTTGGTGAAGGGCGCGGCCCCGTGCAGCGCCTCGCGCGCGTGCGCTACGTTGAAGGCGTCGGAGGTCGGCAGCAGATCGGTCGCGACCAGCCGCGCGCCGCGCGCCCACAAGGCGCGAGATCGACCTCTTCCACGCCGCCGGTGTGCAGCACCACGATGTCGGCCTCCGTGCCGCTCAGCTTCAGCGAGCGGATCAGCGCCTTGGCCCCCAGCGCGAAATCGGCATTGGTGACGAGGGTGACGAAGGCCCGGCGGCTCTGCGCCGGGCCCTCCGGTTTCAGCCCCTCGCTCACGAAGCGGAGCGCAGCGCCCGGCCCTCGGGGTCGTGCTCGACCCGCGCGCCGAGATCGCGGGTCCAGGCCGAGACGGCGGGGACGCGCGAGCGATCGATCCGATGCGCGTATTTTCTCGCCACCTCGACCACCTCGTCCAGAAGCCCCTCCTGCAGGGTGACCGGGTCGAGCCCGAGCCTCAGGAACTGGTCATTGCGAACCACGAGGTCGTTCTCTTCGGCCTCCTTGCGCGGGTTGGGCAGGTAGGCGACCTCTGCCCCGGTTTTCTTCGCCACCATCTCGGCCAGATCGCGCACGCGGTGCGTCTCGGTCATCTGGTTGAAGATGCGTACCCTTTCGCCCGATTTCGGCGCGTCGCCCAGCGCCAGTTCGATGCAGCGCACCGAATCCTGGATGTGGATGAAGGCGCGCGTCTGCCCGCCGGTGCCATGCACGGTGAGCGGATGGCCGATCGCCGCCTGAATGAGAAAGCGGTTCAGCACCGTGCCGTAGTCGCCGTCATAGTCGAAACGGTTGATCAGCTGCTCGTGCCGGCGGGTCTGGTCGGTATGGGTGCCCCAGACGATACCTTGATGCAGGTCGGTGATCCGCAGGCCATCGTTCTGGGCATAGAACTGGAACAGGATCTGATCGAGGCTCTTGGTCATGTGATAGACCGAGCCCGGCTTGGTCGGATAGAGGATCTCCTGTTTCGCCTTGCCGCCCGCAAGCGTTTCGACCTCGACATCGAGATATCCTTCGGGGATCGCCGCGCCGACCGAGGAATAGCCGTAAACGCCCATGGTGCCGAGATGCACCAGATGCGCGTCGATCCCGGTCTCGACCAGCGCCGCCAGCAGGTTGTGCGTGGCGTTGGTGTTGTTGTTGACCGTGTAAACCTTGTGGCGATCGGATTTCATCGAATAGGGCGCGGCGCGCTGCTCGGCGAAATGGATCACGGCGTCGGGCTTTTCCTCGGCCAGCCAGGATTTCAGCCGCTCATACTCCTTGGCGAGATCGATCAAGTGAAAGCGCAGGCGCCGCCCTGTTACCTCGTGCCAGATCCGACAGCGCTCTTGGATTGAATCCATCGGCGTCAACGACTGCACGCCAAGCTCGGTGTCGATCCAGCGCCGGCTCAGATTGTCGACGATGTGGATCTCGTGGCCCTGTTCCGACAGGTGCAGGCAGGTCGGCCAGCCGACGAAACCGTCGCCGCCGAGGATCGCGATCTTCATGTGGTGCCCCCTTGTTCATGCCCGGAGCCTGACAAGCGCCGGTGACAGGGCGACGACGCCCCGTGCTATCGGATCGGCATGATGCATGGGCCGCGGCGAAACGCCAGCCCGCCTCGGCGATGCTCCGCTTACACAGGAGCCTGCACCTCAAGACGGGCGACTGCGACGGTGAAAAGGAAGCGGATCGAGAGAACGATCAGCACCAACGAGACCGCGACGACGCGACAGTAGTTCAGGGTCCTGCCGGTGATCGAATCCGCCACCACCGGCTCGACGATCAGGATCTTCTCGTATGGTGCCGTCGGTCACCTATTCGAGGCCGAGCATCAGCCCCTCATGTGATTGCACGGCAGCAGCCTCAAGCGAGCGGGCCGGTCCTGCCATTGACATTGCCGGTGGGAATGTCGGCTTGGGCAGGCAAGGCACTTCCCGAGAGGATGCTCGTTGCCACGAGCATTCGTGTCAGTCTTGGTCTCCTTCCTGGTCGAAACAGGGCCCTCCTCAAGACCCGTCATATGCGAGAAGGTCAGGCTTGGCCGCCGTCACCGGTCGAGCATGACGGCGGCCAAGCCTACGGCATTCCGAGCGATTTACCGTCTGCGTGCAGGCTTTCGCAGGGCCGAGAGCGCGCCGACCAGCGCCGTGGCCCCAAGCCCGATGGTCGCGGCGGCCGCCGCCGTGCGCAGGTGCGGCGGCAACGGCTTGTAAAGATCCGCGATGCGGGCCAGCGCGGCCACCGGCGGCGCGGCCTTCCACAGATCCGCCTCGGCGCGGCGACCCGAACGCTGCGTAACCTCGCGCATCACACCGATCCCCGCCGCCATCGGCTTGAGCCGCGACGTGCTTTCGCGCTTTTTCGGCAGCCGGCCCTTGGAGACCGCCTCGAGTGCGTCGCCCAGCGCCTCGTCATCACCTGCCCAGAGGCCGCGATAGACGATGGTGCCCTCGCGATCAGTGAGCCAGACGGCGTTGGGCTTCTCGTCGAGCAACCGGTGCAGCGTGCCATGCGTGTCATCCACCGCCACGGCCCAAGGCAGCTTGTCGCGCGACTTGAGGATGCCGGCGTTGCGGATCTTGGTGTCCATGTCGTGTGGCTGATCGAAAAGCTCGCCGGGATGCGCCTCGCGCACATGAAGCATCACGAAGACGATCTGACCGCCGTAACGGCGGTGCAACCGCTTCAGCGCCGGATTCGAGGACGCCGTCATCGGGCAGGTGTAGGACCCCGTGACGAGCAGCATCGGCTTGTTGCCGGTGATCGCGCTGCTACGGATGTGACCGCCATTGGCGGCAGGAAGATCGAACACGGGCAACCGGTCGCCCGGCCCCGGCGTGCCGGGTTGAAAGGCCATGTCCTTTTGCAGGGTGCTGCTCTGGACGTGGTCGTAGACATATTCGCTGGTCGAGGTCATCGCTGGTCTCCGCGTCTGGTGTGGCATCTGTCGAGGATACAACACACGAAAGCCTCAGCCGTTCGATCCGACCTCGTCTTGCCGCTCTTGCGTCTCGGCGGCGCGCGCTTCGAGCGCCGTGTTGAGGTCGAACACCGCGCCGATCAGGCCTGCATGGGCGAAGGCCTGCGGGATGTTGCCCAGCATCGCGCCGGAGCGCGGGTTCGCCTCCTCGGACAGGAGCCCCAGATCGTTGGCCTGCGCGATCCCGGCCTTGATGATCGCCTGCGCGCGCTCCAGATCGCCGCGCATCACCCAGTATTGCGCAACCCAGAACCCGGCGGCGAGAAACACCCCCTCGTCATGTCCGTCGGCGCATTCGAGGCGACGGTGATAGAGCAGCCCATCGGGGCTCCAATCGCGCTCCAGCGCCGTCATGGTGGCGCGCATTTCGGGCGTGTCGGCGTCGCAGAAGTTCCAGACCGGGAACAACGCGGCGGTGACGTCCACCTCCTCCACCCCCGGATAGACGGCATAGGCCCCCTCCGAAGTCAGCCCGTGTGCCGTGATCCAGTCACGGATCTCGGCGGCCACCCGGCGCCATTGGGCGGCCTCCGCCGCGCTGCCATATTCGGCGGCCGATTCCAGCGCGCAGGCGGCGACGACCTTGCCCGAGACATAGTGCCGGGGGGGTGTCTCCTCCCAGATGCCATGGTCGGGCTCGGCCCAGTTCGCGCAGAGAAAATCGCAGATGTCCTGCACCACGTCCCAATGGGCGAGGCCCTCGGCGCTGCCCTCGCGGTACAGAAGCTTGGCCGCCAGCACCACGTTGGCATAGGCATCGAGTTGTAGCTGATCGGCCGCCCCGTTGCCGACGCGCACGGGCCGCGCACCGCGCCAGCCCTCGAGCGGCAGCTCGGTTTCGCGCGGCGCGGTTTCGCCGTCGAGATCGGTGAAGACCGCCATGGGATAGCGATCGGAGCTGCCCGAACCGCGGCAGATGAAGCGCAGATAGGCCTCGCCCTCACGGTCCCGGCCAAAGAGGCGCAGCAGCGCCGAAACGATCATGCCCGCGTCGCGCAGCCAGACATAGCGGTAATCCCAGTTGCGCGTGCCCCCCGGCACCTCGGGCAGGGAAGTGGTGACGGCAGCGACAGTAGCGCCGCTTTCCTCATGGGTGCACAGGCGGATCGCCCGGAGCGAGGCCGCTATCTCCTCGGCGAAGACGCCGGTGTAATCCAACGCGGCGTCCAACTCCTCCCAATGGCCCAGCGTGTGACCGCGCCAGTTGTCGATTTTGGCGCGCTCCGGGCGCGAGAGCGGCCCGTCCGACAGCGCCATCCAGCCTGCCTCGCCCTCGGGCAGCGACATGACCACGCTGTCACCCTCGGCCTTCAGCCGGTGCGAGCCGTGAAGCGCCATGCCCTCGATCGTCACGGTGTCGGCCTCGACCTTAATGTTGGGACGGCGGCGGCCATATCCGGGGCGCGGGTCGAGAACGATCCGCACCGGCGCGGGCGCGGTCGAGATCTCGCGCACCAGCACGCCCGTCGGGGCCTGCGGACCGGATGTCATCCAGTCGCACAGCAGCAGATTGCCATCGACCGAAGTGAGCGTGGTCTCCAGCATGCCGCTGCCGTCGATATAGCGGCGCGGCCCTGCTTCGGCGCCGGCCATCTCGATGCGCCATTCGCCGCCTTTCGGGTCAAGCAATCCGGCAAACAGGCTCGGCCCGTCGAAACGGCAGGGGCAGTACCACAGGATACGGCCCATCCGGTCGAGCACGGCGGCAGATCGGCGATCGCCGATCACGCCGAGGTCTCGGATCGGCACGGTGTTGGAGGCCACAGCCCCGATCTGGTCTTCGGGGCGGTAACGGGTGTCGGTCATGCGGCTCTCCTTCCCGCAACAACCGAAAGCGTACGAACCGGGTTCCTGTGACGTAGCGGCGCGGCGTCTGGCTCGCCTAGAGCGGCACGTCCGTCGTGTTCTTGATCTCGCGCAGCGTCACGCTGGTCGAAATCGACAGTACATGCGGCAGCTGCACCAGTGCGTTCTTCACCGTGCTCTCGTAATGGCGGATCGAGCGCGCCAGCACGCGCAGCAGGTAATCGTGATCGCCAGAGACGGTGTAGCATTGCACCACCTCGGCAATACGCACCACGGCGGCCTCGAACTCCTCGAGATGGGTGCGGGAATGGCCGTTCATCCGCACCGCGCAGAATACGGTGATATCAAAGCCCGCCGCCACCGGGTCGACGATGTGGCGCCGCTCCTCGATCACGCCCGCCTCGCGCATCCGCGTGAGCCTGCGCCAGCACGGCGTATGCGACAGCCCCAGCCGCTCGCCGACCTCGCGCAGTGTCAGGTCCGGTTCGGCCTGCAGCAGGCGCAGCAGGCGGCGGTCGGTCTCGTCCAGCGTGATCTCGGTACCGCCCATCATGCCCCATCCCCGGCAGCGATCCTTTCGTCCGGCGGGGACCACGTCAATGGGCGCTCGCGTCATACCCAACGGGCCGGGCGTTTTTCGAGAAAGGCGGCAATGCCTTCCTCGGCCTCGGGGCTCTCCCATGCTTCGACCAGCCGGTCGATGCTGGCTTCGATCACTGCCTCGTCGATCCGCGGCCCGAGGCTGCGCGCCAGCGCTTTGGCCCGCGCCGCCGCACCGCGCGCGATCTTCAGATAGGGGGCGACCTCGGCCTCGACAGCGGCGTCGAGATCGGCCAGCGGCACGGCGCGCGCAACGATGCCCAGACGCACGGCTTCGTCCGCGTCGAAAACCCGCGCCGACATGAAGACCTGCCGCGCCCGCCCCTCGCCCATCCGCGCCAGTACATAGGGGGAAATGGTCGCCGGGATGATTCCCAGCCGGGTCTCGGTGAACCCGAAAAGCGTGGTGTCGGCGGCCACCGCGACATCGCAGATGCAGGCCATCCCGATGCCGCCGCCATAAGCCCCGCCCTGTATCCGTCCGATCAGCGGACTCGGCATGGTGTTGAGCGCATCCAGCATCCCTGCGAGCCGCCGCGCCTCGACGCGCCGCCCCTCGCGGTCGGCCCGGATCTGCGCCTGCATCCAACTAAGGTCGCCGCCCGCGCAGAACACCTCCCCCGCCCCTTGCAGGACCACGGCGCGCGCACTGGCCCCTTCGGCTTCGGCCAGCGCCGTCAGCTCATTTATCATCCGCGCCGAAAGCGCGTTGCGCCGGGCCGGCGCGTTCAGCGTGACCGTGAGAACGCCGCGATCGTCCGTGGCGAGGGCCAATGTCTCGTAGTTCATGCCCCGAGCCCTCTTGCATAGGCCGCCGCTTGGGCGATCCTCCTGTGGTCGAGCCCGGTCTCGAAACCCCGCTCGGCCAGCATCAACGCCAGCGCCTCGGTCGCGACGTTGCCCGCGGCACCCGGCGCGAAGGGGCAGCCACCCAAACCGCCGATACTGGCGTCGAACACGCGCAGGCCCCGGTCGAGGCAGACGCCCACGTTGTCGAGGGCACGGCCCGAAGTGTCGTGGAAATGCCCGGCGAGCTTTTCGGCGGGCGCCCGCGCCAGCACCGCGTCGAGCATCGCGCCGGTATCCTTGGGCAGCGCTTGGCCCAGCGTCTCGCCAAGGGATATCTCAAAGCACCCCATGTCGAGCAGCCACATCGCGACATCCGCCACGGCCTCTGGCGCGACCTTGCCGTCATAGGGGCAATGCGTCACGCAGGAGACATAGCCGCGCACCGGCAGACCGGCGGCTTCGGCCGCCTCCATGATCGGCGCGAAGCGCTCCATGCTCTCGGCGATCGAGCAGCCGATATTGGCCCGGCTGAAGCCCTCCGAGGCCGAGGCGAAGACCGCGACCTCCCCCGCACCTGCCTCGCGCGCTGCCTCGAAGCCGCGCAGGTTCGGCGCCAGCGCCGCGTAACGGATCGCCGGGGCACGCGCGATAGCCGCCAGCACCTGGGCCGCGTCAGCCATCTGCGGCACGCGCTTGGGGTTCACGAAGCTCGTCACCTCGATCCGGGCGAAACCGCAGGCCGAAAGCCGGTCGACCAGCGCGATCTTGTCGGCAGTGGGGATGATCCGGGCTTCGTTCTGCAACCCATCACGGGGGCCGACCTCGACGATCTCGACGCGCTCAGCCATCCTGCGCCTCCAATGTCAGCAGCAGGTCGCCATCGGAGACCTGCGATCCCTCCCGCGCCAGCACCTCGGCCACCACCCCGTCGCGCGGCGCGGTGAGGGTATGTTCCATCTTCATCGCCTCGAGGATGGCGAGCGGCTGTCCCTTTTCGACCTTCTGCCCGGCTTCGGCGCGCATGCGTTTCACGAGGCCCGGCATCGGCGCGGCGATGGCGTCGCCACCCGCCCCCGCTGCCTCTGCCGCCGAGAGTGGATCGGGGATGGCGAAGGTGAACGCCCGGCCTGCGTCCCAAACGGTGACTGCTTGGCCGTGCCGCGCAGCCTCCGCCCGGAAGCGGTGGCCCGCGACTGTCACTTCCAATCCCTTGGTGTCACGTGAAACGCCCGTTTCGGTGCCTTCTCGGTGCCAGCTTCCCGGCCCGTCCCGCAGAAGTGCCACGTCCAGCGTCTCGCCCTCGTGCTCAAGCGACACGTGGATCTCGGAGGCGCCCCAGTTTCGGAACCCCCTAAGCGTGTCCCATGGCCCCTCGCCCGCAGGCGGGTGGTCCAGCCCAGCGGCGGCGAGCGCGGCCAGTACCGGCACGTGATCGGGCATCGCCAGCTTGGCGGTCAGCGTGTCCAGATCCCGGCCGATCAGTCCGGTGTCGACCTCACCCGCGGCGAAGCCCTCGTGGCGCAACAGCGCGGCGAGGAAGCCGAGATTGGTGACGGTGCCACCGACTTGCGTGGCCTCCAGCGCGCCCAAGAGTCGCGCCATCGCCTCCTGCCGCGTGGCACCATGCGCGATCACCTTGGCGATCATCGGATCGTAATGCGGGGTGATTGCGTCTCCCTCGGTCACGCCCGCATCCACCCGTAGCGCGCCGCGTTCAAAGCAGGCGGCATCGGGAAAGCGCAGCCGCTCCAGCCGCCCGGTGGCGGGGAGAAAGCCGCGCTCGGCATCCTCGGCATAGAGCCGTGCCTCGACGGCGTGACCGTCGATCCGCAGATCCTCCTGCGTCAATGGCAAGGTCTCGCCCCGCGCCACCCTGATCTGCCATTCGACGAGGTCGAGCCCGGTGATCGCCTCGGTTACCGGATGCTCGACCTGAAGCCGTGTGTTCATCTCCATGAACCAGAACCCGTCCTCGCGCAGCCCCTCGGAGCCGTCCGCGATGAACTCGATTGTACCCGCGCCCACGTAGCCGATCGCGCGCGCCGCCTCGACCGCCGCCGCCCCCATCGCGGCGCGGACCCGTTCGGGCATGCCCGGCGCGGGGGCCTCCTCGATCACCTTCTGATGACGGCGTTGCAGCGAGCAGTCGCGCTCGAACAGGTGCACGACGTTGCCATGGCTGTCGGCGAAGACCTGGATCTCGACATGGCGCGGCGCGGTCACGTATTTCTCGACCAGAACGGCGGCATCGCCGAAGCTCGCTTCGCCTTCGGCCCGCGCGCCGGTCAGCGCATCGGCGAAATCCGCAGCCCGCTCGACCAGCCGCATCCCCTTGCCGCCGCCGCCCGCCCGCGCCTTGATCAGCACCGGATAGCCGATGCGGCCGGCCTCTTCGGCCAGCATCGATGCGTCCTGCCCCGCGCCATGATAGCCGGGCACGACCGGCACGCCCGCCTCCTGCATCCGCGTCTTGGCCGCGTCCTTGAGGCCCATGGCGCGAATCGCGCTCGCGGGCGGCCCGATGAAGACCAGCCCCGCCGCCTCGACCGCCTCGACGAACTCGGGGTTCTCCGACAGAAACCCATAGCCCGGATGGATCGCGCCCGCGCCGCTGGCCCGCGCGGCCTCGATGATGGCTGCGGGCTTGAGGTAGCTTTCGCCCGCCGGCGCCGGTCCGATCCGTACCGCCTCGTCGGCCATGCGCACATGCACCGCGTCCGCGTCGGCATCCGAATGCACGGCAACGGTCCCAAGCCCCATGCGACGCGCGGTAGAGATGACCCGTGCTGCGATTTCGCCCCGGTTCGCCACGAGTATCTTGTCGAACATCACTGCCTCACATCCTGAAGACGCCGAAGCGCGTGTCGGGAATGGGCGCATTCAGCGCCGCCGAAAGCGACAGCGCCAGCACCTCGCGGCTGCGGCGCGGATCGACGATGCCGTCGTCCCAGAGCCGGGCCGAGGCATAGAGCGGGTGCGCCTGCTCCTCAAACTTCTCGCGCAAGGGCTGCTTGAAGGCCCATTCCTCCTCTTCGGTCCAAGGGGTGCCTTGCCGCTCCAGCGCCTCCCCGCGCACCTGCGCCATGACGCCCGCCGCCTGCTCGCCGCCCATCACGCCGATCCGGCTCGCGGGCCATGTCCAGAGGAACCGCGGTGAGTAAGCCCGGCCACACATGCCGTAATTGCCCGCGCCGTAAGAACCGCCGACGATCATCGTCACCTTGGGCACCTCGGTCGAGGCCACCGCCGTCACCAGCTTCGCGCCGTCCTTGGCGATGCCGCCCGCCTCGTATTTACGACCCACCATGAAACCGGTGATGTTCTGCAGAAACACCAGCGGTATCTTGCGCTGCGAGCACAGTTCGACGAAATGCGCGCCTTTCAAAGCTGCCTCGGAGAACAGCACGCCGTTATTGGCGATGATGCCCACCGGCAGGCCCATGATGTGGGCAAAGCCCGTCACCAGCGTCTCGCCGTAACGCGGCTTGAACTCGTCGAGGCGCGAGCCGTCGAGCAAGCGCGCCAGAAGCTCGCGGATGTCATAGGGTTTGCGCGGATCGGCCGGGACCACGCCGAGGATCTCCTCGGGGTCGTGGAGCGGCTCTTCGACTGCGCGCATCACCACGGTTTCAGGCTTGCGGCGGTTCAACCCCGCTACTGCCTGCCGCGCCAACGCCAGCGCGTGCGCGTCATTGTCGGCGAGGTAGTCGGCCACGCCCGAGAGGCGGGTGTGCACGTCGCCGCCGCCCAGATCCTCGGCCGAGACGACCTCGCCGGTCGCGGCCTTCACCAGCGGTGGGCCTGCAAGGAAGATCGTGCCTTGCGCCTTCACGATGATGGTCACGTCCGACATGGCGGGCACATAGGCGCCGCCCGCGGTGCAGGAGCCCATCACCACGGCGATCTGCGGGATGCCCTTCCCGCTCATCCGCGCCTGATTGTAGAAGATCCGCCCGAAATGGTCGCGGTCGGGAAAGACCTCGTCCTGGTTGGGCAGGTTGGCGCCGCCGGAATCCACGAGGTAGACGCAGGGCAGATGGTTCTGCTCCGCGATCTCCTGCGCGCGCAGGTGTTTCTTCACGGTCATCGGGTAGTAAGTGCCGCCCTTCACGGTGGCGTCGTTGCACAGCACCATGACCTCCTGGCCCTCGATCCGCCCGACGCCCGCGATCATGCCTGCGCCCGGTGCCGCCCCGTCATAGAGGTCATACGCCGCCGTGGCGCCGACCTCCAGAAACGGGCTGCCGGGATCGAGCAGCCGGGTGACCCGGTCGCGTGGCAGCAGCTTGCCGCGCGAGACGTGTCGGTCGCGGGCCTTCGCGCCGCCCCCGGCGCGCGCCGCCTCGACGGCCTCGCGCACCGTCTCGAGCGCGGCGAGCTGCGCGTCGCGGTTCTCGCGGAAGGCGTCCGATGCGGCCGGAACGGCGGAGCGCAGCACCCCCATCAGCGCACCTTGGCCATCATCTCGCGTCCGATCAGCATGCGGCGGATCTCGCTTGTGCCCGCGCCGATCTCCATCAGCTTGGCATCGCGAAAGATCCGGGCCACCACGCTTTCGTTCATGAAGCCGGCGCCGCCCATCGCCTGCACCGCCTGATGCGCGACCACCATCGCCTCCTCAGAGGCGTAGAGCACGCAGGCGGCGGCGTCGGCGCGGGTCACCCGGCCCTCGTCGCAGGCGCGGGCCACGGCATAGACATAGGCGCGCGCAGAGCCGAGCTTGGTGTAGATGTCGGCGATCTTGCCCTGCATCAGCTGGAAATCCCCGATAGGCTGTCCGAACTGCTTGCGCTCGGCGAGATAGGGCATGATTTCGTCGAGGCAGGCGGCCATGATGCCGGTACCGATCCCCGACAGCACGACGCGCTCGTAGTCGAGCCCACTCATCAGCACCTTCACGCCGCGCCCGACCTCGCCCAGCACGTTCTCGTCCGGCACCTCGACATTCTCGAACACCAGCTCGGCGGTGTTGGAACCGCGCATGCCGAGCTTATCGAAATGCTCCGAAGTGGAGAAGCCCGCCATGCCGCGCTCGACGACGAAGGCGGTGATGCCCTTGGAGCCCGCTTCGGGGTCGGTCTTGGCATAGACCACCAGCGTTTCGGCGTCGGGGCCGTTGGTGATCCAGTACTTGGTGCCGTTGAGCGTCCAGCCACCGGAGGTCCGATCGGCGCGCAGGCTCATCGACACCACGTCGGAGCCTGCCCCGGCCTCGGACATGGCGAGCGCGCCGACATGCTCGCCGGTCACCAGCTTGGGCAGGTATTTCGCCTTTTGCGCGTCGTTGCCGTTGAGCGCGATCTGGTTCACGCAGAGGTTCGAATGCGCCCCGTAGCTCAGCGCCACGGAGGCGGAGGCCCGCGCGATCTCCTCGACCGCGACGACATGCGCGAGATAGCCCATGCCCGCGCCGCCATATTCCTCGGGCACGGTGATGCCCAGAAGGCCCAGATCGCCCATCTCGCACCACAGATCGGCTGGGAACAGATTGGACTTGTCGATCTCGGCGGCGCGGGGCTTCAGCCGCTCCTGCGCCCAGCGGTGCACCGTCTCTCGCAGGCTGTCGCCATCCTCGCCCAGATCGAACCTCATCGCGTGATCGAACATCGCACTCTCCCTATTCCGCCGCCACCTGGTGCGGCGTGTCGTTCTTGATCACGGCGCGGAGCGCGTCGCGGATCGGCGCCGCCTGCTCCATCGCCGCCAGCTTCACCGGCCCGAAGCCGCGGATCTGGTCGGGCAACTCCAGAAGCTTGAGGATCTCGGCATCGTGCCCTTGGCCCAACCGCTCCTGCGCAAGATCCATGTCCGCCTCATAGGCACCGATCAGCGCCCGCTCGCGCTTGCGTTCCTCGGTGCGGCCAAAGACGTCGAACGCGGTGCCGCGCAGCCGTTTGCCCCGCGCCAGCAGACCGAACGCCTTGAGGATCCATGGGCCGAACTCGCGCTTTTTCGGCCGGCCTTCGGCATCGGTGCCCGGTAGCCCCGGCGGCGCGAGGTTGAAGGCGATCCTGTAGTCGCCGTCGAACTGGTTCTTGAGGTTCTCCGAGAATTCGGGCCGCGTGAACAGCCGCGCGACCTCATATTCATCCTTGCAGGACAAAAGCTTGGCATAGTTTTGCGCAACGGCGCGGGTGATCTTGTCGGCTTGCGCATGGCCCTTCACCGCCGCACGGACCCGTGCCACCCGGTCGGTGTAGCGCCGCGCGAGCCTTGCATCCTGATAGGCGGTCAGGTGCCCGGTGCGGTGCGCCACAAGCTGGTCGAGTGTCATCTGCGCCTGCGGCAGATGCGGCGGCTCGTCGGTCTCGCCCATCTCGGCGATCACCCGCTTGGGCTCTGCCGCCATGACCCTACCCCAGTTGAAGGCGTCGAGGTTCGACTGCACCGCCACGCCGTTGAGGCGCACGGCCTGCGTGATGGCCTCGCGACCCACCGGGATGAAGCCCTGCTGCCAGGCATAGCCCAGCATCATGATGTTGACCGCGATCTCGTCGCCGCACAGCTCGCGCGCGACATGGGCGAAATCGTGAAAATGCTCCGAGGAGCGCACCGTATTTTCGACCGCGCGCATGACACCGGCCGAGCGAAAGTCGAAGTCGCGCTGCCGCACGAAATCCGAGGTGGGCGAAAGCTTGGTGCTCATCACCGCATGGGTGCGGCTCGTGTCGCACAGTGTGACCCCGTCCTTCGACGCCGCGACGACGCTGTCGGCAGCGAGCAGCAGGTCGGCGGTGCCGGTCGCGATGCGCGGCGCCGTCGCGGGCCGCTCATGCGTCGAGATGCGGATATGGCTCAGCACCGCGCCACCCTTCTGCGCGAGACCGGCCATGTCGAGGATCATCGGCGACAGACCCTCCATGTGCGCGGCCACGCCCAGGAGCGCGCCGATGGTCAGCACGCCGGTGCCACCCACCCCGGTGACGGCGATGTTCCACGGTCGGCTGATCTCGGGCAATTGCGGCTCGGACAGCATCGATACGTCGGGGCCCTCCGCCGCCGGGCGCTTGTGCAGCCCGGCCCCGCGCACGGTGACGAAGCTGGGACAGAAACCCTTGAGGCAGGAGAAATCCTTGTTGCAGGCCGACTGGTTGATCTGGCGCTTGCGGCCCAGCTCGGTTTCCAGCGGCTCGACCGCGATGCAGTTCGACTGAACCGAGCAATCGCCGCAGCCCTCGCAGACCGCCGGGTCGATATGCACCCGCATGTCGGGGTCGTCGGCGCGGCCCCGCTTGCGGCGGCGGCGCAGCTCGGCGGCGCAGGTCTGGACATAGACCATGACCGTGACGCCCTCGATCTCGCGCAGCTCCTTCATCACCGCGTCGATATCGTCGCGGTGTCGGATCTCGGTTCCGGGCGCGAGATCGACGCGGTCGTAGCTCTCGGGATGATCCGAGAGCAGGACGATCCGGGCCACGTTCTCATGCGCGACCTGATGGGTCACCTGCTCGGGCGAGAGCGGGCCATCAACCTTCTGGCCGCCGGTCATTGCGACCGCGTCGTTGTAGAGGATCTTGTAGGTGATGTTGGCGCGGGCCGCGACCGATTGGCGGATCGCCAGATGGCCGGAATGAAAGAAGGTGCCGTCGCCGAGATTCACGAAGCGGTGCTTCTCGTCGGTGAACCTGCCGATCGAGGTCCATGGCACGCCCTCGGCGCCCATATGGGTGAAGGTCTCGGTGTTCCGGTCCATCCACTGCACCATGTAGTGGCAACCGATCCCCGCCATCGCCTTGGAGCCTTCGGGCACCTTGGTCGAGGTGTTGTGGGGGCAGCCGGGGCAGTAGTGCGGCAGCCGGGTGATCGGCGCCTCGTGCGCCTGCCCCCGCGCGTGGCCCGCCTCGAGCCGACGCAGCTCCGCCTCGATCCGGTCGTGCAGCCCTTCGGGCAGGTCGATGTGCAGCAATCGGTCGGCGATGGCGCGACCGACCGAACCCACGGTGAGCCCTTGGCTCAGCGACAGGAAAGGCCGGTCCTTCTCGTCATGCTTGCCGATGATCCGCGGCCGCACGTCGGCGCGCCAGTTGAAAAGTTGCTGCTTGATCTGGTTCTCGATGATCTCGCGGCGCTCCTCGACGATCAGCACCTCCTCAAGACCTTCGGAAAAATGCCGGATGCCCTCGGGCTCCAGCGGCCAGGGCATGCGCACCTTGTAGAGCCTGAGGCCGATCGCCTGCCATTCATCAGGCCCCAGCCCCATCTCGGCCAGCGCTTGCCGGACGTCCTCATAGGCCTTGCCCGAGGCGACGATGCCGAAACGGGCATCGGGCGTATCGATGGTCACCTGATCGACACGGTTGGCGCGGGCGAAGGCCAGCGCCGCAAAGCCCTTGTATTCCTGCAGCCGCTCGTCCTGATCGAGTGGCGCGTCCGGCCAGCGCAGGTTCAACCCGCCCTCGGGCATCTCGAAATCGGTGGGCCGCAGGAACTGCCGCCGCTCTTGCCCGAGATCGACCACCGTGGAGGTCTCGACCGTCTCGGAGATCACCTTGTAGCCGACCCAGCAGCCCGAGTAGCGCGACATGGCGATGCCGAGGAGACCCAGCTCGAGGAACTCGTGCACGGAGCTGGGATACAACATCGGCATCAGGGCCGAGATGAAGGCGTGGTCCGACTGGTGCGGGATCGAGGACGACTTGCAGGTGTGGTCGTCTCCCGCAAAGGCCAGCACACCGCCATTGGCCGAGGTGCCCGCCGCGTTGGCGTGCTTGAGCACATCGCCAGAGCGATCAACGCCCGGTCCCTTGCCGTACCACAAGCCCAAGAGCCCATCCTTCCTCGCGCCCTCGGACAGGCCAAGCTGCTGGCTGCCCCAGACCGCGGTGGCGGCGAGATCCTCGTTGACGCCGGGCTGGAACACGATGTCGAGCGGGTCGAGATGCTTCCGCGCAGCCATCAGCTGCTGATCGTATCCGCCCAAGGGCGAGCCGCGATATCCCGAGATGAAGGTGCCGGTATTGAGCCCCGCCGCGCGGTCGCGACGCATCTGGGTCATCGGCAGGCGCACCAGCGCCTGTATTCCGGTCAGGAAGACATGACCTGTCTCCGCCGTGTACTTGTCGTCGAGCGACATTCGCATCGTCATGCGCCCCTCCCCTGGCTAATGACATGCAAAGTCTAAACGCGATGCGGTGAAACGCAGTCCCTGTTTTTTACAGCTTGGCGACACAACGCCGTGACACTGGCAACCGCGGAGGCCAAAAGCAGAAACGGCGTCACTCTCCCGAGCAACGCCGTTTCTCTTCCTTGCCGTCACCTGCGCGTCATGCGTCGCGTAGATATCGAGGCGTTCAGGCTCCCGTCGTTCTCAACCGACGCTGGCCAGCAGGCTGGCGTTGCCGCCCGCCGCGGTGGTATCGACGCAGACATGCCGCTCAAGCTGGAGCCGCAGCGCGAAATCCTCCTCGGAAAGGAGCGGGATGCGCTTGCCCTCGCGATTGGCCAGAGCCTGACGCAGGGGACGCAAGGCTTCGGCACCGCCGCGCAGGACGACGGCATCGAAGCCCGAAAGGTCCTCGAGGGCTGCGGGGTCGAGCGTGCCGTCGAGATTGTTCTCGCCCGACAGCCCCGGAGCGATGCCCACGGCGGCACAGCCCACGGCATGGGCGGCCTCGATCTGGGCTTTCGCCTCCTCGACCGAGGGGCCGAGGCACAGCACCGTGCCGCGCGGCACCACCGAAAGCCGGTTCGATTCGCCGGTCGGCCCCGGAAGGGTGACGGTATCGCGCCGGTCGAGATCGGGGGTGGCGGCATCCAGAAGCGTCTGTACCTTCCGGCTTGGAACTTCGCGCCCGTTCGCGGGCAGAGAGGCGATGCGCATCGGCTCGGTGAAGCGCGCGACGTAGCGCGGCCCGCCTGCCTTGGGGCCCGTGCCCGACAGCCCCTCGCCGCCAAAGGGCTGGGAGCCGACGATGGCACCGATCTGGTTGCGGTTGACGTAGAGGTTGCCGACCTCCACGCGCTGCGTCACCTGCTCGACCCGTTCGTCGATGCGGGTGTGCAGACCGAAGGTAAGGCCGTAACCGGTGGCGTTCACCGCGTCGATCACGGCGTCGATCTCGCCCGCCTTGAAGGTGGCGACGTGCAGCACGGGGCCGAAAATCTCGCGCTCCAGATCCTCGATGCCGCCCAGCTTGATCAGGGCCGGGCCGATGAAATGGCCCTTGGCAGGCGTGTCGAGCTGCCACATGAGGCGCCCCTCCCGCTTGGCCTTCTCAAGATGCTCGACGATGCCCTTCTCGGCGCGCGCGTCGATGACCGGCCCCACATCGGTGGCGTGGCTCCACGGATCACCGATGCCCATCTCCTCGGCCGCGCCCTTGAGCATTTCGAGGAAATGCTCGGCGATATCCTCCTGCAGGTACAGCATCCGGAGCGCCGAGCAGCGCTGACCGGCCGACTGGAAGGCGGAGTTGACGATATCGCGCACCGCCTGCTCGGGCAGCGCGGTGCTGTCGACGATCATCGCGTTGAGACCGCCGGTCTCTGCGATGAGCGGCGCGGTCGGGTCCATGTTGGCGGCCATGGCGCGGTCGATGCCGATCGCCGTCTCGGTGGAACCGGTGAAGCACACGCCCGCGATGCGCGGGTCGGAGGTGATCGCGGCGCCTACCACCTTGCCCGCGCCGGGCAGGAGCTGCAGCGCGTCGCGCGGCACACCGGCCTCGTGCAGCAGCCGCACGCCCAGCGCCGCGGTGAGCGGCGTGGATTCCGCCGGTTTGGCCAGCACGGCGTTTCCGGCAGCGAGCGCCGCGGCCACCTGGCCGGTGAAGATTGCCAGCGGGAAGTTCCACGGGCTGATGCAGGCGAAGGTGCCGCGCGCCGGGTCCTTCAACTCCTCGCCGCGCGCCGCGTAGTAGCGCAGGAAATCGACCGCCTCGCGCAGTTCGGCCACGGCGTCCTTGGGCGTCTTGCCCGCTTCGCGCGCGGTGAGCGCGAAGAACTCGTGCGCGTTCTCTTCGAACAGGTCGGCTGCCCGACGCAGCGCGGTGCCGCGGGTCGAAGCTGGGGCTTGCCAGCGGCGCGCGTGGGCGATGGCATTCTCGACATCGGCTTCGGACGACATCATCACCTCGCCCACCACGTCCGACGGATCGGCGGGGTTGGTGACGGGCAGCACCTCGGCCCCTTCGGCGGCCTCCTCGGTGGCGAGGATCGGCTCGGAGCGCCATTTGGCATCGCGGAAGGCCGCGCGCCCGGCGTCGAATTCGGCCAGCGCGTCGACCGCGGTGAGATCCCAGCCACGCGAATTCTCGCGCTCGGGCTGGAACAGCGCACGCGGATCGCGCAGCACCTTGGGGCGCGGGCCGCCCAGCTTTTCGAACGGATCGGCGGCGACCACCTCGGCTGGCACCTTCTCGTCGACGATCTGGTTCACGAAGCTGGAGTTCGCGCCGTTCTCCAGCAGGCGACGCACCAGATAGGCGAGCAGGTCGCGATGCGCGCCGACGGGGGCATAGATGCGCAGTCGCGTCGCGTCCGACTCGATCTGCTTGTCATGAAGTGCCTCGCCCATTCCATGCAGGCGCTGGAACTCGAAATCGCGGCGTTCGCCCGCCATCTCCATGACGGCGGCGACGGAATGGGCGTTGTGGGTCGCGAACTGCGGATAGATCCGGTCGGTCATGTCCAAGAGCCGCTTGGCGCAGGAGAGCCACGCCACGTCGGTCGCGGCCTTCTCCGTGAAGACCGGGAAATCCTCGAGCCCCTCGACCTGCGCGCGCTTGATCTCAGTGTCCCAATAGGCGCCCTTGACGAGGCGGACCATGATCTTGCGATCGAGCTTTTCCGACAGGGCGTAGAGCCAGTCGATCACCGGGCCGACGCGGCGGCCGAAGGCCTGTACCACGACGCCGAAGCCGTCCCAGCCGGCGAGCTCGGGGGCCGACAGCACCGCCTCGATGATGTCGAGCGACAGGTCCAGCCGGTCGGCCTCCTCGGCATCGACGTTGAGACCCATGTTGCCCGCCTTGGCGGCGCGGGCCAGCTTGGTCAGGCGCGGCACCAGCTCGGCCATGACCCGCTCGCGCTGGGCCTCCTCGTAGCGCGGATGCAGCGCAGAAAGCTTGACCGAGATGCCCGGATTGTCGCGGATGTCGGGCGCGGTGGCCTCCTCGGAGATCCGCGCGATCGCGTTCTCGTAGCTCTTCATGAAGCCTGCGGCGTCCTTCGCGGTCAGCGCGGCCTCGCCCAGCATGTCGTAGGAATAGGTCACGCCGCTCTTCACCGGGCCTTGGCTGCGCTTGATCGCCTCGTCAATGTCGCGGCCCAGCACGAAGGTCCTGCCCATCTCGCGCATGGCGGCATAGGTCGCGGCACGGATCACCGGCTCGCCCAGACGCTTGATCGCGCGGCGCAGCACAAGGCCCAGCCCCTCACCCTTCTCGTCGAGCACCTTGCCGGTCAGCATCAGCGCCCAGGTCGAGGCGTTGACCAGCGGCGAGGCCGCCTTTCCAAGATGCGCGCTCCAGTCCGAGGGCGTGATCTTGTCGTCGATCAGCGCGTCGATGGTCTTGGCGTCGGGCACCCGCAAGAGCGCCTCGGCAAGGCACATCAGCGCGATGCCTTCGCGGGTCGAAAGGCCGTATTCGGCAAGGAACGCTTCCATGATGCCGGGGCGCGTGTCGTTGCGGATCGCGCGCACCAGCGCGGCACCGCGGCGGGTGGCGGCGGCGCGCAGATCCTCGGAGATCGGGTTGGCGGCCATCAGATCGGCAAGAACCGCGGTCTCGTCGCGACGATGATCGGCACGGATGCGGTGGCGCAGATCGACAAGCTCGCTCATTGGCGGACCCCCTTGAGTAAAATTCCGGATCATTCTACTCCTGATGAGCTAAGGCGCGTTTCCCGAAGATCGAAGGAAAACGCGCTTTTTGCGTTGAATACTTCGCCAATCGCGGGACGAAAGATGAGCAATTCCGACACTGGCAGCCATCTGGACCGCACGGACTACCGCATTCTCGCCGAATTGGCAGCAAACGCTCGGCTTCCGGTCACCGAGCTTGCGATCCGGGTGGGGCTGTCGAAGAGCCCCTGCCAGGTGCGGCTGAAGCGGCTGCAGGAAAAGGGTGTGATTCGCGGGTTTCGAACGGTGATCGACCCGGCCAAGCTCGGGCTCGACCACGTTGCCTTCGTGGAGGTGCGGCTGGCCGACACGACCGAGAAATCGCTCAGCGCCTTCAACGCGGCCGTGCAGCTGATCACCGAGGTCGAGCAGTGCCACTTGATCGCGGGCAGCTTCGATTACCTGCTCAAGGTGCGCACCCGCGACATCCGCAGCTACCGCGAGGTGCTCGGCACCAAGATCTCGGCTCTGCCGGGGGTCGCAGGCACCTCCACCTATGTCTCGATGCAGCCGATCATCGACGACACGATGTGATCCTTTCCGACCGCCGCGACGCCATGTAGTGCGCTTCCTATTCGCGTCGCGGCGTGACGCGCCCTCACCATCCTGTCATCGCCGGGCACCGCGCTGGACGCCCCGGCGGCGCGGCGCGATGATGAAACGCCCCTTCAGAAAGCCGCCCAGATGCTCGACGCCGCCGCCCGCCGCCTGATCGATCCGCCGCTCAACGCCATCGGCCGGGCCTTGGCGCGCGCGGGCGTCACAGCCGACGCGGTGACGCTGGCGGGACTGACGCTGGGTTTGGTGGCGGCAGCGATGATCGCACTGGATGCGCCGTTGTGGGCCCTGGGGCCGCTTCTGACGTCGCGGCTGGCCGACGGTCTCGACGGGGCGGTGGCGCGGGCGACCCGGCGCACCGATTGGGGCGGCTATCTCGACATCGCCGCCGATTTCGCCTTCTACGGTGCGATCCCGCTATCCTTCGTGCTGGCCGATCCCGGCGGCAACGGTGCCGCGGGCGGATTTCTGCTTGCTGCCTTCTACTTCAACGGCACGACCTTTCTGGGCTACGCGGTCCTTGCCGAAAAGCGGGGTCTGCGGACCTCGGCGCAGGGGGTGAAATCGCTCTATTTCTCGAACGGGCTGCTCGAAGGCACCGAAACGATCGGCTTCTTCGTGGCGCTGTGCCTGCTGCCGGGCTGGTTCGCGCCGCTGGCCTGGATCTTCGGATCGCTGTGCTATCTGAGCGGCACCTTGCGACTGATCGGGGCCCGCAAGGCATTCCCGAGCTAGCGGCATCTGGTTTTGCCGGCCTCGATCGGCTAGCCGAAACCATGGACACGGCTCCGCACCATACAGGCTCCCTGATTCTCGGAAGCACCGGCCGGCTTGGCCGGGCCTTGCGATGTCTTGCCGATGGCGGACACTGGCCCGAAGGCCGTGCCGCGCTGTGGCACGGCAGGCGGGGTGACTTTGCCTGGGACATGCGCGAGACGCCGCCACCGCTGCCGCGCCCGGTGCGCGGGGTCATCGTGCTCGCCGGGGTCACCGGCGGGACGTCCGAGGAACTGGCCGGGAATGCGGATCTCGCCCGTGCCGCGCTGCGGCTGGCCGCGCGGGACAGGCTCGGACCGGTGCTGCTGATGTCTTCGGCCGCGGTTTATGGCCGGGCGACGGATGCCTGCCGCGAAGAGAGCGCGAGCCCTGCGGCTGCCTATGGCGCGGCCAAGCTGGAGATGGAGCACGTGATCGCGCGCGAAATCGCAGCTATCGGCCCCGACGCCCCAGCCGCTTGCTGCCTGCGGCTTGCCAACGTGGCGGGCTGCGATCAGCTGTTCGGGTCGATGGGCACGGGTCCGGTGACCCTCGACCGCTTTGCCGACGGCGCGGCACCGCGCCGCGCCTATGTCGGCCCGCTGACGCTGGCCCGGCTGCTGTCGGTTCTGATCGAGGCCCCCGCCTTGCCCGCGATCCTGAACCTCGCCCAGCCGGGCGATGTCGGCATGGAGGAAATCCTCTCCTCCGCAGGGGCACGCTGGCAGTGGCGCCCCGCCCCCGAAAACGCGCTGCCCCGGACCCGGCTCGACACCGCGCGTCTCGCTGCGATCACGGGGCCCGTGGCCCCGGCCCGGGCCCCGGCGCTGGTGGCCGAGGCCCGGCTCGCTGGATGGAACCTCGCATGACAGCGGGCAAGCGGGCCTTCGATCTGGTGGTCTCGATCCTGTTGCTGGCGCTGCTCTGGCCGCTACTGGCGGCGCTGATGCTGGTGCTGCTGGCAGTCGAGGGCCGGCCGGTCTTCTACATTGCCGAACGGATGCGCACGCCCCATGAGGCGTTCGGTTTGATCAAGCTGCGCACGATGCGCCCCGCCGCCTATGGCACCCGCGCCACCGGCGTGACCGGCGGCGACAAGTCGGCGCGCATGTCACGACTGCACCGGCTGCTTCGCCGCAGCCGTGCGGACGAGTTGCCGCAGCTTTGGAACGTGATCCGGGGCGACATCAGCCTCGTGGGGCCGCGCCCGCCGCTACGCATCTATGTCGACGCCTTTCCCGCGCTCTATGAGAGGGTGCTACGCTCGCGGCCGGGGATCACCGGATTGGCAAGCCTGCGCTACCACGCTACCGAAGAGCGCCTGCTCGCGGCCTGCCGGTCGCCAGAGGAGACCGACGCGGTCTATCGGCGCCGATGCGTGCCGCGCAAGGCCGCACTCGACATGCTGTACCAGCGCCATGCAAGTGTCGGCCTCGACCTGTGGATCCTGGCGCAGACCATGCGCGCGGTGCTGCGCCGGCGCGACGGACGCATGTTGCGCGAGGCCCCGGCCCACAGCACTCGGCGGGTTCCCGCCAACCGCGATTGATCTATGACGTGGCGTCGGATTAACATATGGGCAGAGTTGTCATGATGCGGCCGGACACAGCGAAAGCGGCCGCGGGGGATCACGGCGCTTGGGACGGCTTTTTCAGAAAAATGGGCAAAGCGATGGAAATGCTTGGCGTCATCACGCGCCTGTCGCGCGCCACGAAGCAATGGTTGATCCTGACCAACGACGTCTTGCTCGTGCCGGTTGCGATGCTTCTGGCAATGACGCTGCAGCTCAACGCACTTCCCGACAGCGCCCACATGATGCGTGGCTGGCTGCTGGTCCCGGTCCTGATGGCGCTTTGCGCGCTGATCGAGATTGGCATGAACATCCACCGCGTGCAGCTCAAGGCCTATGAAAGCCGGGCCATCGCGCTATCGGCGATCCATGCGGCGCTTCTGGGTCTCTCCGCCGGCCTGATCGAGCGGGCGGGCGGCGGCGTCACGCCGGGCGCCACCTTCGTCACGTTTTCCATGGTCTATCTGCTCTTGGTGGTCAGCAGCCGGGCGGTGATGCTCAAGCTGGTGCTCAACGCCTATCGCCAGCGGCCCAAGCTCAGGGTGCTGGTCTACGGCGCCGGGCGCACCGGCCAGCAGCTCGTGGCAGCGCTCAGGACCGACGAAACGGTGCGCCCCGTGGCCTATATCGACGACAACAAGATGCTGCAGGGCGCAATCGTGCAGGGTCTGCACGTGCACGCCCCCGCCGCGATCGCACGCCTCGTGCGCACCAAGCGCGTGGACCGGGTGCTTCTGGCCATGCCCTCGGTGCCGCGGGCGCGGCTCGCGCAGCTCTCGCATCAGCTCGAGGGAAAGGGCCTCAACGTGCAGACCCTGCCCTCCTTCGCCCAGCTCGCCGGCAATGGCGTGCCCTTGGTCGAACAGCTGCGCCCCGTGGTGCCCGGCCAGTTTCTTGGTCGCGCGCCGCTCGACGCGGAACTGCCCGGCGGGTCGGAGACCTATCGTGGCGGTTCGGTGCTGATCACCGGTGCCGGGGGATCGATCGGCTCCGAGTTGTGCCGCCAAATCCTGGCCTGCCGACCACGGCGGCTGGTGTTGTTCGAGCTGTCGGAACTGGCGCTCTACAAGCTCGATCAGGAGCTGTCGGCCTTGGCCATGGACCTTCGGGTCGAGATCGTCCCCGTGCTCGGCTCGGTCTGCGACGCGCCGTTGGTGCGGCGTGTTCTGGCGGATCACGGCGTCGACATCGTTCTGCATGCCGCCGCCTACAAGCACGTGCCGCTGGTCGAGCAGAACCCGGTCGCGGGTTTCGCCAACAACGTGCTGGGCACCCACACGCTCGCGCTTGCTGCCGGCGAGGCGGGCGTGACGCGGTTCATCCTCATTTCGACCGACAAGGCGGTGCGCCCCAAGAACATGATGGGCGCCTCCAAGCGCATGGCCGAGCTGGTCGTGCAGGACCTCGCCAACCGCTCCGAGGGTACGATCTACTCGATGGTCCGCTTCGGCAACGTGTTGGGCTCCTCGGGATCGGTGATCCCGCTGTTTCACGACCAGATCTGCAAGGGCGGGCCGGTCACGCTCACCCACCGCGAGGTGACGCGCTACTTCATGACGATCCCCGAGGCCGCGCGCCTCGTGCTCGTCGCGGGCACCTTCGCCACCGGTGGCGACGTCTTCGTGCTCGACATGGGGGCCCCGGTGCAGATCTACGATCTCGCGCGCCAGATGATCGAGGCGGCCGGCTACACCGTCCGCGACGAGACGCATCCCGACGGCGATATCGAGATCCGCCTCACCGGCCTGCGCACGGGCGAGAAGCTGCATGAGGAGCTTCTCATCGGCAAGAACCAGATCGGCACGCCGCACCCCAAGATCATGCTCGCGCGTGAGGCGCATCTGAGCGAGATCGAGGTGGCCGCCGGGATGAAGGCGCTGCGCGCCGCCGTGGCCGAGAGCAATGACGACGCGCTACGCGCCGTGGTGGCGCGCTGGGTCGAGGGAGGCACGGTACTGGTCAACCGCCCCGTGCCCCGGCTCGACGGCCGCGATCAGATTCCCGCCACCTGATCCTCGTTCACGTCGGTGGCTGTGGCATAGCCCTGCGGGTTGGCGGACTGCCAGTTCCACAGGTCGCGCGCCATCTCTTCGATCCCGAGCTCGGCCCGCCATCCCAGATGATGCGCGGCGCGAGCGCAGTCGGATTGCATCTCGGCGATATCGCCGCCCGGCGCGGCAGCACCTCAAAGGGCAGCTCGCGTCCCACCGCCCTGGAGAAGGCCTCGCGCATCTCCCGCACGGAATAGCCCTGCCCCGTCCCGATGTTGTAGGTTTCGGTACCTGCGGCCCGGCAGGCGCGTTCGAGCGCCGCGACATGGGCGCGGGCGAGATCGACCACGTGGATGTAATCGCGCACACCGGTCCCATCCGGGGTCGGATAGTCGTCGCCGAAGATCCGCAACTTGGCCTGTCGTCCGGTTGCCACCTGGGCGAGGAACGGCATCAAATTGTTGGGAATGCCTGCCGGATCCTCGCCGATCCGCCCCGAAGCGTGCGCGCCCACCGGGTTGAAATAGCGCAGCAGCATCACCGAGCTTCGGTGCGCGCCACGGCCCAGTCCGTCAAAATCTGCTCGGCCATGCGCTTGGTATGCCCATAGACGCTGGTGGGGGCCAGCGGGTGCTCCTCCGTGTAGGGCAGGAATACCGGCTCGCCGTAAACCGTGGCCGAGGACGAGAAAATGATGCGCCCGCAGCCCGCGCGGTCCATCGCCCGCAGGAGAGACAGCGTGCCGGTAACGTTGACGTCGTAATACTCGACCGGCTTCTCGACGCTCTCGCCCACCGCCTTGAGCCCGGCGAAATGGATCACCGCCTGGGGGCGGAAGATATCGAAGATGCGGTCGAGCGCCTCGGTGTCGCGGATGTCGGCCTCATGCGCCTCGAGCCCGCCTTCGGGCACCAATTCGCCCACCCGGCGCAGCGCCTCGGGCGCGCCGTTGGAATAATTGTCGACGCAGGCCACCTCGTGGCCCTGCCTCAGAAGCTCCACCAGCGTATGGCTGCCGATGTAGCCTGCTCCACCTGTCACGAGAACGCGCATAACCAACTCTCCGATCCTGTTGCCCAAGGTCTAGCGAAGAGTTCCGAGACTGACCAGAACCGGGGAAACGGCGGGGCCCCTGAGGGCCCCGCCCGTCATGTTACTTCAGCGCTTCGTCGGTGATCCGGGAGGTCCATGCACCATCCGGTACCTGCGAGATCACCGGATCCGAGCCCCCGGCAAGCAGCGTGTCGACCGTGCGCTGATAGGCGGCCTCGTCGAGGCTGCCGTCCGACCCCTCGGTCAGCTTGGCTATCTCGCCCATCATCCGCACCTGATGCGCCTCTGTCTGCGCGCCGGTTTCATCATTGTCGAGCACGATCATCGCGGCCTCTTCGGGGTTCGTCTCCGCCCATTTCCACCCCTTCATCGAGGCGCGCACGAAGCGGGTCATCTTGTCGACGAACTCTGGGTCTTCGAGGTTCTCCTCAAGCACCCACATCCCGTCCTCGAGCGTGGCCACGCCCATGTCCTCGTATTTGAAGGTAACGAGCTCGTCCTCGGAGATGCCCGCGTCGAGCACCTGGCCGTATTCGTTGTAGGTCATGGTCGAGATGCAGTCGGCCTGCCGCTGGATCAGCGGGTCGACGTTGAAGCCCTGCTTGAGAACCGTCACGCCCTCCTCGCCGCCCTCGGTCGGGATGCCCTCCTGGCTCATCCAGCTCAGGAACGGATATTCGTTGCCGAAGAACCAGACGCCGATGGTCTTGCCCTTGAAGTCCTGCGGTCCGGTGATGCCCGTGTCCTTCCAGCAGGTGAGCATCAGCCCCGAGCTGGCGAAGGGCTGGGCGATGTTCACCACCGGCAGCCCCTTTTCGCGCGCGGCCAGCGCCGAAGGCATCCAGTTGAGCATCACGTCGGCCCCACCGCCGGCAAGCACCTGCGGAGGCGCGATGTCGGGGCCTCCGGGCAGGATCTCGACGTCGAGGCCTTCCTCCTCGTAGAACCCCTCCTCGAGCGCCACGTAGTAGCCCGCGAACTGCGCCTGCGTGACCCATTGCAGCTGCAGCCGGACCTCGTCGAGGTCCTGCGCCATGGCGGGCATCGTTCCCGCCATCAGCGCGCCTGCCGCTGCCGCGGCCATCATCATCCGTTTCATCCTAGTCGACCTCCGATTGCTGTTGATGGCCCGGTTCGCGGGCTCTGTAGGTTATCCGCGTTGCGAAGGATGCCAGAAGGTCACCCCCCGTTCGATAAGCGCCACCAGCCCGTAAAAGCCGGTGCCCGCCAGCGCCGCGACGAGGATCGCGGCCCAGACCATGTCGAGCGCGAGCTGCCCCACCGAGGTGGTGATCCGAAACCCGAGGCCCAGCGTCGGCGAGCCGAAGAACTCGGCCACGATGGCCCCGATCAGCGCCAGCGTGGTGCAGATCTTGAGCCCGTTGAAGATGAAGGGCATCGCCGCCGGAAGACGCAGCTTCACCAGCCCCGACCAGTAGCCCGCGCCCCAGCTTTTCATCAGGTCGCGCTGCATGGCAGAGGTCTCGGCGAGGCCCGCCACTGTGTTCACCAGCATCGGAAAGAACACCATGACCACCACCACGGCGGCCTTGGACTGCCAGTCGAAGCCGAACCACATCACCAGGATCGGCGCGGTGCCGACGATCGGCAGCGCGGCCATGAAGCTCGCCAGTGGCAGCAACCCGCGCTGCAGGAACACGAAACGGTCGACGGCGATCGCGGTGAGGAAGGCCGCCCCGCAGCCGATCGCATAGCCCGAGAGCGCGCCGCGCAGGATCGTCTGCACGAAATCACCCCAGAGCAGCGGCAGGCTTTCGGCGAAGCGCGCGCCGATCTGGCTCGGCGGCGGCAGGATGACCAGCGGCACCTGCAGCGCGCGCACCGCGATCTCCCACAGGATCAGGATGGTGATCCCGAACAGCAGGGGCACCGCCATGCGGGCCCAGATCCGGTTCGACAGCGGTCCCGTGGCAAGCCAGACATTGAGCGCCCAGAGCCCGAGCCACAGGGCCAGCGCGAGGATCGCCGCGCTCATGCCGCCCCTCCCATGCGCCGCAACGCCAGCCGTTGTGCACCGCCGATTGCCGCGACGAGCCCGGCCGCCAGCGCCGCCGCCAGCAACAGCGCGGCCCAGATCTGCGCGGTCTGGCCATAATAGCTCCCCGCCAGCATCCGCGCGCCAAGCCCCCCGCCCTGCACCGGAAGCTCACCGACGATGGCACCAACGAGGGCGGCGGCCACCGCGATCTTCAGCGATGCGAAGAGATAGGGCATCGAGGCGGGCAGCCTCAGCCGCGTCAACACCTGCCAGCCGGAGGCGTCCCATGTGCGCATCAGGTCGGTCTGCATCGCGTCAGGCGCGCGCAGCCCCTTCACCATGCCGACCACCACCGGGAAGAAGGACAGATAGGCAGAGATGATGGCCTTGGGCAGCAGCCCCTGCAGCCCGACCGAATAGAGCACCACGACAATCATCGGCGCCAGCGCCACGATCGGCACGGTCTGGCTGACGATGGCCCAAGGCATCACCGAACGTTCCATGGTGCGCGAATGGACGATGCCGACGGCCAGCAGGACCCCTGCCACGGTGCCGATGACAAAGCCCAGCGCGGTGGCCGACAAGGTGATCCAAACGTGCAGCAGGAGGCCGCGATTCGACAGGCTTCCGGATTTCAGCAGCCCGCGCTGCCCCTCGATCTCCTCCATCACCACGCTCTGCCACAGCTCGCCCACGATCTGATGCGGCGCCGGCAGCCGGGGCCGGTCCTGCGCCCAAGCGGCCGGGATCTGCGCCAGGTTGGCCGCGACCAGCCCCAGAGCGTTCGCGTCGCGCCGCTCGATCGCGGTGGCGGGTTCGACCACCACGCCGTTGCGCTCCGCGGCGCTGAGCGCCTCGCGGATGTTCATCGGTACGGCGGCGGCGTACCACAACGCAAAGAGCGCCGCGACGAGCAGGAGGAGCGGTCCGTATCGGCTCATGCGCGCACCCGTGTGACTTCATTCCTCAAATACTCGAACCGCACCCTTTCACACCGGACCGCCGCCGGGACATCGGGACCGGTTCGACACGAGTGTTGTAAGAGTAAAGTAATCATCAGCTGCTTTCCTGAGCGCACGGTACAGGCTGGAGGGCCGATGACCGTGTGTGAAGTCACCCCGCCAAGGGTCCCTCGGCCCGTGTGGCCGGGGGGCTTTTCCTAGTGCTCGGCATGACCGGCCCTAAGCCCCTCGCGCACCCGATGCGCGATCTCGATGAATTCGGGGCTGTCGCGAATCTCGAGCGGACGCTCGCGCGGCAGCGGGCTGTCGATCACATCGGTGATCCGGCCGGGACGCGGGCTCATCACCACGATCTTCGTGGAGAGATATACCGCCTCGGGGATTGAGTGGGTCACGAAGAGCGTGGTCTTGCCGGTCGCGGCCCAGAGCCTGAGAAGTTCCTCGTTGAGCCGGTCGCGCACGATCTCGTCGAGCGCGCCGAAGGGTTCGTCCATGAGCAGGATCTCGGCATCGAAGGCCAGCGCGCGGGCGATGCTCGCGCGCTGCTGCATGCCGCCCGACAGCTGCCAGGGATACTTCTTTTCGAAGCCGCTCAGTTCCACCAACTGCATCACCTCGCGCACCCGCCGCGTCCGCTCGGCGCGATCGAAACCCATGATCTCGAGCGGTAGCGCGATGTTGCCGCCGATCGTGCGCCATGGATAGAGCCCCGCTGCTTGGAATACATAGCCATATGCGCGCGCACGCCGGGCCTCGTCCGGGGTCATGCCGTTGACCGACACCGTTCCCGCCGTCGGCGTCTCCAGCGCGGCGACCACCCGCAGGAAGGTGGTTTTGCCGCAGCCCGAAGGCCCGATGAAGGAGACGAATTCGCCCTTGCCGATGTCGAGATCCACGCTCCTGAGCGCATGCACCGACCCGTCATTGGTGTCGAAGGTGAGGTCGACGCCGCGCGCCGAGATGACGGTCTGGGGGATCGGCGCGTTCATCATCGGCACGCCCCCCGCCCCGCCATTCTCACACCCCGCTCGCCGGGATGCCCGAACGTTCGACCGGGCGCGGCGCGGTCAGCGCCTTCCACGAGGACAGCGCGCGGTTCACCGGGCCCTGTGATTCACGCGCGACGAATGCGCCGTGGCCCTCATGCGCATCCAGCGCGCCGTCGCGCAGCGAGACATGACCGCGGCTCAATACATAGCGCGGCAGGCCCTTGACCCGCTGGCCCTCGAAGACGTTGTAGTCGATCGCCGAGGCCTGCATCGAAGCTGTGATGGCCTTTTCCTTCTGCGGATCCCACACGACAATGTCGGCATCGGCTCCGACGAGGATCGCGCCCTTCTTCGGGTAGCAGCCGAGGATCTTGGCGCTGTTGGTCGAGGTGACGGCCACGAACTCGTTCATGGTGATCCGGCCGGTGTTCACGCCATGCGTCCACAGAAGCGGCATCCGGTCCTCGAGCCCGCCGGTGCCGTTGGGGATCTTGGTGAAGTCACCCACGCCGTTGCGCTTCTGCTCGGTGGTGAAGGCGCAGTGATCGGTGGCCACGACCGAGAGCGTGCCCGAGGCGAGACCGGCCCAGAGGCTGTCTTGATGCTTCTTGTCGCGGAAGGGCGGGCTCATCACCCGGCGCGCGGCGTGGTCCCAATCGGGGTGGGCGTATTCGCCCTCGTCGAGAATCAGGTGCTGAATCAGCGGTTCGCCCCAGACCCGCTTGCCGTTCATCTTGGCCCGCCGGATCGCCTCGTGCGCTTCCTCGCAGGAGACGTGCACGACATAGAGCGGGACGCCTGCCATATCGGCGATCATGATCGCCCGATTGGTCGCCTCGCCCTCGACGGATGAGGGTCGCGAATAGGCATGCGCCTCGGGGCCGGTGTTGCCCTCGGCCAGAAGCTTGGCCTGCAACTCGGCCACCACGTCGCCGTTCTCGGCATGCACCATCGGGATCGCCCCCAGCTCTGCGCAGCGGCGGAAGCTCGCGAAGAGCTCGTCATCATTGACCATCAAGGCACCCTTGTAGGCCATGAAATGCTTGAAGGTGGTGATGCCGTGGTCGCGCACCACAGCCTCCATCTCGTCGAAGACCTGCCGATCCCACCAGGTGATCGCCATGTGGTAGGAGTAGTCGCAGGCCGCCTGCCCCGACTTGTTGTGCCAGACCTTCAGCGCGTCGAGCAGGCTCTGACCGGGGCTCGGCAGGGCGAAATCGACCACCATCGTCGTGCCACCCGCCAGTGCCGCGCGGGTGCCCGAGCCGAAATCATCCGTGGAATGGGTGCCCATGAAGGGCATCTCCAGATGCGTGTGCGGGTCGATGCCGCCGGGCATCACGTAGCAGCCCGTCGCATCGAGCGTCTCGTCTCCCGCGAGCCCCTTGCCGATCGCGGCGATGCGACCGCCCTCGATCAGCAGGTCCGCCTCGTAGGTCAGATCCGCCGTGACGATCGTGCCGTTCCTGATGACCGTGGAGCCCATGCCGTTTCCCTCTCTGCCATGGCCCGGCCCCTCGCATGGGGGCCGTGGCGCGTCCCGGGGCGCGATGACGCGCCCCGGCTCGAAGGAGGTGGCGGGCCGAAGGGGGCGGCGGCGCGAAACCGGCCGACATCGCCCCCGTTGCCCGGATCAGCTCGACGGGCGCGGTCCCACCGTGCCGTCGTCGTTTTCGCACAGCGGCGTGCCGCTGGAATCGCGCACCGGGTAGCCGCTCAGCGGCTCGGTGCGTTCGATCGAGAACAGGTAGCAGCCGTCGCCGTTCTGGAACACGGCCGAGGGAGGGGTTCCGGGCAACAGGGCCCCCAGCACCACCGGCGGTGCCGAGACGTTTTCCTGCGGCGATGAGGCGACCACGGCGCCGGCTGCCGGTCGCGGTGCGACAGCGGCCTCGGTGACGGACGGCGCGGAGTTGGAAATCGGAGCGGTCGCAACCGGGGCCGGCGTCGAAAGGCGCGCAGAAGGCTGCGCCGCCGGCGTGGGGGCCGGGGCAGGCACGGGTGCAGGCGCAGGCGCGGGGAAGACCGGCGCGGGTTGCTCGACGGCCATGGTACCGACCTCCTCGCACGCGGTAAGCAGCGGCAGCAGCGCCAGCGCGGGCAACAGTCTGGACATTCTCGGCATCGGTCTCTCCTGGAAAATTCGGCTTCCCGATCCAGAGAGGCTGGATGGGGGGCAGGTCAAGCCCCCTATGCGCCGGGATGACTTCACGATACCACTTCCGCCGCCTCGATCACCGCGTGCAAAAGCACATCGGTGCCCTTGGTGGCCCAGTCCTGCGTGATGTCCTCGGCCTCATTGTGGCTCAGCCCGTCCTTGCAGGGACACATCACCATCGCCGTGGGCGCGACGCCTGCGACCCAGCAGGCGTCGTGCCCCGCGCCAGAGACGATGTCGCGATGCGCATGGCCCAGCCGCTCGGCGGCGGCGCGCACCATGGCGACGCACTCCGGATCGAAGGTGACGGGATCGAAATGGCCCACCGGCTCGATCTCGATCCCAAGACCCAGTTCCCGAGCGATCCGCTCGGCCTCGGCCTCGACCGCCGCGCGCATCGCGTCGAGCTTGGCCTGTTCAGGCGAGCGGATGTCGACGGTGAACACCGCGCGGCCGGGGATCACGTTGCGCGAGTTGGGCCAGACATTGGCCTGTCCCACGGCCCCCACCGCGTCGGGCTGGTGCTCCATGGCGATGCGGTGCACGGCCTCGGTGATCCGCGCCATGCCGAGCCCGGCATTGACGCGCATGTGCATCGGCGTGGAGCCTGTATGGCTCTCCTTGCCGGTGAGTCGGATCTCCAGCCACCACAGCCCCTGCCCATGAGTGACGACGCCGATCTCCTTGCTCTCGGCTTCGAGGATCGGCCCCTGCTCGATATGCAGCTCGAACAGCGCATGCATCCGCCGTGCGCCGACCTCCTCATTGCCCTTCCAGCCGATCCGCTCAAGCTCGTCGCCAAAACGCTTTCCCTCCGCGTCCTCGCGCGCATAGGCCCAGTCGAGATCGTGTTGCCCGGCATGGACGCCAGAGGCCAGCATCGCGGGAGCGAAACGCGTGCCCTCCTCGTTGGTCCAGTTCACCACGACGATCGGACGGCGGGTTTCGATGGCCATGTCGTCGAGCGTACGGATGATCTCCAGACCACCGAGCACGCCGAGCACACCGTCATACTTGCCGCCCGTCGGCTGGGTGTCGAGATGCGAGCCCACATAGACCGGCAGCGCATCAGGGTCCCGCCCCTCGCGCCGCGCGAACATCGACCCCATGGCATCGACGCCCATCGACATTCCCGAAGCCGCGCACCACTCTGCGAACAACTTGCGCCCTTCGGCATCAGCATCGGTGAGGCTTGGCGGTTGTTGCCGCCCGCCACGCCGGGGCCGATGCGGGCCATCTCCATCAGGCTGCTCCAGAGCCGCGCGCCGTCGATCCTGAGGTTCTCACCGGGTGCGGACATGTGGGTCTCCTTGACGCGCTGCGGGTCTCGGGGGGGGCCTGCGACTTCGATTTGACCACCCGGTAAAATTCACGCTATCAAAGTCCCGAAACCAGTCAAGGATCGCGTGCCCTTCGCCTCGCATCGATTACGAAACGCTGCGAAACGGGGCGGCGCCGGGTCGGGTTGCCCGTTCCACAGGACCATACATGACCGACAACCCCCCGCGCACGCGCATACAGGCCCGCAACAGGGCCACCATTCTCGAAGCGGCCTTGGAGGTCTTCGCCTCGCGCGGGTTTCGCGGCGCGACGCTCGACCGGATCGCGCAGACGGCCGGCCTGTCCAAACCCAACCTGCTCTACTATTTCCGCTCCAAGGAGGCGCTGCACCTCGCGATCCTCGAGGATTTGATGGATTTGTGGCTGGCACCCCTGCGCGAAATGGACCCGGAGGGCGAGCCGCGCGAGGAGATCCTGCGGTACATGCGGCGCAAGCTCGACATGAGCCGCCATCACCCACGCGAAAGCCGGCTCTTCGCCAACGAGATCCTGCAAGGCGCGCCGCGCGCGCGTCCCGTGATCGAGGGTGAGCTGAAATCATTGGTCGACGAGAAGGCCGCGGTGATCGCAGCGTGGTCGGAAACAGGCCGGATCGGGCCGGTCGATCCCCATCACCTGATTTTCTCGGTCTGGGCGCTGACGCAGCATTATGCCGATTTCGACGTGCAGGTGCGCACCATCATGGGCGGCACCGATCCCTATCCCGCCGCCGAAGCCTGGCTCGAGCGGGTCATGGGCGCGGTGCTGGAACTGCCGCGCGCGGCGCCCTGATCCGTTGCCCCATTCTCGCAGGCGCCTTGCCCGCGCCCCGGCGGGGTGCCCCATGCCGCGCATGATGGACAGCGACGGCCCTACTCGGCCGCCTGTGCCATCGGGTTGTTGGGGTGGGTGGTCCAATCGGCGTGATCGGGCGAGACGACCCGGCCGGTGCGCGGATCGACGCTGCCCGCCGACATCGGCACCATGTCGATGCAGTTCTCCACCGGACAGACATCGACGCACAGGTTGCAGGCCACGCATTCCGCGTCGATCACCTCGAACATTCGGTCCGGCGTCATAGCGATCGCCTGATGGCTGGTGTCCTCGCAGGCGGCATAGCAGCGGCCGCACTTGATGCAGAGATCCTGATCGATCTTCGCCTTGGCGACGTAGTTGAGGTTGAGGTTCTTCCAATCGGTGACGTTGAGCACGGCCTTTCCGACGAAATCGGCGGTCGAGCGGTAGCCCTTCTCGTCCATCCAGTCCGACAGCCCCGCGCACATCTCCTCGACGATGCGAAAGCCATAGGTCATGGCGGCGGTGCAGACCTGCACGTTGCCCGCGCCCAGCACCATGAACTCGGCCGCGTCGCGCCATGTGGTGACACCGCCAATGCCCGAGATCGGCATCCCGCGCGTCGCCTCGTGCCGCGCGATCTCGGAGACCATCGACAGCGCGATCGGCTTGACCGCCGGGCCGCAATAGCCGCCATGGCTGCCCTTGCCGTCGATCGAGGGCTCGGGGCTGAAACTGTCGAGATTGACGCTGGTGATCGAGTTGATCGTGTTGATCAGGCTCACCGCGTCGGCCCCACCGCGCCGCGCCGCCTCGGCGGGCTTGCGCACATCGGTGATGTTCGGCGTCAGCTTCACGATGACGGGCCGGTCGTAATACTGCTTGCACCAGCGCGCGACCATCTCGATGTATTCGGGGACCTGCCCGACCGCCGCGCCCATGCCGCGTTCGCTCATGCCATGCGGACAGCCGAAGTTGAGCTCGATGCCGTCCGCGTTCGTTTCCTCGACCCGTGGCAGAATCGCCTTCCACGCCGCCTCTTCGCAGGGCACCATGATCGAGGCGATCAGGGCCCGGTCGGGATAGTCGGCCTTGACCCGCGCCATCTCCTCGAGATTGGTCTCGAGGTCGCGGTCGGTGATCAGCTCGATGTTGTTGAGGCCCAGAAGCCGCCGATCGGCGCCGTAGATGGCGCCGTAGCGCGGGCCGTTGACGTTGACCACCGGCGGCCCCTCGGCCCCGAGGGTCTTCCAGACCACCCCGCCCCAACCGGCCTCGAAGGCACGGCGGACGTTGTATTCCTTGTCCGTAGGCGGCGCCGAGGCGAGCCAGAACGGGTTGGGGCTCTCGATGCCCAGGAACCGGGTGGTCAGGTCGGCCATCTCATCATCCTTCCGGTGGTGTGGCGTGTATCACGACGGTGTTGCCCTCGCTGTCGAGGAACATCGCGAAGCGCTCGGTATCGCTCCAGGGAAGCTCGGTGGGGTTCATCAGAAAGCGCACCCCCTCGCCCTTCAAACGCTCGGTCTCGGCATCGACATCGGCGCATTCCAGATAGAGCGCCGGCACCTCCTCGGAGTAGCGGACCTCCTGGCGGCGCGCGAACTGGATCTTGGTCTGGGTGTCGGGCAGCTTCATCATGATCATGCGCCAGTCGTCGTCGAGATCGGCGTCGAGCGCGACCTCCATGCCGATCCTGTCGCGGTAGAAGGCCAGCGCGCGGTCCTGATCGTCGACCGGAAGCGGCAGAATGAAAATGCCCGTGAATGCCATTTTATTAATCCGTCAGTGTGCCGTGAATGTCTTCGGCGGCATCCCGACCCTGCGCCACAGCCGTAACGGTCAGGTCGTCGCCCCCCACCCCACAGTCTCCACCGGCCCAGACCTTGTCCATATCGGTGCGTCCACTACCCTGCGTCACAACTTTTCCACGTACGGTTTTCAACCCGCTCGCGTCGCCGAGGCGTTGACCAACGGCACGGAACATCTGATCCGCCGGCAGGGTGAAACGGTCGCCGGTGGGCGCCAGCCCCTCGGATCCCTCGCCCATCCGCTCGAACACCACGCCGCTCAGACGTCCCTCACCCTCGACCGCCACGGGCGCGGCTTCGAAGATCAGCCGGACGCCGCGCTGCGCGGCGAGATCCTGCTCGAACCGGCTCGCGCCCATGCGCTCCCGCGCGCGGCGATAGACCAGCGTCACGGTCTCGGCCCCCAGCCCCTTGGCCTGCACCGCGCAGTCGATCGCCGTCATGCCGCCACCGATCACCACCACGTCGCGGCCGATCGGCAGCGTCGAGAGATCCTCGCACTGGCGCAGCGCCGAGATGAAGGTGACGGCGTCGTGCATCCCCTCGACCTTAGGGCCATCGAGGCCCAGCGCGTTGACGCCCGACAGGCCGATACCAAGGAACACCGCGTCATATTCGTCCCGAAGCGTCTCCAGCGTGATCTCGCCTCCGAGCCATTGGCCGTGGCGCAGTTCGATGCCGCCGATCTCCATGATCCATGCCGCCTCGCGCGCCGCGAACTCATCGACCGACTTGTAGGCGGCGATGCCGTATTCGTTGAGCCCGCCGGGTTTCGGCGCACCCTCGAAGATCACCACGTCATGCCCGTGCCGCGCCAGCCGGTGCGCGCAGGACAGCCCCGCGGGGCCCGCCCCCACCACCGCCACGCGCTTGCCGGTGCGGGCTGCGCGGGTGAAGGGATGGCCCTGCCGCGCCATCAGGCTGTCCGTGGCGTGGCGTTGCAACAGCCCGATCTGCACCGGCTTGCCCTCGGCGGCCTCGCGGACGCAGGCGCCCTCGCAGAGCACCTCGGTCGGGCAGACCCGGGCGCACATGCCACCCAGAATGTTCGCCTCGAAAATCTCGCGCGCCGCAGTTTCCGGGCGCCCGGCCTGAATCTCGCGGATGAAGAGCGGGATGTCGATCTCGGTGGGACAGGCGGTGACGCAAGGCGCATCATGGCAGAAATAGCAGCGATCCGCGGCCACCCGCGCCTCGTGCGCGCTCAGCGGCGAGTGCAGGTCCGCGAAGTTCCGTGCCAGCGTATCGGCAGGCAAGCGACCGGCGACCGGTCCGGTCTGTGGCTGGGCAGGCATGTGGCGTCCCCCGTGGCGGCATTCCGTTTCCCCGAGCCTGACACGGTTTCATTTTTTATCAAACGGTAAATTTTGTGCGATCCGCGAATCCGGTTTTCCTTGACCGCCGGCAGGCGCCGCGCAGAGTGGGGGCGACATCCCCCAGCGAGGCCCGCCATGGAAGACCTGATGCACAACGACCCCGCCCGCGTCATCGAGGCCGACCGGGCCCATGTCTGGCACCACATGATCCAGCACCGTGCGCTGGAGACCACCGATCCGCGCATCATCGTCGAGGGGCGCGGCATGCGGGTGTGGGACATCACCGGCAAGGAGCATCTCGACGCTGTTTCGGGCGGCGTGTGGACTGTCAATGTCGGCTACGGGCGGACGCGCATCGCCGACGCGGTGCGCGAGCAGTTGGTGAAGATGTGCTACTTCGCGGGCGCGCAGGGCTCGGTGCCCGGCGCACGTTTCGCCGAGGCGCTGATCGGAAAGATGCCGGGGCTTTCCCGCGTCTACTTCGCCAATTCCGGCTCGGAGGCCAACGAGAAAGCCTTCAAGATGGTGCGCCAGATCAGCCACAAGCACCACGGCGGTCGCAAGTCGAAGATCCTCTACCGCGAGCGCGATTACCACGGCACCACCATCGCCTGCCTCTCGGCAGGCGGACAATTGGAACGTAACGCGCAATACGGCCCGTTTGTTCCTGAATTCGTGATGGTGCCGCATTGCCTCGAATACCGCGCGCAGGACGGGCTCGCGGGCGAGGAATACGGGGTCCGGGCCGCCGAGGCGATCGAGGAGGTGATCCTGCGCGAGGGTCCCGATACGGTGGGCGCGCTGTGCCTCGAGCCGATCACGGCGGGCGGTGGCATCATCGTGCCGCCCAAGGGCTATTGGGAGAAGGTGCAGGAGATCTGCCGCAAATACGACATCCTGCTGCATATCGACGAGGTGGTCTGCGGCATGGGGCGCACCGGCACGTGGTTCGGCTACCAGCAGTTCGGGGTGCAGCCCGACATCGTCACCATGGCCAAGGGCGTGGCCTCTGGTTATGCCGCGATCTCGTGCTGCGTCACCACCGAGGCCGTGTTCGAGAGGTTCAAGGACGCCTCGGATCCGATGGCGCATTTCCGCGACATCTCGACCTTCGGCGGCTGCACCTCCGGCCCCGTCGCGGCGCTGGAGAACCTCGCGATCCTCGAGGAGGAGAACCTGCTCGAAAACTCGACCCGCATGGGGGCCTACCTGCATGACGGGCTGTCGGCGTTGATGGATAAGCACGCGCTGATCGGCGACGTGCGCGGCATGGGGCTTTTCGCCGGGGCCGAGCTGGTGGTGGATCGAGACACGCGCGAGCCCGCGTCCGAAAAGCTGGTGCAGGCGGTCGTGGCCGACTGCCTCAAGCAAGGCGTGATCATCGGTGCCACCAACCGTTCGGTCCCGGGCTTCAACAACGTGCTCCTGTTCGCGCCCGCGCTGATCGCCGGGAAGGCCGCGATCGACGAGATCCTCGGCGCGGTGGATGGCGCACTGGGCCGGGCCGCAGGCTAGGTCGCCCTTGACCGATAGGGGGTGGCGGCGGTTTCCTGAACCCCCGCCACCTTGATCGGCGGGCCAACCGGGAGACCCGCCATGCCTCGCTTTCTCGTCCATATCCACACCGGCCCCGCCGATGCCAACAAGGCGACGCTGGGCTGCCTCGTCGCCCTTGCCGCCGCCCGCAAGGGGCACGACGTGACCGTGTTTCTCGCGGGCGACGGGGTGCACCTGCTCGCCCCCGCCCATGCCGGGATCGAGGGCGAGGGCACGGGCCGCCTGTCGGAGCATCTCACCGCGCTTTCGGAGATGGGCGTCCGGTTTCGCGTCTCGGGCCTCTCGGCCAAGGCGCGCGGCTATGACGAGACGCTGCTCGAAGGCCATGCGGCCGAGTTCGCCATGCCCGACGCGCTGATCGACCTCGCGCAGGCCGCCGACACGGTGCTCTGCTACTGATCCCAACATGTGAAACCGCCGTCCAAAATATGGCCCCACCTCTTGTAAAGGGCGCGGATCGGGTGACAGTCTGCCGTCACCGCGAAACAGCAGTGAGTGAACCAGATGACGGGCGCAGACGCGATTCATCCCGACCTCAAGGAAGCGTCGGTCTTCGTGACAGGCGGTGCCAGCGGCATCGGCGCCGCACTGGTCGAGGGGTTCTTGCGGCAAGGCGCGCGGGTGGCCTTCTATGACCGCGCCGATGCGAGCGCCACGGTCGAGGAGATGGAGGCCCGCACCGGCAACCGCCCGCTCTTCTTGCAAGGCGACGTGACCGACACACCCGCGTTGATGGCCGCGATCGACACGGCGGCCACCACGCATGGCCCTGTCACGGTGCTGGTCTCGAACGCCGCCGACGACACCCGCCACGACGCGCAGGCGCTGACAGAGGCCGAATGGGACGCCTGCCTCGCGGTCAATCTCAAGCCCTATTTTTTCGCCGCCCAGAAGGTCGCGCCGATGATGGAGGCGGCGGGCGGCGGTGCGATCGTCAACATGTCCTCGGGCAGTTATCTCATGGGAGTACCGCGCCTGTCGGCCTATGTCGCCTCCAACGCCGCGATCATGGGGATGACCCGCAGCCTCGCGCGTGAATGGGGCGGGCGCGGCATCCGCGTCAACGCCGTGGCGCCCGGCTGGGTGATGACCGAACGGCAAAAGACCCTCTGGGCGACGCCCGAGGGCGTGGAGAAGCACCGCCAGAGCCAGTGCCTGCCCGAACTGATGCACCCCGAGGATCTCGTGGGCGGCGTGCTGTTCCTGACCTCGAACGCCGCGCGGATGATGACCAGCCAGATGCTGGTGATCGACGCGGGCGTGAGCGTGACGGGATGAGCCGCCCAGACTGGATTGCCCTAGACTGGGGCACGACGCATCTGCGCGGCTGGGCGATGGCCGCCGACGGCACGGTGATCGAAGAGCGCGGCTCCGACAGCGGCATGGGCAAGCTCGGCCCCGAAGGCTTCGAGCCTGCCCTGCGCGCGATGTGCGGCGACTGGCTCGACCACGGTTCGGTGCCGATGATCGCCTGCGGCATGGTCGGCGCGCGGCAGGGCTGGACCGAGGCCGACTATGCGCGCGTTCCCTGCCCGCCGCTCTCGCCTGCGCTGACGCGCGCGCCGAGCGATCTCGACGTGTCGATCATCCCCGGTCTGTCGCAGCCCGACCCCGCCGACGTGATGCGCGGTGAGGAGACGCAGATCGCGGGCTTTCTCGCGCTCAACCCCGGCTGGGACGGGGTGCTCTGCCTGCCCGGCAGCCATTCGAAATGGGCGCATGTCAGCGCCGGTGAGGTGGTGAGCTTTCGCAGTTTCATGACCGGAGAGTTGTTCGCCGCACTCTCGACCCATACGGTGCTGCGCCATTCGATCCCGGCCGAGGGCTGGGACGAGGCCGCCTTCGACGCGGGCGTCGCCGAGACGCTGTCGCGCCCCGAGCGGATGGCGTCGGCGTTGTTCACGATCCGCGCCTCGGACATCCTGCACGGCGCGGCGGGGGCCGCGGCGCGGTCGCGGCTCTCCGGGCTCTTGATCGGCGCCGAGCTGTCTGCCGCAAAACCCTACTGGCTCGGCCAGCAGATCGGCGTGATCGGCGCGGGCGGGCTCGGCTCGCTCTATGTACGTGCGCTGGGCGCGCAGGGCGCGCCGGCCACGCAGGCCAACGGCACCGCCGTGACGCTGGCGGGTCTCATCGCCGCATGGAAGCAAAGGACCACCGCATGACCCGACCGCTCATCGCCATTTTGCGCGGCATCATGCCCGAGGACGCCGTCGCCGTGGCCGAGGCGTTGATCGCCACGGGCATCACCGTGATCGAGGTACCGCTCAATTCGCCGCGCCCGTTCGAGAGCATCCGCGCCATGGCCGAAGCCTGCAAAGGCCGCGCGACCATCGGTGCGGGCACCGTGCTGACCACCGATCAGGTCGCGCAGCTCAAGGCGGCCGGGGGCGCGCTGGTCGTGTCGCCCAATGCCGATGCAGAGGTGATCCGCGCCACGCGCGCGGCGGGCATGGAAAGCTGGCCCGGCGTGATGACCCCGACCGAGGGCTTCGCGGCGCTTGCCGCCGGGGCCACGGGGCTCAAGCTGTTCCCGGCGAGCCTGATCGGCCCGGACGGCCTCAAGGCGATGCGCGCGGTCTACCCCAAAGAGGTCCCGATCTACGCCGTGGGTGGCGCGGGCGCGTCGAATTTCGGCGACTGGATCGGGGCGGGAGCGGACGGCTTCGGGCTCGGCACCGCGCTCTATACCCCGGGCCTCATTACCGAGGAGGTTTCCACCCGCGCCCGCGAGATCGTCGCGGCCTATGACGAGGCGGTCGCATGAGCGAACGATCCCCTTTCGAGGTCTTCGACGACACCTCCTGCGTGCTTGGCGAAGGCGCGCTCTGGCATCCCGAGCGCGAACAGCTCTACTGGTTCGACATCCTCGGGCGGCGGCTGCACACGCCGGGCCGGCACTGGGCGTTCGAGGGCATGCCCTCCTGTGCGGGCTGGGTCGACCGCGACACGCTGCTGGTCGCCACCAACAAGGCGCTGGTCACCTTCGACCTCGAAACCGGCCGGAGCGAGCCGGTCTGCGACTTCGACAGCGAGAACCCGGTCACCCGCTCCAATGACGGGCGCGCCGATCCGCATGGCGGGTTCTACATCTCGACCATGGGCATCGACGGCGAGGTGAGCGCGGGCGCGCTCTACCGCTATTATCGCGGCGAGCTGCGGCAGATCCGCTCCGGCATGACCATTCCCAACGCGATCTGCTTTCCACCCGAGGGCGGGTTCTTCCATTACTCCGACACCCCCACCGGGATGATCATGCGCCAGCGCACCGACAAGGAGGGCTGGCCCGTGGGCGAGGCCGAGGTCTTCGTCGATTGCAAGCGATCGGGTCACAACCCCGACGGCGCGGTGATCGACGCCCAAGGCACGCTTTGGAGCGCGCAATGGGGATCGGGCCGCGTCACGGGCTATGACCGCGGTGGCCGTGAGGTGGCACATCACCCCTGCGCCACCGCGCCGCAACTCACCTGCCCGGCCTTTGGCGGCGAAGACATGAAGACGATGTTCGTCACCTCCGCCACCGCCGGCCTGTCGGAGGCCGAGATCGCGAATGGCCCGGATTCGGGCCGGACCTTCAGCACCCGCGCCGACGCCCCCGGCCAGGCCGAACACAAGGTGATCCTGTGATCCCCTTTGCCACCGACGCGCAAGGCCGCGACGTGCACCGCCTGGCGCTCTCGGGAGGCGGGCTTTCGGTCGACCTGCTGACGCGTGGCTCGATCCTGCGCGCGGTGCGGCTCGACGGAGTGGATCACAACCTGACGCTCGGCTCGGACGACCTCGCCGATTACGACGGGGCGATGAAGTATTTCGGCGCCATCGTCGGCCCCGTCGCCAACCGCATCGCCGGCGCCCGCGCCACCATCGACGGCGCCGAGTACCGCTTTACCGCCAACCACCACCGCGCGCTCCTGCATTCGGGGCGGCATGGCACGCAGTTCAAGGTCTGGGAGGTGGTCGAGGAAACCGCCGACGCCGCGACGCTGGCGATCGACCTGCCCGACGGGGCCGACGGTTTTCCCGGCAATCGACGGATCGTGGCGCGCTGGTCCTTGCACGCACCCGCGACGCTGCGGCTGGAACTGACCGCCACCACCGACGAGCCGACGCTGATGAACCCGGTGAATCACAGCTACTGGAACCTGACCGGCGCGCCCACGACCGAAGGCCAGCTGTTGCGCGTCGCGGCCGAGCACTGGCTGCCCATCGACGACGAATCGCTGCCCACGGGCGAGATCGCGCCCAGCGCCGGGAGCAGCCGCGATTTCCGCGCGCCGCGCCCCCTGACGCCCGGCGATCCGCCGCTCGACTACAATTTCTGCCTGTCGCAGGAGGATGTAGACCTGCGCGAGGTGATGGAGTTGACCGGCGGCATCACGCTGCGCATCGCGACCACCGCGCCGGGGCTGCAGGTCTATGACGGGCGCGACGCCGACAATGCCGGGCTGGCGCCCTATGCAGGCCTCGCCGTCGAGGCGCAGCGTTGGCCCGACGCGCCGCATCACCCGGCCTTTCCGACGATCCGCCTCGCTCCGGAAGAGACCTTTCGACAGGTCACCGAATGGCGATTTGCCACCACTTGAGACGCTTTCGGCGTAGGGGCGACGCCTTCGGCTGGTGTAGGGACGGCCCCTTCGGCGCAGAGGCCATCATGCCCGATTGACAAACCCGACAGATTTCATCAGCTTCTCGGAAGACGCACGCCAGCCCGATTGCGGCAAGCCGCGCCATCCGCGACCGAGGAGTTTGCCATGACGCCCATGACCACCCTGCCCCATCCGATCCGCGCCGAAGAGGCCGAGTTGCCCGTGCATGACGCCCGCGCCTTGACCGGCAACGGCATCCGCGCCCGCATCGAGCTTGACGGGCAGAGCTACACGCTGCGCATCACCCGTGCGGGCAAGCTGATCCTGACCAAATAGATGGCCAAGCTACCCTCCCCCTGCATCGGCGTGTGCAGGTTCAAGCGTGACGATCACTGTATCGGCTGTTCGATGACGCGCGACCAGAAAGCCCTGTCGAAGCAGGCAAAGAAACCGAAGGCCCGGCGCGCCTTCGTGACGCTGGTGATGGCCCAGCAGGCGGTGATGGGCCGTTATCGCCACTGGGATGAGGCCTATGCGAAGCGTTGCGCCAAGAAGGGCGTCGAGCCGCCCGAGCGCCCGAAGGCAGCCTGACCTTTCGACAGGTGCCGTCGCGACGCCCTAGGCAGATCACCGTTATCTGTTAGACATTCCGGGTCCACCTTCATGGCCGGAGCCCGACCGATGACCACAGCCGCGCTGCCAGACCAGCCCGAGAGCCTTCCGAACCACGCCCGCAACCTCGGCACGCCGCTCGACGCGGTGATGTTCGAGGGCCATGCCGTCAACCGCTCGGCCGCCGAGCGCCGCGCCGCCTCGCTGACCACGCGCCGATCGGTCAAGAAGACCCACCAGGCCGCCTGGCTCGTCAACGCGATCCGTTGCATCGACCTGACGACGCTGGCAGGCGACGACACCGAGGGCCGGGTGCAGCGGCTTTGCGCCAAGCGCGTCAGCCGATCGCGCCGCGCATCATGGACGGGCTCGGTATCGCCGAAATGGGCCTGACCACCGGCGCGGTCTGCGTCTATCCCACCATGTGCCGCACGCCGTGAAGGCCCTGCGCGGCACCGGCATTCCCGTGGCCTCGGTCGCCACCGGCTTTCCCGCCGGCCTGATGCCGCTGCATCTGCGGCTTGAAGAAATCCGCTGGACCGTCGATCAGGGCGCGCACGAGATCGACATCGTCATCACCCGCGAGCACGTCCTCAAGGCCGATTGGCCCGCGCTCTACGACGAGGTCGCGGCGATGCGCGAGCCTGCGGCGACGCGCATCTCAAGGCGATCCTCGCGACCGGCGACATCGCCACGCTGCGCAACGTCTACTCGGCCTCGATGGTCGCGATGCAGGCGGGCGCCGATTTCATCAAGACCTCGACCGGCAAGGAAGGCGTCAACGCCACCCTGCCCGTCTCGCTCACTATGGTCCGCGCGCTGCGCGACTATGGCGACGCCACCGGCCACCGCGTCGGCTTCAAGCCCGCGGGCGGCATGAAATCCACCAAGGACGCGCTGGCGTGGCAATACCTGATGAAGGAGGAGCTCGGGAACGACTGGCTCCAGCCCGACCTGTTCCGGCTTGGCGCCTCGTCCATGCTGGGCGACATCGAGCGCCAGCTCGAACACCACGTCACCGGGCGCTACGCCGCCGCCCATCGTCATTCGCTGGCCTGAGGGAGAGCGCGTCATGAACACGATCACGGACATTCTCGCGACCATGGATTACGGCACCGCCCCCGAGGACAGCGCCATCGTGCGCGATTGGCTCAAGACGAACGAGACCGGTTTCGGCCATTTCATCGACGGTGCCTTCACCGCGCCCGGTGAGCTGTTCGAGGTGCGCGCCCCCGCCTCGGGCGAGCTTCTGGCCTCGGTCACCCAAGGCAGCGAAGAGGACGTCGACACCGCCGTGCGCGCCGCCCGCGCGGCCCAACCGGGCTGGGCGTCGCTGCCGGGCCACGAGCGGGCCAGGTATCTCTACGCCATCGCGCGCCACGTGCAGCAGCACGCGCGCTTCCTCGCCGTGCTCGAAAGCCTCGACAACGGCAAGCCGATCCGCGAGAGCCGCGACGCCGACGTGCCGCTGGTGGCGCGCCACTTCTACCACCATGCCGGCTGGGCCGAGATCATGGAGGACGAGCTTCCGGGCACAGCACCACATGGCGTCTGCGGCCAGATCATCCCGTGGAACTTCCCGCTTCTGATGCTCGCATGGAAAGTTGCGCCCGCGCTCGCCGCGGGCAACACTGTGGTGCTGAAGCCGGCCGAGTACACCCCGCTGACGGCACTCGCCTTTGCCGAGATCGCGGCCGAGGTGGGGCTGCCCAAGGGCGTGCTCAACATTGTCACCGGCGACGGTCGCACCGGCGCGGCCATCGTCGCGCATGACGGTTTGGATAAAATTGCCTTCACCGGCTCGACCGAGGTGGGCCGCCGCATTCGTCGCGAGACGGCCGGCACCGGAAAGTCGCTGACGCTTGAGCTGGGCGGCAAGTCGCCCTTCGTGGTCTTCGCCGATGCCGATCTGGACGCGGCGGTCGAAGGTGTGGCGGACGCGATCTGGTTCAATGCGGGCCAGGTCTGCTGCGCCGGCGCGCGGGTTCTGGTCGCTGAAAGCGTGGCGAAGCGTTTCGAGGACCTGCTGGAGAAGCGGATGCGCCAGCTGCGCGTCGGTGACCCGCTCGACAAGAACACCGACATGGGCGCGATCGTGCATCCTGTGCAGCTCGAGCGTATTCGCGGCCTCGTCGAGAAGGGCGTGGCCGAGGGAGCCGAGCTGGTGCAGGGTACGGCGCCCGAGGGCTGCTTCTTTCCGCCGACCATCGCGATGAAGGTGGAGCCCGCCTCGACGCTGGCGACCGAGGAGATCTTCGGCCCGGTCGCGACCGTGACCACCTTCCGCACCCCCGAAGACGCGGTGGCTCTGGCCAACAACACCCGCTATGGCCTTGCCGCCTCGATCTGGTCCGAGAACGTCAACCTCTGCCTCGACATCGCGGCGCAGGTGAAGGCGGGCGTGGTCTGGATCAACTGCACCAACGTCTTCGACGCGGGCGCGGGCTTCGGCGGCTACCGCGAAAGCGGCTTTGGCCGCGAGGGCGGGCGCGAGGGCATGATGGCCTACCTCACCCATCCCAAGTCCAAGGCGCGCAAGCCCGAGGCGGCCCCGGCCACCCCGGTCGGCCAGCCCGGCGAAGCCGCCCCCGGCAGCGCCGCGCGCATCGACCGCACCGCCAAGTTCTATATCGGCGGCAAGCAGGCGCGGCCCGACTCGGGCTATTCCTATCCGGTCGCGGGGCCGAACGGCCCCGTGGGCCTCGCGGGCTTGGGCAATCGCAAGGACATCCGCAACGCGGTCGAGGCGGCGCACAAGGCCAAGGGCTGGGGCAAGGCCACGGGCCACAACCGCGCGCAGGTCCTCTATTACCTGGCCGAGAACCTTTCGGCGCGGGCGGGCGAGTTCGCCGAACGTCTCGTCTCCTTCGGGGCGGGCAAGTCGGCGGCGCAGGCCGAGGTCGACACCGCGATCCGCCGCACCTTCTGGTACGCGGCGCAGGCCGACAAGTTCGACGGCGCGGTGCACCAGACCAAGAGCGCGCATGTCACGCTTGCCATGCACGAGCCTTTGGGCGTGATCGGCATCGCCTGTCCCACGGCCCAGCCGCTCTTGGGCTTCGTCAGCCTCGTGCTGCCCGCGATCGCCATGGGCAACGCGGTGGTCGCGATCCCGTCGCAGAGCCATCCGCTGGCAGCGACCGATCTCTACCAGGTGCTCGACACCTCGGACCTGCCGGGCGGCGTCGTCAACATCGTCGCGGGCGAGCGCGACGCGATGGCCAAAACGCTGGCCGAACACGACGACGTGGCAGGCATCTGGTATTTCGGCACCAAGGATGGCGGCCGGATGACCGAAGAGGCCTCGGCCGGCAATCTCAAGCAATCCTGGGTCGAGGATGGTGCCGCGCGCGACTGGCTCTCCAAGGACGGTCAGGGCCGCGGCTTCCTGCATCGCGCCACGCAGATCAAGAACATCTGGGTGCCCTACGGCGAGTGATCGCCCGATGTCTCGGGAGGCACCGGTTTCGCCTCTTCTCCACGCCCGGCCTCAGGCCGGGCGTTTTCGCTGCCGCCCCACCGGCCCAGAAGCTTGCCACCGACCAGTTTTGCCCCCTGCCACAGCCCGCGCCCCGACCGCACGATCTGCGCATCACCCGAGCGCGCATGGCGCGCGGCGGCGAGGCGCAGGCGGTTGCGTTGCACCAACAGCCCTTCGCTTACCGCGCCTGACAATGCGCTACGCACCGCGTCGAGGTTCCATTCGGGCTCTCCGGCGCTGACGGGACGCGGGCGCAGGCCCTTCATGTCATTCGCAATGGCATCCATCGCCTCGCTCACCCGGTCCCGCACCTCGCGCGGCATCTGATGTTCGGGATAGGGCCAATCCGGGGCCAACCGGTCCACCGCCGTCGCCACCGGTAGCACCGGTGGCCGCCGCCTGTCGGAATGCTCGGCGAACCACGCCTCGAAGGCCTCGTACAGCGCTACGTCCGCCGCGCGCCCGGGCCGATTGGCGCGCAGCACCCATAGCACCATGTCGCTCTGCGTCATTTCGTCGAGAAGCATCCGCTGCCGAGCCACGGTGCCATCGAGGCCTTGGGTGTCGAGCAGCACGCAATCCGTCCCGTCGATCGCCGCCTCATAGGCCAGAACGCCCTCGGTGGTGGCCGCCATGTCGGTCTCGGTGCGCTCCTCGCCCAAGAGCGCGTTGATCAGCGTCGATTTCCCGGCGCTGACCTGTCCCAGCACCAGCACGCGCAGCGGCGCGTCGGGCTGCGCGAGACGGGCCTTGTCGGCCCGGGTTTCGTCGAGCTGGAACTGCAACAGCTCCGCATCCGAGAACCTGAGCCGCCCCGAGTAGAGCTCCACGGCGGCATGGGCCACCTCCTCGAGCAGCACCGCCTGCAGCACACCCATCATCTGCGTCCCGAGATAGGAGGAGTTGCCGCCCGCCATCAGCCATTCGACCTCTCGCAGCACCCCCTTGGCGGGGTTGAGCGCGAAACGCAGCACCCGGTGCCCGGCAAAGGCCGCGTCCATCGCCAACTGCGCCCTCCCGCGATGCTTCCAGATCCAGTGGATCGTATGCAGCGAGATCCGGTCCGAGAACGGCACATGGCGGCGCAGGTGATCGCGGTAGCGCGACGCGGCGCGCTCGGTCAGCAGGAGCGCCTCGGGCAGCGTGAAGTCGAGCGCCTTGCGGTCCGCCTGCCCCATGCCCTTAGCGATATCGTCAATCACCGAAAGCGCGAGATCCGGCAATTCGGTCCAGGCCACAGGCTCGGTGGTCTCGCGTTCGATCCGGTCGCGAGCGGCGCGGAAGGTCGCGCGTTCGGTGTCGGACCAGACCGGGTCGGATTCGACCTTCATCTCGCCCATGAGCATCGAGGGCGCCTCGCCCCCGCCGGGACGGCGCCGCGCGAGCCAGCGCATCCCGAAGGCCAGCGCCGCGATGGCGATGGACACGCCGAGATAGGGCAGCAGCCATTCGTGTTCGGTCAGCCACAAAAAGCCCAGCAGGAACGGCACGAGGAACGGCAGCGCCAGCGACACCGCGATCAGCAGTCGGTCCCAGCGCAGCAGCGCGCCGCGCATCCGGGCAAGCGGGCGGCGTTTCACCGCCGTCCCGCCCGGCCCAGCGCCTCGCGGTAGATCGCACGCAGCTCGGCTTCGGGCACCGGCGTCCCCGCCGCCGCCCCGGCGAGCCAGCGATGCGCGGCGCGGCCAAGGGCATAGGTGGCGGCGAAACTCGCCGCCCCGGCGGCCGCGGCTCCCAGCGTCTGCCCCGCGACCGGCACCAGCTTGAACGCCTGCCGCAGCGCATAGCTCGCGCCGAACCGCAGCGCCGCGCCGAGCCCGAGGGCGGCGGCGAACTCGGCGGCCCGCGCGCCGCTCCAATCGACTTTGTGATGGCGCGCCAGCGACTGCAGCATCGCCGCTTGCAGCCCCGGTACCGTGACCACGCCAAGAAGCGGCGCGAGATCCGTCGCCGCCGCCGCTCCGGCAAAACGCAGCACCTCCGAGCGCACCGCCGCGAAACCGTCGCCGTGCTCATCCGCCGAAGTTTGCCCCAGGAGCAGCGCGACATCGGGCATGGTTTCGCCTAGCAGGTCGCACAGCGCCTCGAGACCTCGCGTCTCCTTCGGCCCGAGCGATATCTCCAGCCCCTGAAGCTGGTCACCCGCCGCTGCCTCGAGCCGGGCCTGCATGGCGGCGCGGGCCCGGAACCGGGTCTGTTCGTCTGGCACCTCGTCCGCCGCCGTGTGCAGCACGATGATCCGGATATTCGGCTTGCGGCGCCGCACCTCGCGCAGCGCCGCCTCGAGATCCGACTGCGCCGGATCGTCGAGTCTTGCGAGGGCGAGAATCGCATGGCTGCGCGCCTCGCACTGCGCCAGATCCTCGGCGGCGTCATAGCCCGCCTCGCCCAAGCCCCGCGTGTCGAGAAACCGCATCAAGGGCTGGTCTTGGGGAAAATCGAACACATCCGCGTTGCGCGTGCAGGGTGCGAAGCCAGACCCAAGCTCGATCTCGTCAACCCCGGTCAGCGCCCGGACCAGCGAGGATTTCCCGGCGCCCGTCTTGCCCAAGAGCCAGACCACCGGAAGCGGTCGCGCGGTCGGGTCTGTGTCGGTCAGAGGGTCGGACATGGAGCGGATGGGCCTTTGGCGGGAACGGGAGACGGCACTCAAGCACGGCCGCCTTGCCTGAACAACTCACCGCCGCCCCGCCCGGTTCGCGACCTGGATATTTTCTGCGGTTTTCGACTTGACGCCCCCGCCATGCTGTCATACTTCCGGCCTCGCTTCAGGCGGAGTAGCTCAGTTGGTTAGAGCAGCGGAATCATAATCCGCGTGTCGGGGGTTCAAGTCCCTCCTCCGCTACCAAGCCCCCCTTCAAACGACATTCTGGGCCGCAAAGTTGCCATGCTGCGAAGTCCGGCGTTCCTTGCCGCATCGGGTCGCGCTGTCTTGCGTTCCGCCCTGACGGGATGGTTATCTCGACCTGACCTCCGCCTCGGCATCATGCCCCGACCCGGAGCGCGGCATGCCTGATGCGTGCCCACCTTAGCCGTTGGAGCCCGCCGATGACCAAGCTTTCGAACTCTCTCGCGCAGGCGGACATCGCCACCGCTCTACATCCCTACACCACGCCCGCCGCCACGAGGAGCGCGGCCCGCTGGTGATCTCACGCGGCGAGGGGATCCATGTCTATGACGAAGCGGGCAAGCAGTACATCGAGGGGTTGTCAGGGCTGTGGTCCGTGGGCGTCGGCTTCTCCGAGCCGCGGCTCGTCGAGGCGGCGCATAAACAGATGCAGGCCCTGCCCTATTACCACAGCTTTGCGCACAAAGCCCATGAGCCGTCGATCCGGCTGGCCGAGAAGCTCGTCGAGATGACGCCCGAGGGACTCGACCGGGTATTCTTTACCTCGTCCGGTTCGGAGGCCAACGACACCGTCGTGAAGATGGTCTGGTTCATGAACAATGCGCTGGGGCGGCCCGAGAAGAAGAAGTTCCTCGCCCGGACCAAGGGCTATCACGGCATCACCGTGGCTTCGGGTTCGCTCACCGGGCTGCCCTACAACCACATGCACTTCGACCTTCCGGCGATCCCGGTCATGCATCTGACCTGCCCGCATCACTACCGCTTTGGTCAGGAGGACGAGAGCGAAGCCGACTTCACCGCGCGGCTCCTCAAGGAAGCCGAGGAGGTCATCGAGCGCGAGGGGCCCGAGACCATCGCCGCCTTCATCGGTGAGCCGCTGATGGCCGCAGGCGGCGTCATGCCACCCCCCGAAGGCTACTGGCCCGGCATCGAGGCACTGTGCCGCAAGCACGACATCCTGCTGGTCTCCGACGAGGTGATCTGCGGCTTCGGACGGTTGGGGTCGTCCTTCGGCTGCGTCCATTATGGCTTCACACCCGACATCATGGTGACCTCCAAGCAGCTCACCTCCTCCTACATGCCGCTGGCCGCGATCGTGTTCTCGAAGAAGGTCTACGACGCCATCGCCGACAACACCGCGCGGATCGGCACCTTCGGTCATGGCTTCACCGCCTCGGGACATCCGGTGGCGACGGCCGTGGGGCTTGAGAACCTGCACATCATCGAGGAACGCGACCTGATCGGCAACGCGGCCCGCATGGGCGCGCGGATGCAGGACGGGCTCAGGGCCTATGCCGATCACCCGCTGGTGGGCGAGGTGCGTGGCGCAGGGCTGATCGCGGGGTTGGAGCTGGTGGCGGACAAGGCGACGAAGCGGCCCTTCGACCCGGTGGGCCGGGTCGGTCTCATGGCCTTCGAGACCGGCCATGAAGAGGGTCTGATCTGCCGCAACGTGGGCGACACACTGGCGCTTTGCCCGCCGATGATCGTGACCGAGACCGACGTCGACGAGATCGTCGCGCGGATGGGCCGTATCCTCGACCGGACCGCCGAGCGGCTGGCGCGCGAAGGCTGAGCCGGAGCCCAGCCCGCTTGCAAATCGGGTGCCGCCCGAGGCCATCACGGGATGGCCGGGCCGCACCCGTTCGGCACCGCCCCGCAAGACAGCCCGTCAGACGAAGGCCATGGTGCCTTCATTCATGAAGGTGATGTCGGCGAGGTCGTCCACGAACTTCACGAAGATCTCGTCCCTGTCGCCCGCCAGCTCGATCCTGAGATGATTGCCGGTCGTGCGCGCCCCGGCGATCCGGGCGCCGCCAAGGTCGATCACGTCGAGGCCGACCTCGTAGTCGATGATCATCTCCCGCTCGCGCATGCCGTTCGAGGTTTCGGTCCCGAAAACGAAGCGATCCGCGCCGGCACCGCCCGTCACCTTGTCGAGCCGCCCCGCTCCGCTGGCGATCAGGTCACGCCCGTCGGTGCCCGACAGCTTGTCGTTCCTGTCGCTGCCGCCCGCCACGATGTTGAAAGTCGGCGCGAGATCGAGCCCGACCAGGATCGGATCGTGATCCGAGGCGCGGAAGGCGTTGGCCTCGTAGAGGTCGTTGCCGGAGGGCTCCTCTTCGAAGCTGCGCTCGCTGGGGTCGCGGATATCGTCATTGTAGTCGAACAGCGGCACCTCGTCGGCGTTGATGTGCCAAGCTGTCGCGCCCGTGACCTGCGTGGCGAGGCCGGTGTTGGCCATCGCGTAATCAAGCGTGCCGAGCTGCCCGTCGAAGAGATAGCTGTAGGCGGCATCGCCCGCGTGGGCCGCAAGCAGGTCGACGAAATCGTCGGAGGTGCCGGCCATGCCGTCGGCCCCCTGACGGATCGTCTCGATCGGGTCCTCCATCGCATAGGAGTTCAGATCGCCCAGGATCAGCTGATCGGCGTCGCCCGAGCCGGTCGGATCGGTGGCGAGCCAGTCGACGAGGGCGGCGGCGGCATCGGTGCGGATCTGGTCGTTGTTGCCCGCGCCATCCCCCGAGGCGGCGTCGCCCTCGAAGATCGACCCCTTGGATTTCAGGTGATTGACGGTGGCGGTGAAAATGCCGGTGGTTTCGATTTCCTCGAAGGTCTGCGCCAGAGCGGGCCGGTTCGCCCCGTCGCGGAACCGCGCGTCGACGGATTCGTCGAGGATCGCATAATCGCCGACGGGCCGCACCTTGGTCTGGTCGTAGATCAGCGCCACCTTGATCGCGTCGGTGCCGATCAGCCCGGTATCGACATAGGCATAGGTCTCGGCACCCAGACGGGCGTTGACCGCCTCGACCAGCGCGGCGGTGGCCGCCCCGTCGTCGTTCTCGATCTCGATCAGGCCCACGACCTGCGCGTCGAGCTTGACCAGCGCGTCGACGATCTTGTCGGTCTGCCGTTCCAGCTCTGCGGCACTGTCGGCGCCGCGCGGGTCGAGGCCGGTGGCGGTGGTGTTCGATCCGTCGTCGAGCGTGGTGAAGTAGTTCAGTACGTTGAACGACGCGGCCTTGAGAGAGCCGCCGACATCCTCGGGCGTCTCGCTGCGTTCGTTGACGGGGGTGAAGATCACCGGGTCGGCCTCGGTCGGGCGCAGGCGCCACGCATCGGTGCCGAACTGGCCTGCATAGGACCAGTGCAGCACGCCGGTGAGGTCGGTGACCACGTCGCCGCCGCGGAAGAAGTCTTCGCCTTGGGTGCCGGTCGAGAAGCCGCCCGGTTGCGGATGGAAGATCTCGCCATCCGGCGTCGCCGCGTTCTGGGTGTTGTTGCCGTCGTCGAGGATGATACGCCGGGTGGCGAGCTCGTCGAGATAGGCTTGATAGCCTGCCTCGTCCGGGGCGTGAGTTGGGTATATTGGTACGGGCGCGCGCCTTCGTAGAGGGTGACCTGCCCGTATCGCGCCAGCTCGAAATACTCCGAGACGACCATCTCCTGAGCGAAGCCGATCTTCATGCCCTCGAACTGCTCCAGCGCGGTCAGTTCCTCGTTCCCGCCAAACTGCGCGCGCTCGATGAGCGGCACCTCGATGAGATCGAGGTTGTTGCCGTCGTCGAGCGTTTCGATGGTTGCTCCGCCATCCTCGGCCCGGATCTGGGTCATGCCGAAGTTCTCGCTCACCGTGCCGGTGACCGACACGCTGTAGCCTTCGGCGACGGTGAACCCGCCGGGCGCATAGACGAAGATGCCTTCGGAGGAACGCAGGTCGCCGTCGCTGTCGGCGGCCTCTTCCTGCACGAAGAAGCCGCGCAGATCAGGGAAGGTCGCGGTGACGATGCCCTCGATCCGCACCTCCTCGCCATCGAGCGGCGAGGAGCCTTCATCCCCGAACCGGTTCATGATCTGGGTATCCGGGGTGCCCTGAATGGTCGAGATGAACACCAGCTCGGCCTTTTCGGGCTCGGGCGGCGGTGGCGTGCCGAGCGTGGTTCCGGTCAGTTGGATGTTGTCGAAGCGGTTGTTGCCCAAGGACGAGGTCGCCCCATCGAGGGTGAAGCGAATGATTGCGTCCGAGGCTCCGTCGAGCAGGGTGCTCGCGTCCGCCGTTTCGATCGCCCAACTGCTGGTCAGGGTGCCGCTGTCGGCGAATATCTCAGTAAAGGTCACGCCGCCATCGGTCGAGACCGAGACGATGCGGCTGTCGAAGCCCGAGGAGCTGCCCCGGTTGGCCCAAGTGATGTCGACATTGCTCCAGTCGCCGAGATCGGCACGGATATCGAAATACGCCTCGTTGTTGGCTTCGCCCGTGACGGTCAGCGATCCACCGGGAAACGCGCCATCGGGCCGGTTCAGTCCGGTGCCGCCGAACGAGCCCCAGTTGTTCGAGGAGGAGGTCGCGAAGTTGTCGCCCTCAAGGGCCGTCACATCGAGATAGGCCCCGTAGCCGGCCACCTCGGGCAGATCGCCGGTGTCGGGATCGGGCGAACCGATCAGCACGCCTCCGCCCGCGCTTGCCACCGGAAACAGCGCATTGATGCCCAAAAGCTGTGGCACGATGCCCGACATCGGCTCGGCGGGATCAAGAAACCCGTCGTCGAAACCGTTGTTGTCCAGCATGTGGCCGTATCGCGACCGCGCGTCGGCATCGTCCAAGGTCGCGTTCAGCAGGTCGCCGTCATCGTCGCTGTTGTTGAAGCTCCACCAGGCCAGAAGGGTCTGTTCGCTCATGTCTCGGTTCTCCGTGAACATCTCGGACCCCGCGCGGTCCCTCGATAGGGGCGAGTAAAGGGGCGGGAATCCGGTGCGGCAAGAAAACTCGCTTGGCACTTACTCGACGTCAGCCCGAGAAAGGTGCAAGCTTGGAAGGGGAATTTCCGGGCGGCACTGAGCTCTGAACAGCCGGATAGGACGAGGAAACCCAAGGACATTCCGGGGTGGATTGCCCCCAAGGCGCTTCTGCCCGTGATGTATCCCCGGGCTGCCATTACGTTTGGCCAAACAAGAAGAGGAATGGCGAGGTCCCAGAACCTGACGGAGGAAGAACGACTGCCCGGTCATTAACCTCATAGCCATGTTTTTCAGCGAAAATCTTGCGATTCCATGCAACAGTTCAGGGTTTTTCTCGAGCGCCGGTGGCCCCCGATACGATATCACCGGAGTATGCGTCGGTGCGGGACACCGCCGCCTTGGAATCACAGCGAGGATCCCGTCATGCGTTACCGCAACATGCGCTACCCTGCGGACAGCGAATGCCGCGTCGAATTGAACGGGTCGGTCAACCGCGCCCGCCTCGTGGACATCAGCCTTCGGGCGCCCGCCTCAAGGGCCTGCCGGCGCTTCAAAGCAACAGCCGGATCATCATTTGTCACACTTACCGGCGTATCGCCGCGCAGGTCATCTGGTCGAATGATCGCTATACCGGCGTGCGCTTCTCGATGCCGCTCGGCACGCAGGAGGTCAACGATATCAGGGGCGTCGTGGCCTCTGGGGGCTTTGGCTCCCAAGGGAACCATGGCTTCCGTGAGATGACCTGACCACTGGCGGCCAAGCCGGTTTCCTCGACTTTGCACGATCAGACATCGCCGTTCAGCCCTCGGGCTGAAACGGCGATTTTGCGCATGGCGATTGCACCCGGATTGCGACAAAAGCACCATTTGCGCCATTATTCCGTCGAACTCCCCGGTCAATCCGAAACGAGGTAATCGGGGATTAAGATCATGTTCATGTCGCTCGTGCAGGGGCTGCTGCACACTCAGACCGAGTTCTTGGTGATGGCAGCCTTCGTCTGCGCGGCCATGGCCGTGACGCTGGTGATCCTGATGCGCAACGTCGCCGTCACCGAAGGGCAGGCGCGGCTCGCCCCCCTCGCATGGATCACCGTCGTGGCGGGTCTTGGCGTCTGGACCACGCATTTCATCGTCATGGTCGGATATCGCCCCGCAGCCTCGGTAAGCTATGCGCCCGGCACCACGGCGATTTCGGCGTTGGTCGGTATCTTGTTCGTCGGCCTGCCGCTGGCGGCGGCCTGCCTTCTGCGGCGGCGTTGGTCGCGGGCGGTGTTGGGCGCCGTGGCCGGGGCCGGCGTCGGGGCGATGCATTTCACCGGCATGATGGCGATGCAAAGCCCGATGCATCACCAGTCGGACACCTCGCTCGTGGCGATCCTTCTGGGAATGGTGTTCTTTGCACCCGCCATGGCCGTCAGGGGGGTGAGCCGGCGCGCGAGATGGCTGCGCGGCACGGCCTTCGTGGCCGGTGTCTGCTCTTTGCACTTCACCGCCATGTCCGGGCTTTCGGTGATGGTCATCGGCCAGGGCGTCTTTGGTATCGACCGTCGAATCCTGTCGATTTTCACCGGCCTTGCCGCCTTGGGGCTGTGCTATGCGGCGATGACCGCGATGGCGAACCGCCATCGCCTCATGACTGCGCAAAAGGCGATCGAACGCAAGGACGCCTCCTTTCTCGCGGCGCTGCAGAACATGTCCAACGCGCTGATCATGATCGACGCCGACCGGGTGATCACCGCGATTAACCAGCGCAGCTACGAGCTTTTCGCCATTGAGGAATCCGATGTCGGGGCGGGCGACACGCTCGACCATCTGCTCGATGCCATCGGACGCCAGCGCAACTGGGAGAGCGAACGCCTCGCCTCGACGATCGAGACCCATCTCAAGCGCCTGAGCAAGAACGCCATGCTGCGCGACGAGGAAGAGTTCGCCAACGGTAAGGTTCTGTGCATCTCTAGCCGCAAGGTGCCCGGAGGCGAGGTCGTGATCACCTTCGACGACTTCACCGAGCACCGCGCCGCGCAGGCCAAGATCGCGCATATGGCCTTTCACGACGCGCTCACCGGTCTGCCAAACCGCCGCAGCTTTCGCGACCACATGGCCACGCTCAACCCGGCGCGGCACCAGCGCGCCCTGCTGATGATCGACCTCGATCACTTCAAGGTGGTCAACGACACGCTGGGCCATCCTGTGGGGGACGGTCTTCTGGTACAGGTCGCGCGCCGCCTGCTCGACGCCGCCGGCTCCTCTGCCACGGTGTTCCGGCTGGGCGGCGACGAACTCGTGGCCGTCCTCAATGGCGCGGGCGAGGTCGAGGCGTTGGAAACCGGACGGAACATCATTGAAAGCATCGGCGCGCCCTACGACGTGGATGGCCACACCATCACCATCGGCTGCAGCATCGGCGCGAGCCTGACCGGCGACGGCATCGGCGCCTCCGAAGCGCTGCAGCGCGCCGATCTTGGCCTCTACCGGGCCAAGAACCTCGGCCGGAATCGCATCCAGTTCTACGAAGACGGCATGATGGAGCAGGCCCTTGAGCGTCGCCAGATGGAGAGCGATCTCGCGCAGGCGCTGAAATGCGAGGAGTTCGAACTCGACTACCAGCCGATCTTCCGCCTGTCCGACCGCTCGATCCTCGGCTTCGAGGCGCTGATCCGCTGGCACCACCCGGTGCGCGGGCTCATCTCTCCGGCAGATTTCATCCCGCTGAGCGAAGAAAACGGCATGATCATTCAGATCGGTGAATGGGTGATCAACGAGGCCTGTCGCCAGCTTTCGGAATGGTCCACGGACATCCATATCGCGATCAATGTCTCGCCGCTGCAGATGCGCCTTCCCTCGATCGTCGAAGTGGTGCGCAAGGCACTGGAGCGGCATGGGCTGGCGGCCACGCGCCTGACGCTCGAGTTGACCGAGACTGCGCTGGTGCGTGACGGCGCGCATCTGGCGCGCAACCTGATCGCGCTGCGCGGCATGGGCGTGAAGATCGCGATGGATGATTTCGGGACCGGCTACTCCTCCTTCACACATCTGCGCGATTTCGAACTCGACCAGATCAAGATCGATCGCAGCTTCATCAACGTGTCGCAGACCGACCATAAGGCTTGGGCGGTGGCGCAGGCGGTGACGAACATGGCCCGCGAATTGTCGGTCGGCGCGGTGGGCGAAGGGGTGGAGACCTCCGAGCAGATCACGCGGTTGATGCAGCTCGGTTGCGACGTGGCGCAGGGCTTCCACTTGGGCAGGCCCGTCAATGGCGAAAAGGCAAGCCGCCTGCTCGCCGATGCGCAGACGGCCGCGCGCGAGGTCTTCCTGGGCAAGGAAAACGTCGCGGCCGAGTGACGCCGGGGCGGCACGAGCAAGCGGTCCGGGTGATGGAGCCGGACCGATCTGGCATCATGGGACCATCCCGCCGGATGCTCCGTCAGGGCCTGATTGCGACGGGTTGAAAAAGGCCTCGCACCATCCGGTCTCCTTGAGATCACGAGGCCGATCAGGTGTCGTCGATGGCCGTTCCGGCATGGCTTTCAGGCGGGGTCGAGGTCTGCTTCGCCGTTCGGTTTGCCCTGCGCACAATACAGAGCATGAAGCGTCTCCAGCACGGCGGCGACCTCCCGGCCCTTCACGCGGTAATAGATCGTCTGCCCGTCGCGCCGGCCCTCGACGAGGCCGGCCTCCTTCAGCCGCTTGAGCTGCTGCGACATGGTTGGCTGCGACATGTCGCAGGCCTGTGCCAGATCGCCCACCGACCGCTCGCCATCGAGCAGGCGGCACAGGATCTGCAGCCGCGCTTCCGAGGCCAGCATGCCCATCAAGGTCGCAGCGCCCGCGATGTCGCCTTCGAGGAAGTCGTCGGTGATTTTCATATTCGGCCCATTGAATATTCAATAAGGCAAATATATTGATGTCCTGAAACAAGACAAGCCCGCTGGCGTTGGGCGATGTATCACGGAGGCGAGAGATGGAAACCTCATTCACCCCATGGCTGTCGCTGGCAGGCGGCATGATGATCGGGGCATCGGCAGTGCTGCTGATGGCCACCAATGGTCGCATCGCCGGGATCAGCGGTCTGACCTCGCGGATCTTCGCGCGTTCCACCGACGGCGAGGCGCGCGGCGTTTCGGCGCTGTTCGTGGTGGGCCTGCTGCTGGCCGCGCCGATCTGGCTGCTGGTCTCGGGCGAATGGCCGCAGCAATGGGTGCCGTCGAGCCCGGCGCTGATGGCGGTCGCGGGCCTGCTGGTGGGCTTCGGCGCCACCTATGGCAATGGGTGCACCTCGGGCCACGGCGTCTGCGGTATCTCGCGCGGCTCGATGCGCTCGATCGTGGCAACGGCGACCTTCATGGCGGCGGCCTTCGTGACCGTCTTCATTACCCGCCACCTGATCGGAGGCTGAGATGAAACAGATCTTCGCACTTCTGTCAGGCCTGATCTTCGGCTTCGGCCTGATCGTCTCGGGCATGTCCGACCCGGCCAAGGTGCTGAACTTCCTCGACGTGTTCGGCACCTGGGACCCGAGCCTCGCCTTCGTCATGGGCGGCGCCATCGCGGTGACGGCACCGGGCTTCGCGCTTCTGACCCGCAGCCGCGCGCGCCCCTTCTTCGACACCGAATTCCGCATCCCGAGCCGGACCGATCTCGACCCCAAGCTCCTGACCGGCGCGGTGCTGTTCGGCACCGGCTGGGGGCTTGGCGGCTTCTGCCCCGGCCCGGCGCTGACCGCACTGCCGATCATGGCGTCTGGGACTCTGATCTTCGTGCCCTTCATGCTGGCGGGCATGTGGCTCGCCCGGCACACCCCCGACCTCTCCCTGCCCCTCAGCAAAGGAGCCACCCAATGACCGACCCCCTCAAGAGCCGCGTCGTGCGCCATTCGCCCTCGACCGGCGCGGGCAGCCCCGACGTCTGGGGCATCTACGAGCCCGACACCGGGTCGATCCAGTACATCTGCGCCGATCCCAAGACGCGCCAGGCGGCGCTGATCGACGTGGTGTGGAACTTCGATCCCAAGAACTACCGCTTCTCCACGGAGAGCATGGATCAGGTGCTCGACCTCGTGCGCGAGAACGACCTGAAGGTGCAATGGGTGCTCGACACCCATCCGCACGCCGATCACGTCATGGCCTCGGCGCACCTCAAGGCGCGCACCGGCGCGCCCAACGCGATCGGCGCGCTGGTGCCCGAGATCGCCAAGATCTGGGCCGACATCTACAACCTGCCCGAGGCCTTCGACGCGAACCGCGATTTCGATCACCTGTTCGAGGAGGGTGAGACGTTCAAGATCGGTGAACTGGAGGCGAAGGTCATGCTCTCCCCCGGCCATACGTTGGGTTCGATCACCTATGTCTGCGGCGACGCGGCCTTTGTGCATGACACGCTGATGCACCCCGATGCCGGCACCTCGCGCTCGGACTTCCCGGGTGGCAAGACCACCGAGCTGTGGGACTCGATCCAGGACATTCTCGCGCTACCGGGCCACACCCGCCTCAACGTCGGCCACGACTACGGCACCAAGGAGCGCAAGGAGCCGATGTGGGAGGCCACGGTCGACGAGCACCGCGCGCACAACATCCACGTCAAGGATGGCACCGAGCGCGAGGCCTTCATCGAGCGCCGCCAGACGCGCGACAAGACGCTGGCGCTGCCCAACCGCATCCTCGCCGCGCTTCAGGTCAACCTGCGCGGCGGTCGGCTGCCCGCAGCCGAAGGTGACGGCAACCACTACCTGAAGCTGCCGGTGAACCGCTTCGACTAAGACGATCCCGGGCGGCCTGCGGGCCGCCCGTTTTCGTTCCCCCCCTCAGACCGGACGGACTCGGATGACCCTGCCCCCGCTGTCGCGCTACCTGCCGATCCTCGACTGGGGGCGACGCTACGACCGCGCGACCTTTACCGGCGACATGGTCGCCGCCGTCATCGTGACGATCATGCTGATCCCGCAATCGCTGGCCTACGCGCTGCTCGCGGGCATGCCGCCAGAGGCCGGGATCTACGCTTCGATCGCGCCGATCCTGCTCTATGCAATCTTCGGCACCTCGCGCGCGCTGGCCGTCGGCCCGGTCGCAGTGGTGTCGCTGATGACGGCGGCGGCGGTGGGCAACATCGCCGAAAGCGGCACGGCAGGCTACGTCGCGGCCGCCCTGACACTCGCGTTCCTATCGGGCGCGATGCTGTTGGCGCTGGGGCTGTTCCGGCTCGGGTTTTTGGCGAACTTCCTGTCGCACCCGGTGATCGCGGGCTTCATCACCGCATCCGGCATCCTGATTGCGGCGAGCCAGCTGCGCCACATCCTCGGCATCCAAGGCGAAGGCCACACGCTGCTCGAGATCGTGGGCAGCCTTCTCGCGCATCTGGGCGAGATCAACCTCATCACCGTGGGTCTGGGCGTCTCGGCCACCGCCTTCCTGTTCTGGGTGCGCAAGGGGCTGAAGCCGCTGTTGCGCCGTATCGGCCTCGGGCCGCGCATGTCCGATATCGGCGCCAAGACCGGCCCCGTGTTGGCCATCGTCGTCACCACCCTCGCGGTCTGGATCTTCGATCTGGGCGCACGCGGCGTCGCCATCGTCGGCGAAGTGCCACAAAGCCTGCCGCCGCTCACTCTGCCCTCCTTCTCGCCCGAGCTGCTGTCGCAGCTCTTCGTGCCCGCCCTGCTGATCTCGATCATCGGCTTCGTCGAGAGCATCTCGGTGACGCAGACACTGGCTGCCAAGAAGCGCCAGCGCATCGACCCCGACCAGGAATTGATCGGCCTCGGCACCGCCAATCTCGGCGCGGCCTTCACCGGGGGTTTTCCGGTCACGGGCGGCTTCTCGCGCTCGGTGGTGAACTACGACGCGGGCGCCGAGACGCCCGCCGCCGGGGCCTTTACCGCCGCAGGCCTCGCGCTGGCCGCGCTGTTCCTGACACCATTGCTTCATTACCTACCGAAAGCGACGCTGGCGGCGACGATCATCGTCGCCGTCCTGAGCCTCGTCAACTTTTCGATCCTCAAGCGCGCCTGGCACTTCAGTCGCGCCGATTTCGCCGCCGTTTCGACGACGATCCTGCTGACGCTGGTCTTCGGCGTCGAGGTGGGCGTCACGGCGGGGGTCGTCACCTCGATCCTCGTGCATCTCTACAAGACCTCGCGGCCGCATATGGCGGTGGTCGGTCGGGTGCCCGGCACCGAGCACTTCCGCAACGTGCTGCGCCACGAAGTCGAGACCCAGCCGCATGTGCTGACGCTGCGCATGGATGAGAGCCTCTACTTCCCGACGCCCGCTACCTCGAGGACCAGCTGTCGAACTACGCCGCCGACAAGCCCGAGCTGACCGACGTGGTGCTGATGTTCCCGGCAGTGAACGAGATCGACCTCTCGGCGCTGGAATCGCTCGAGGCGATCAACACCCGGCTGCACGATGCGGGCGTGCGCCTGCACCTGAGCGAGGTGAAGGGCCCGGTGATGGACCGCCTCAAGCGCAGCCACTTCCTCGACGAACTGACCGGCGAAGTGTTCCTCAGCCAGCACGAGGCAGCGTGCAGGTTGGCGAAGGCCCTGCAAGCATGTGACGAAAGCGCGAACGCGCCATGAGATGTCCAATCCGTCCCTGAACGGTTACAGCACCCATGCCTCGTAAAGGACTGCCCTCGCCGCCCGGTCCTCTGCTCCGGTAGCCGCCATGGCGAGCGAGGCGCGACCTGCGCTTCGCCCGCTGGCATGACCGGGGTTTCCGGATTGGCATGCTCGAAACGCACCCTTCCTGGGGGAAGCCGTTTTCAGTCGAGGCTCCAGTTGAACCCGGTGTCCTTCTCCGACCTATCCCACAACTTGACCATGACTGCTTTGTCATGGGCGTGCGGCTCCAGCTTGCCTTGGCCAACCGGACCGCTGGTCTGCATCCGGCCCGTGGGACCGTGCAGGGCGCGCTGTTCCAGCCCGTCCTCAGTCGCGCACATGACCTCGGGATAGGCGCCTCTTTCGGCGGATTGCACGAAGGGGGTCTTGGTCATCAGCCACCAGGTAAAGCGCGTGAAACGCCCGCCGCTGGTGCTGATCAGCGAGGTCGCGGAGGCACCGGGGTGGCAGACATAGACCTCGACGTTCCTGCCCGCCGCCTTGACCCGGTCCTGAAGCTCGTAGGCGAACATCATCTGCGCCAGCTTGCTCTGGCTATAAACGGGGTTGGGGCTGTAGTTCCTGTCCCAGTTCATGTCGTCGAACTGGATCGTCTTGATCCCCATGTTGTAGCCGAGGCTGGCCATGACGACGATCCGGCCACGCGACTCCTCAATCCGGTCGAAGAGCATGCCGCACAAGGCGAAGTGGCCGTAATGGTTGGTGCCCAGCTGGCTCTCGAAGCCGTCTACGGTCAGCTTTTGCGTCGGCACCTGCGCGATCGCGGCGTTGCAGATCAGCGCGTCGATGCGCGGCACGGTCTTCAGCACCTCTTCGGCAGCGGCGCGCACCGAGGCCAGCTCGGACAGGTCCATGCGCACGAAGCTGACATCAGCTTTCGCGCCGAATTCCTGCTTCAGTTTGTTGACAGCCGCCGTCGATTTCTCGGCGCTGCGGTTCAGCATCACGACCTTGGCACCCTTGGAAAGAAGAATACGCGCGGCCTGAAAGCCCGCCCCTGCATTGGCGCCGGTGATGACATAGGTCTTGCCGGCAAGGTTGCCGAGACGCTCGGGCGTCCAGCCCTTGGGTCCGAATTGGGTCTGTTTCATGTCTCGTCCTCTGAATCGGAGGGGCACCCGGCAAGGCCGGGGCCCCCGAAGGTTGGGAAGGCTCAGCCGTTGCGCCGGGCGAACAGGCTGTCGCCGCGCCGCATCTGCGGCAAGTAGCCGGGATATTCGGGCTTGAGCGCGCTGACCTCGTCGAGCCGCGCCATCTCATCATCCCCGAGTGCGATGTCGGAAGCGCCGAGATTGTCGATCAGCTGCTCTTCCTTGCGCGCGCCGACGATCACGCTGGTGACGCCCGGCTTGTGCAGCAGCCAGGCCAAGGCGACCTGCGCGACCGAGGCGGTCTTCGCCTCGGCGATTTGCGCCAGCACGTCGATGATGTCGAAGCCCTGATCCTTGTCGACTGGGGGGAACTCGAACTTCGCGCGACGGCCCGCCGCTTCGCCGTTACGGGTGTATTTGCCGCTCAGGAAGCCACTCGCGAGCGGGCTCCAGATGAAGGTGCCGAGGCCGAGATCGCGCACTGCCGGGATCACATCGCGCTCCAGCTCGCGGCCCGCGAGGCTATAGTAGGACTGCGCCGAGGCGAAGCGTTCGGTGCCCAGCTGCCGCGCCAGCCCGTCGGCCTTGGCGATCTGCCAACCGGCAAAGTTCGACAGGCCGATATAGCGCACCTTGCCCTGCCGCACGAGATCGTCGAGCGCGCGCAGCGTCTCTTCGAGCGGGGTGGTGTAGTCGAAGCTGTGGACCTGATAGAGGTCGATGTAGTCGGTGCCGAGCCGCGACAGGCTCCCCTCCACCTCGCGCATGACGGCGAGCCGGCTGGTGCCGAAGTCGTTCGGCCCGGTGGTCAGGGTGCTGGCGAGCTTGGTGGCGATCAGCATGTCCTTGCGCCGGCCCCCCAGTGCACGGCCCAGCATCTCTTCGGAGACGCCGGAGCTGTAGACATTGGCGGTGTCGAAGATGTTGATCCCCGCCTCGATCGACAGATCCACCATGCGGGTGGCTAGGTCCTGACCCGTGGCCCCCATGAGGCCGGCATAGCTGCCGCCTTCGTCGTCGAAGGTCATGGTGCCCAGCGTCAGCTCCGAGACGTAAAGACCGGTATGTCCGAGTTGCTTGTATTTCATCGAAGAACCCTCCAGCGCCACAGCGCTTGTGTTTGTGTTTGTAAACTGTGATGTTTACATAGGGCGGCAAGGTGGCTGGTGTAAACCCAGTTGTTTACAAAATAGCAGCGCGATCAGGTGAAACAGATGAAACTTACTGAAAAAAAACGAAAAGATATTCTGGATGCGGCGATCTTGGAATTCCGGGAGCAGGGTTTCCCTGCCGCGCGGGTGAACCGGATCGCCGAGCTGGCCGAGGTGTCCAAGCGCACACTTTACAAGCACTTCGAGAGCAAAGAGGTGCTGTTCGCCGCCATCACCGACATCTTGCTGCAAGAGATCGCGGCCATGCCGAAGCTGCGCCCCGAGGCGGATGCGCCGCTACGCGAGCAGCTGATCGCGGCGGTGCGGGACTACGTCGGCCATCTGACCGGGGAGCAGTATCTGGGGCTGAACCGGCTGGTGATGTCAGAGCTTCTGCGCGATCAGGATCTGGCGCAGGCTTTCTTCGCCAAGGCCGCGATGCAGGACGGCCCGATCTCGGGGATGATTGCCGACAGAATGCAGGCGGGCGCGCTACGCCGCGCCGAGCCCGGCTTCGCCGCGGGTCAGCTGCTGTCGATGATCAAGCACTTTCTGGTCTGGCCGCAGTTCCTGATGGGCACGAAGGCGGATGTCGACCCGGATGCCGTCATCGCCGACTGCGTAGACATGTTCCTCGCCCATTACGCCAAGTAGGGTGACGAGGTGGCCATGTGTCATATTCCGTTCCATCGACAGCGCGCGAGAGGCCCGGGCGTAGCGTTCTCATCGCGCTTCGCGCCGCGCGAGCGCAATGGACGGGCGCCGAGGTCGACCGCTATGCGGCCAAACCCGCCATCTCGATCGAAATGACGAGGATTGCGGCTCCGGCGATCACTTCGATGACCGGAAGGACATAGGTCGCCTGCTTCGTTTCGCCGAAAGAGAAGAGCGTGCTTTCGCGGAAGAACACACTGCTCGCCGCGACGAAGACGGTGAGCGCGGCCGTGCCGAAGGACATCGCCAGCGTTCCGAATATCCCGGCCGTCAGGATATTCATGTGCCAGGTGAGAACGAGCAGCAGGATCGCGCCAGAACAAGGGCGGATGGCGATGCCGCCGATCAGCGCGAGCGCGTCGCGCAGTCCGCCCGCATGGCGGATCTCGTCGATGCTCGGGCCGTGACGATGACCGCAGCCCGCATGACAGACGTGATCGTGCGCCCCATGCGCAGCCCCGTCGGCATTGGCTCGCAGACCCCACAACCGGCGCAGCCCCCGGAACGCCAGCCAGATGCCGATGAGGCCAATCGCAGCGGCGCTGAGCGGCAGCATGATGGTTTCGGCCGCACCGGTCATCTGGCTACGGGTCCAGCCCATGAGGAACAGGCCCGTCATAACGAGCAGGATCGCGGTCACGGCCTGCCCGACCGAAGACAAAAGCGAGATCACCGACAGCCTGAGCATCGGCACGTCGTGGCTTACGCCATAGCCACCGATCAGGAACTTGCCATGTCCCGGCCCCAGCGCGTGAAAGAAACCGTAGGCGAAGCACAGCCCCAAGAGCGCGGTCACGGCCCCCGGCTCCTTTGCCCTGAGGGCGCGCAGCCCACCGGCGAGGGCATTCTGGAACTCGCGCTGCCAGCCCGCGGCCCAGCGGGCCACTTCCTGGTCTTGACCAGTCGCCACGGCCCAGATCCCGACCGCGACCACCAGAAACGGGACGATCAGGAGGATGCGGCGCATGTCAGCACGAAGCTGTCGGCGAACAACACGCCGATATCGGGCAGATCGATCTCCGCAAAGGGATCGGAACTCGCGTCGATCGCGGCCAGCTGCTCGCCATACTCCTCCTCCGCCTCGTCACGGTCGGCGACGTTGCGGCGTAGCGCACAGCCATCCCGGCCCGAGATGGTCGGCTCGACCGGCACATCGTAGGCGACGAAGTAGGTGGGATCGTAGGCGCGCGCGGTGACCAGTTGGCCGGACACATCGAATGGCGCGGCAAGCGGACGGACATGCGAAGTCACAAGCCGGCCTGCCTCGAACCGCGCCCGATGCTTCACCGGCCCGTCGAGCGCCACCGCTTCGCCGTCCCTCTCGATGATGAAATCGCCCGGAAAACCCGCGGCCCAGTCGACGTCGTGCCCGGCATAGGCATCGGGCGCCGCCTGCTCCGGCGCACCGTCACCATCGGCATCGAGCCCGTTCTCCTCGATCAGCATGAGCGAGTAGAACTCGTCATAGGCCCAGTCGATCCGCACCGCCGCGAGATCGCCGGCCTCGTCGAAGACGAGTTCGAAGGCCGCGTCGATGAATACATGCGGATGAGCGAGGGCCACGCCGGGAAGCGCGACCGACAGGGCGCATGCGGAAAAGAAAAGGCGCGAATCCATTCGGCTTGATAGGCGCGCCTCGGCGCTGCAGGCAAGCGCCGACACAGCCATGCGCGGAGTTGCGCCGCCTGCTGTACGACCGCCTCCACTTTGTGATGATCTTCGAGGACGGATGGCATGACCATGGGCTTTGAGTGCCGAGGATTTGCAATGGTCATGCGGCAAGGCAGATGCAGGGACGACGGCGCATGGGCTTGGCGGGCCATCTCAAGGACCCTCTTCCATCCGCCATCAGCAAAGCGCGGACACGGCAGATAGCAGCCTTCGAAGCTTGTGACATGGCAGGCGCCGCCGATACGATCCGATCACTTTCGCGTTGGATGATGGGCAGGCTATCGGATCGAAGGATGGTGATCGGGAAAGACCGGACTGCCGGCGCCGGAGAGGCCATGACCATCAAGAAGGCCCAGTGACCTTCAGCCCGCGGCGCCAAGAGTGCAGCCGGTTGGTAAGCCTCGATATCGATACGACTCTATCGGGACAATATATCTTAGGTCCAATAAATTTCGAATTTTAAACAGTTACTTAAGATACTTAAACAATATTCGGCCTGCCGAGATGATTGGCCGGATCTGCGGCAAATATGCCGTGACTCTCGATGCGGGCCACGGCGTGATCGGCTCTTTTCGCGCTGCGTGATGCGTGACGGCGCTTTCCTTTGTGGCTATTTCTCGATCGCCCCACGGCCCGGTGAGGCATTGGATTGCAACGGCAAGATCACCGTCTGAACCGTCGAACATGCAGTTACGCCGCAACTTTCGGGTGAACCGATCCCATGACGCGCAGTTGGTGCAGCGTTTACCGAGTCTGCGAGAGGATCTCTCATGCACATGCTATTGAAAACGACCACGGCGAGCGCTGCCCTTGCGGCTGCTCTGACCGTTGCTCCCGCCAGCCTGCTGGCGCAGGAAGCCACGACGAACGAGGCTGAGACGACCGCCGAAACCGAAGCCTCCCCAACCTCCGGCGCCAGCGCCGAGATGGAAGCCAATGTCACCGCCGATGCCGGTGCCGTGGCCGATCCGCCCGCCACGCCCAACGAGGATATGCAGGCGGTGCTCGACAAGCTCGCCGAGCTCGGTGCCCAGCCGATTTCGGAGTTGTCGGTCGAGGATGCGCGCAGCCAGCCCACCCCAGCCGACGCCGTCATGGCGGTAATGGAGGAGCGTGGCATCGAGATGCCCGAGGATCTGGCCGGTGTCGCGACGCGTGACATCACTTATCCCGGCGCCGATGGCAGCCAGATCGACGCGCGGGTCTACACCCCCGCCGAAGGCGAAGGCCCGTTCCCTCTGATCGTCTATTACCATGGCGGCGGCTGGGTGATCGCCGGCATCGACGTCTATGACGCCTCGGCTCGTGCCTTGGCCGCGGGTGCGAATGCGGTCGTGGTCTCGGCCACCTACCGGCAGGCTCCGGGCGCGACCTTCCCGGTGCAGCACGAGGACGCCAACGCGGCCTATGAGTGGATTGTCGAGAACTCGGGCGACTTCAACGCCGATGCCGAGCGGCTCGCCATCGCGGGCGAAAGCGCCGGCGGCAACCTCGCGCTGAACGTGGCCATACATGCCCGTGACGCCGAACTGATCCAGCCCGATCACGTGCTCTCGGTCTATCCGATAGCTAGCGACGACATGCAGACGCCGTCCTACGAAGCCTATGCCGACGCCATGCCGCTGTCGCGTGCCGGCATGGAGTGGTTCTTCGACAAGGTCTTCCAAGATCCCTCGCAGGCCTCCGATCCACGCATCGACCTGATTGCGCGCGATGACCTGCAGGGCCTGCCGCCGGTCACCATCGTCAACGCCGAAATCGACCCGCTCCAGAGCGAAGGCGAAATCATGGCCGAGCGTCTTTCGGAAGCGGGCGTCGAGGTCGAGCAGATGACCTATGACGGTGTCACCCACGAATTCTTCGGTATGGGTACCGTCGTGCCGCAGGCGCAAGAAGCCGTGGACATGGCCGTCGCCAATCTGCTCGAGGCTTTCGGAAACGAGAATAATTCGGCCGACGAAGCGGCGATGGAGTCGGATGCAGCGTCCACTGACGGCACCGAAGCTATGCCGGTCGAAGGCGAGATGGACGACGCAGCCGATAACGTCGAAGCCGAACCGGCAGAAGAAGACGCGACGACCACCGCAAACTGATCGTCGGATATCAAAAGTCGGGGGCGGGGTTCAAAACCCCGCCCCTCGTCATTTTCGTCGAGAGATATGCCGCCGGTATCGCCCGGGCTCAAAGCCAGCATGCAAGTTTGCGTTGCTATAAGGCGTTCGACTGCAGCTTTGTACTCTTCGCACCCTACGATTCCCCATCAGCACATTACGATGCCGCCGAGATGAGCGTTTGGCCCATGCAGTAGGTTTTCAGCGCCATCCCTTACAGAACGTCACGGTCTCTCATCCCGCCATCCGATAATCGGGATTCCTTTGGTCGAGCGCGGCGATCGTCGTCGCCAGATCGGCGGAAGCCACCGGTCTGGCGAAATGAAAGCCTTGGAACAAGGAACAGCCGCCGGCACGCAGGAAGTCGACTTCCGCCGAAGTTTCAGTGCCTTCTGCCAGCACCTCCATTCCAAGCCCACGGCCGAGCGCGATCATTGCCGAACAGATGGCTTGCGACTGCGGCAGCCGATCAACATCGCTGACGAACTCACGATCTATCTTCAGCTTGTTGAAAGGCAGCTTTCGAAGCGAACTCATGCTGGCATAGCCGGTCCCGAAATCGTCGATCGCGAGCTTGAGCCCCTGATCGCGCAGCTTCGTCAGCGTGGAACGGGAGTGGTCGTGATCCACCATGGCGACCGTTTCCGTCAGTTCGAGCTCCAGCCGGTCGGGCGACAGGCCGCTCTCCGATAGCGCCGCCGCGACATGGGCGTCGAGATCCTTGTCGAGGAACTGGCGGGCGCTCAGGTTGATCGCCACCCGTATGTCGCCCTCCCACGCCGCCGCCTGACGGCAGGCATCGCGCATCACCCAAAGACCGATTTGGTCGATCAGCCCGGCCTCCTCGGCCATCAGGATGAACAGGCCGGGCGGGATCATGCCGCGATCGGGATGATTCCAGCGGATCAGGGCCTCGGCCCCCGACACGCGGCCCAGTTGGGTATCCATGACGGGTTGGAAGTGCAGCACGAACTCGTCCTTCGCAATCGCACCGCGAAGCTCCTGCTCCAGTGCGAATCGCTTCTGGGCCTTGGCCCTCGCCTGTTCGGAATGCTGGACGATTCGGTCTGCGGCGCTGGCCTCGCCCGAGGCGGCGATCGCGTCGTCGAGACCCGCACCGACGTCGCCAGTGGCCTCGATCAGGGCCACGCCTGCCACCAGGGTCGGTTGGATCGTGAGGTCGCCTTGCAGGATGTCCGAAGCGATGTTCGCGACGATCCGCATTGCTTGATTGGTCGCGCCTTCCCATACATCCGCACCGGTCACATCCATCGCGACCGCGAGGGCGAAACGGTCATCCGCCACCCGCGCCAGCAGCGCCGGGTTCGGCGCGACGAGGCCGAGCCGGTCGGCAAGGACCGACATCACGCCATGCATCACGTCTTGGTTGTAGCTGCCGCCGATCCTGCTCGCATCGAGAAGGCGAAGCGACATGATCGCGAAGCCGGTGCCGGTGTCGGCAGCGAGGGCACGTTGCAGACCATCCCGGTTGAGAAGCCCGGTCGCCTCGTCGATCGTCTCCAGCCGCAGCAACGACTTGTCGAGGCTCGTGATCATGTGCTGCGCATCGGCCATCAGCCGGCCCGCATCGTCGGTATGCGCGACAGGCAGATCCGGCAGTGCCCGGCGCGCCCGGTAGTCCCGCAGCGCCTGCGCGGTGTTGATCACCGGCCGCAACAGGTGATCGAGCACGAGGATCGTCGCAAAGGTGCCCAGAAGCGTGGCCAGAAGGGCGACCCCGAGAATCGTCAGGAAGCTCGACCATCCCTGAGCCGTCTGCATCGCCACATAGGCGATGAGCGCGATCAGGGGGACATGCGTTCCCACAAAGGCCATCAGCATGATCTTGCCGCGATATGGCAGCCGTGTCCGCCGCGACATCAATTCGTACAAGGCAATGTTCTTCATCGCAGTCCCCCTGCTCTCCAGCTACCCCCGACAGGTGCGGGGCTTGTTTCAAATGCGATAATTCCTCCCCAACATGTCGCGAATGCGGCCACTTTTTCGCCAGCCTGTGTCTTGGCGCAGCGGCAAGCGGGCCATGCCCGGTGCTATGTGATCGAAGTGGCTGTCAGCCCAATGTGCGCCAAACAGGCGCTCCGGCGCCCCCCCAAGGCAGTGCACTCCTTGCCGGTCACGCTATGGCGAGGGGCATTGTTGGCGCGGAACACCACGGTGGTGAAAGGTCGGTCCGATGGCGGGCGCAGGGTCCAGCCGCCCACCCTCGCGCCGAGGAACATCAGCGGCGCGAGCGTAGCCGTCGTCCGGTGCAGATCGCCCCCCCTTCGCCACTGCCTCGCCCCAAACCCCATCCGATCCCGAAAGGCAGCAAGCCAAAGACAAAGAACCACAGAAGATCCCAGAACAGCGGCACCTCGCTGTCGATCCTGATGCGATGGATGCCGAGCAGCCAATGTGACAGCACGCTGTCGAGGATGTGCCAAAGACCGAAACCGGCGATCAGCGCGCCGAGCAGCGGCTGCCCCGTGATCCCTGCCCGCCTAACATGGGCGCGCCACAGGCCCCACAGGCCGAGACCGGCCAGCAGATACATGAACAGGTGGAAATAGCCGTCCCAGAGCACCTGCGCAGGCAGGTCGTCCACACCGGGCACGAGGCTGAGGAGATGATGCCATTGCAGGATCTGATGCAGCAGGATGCCATTGAAGAACCCACCCAAGGCGATACCCAAGAGCAGTGCGTACCGGATCCAAGGCGTCTTCCATGTCATCACGCGCCCTCCCCATCGCCGTGCCAAGTGTGTCGCATCCGAATGCTCTTGCGGTCTGGTGTCCGGCCCGCTCGCTCCCTCCGAACGGCCTCAAGCTCGGCGAGCAGCGGTCGCTCGCTCGCATGGTGGCCGCGCAGGAAAAGCACCGCTGCCGCCGGGAGCACCGCAGCCCCGAGAAACATCGCCATTGGCCCAGCGGCCCCCGATGCCAGCCCGGCGAGGCCCGGCCCCAGAACGCTGCCCGCCGCCATGACCAGCAGCACCGCCGCGAAGCTGAGCGACGGAAGCGCCGGGAACAGCCGCTCCGACCAGAAAGCCAGCACGGCGCTTGTCATCATCACGTGAACGCCCTGCAACCCGGCCGAAAGGACCACCCCAGCCCAGCGGTCCGGCATCATTGCCACGATCACGAGTGACAGCGTCCCGGCCCCCATCAGGAGGCGCAGGAGCCAAACGAGGCCGAGCGCCTCCTTTGCCCGGCTGGTCAGCAGGCCCGCCAGCCCGAACAACCCGTAGGAGATGAAAATCAACGCCGGGGCGGCGGCGGCGGGCAGGCCGGGAACACCGCCGATCTCCCGAACCCGATCGGCGGCAAAAGAGATGTAGATCGCCGATGTCGTTCCGAGCACGAAGCCGATACCGAACAGAGGCAAGGCCGAGGCCTGCAGAACGCCGCGCCATTGGCCCTTCGTCCCTGCGGGGCCTCTCTCGACCGGGCGTAACGCCAGCCAGTTGCCAACGAGCACAAGAGCGCCCGCCATGGCGAATGCGGCCCAGCAATATCGCCACGAGAACCCCATCAGCACCATGGCCAGCGCCGTACCGCCGGCAACCACGATCCCGATACTGGTGCCGGTGCTGATGTCCGAGAGGGCGGTGGGCCGGTCCGCATCGCGGACCTTACGATGAACCGCGTCGTTGAAGGGCGTCCACGCAAAGCCGGCACTCGATGCAGCAAGGAACACGCCGACGGCAAGAACCGCGACATTCAGGGCAGCGGCGATGATGACCATGCCGAGAGTGGCGGCGCAAAGTCCCAGCAAAACCGGCGCCTCCGGCCCTCGCCGGGTCAGGAGAAGCTGTGCCGCGAGCAGTCCCAGAAAAAAGCCGAAGAAGCCCAAGCTCGAGACGAGACCAATGGTCGAGGTCGACATGGAGAAGGCGGTGCGGAAGTCCGGCACGAACAGCCCGAACCCCATGCGCGCCGGACCGTACCCGATGGCGGTGGCGGCGAAACCCGCCGCTGAAAGGCTCCGAAAATAGGTGATGGCACCGCCTCCTTCTGCCTGCAAACCGTTGGGCCCGGATCGGGTTTCCGTCCGGTGCGGTTGCGCACCGGGATGCTCTGGCAGATCATCAAGGACGCGTTGCCGGTCGCTGGCTTCACGAGGGGAAATGGGAACGGTTGATTTTCACGGAACCGCAAACCCGTGATCGACGCCGTTCGCAACAGCGACCTGTCGACCCAAGACATCGGTCGCCTCTTCCGCGAGGCAGATACGCCCTGAGCGAACATCGAACGGGCCACTTCGGCGGATGCCTGCCATTCAGGGCCGCTTGGAGTGGCGAGGCTCCGCCAGTTCGTTCCTCGCATCGGAACCATTCGCCATTCGTCGTTGCACCGAGGATTGGCAGGGGTCAGATGTGGCGGACACCTTGGAACCATGACGGAAGGACCGGCTTGTGATCAAGTTGACCGCCACGCTTCGAACCCTTTTGACCGCAAGCTGCCTCTTGGCGGCAGCACCACTGGCCTCCGCGCATTCCGGCAGTGTCACCAAGACCTTCGAGGGAGCTGCCTCCTGGTACGGGCCGGGCTTTCACGGGCGTCAGACTGCCAATGGCGAAATCTACGACATGAACAGCCTCACCGCCGCCCATCCCAGCCTGCCTTTCGGCACACGCGTGCGCGTCACGAACGAGGCTACCAACGAATCCGCCGTGGTGCGGATCAACGACCGTGGCCCCTATGCCAAGGGCCGCATCATCGACCTGTCCAAGGGCGCGGCGGAAGATATCGGCCTGCTGAGCAGCGGTGTCGCCCGCGTGACGGTCGAGGTCCTTTCCAACGCCTGAGCCGGCTCAGGGTGGCCTAGTCTTGGTCCAGCATGCGTAAGTTTTATCAAAGTGACCGCTTCCCGGCGGCATCTGATGAACCAAGGTGAGTCGTTGGCGGTCCCCGAAGAGGATGGTCACACCATCAACTCCCCAAGGCACACGAACCACTCGTACAAATCTGGAAACTACATCTCCGAGACGAACGTATAGCCCTCGCCGTTCTTCTCCACACGGCCCATTCCGCCGTCTGGGAGGTGGAAACCGATCAATGGCATGCCCCGTTCGGCCAATTCCTGAAGCAGGACCAAACGAGTCCGGGCGGCCTGCTCCGGGTCCTGATCGGCGGCCATGGGCCATTCAGGGCGCGCGAAGGCCAGATGCGCGTTGCCGATGGCGTCGCCGACAACAAGCGCCTGGCCACTGCCGATCTCGAAGGACATGTGTCCGGGTGTATGTCCGAAGCTGGCCCGCGCTACGATGCCGGGCAGAACCTCGTCTTCATTCTCGAATGTCTCAAGCATGCCTTGTAAAAGTTCGATCCGGCGCGCGGCTCCGGCGGCAAAGCTCTGTCGTTCGGCGCCGATGGTTACCGGTGTCTCGGGGTCAGTCCAATAGTCCCGCTCGACCCGGCCGATGAGATGCCGCGCGTTCACGAACAGGGGTTCGTCGAAATCGTCGATAGCGCCCCAAAGATGATCCGGATGGCCATGGGTGAAGACGACATGGGTGACGTCCTCCGGCGACAGATCGAGAGCGGCGAGGGCCTCAGGCAGCCGCCCCGTGCTTTGCATGAAACCCGGCCCGGCGCCCGCATCGAACAGAACGACTTCCGCGCCTGAACGCAGCAGCGTCACGTTGCAGGGCGGCTCATACCCTCCCGCCGCGACGCCAGCCGCGTCGAGGATCGCGCGTGCCTCGCCCTGCGGCAGATCCCCGATCAGGAAGCTCTCCGGAAGCTGCAAGTACCCGTCGTTCAGTGTCGTGATCCGCCGTTCGCCGAGATCCATTTCCGTCGCGGCCCAAGCCCGGCCGAAGGCGAAGGTGGCGCCGAGCCCCGTGGCGCCCCGCAACACGCTGCGTCTGGTGATCCTCATCGTCCCTCCCCGAACAACACATTCGCATCATTGCATTCGAATCGTCGTGGCGTCGAGGGGGTCACTCGGCCATGGCAAAGCCGTCGATCAGCTGCCGCAGCCCGATCGCAGCGCCCAGCGCGATCGCAGCCAGCGTCACCGGGGCACTGATCGCGAGAACGGAAAAGGCGGTAATGCCTTGGCCGATGCTGCATCCCGCCGCCGTCACCGCGCCCCAGCCCATGAGCCCCGCGCCGAGGATCTGACGCTTGAGTTCGCGCGGGTCCTCGCAAGCTTCCCAGCGGAAATGCCCCTTCCAGAGGCTGCCTGCAAAGCGCCCGTCAACACACCGACCACCGATCCGACGCCGAAGCTCAGCGCCGCGCCGCTTGAGGTCATGGTGTAGAGCATCGTTTCGCCCAAGGGCGCCGAAAAGCTGTGTGACGCGACGGGCAACGCGTCGAAGCCTGTCGTAAACAGCCAAGCTGTTCCCGCCCATCCCATGGCAACGGCAAGCCCGACCGACGCGCCGCAGATGAGGGTACCCCGACCCAACGCCGCTCCACCCCGAAGCGACAGGACAAGGATGGCCGATCCGACAAGCATGCCGCATGCCCAGAGGGGCAGACCCGTCGCCAGCGCGATCAAATGACCGATGCCCGGCGTCGGCCCGCCATGCGGAGCGAAGAGCGCCACCCGCAGTCCCGACAGTGGCCCGGACAAGGTGGCATAGGCCACGAGTCCCATGACCAATACGATCACGAAGGAACGCATGTCGCCACCGCCCAACCGCGCGAGCGCGCCGTAGCCGCAGTTTCCCGCAAGCGCCATGCCGTAGCCGAAGACCAGCCCGCCGAGGATCGCGCCAGGCAGGCTCCATCCCTGCGCGAGATAGAAGCTGTCCATCGGGTCGAACAGCCCCGCGCTCATCAGGCCGAAGGCCGCGATCACCGCGACGCCGATAGCGATGCCCCACATCCTGAGCCGGGTCAGGCTGCCCCCATAGAGCGCATCCTCGATGGCGCCGAGCGTGCAGAAACGCCCCAATCGCGCGGCCGCACCCAGAACTGCACCGCTGCCCATGCCAATGAGCGCGGCGATGGTCGGCTCGTCGAGCCAATCCAGCATATCGTGATCCTCCCCGCGCCCTCCCCGGCGCGCCTGTCAGCTTGAGCGGCAGAACAGCTCGTAGACAAGTTCCATGATCCGGCGTGGCCGGTCATCGGTCAAGCTGTAGTAGATGATCTTGCCGTCGCGGCGCGGCGTCACCAGCCCTTCGAGCCTGAGGCGCGCCAACTGCTGCGAGACGGCGGCCTGCCGCGCCGAGAGCAGCTGCTCGAGTTCGGTCACCGATTTCTCGCCGGTGACGAGATGGCACAGGATCATCAGCCGGCCCTCATGGCCCAAGGCCTTGAGGAAGTCCGAGGCTTCCTGCGCGTTGCGCGTCATGAGGTCCATGTCGGCCTCGCTCATGTCGTCGGTAATCCTCGGCAGGGTCATGGCTGCGCTCCCCGTTTCGGCGGAGCGGCTCCGCCCGATGTCAGGCGGATCATTTATGAGCTCGCGCCCAATATCGCAATGCGACGCGATCATCCGGGCGGGTCCTGAGGCACCAAGGAGGCGCCCGGCGTCTCGCCCAGAAGGCGTGCCAGCAGACTCCAGAAGAAATCCTCGCCCGGGTAGCCCTCGATCCGGCCCAGCTCGCGGCCGTCCTCGACCAGCAGGAAGGTCGGGGTGAAGACAACTTTTCCCCCAAGCTCCATCTCGCCCGGCAGAGCGCCTATGTCGATCCGGCGCAAGGGCGCGGCCTCGCCCTCCTCGGTCTTGGGATAGATCGGTCCGATCTCCTCGTTCCAACGCGCGCACCATGGGCAACCGGCCTGCTCGACCATGACAAGCTCCAGCGCCGCGGGCAGCGGACCGGGCTGGAGGGCCATGAACAGGCCGAGAAAGATGGCTGCGACGCGTGACATGCGGATCCTCGATCGAGGCCGATTGACCGGCCAATAGCTTCGAATAATAGTATTGCAATATGATATAAGCAATCGGAGGTGGCATGTTCGAGGTCACGCTGGGCGGCGCGATGCTGGCGGGACTGCTGTCCTTCCTGTCTCCCTGCATCCTGCCGATGGTGCCGTTCTACCTCGCTATCTTGCCGGCACCGGTGCGCGGCAGGCCGAAGCGGGTGGCACGCCGCCCGGACGCGGTCGGACGCTGCTCTTTACCGCCCTGTTCTCGACCGGGATCATCACCGTCTTCGTGGCGCTCGGGGCCTCGGCGTCATTTGCCGGGCAGTTCCTGCGCGAATGGTTCGACCTGCTGCGCTGGATCGCGGCCGGGATCATTGTGCTGATGGGACTGCACTTTCTGGGCCTGCTGCCGATCGGCCTGCTCTACCGGCAGTTCCGACTCGATAGGGCGACGGGGCCTGCCCGCGAGATCGGGCTCGCGGGGGCCTATCTCATGGGGCTCGCCTTCGCCTTCGGCTGGACGCC
>NZ_BATB01000003.1 GCF_000466965.1 Limimaricola cinnabarinus LL-001
AATAGGCGCAGGTGGTGACGACCGAGCGCGCTCGGGCGTATCCGATCTCGATCACCGATTTTTCCTGAAGCGTCGCGGTCGGGGCAGGCCTGCACGCAGCGCCGCAGGATACGCAGTCCGAGGTCATGAAATCGTCGAGCTTGGTGCCCGCGGACACGCGGCTGTCGAAGCCGCGGCCCTCGATGGTCAGCGCAAAGGTGCCCTGCACCTCGTCGCAGGCCCGCACACAGCGCGAGCAGACGATGCATTTCGAGGGATCGTAGGTGAAGTAGGGGTTGCTGTCATCCTTGGGCAGGAACTGCGGGTTGTTGATGCCCACCGGTTCGCGCAGTCGCGCCTCGGCCTGGGACCGCGCGCCGGTGCCCGAGGGATCGTAGTGGTTGTCGCCCGGCTTGTAGCGCACGTCGCGCAGGCCCACGGCCCCCGCCATGTCCTGAAGCTCGCAATCGCCGTTGGCGCCGCAGGTCAGGCAGTCGAGCGGGTGGTCGGAGATATAGAGCTCCATCACGCCCTTGCGGAGCTTCTTGATCTTGGAGGTCTGGGTGTGGACCACCATGCCCTCGGCCACCGGGGTGGTGCAGGAGGCGGGGGTGCCACGACGGCCCTCGATCTCGACCACGCAGAGGCGGCACGAGCCAAAGGCCGCCATGTTGTCGGTGGCGCAGAGCTTGGGCACCTGGATGCCCAGCTCGGCGCTGGCGCGCATGACGCTCGTGCCTCGGGCACCGTCACCTCAAAGCCGTCGATGCTCAGCGTCACTGTCCTGGCCGAGATCGACGCGGGCGTGCCCATGTCGGTGTCGTCCTTGAGACCGGTGCCGCCGGGACCGTCGAAGGGGATCAGAAAGTCCTTCATTCCGCTGCCTCCTTGGCATTGGCATGGAAATCATCGGGGAAATGCGTGAGCGCCGACATCACCGGGTAGGGGGTGAAGCCCCCCAGCGCGCAGAGCGAGCTGTCCTTCATGGTATCGCAAAGATCCGTCAGCAGCGGGATCGCGCTCGTGTCTCCGCGCGCGATGCGGTCGACCGTCTCGACGCCGCGCACCGCGCCGATCCGGCACGGCGTGCATTTGCCGCAGCTCTCGACCGCGCAAAACTCCATCGCGAAGCGCGCCATGCCGAGCATGTCGGCGGTGTCGTCGAACACCACCACGCCCGCATGGCCGATAAGGCCACCCTCGCCGTCGAACTCCTCGTAGCCGAAGGGCGTGTCGAATTTGGAGCGCGGGAAATAGGCCCCGAGCGGCCCGCCGACCTGCACCGCCTTGACCGGGCGGCCCGTCTCCGTGCCGCCGCCGATCTCGTCGACCAGCGCGCCCAAGCTCGTGCCGAAGGCGGTCTCGAACAGGCCGCCGAACTTCACGTTGCCGGCGATCTGGATCGGGATGGTGCCGCGCGAGCGTCCCAGACCGAAGTCACGGTAATGCGCGGCACCTTTCTCGAAGATCACCGGCACGGTGCCCAGAGAGATGATGTTGTTCACCACCGTCGGCTTGCCGAGGAAGCCTTCGAGCGCCGGCAGGGGGGGCTTTGCGCGCACGACGCCGCGCTTGCCTTCGAGACTGTTCAGAAGCGAGGTCTCCTCGCCGCAGACATAGGCGCCAGCGCCGACGCGGACCTCCATGTCATAGGCGAAAGCCGAGCCCAGCACCGAAGCCCCGAGCACGCCGCGCGCCCGAGCGATGCGGATCGCCTCGTTCATGGTGTGGATCGCCTCGGGATATTCCGAGCGCAGGTAGATGTAGCCACGGGTCGCGCCGACGCAGATGCCCGCGATGGCCATGCCCTCGATAAGGCTGAACGGATCGCCTTCCATCAGCATCCGGTCGGCAAAGGTGCCCGAATCGCCCTCATCGGCATTGGCGACAATGTATTTCTGGTTCGCCTCGGCCAGACGCACTGTGTCCCACTTGATGCCGGTCGGGAAGCCCGCGCCGCCACGGCCGCGCAAGCCCGATTCCTTCATCTCGTCGATCATCGCCGCGCCGGTCATCTCCAGCGCGCGGCGCAGGCCCTTGAGGCCGCCATGCGCTTCGTAGGCATCGAGCGAGAGCGGGTCGATGACGCCGACGCGGGCGAAGGTGAGGCGGGTCTGCCGCTTCATCCATTCGATCTCTTCGGTCGGGCCGAGAGCGAGGGCGTGGCTGCCCCAATCGGCGTCGAACAGCGCGCGGACGTCATGCGGCGTGACAGGGCCGAAGGCATGGCGGACACCGTCGCGCTCGATCTCGACCATCGGTTCCAGCCAGAGCATCCCGCGCGAGCCGTTGCGGACCAGCTCGACCTCGATCTCGCGGATCTTCGCCTCGGCCATCACCGCCTCCGCCACCTTCTCGGCATCGACGGCGAGGGCGGCGGCGTCGCGGGGGACATAGATCTTCAACTTGCTCATGCGTCCACCTCTTCGAGCAGCGATTTCAGCCGCGCCTCGTCGACCCGCGCCACAACGCGGCCGTCGAGCATCATCGCCGGGCCGTTGGCGCAAAGCCCGAGGCAATAGACCGGCTCGAGCGTGACGCCGCCCTTCGAGCTCGTGCCGTGCCAATCGACGCCGAGCCGCGCCTTGGCGGCCGCTTCGATGCCCTGGCCACCACGGGCCTGACAGGCTTCGGCACGGCAGATCTTGAGCATGTGGCGGCCTGCGGGCTCCTCGCGGAAATCATGATAGAAGCTGACCACGCCATGCACTTCGGCGCGGCTGATGTTCAGCCCTTCGGCAATGATCGGCAGCGCCTCTGGCGGGACATAGCCCCATTCGGCCTGCACGGCGTGCAAAATCGGCAGCAGCGGTCCTTCGAAGGTCGCGTGATCCGCAAGGATCGCACCAAGGCGGCCCTCCAGATCGGCGGGGGCTGGCGGTGTCGGCATCGGCTGGCTCCTCCTCGAGTCTTCCGCGCATACAACGGCATGCCCACATGCAATATCAATATCGCGGTTTCGTGCCGCGATAGAGAAACCCTATCAAGCCCGGTCGAAGCGCCGCGCCTCGGAGAGAAGCGCCGAGAGCAGCGGCGTGTGCGGCTCGCGCCATGGCGCGATCAGCCCGATCCCGTGCGCGGCGTCGGGATCGGTGACGGGGCGGGCGACCAGTGGCTGGCCCTGCAGGAAGATCGCCGCCGCGCGCTCCGGCAGAATCGTGACCCAGCCCGAGTTCAGCACGTGGGAGATCAGCACGATGGTCGAGTTGGTCTCGACCCGGGGTGCCACTTCGATGCCCGCCCCGGCGAGATGCCCCGCGATGATCCGGCGGTTCTGCATGTCGGGGGTGAGCAGGCACAGATCCGTCCCGCCCAGATCGGCCCAGCGCAGCCGTTCATGCGTGGCCAGCCCGCAATCGGCCCGCATGACCGCGACATAGCGTTCGGTATAGAGCGGCACGGTGACGACCCGGCCCATGGGTTCGTTGTCGAGATAGCCGATCCCGGCATCGACCTCGTGATCCTCGATCGCCGCCAGAAGCTGCGTCGTGGTGGTCGAGCGGACCGAGAACCGCAGGTTCGGATGCGCCGCGGCAAAGCGCGAGGTGAGCTGTGTCACCGCGCCTAGCGCGGTCGGGACCACCGCGAGCCGCAGCACGCCGGTCAGACCCTCGCGCGCGGCGCGCAGTTCCTCCTTCATGCCGCGCACGTCGCCCGAGATCCGCCGTGCCCAGTCGCGCACGCGCTCGCCCTCCGGCGTCAGCCCCTGAAACCGCGATCCACGCCGCACCAGCATCACGCCGAGTTGATCTTCGAGCTGCCGGATCGCCGCCGAAAGCGTCGGTTGCGTGACCCCCATCGCCTCGGCGGCGCGGCCGAAATGTTCAGCCTTGGCCAGCGCGAGAAACATCTCCAGCCGGTCGATCATCCTTTGGCCCCCGTCATCCCAAGGCCCCCGTGCCGTGATGCAGCAGCACCGGCACCACCAGTTCCTCCTCGTCGACGAGATGCCGGTCGAGAAAGCGCTCGAAACCTTCGAGCCGCGCGGCGAAGCGCGCCGCCTCGCCGCGCATTTCGGCGGGGGCGTCGGCGATGCCGATCAGCGCGTTCGCGGCTTCGACGAAATCCGCCAGATGCGCGTCGAGCGCGTGGTGATCGCCGTCGAGCAGCGCGAAGCCCGCCTCCAGCCGGGGCTCCATCGCCGACAGGCGGGGAAAGTAATGCGCGTCCTCGATGCCGTGATGGCCGTGCAACTCGCCCACGAGCCGCCCACCGATCCGCGACAGCGCGGCGGCAAAGTGCGCCGGATCGGCGCCGTCGGCGGCAGCTTGGGTTTCGCGCGTCAGGATCGCCAGCATCTCGCGGAACGAAAGATGCTTGGAGAGCCAGAATCGCACCAACCCGTCGAAATTCGGATCAGCCTGCCAGCCCGCCCGGGGAAAGTCGTCGAGCAGCACGCGCAGCGCGTCCGGCAAGCCGTCGCGGGCCCCGAGTCCCAGCGCGGGATCGTTCGGATCGGTTGTCATCGGATAGGTCCTCCCGTCCGAAAACTAGCCCGGTGGGGCGTCCGGGGCGAGAGGCGGCAAAATCCCGCGCGTCTGAATGATCACGTTTCTCGGCCCGCCGGGGCAGGACTGAAACGTGAAGTTGTCGTGCAATGGCGTCTGCGCAACATCAATCATGCGAATACATAACAGATTTTGCCATAAGGTTGCTTGGCGCGGATGACGCATGGGAAATGGGGCCGCCGCGCTGTCGCGTGGTCATGCGGCGATAAGTCTTGCAAATAACGGTCGATCGCAAAAGGATCGTGCCACAACCACGCCCGCAAAGGGCGGAGCTGCATCCGACGCGGGCCGACCCGCGTCCTCCAGACAGGGATGACCACATGACCTTGAAGACCCATCTTCTCGCCGGCACCGCGGCGCTTTTCGCGCTGAGCGGCGCGGCGCATGCCGAGAGCCACGCGATGATGGAGCACCCCGAGACCGGGGAAAAGCTCGCCACCGACCAGAGCTTCACCTACCGGGTGCTCGACGAGTTTCCCTCGATCGACCCCAACCTCATCGAGGATGTCGAGGGCTCGGCCATCGGCCGCCAGCTGTTCGAAGGCCTGATGAACCAGGACGAGAAGGGCGACGTGGTGCCCGGCGTGGCGACCGGCTACGAAGTCTCCGAGGACGGGCTGACCTACACCTTCACCCTGCGCGACGACGCCAAGTGGTCGAACGGCGAGCCGGTCACCGCGAACGACTTCGTCTATTCGTGGCAGCGCGCCGCCGATCCCGCGACGGCGTCCGAGTACCAATGGTACATGGGGCTGATGAAGATCGCCAACGTCGACGAGGTGATCGCGGGCGACATGGAGCCCTCCGAGCTCGGGGTGAAGGCCGTGGATGACCTCACTTTCGAGGTGACGCTGTCGCAGCCGCTGCCCTACTTCCCGCAGATGGTGACGCACACCACCACCTTCCCGGTGCCGCAGGCGGCCATCGAAGAGCATGGCGATGCCTGGACCCAGCCCGGCAACATGGTCTCGAACGGCGCCTATGTGCTCGAGGACCGCGTTCCGCAGGAATACATCACCCTTGCCAAAAACCCCGAATACTGGGACGCCGAGAACGTCATCATCGAAGAGGTGAAGGCGCTGATCATCAACGACGAGAACCAGGCGCTGACCCGCTATCTCGCCGGTGAGTTCGACCAGACCGATGTGCCCGCAGGCCAGTTCCCGCGTCTCGCGGAGGAGCACCCCGAACAGGCGATCTCGGTGCCGAACCTGTGCACCTACTACTACAACCTGAACGTCTCCGAGAGCGGCCCCGAAGCGCTGGCCGATCCGAAGGTGCGCGAGGCGCTCTACCTCGCCATCGATCGTGACGTGATCGTCGAGAACGTCGTCGCCGGTGGCCAGAAGCCGGCCTACACCCTGACCCATTGGGCCACCGCAGGCTTCGAGGTTCCCTCGGCCGAGGCGGCGCAGATGAGCCAGCAGGAACGCAACGAGCGCGCCAAGGAGCTGATGTCGGAGGCCGGCTATGGCACTGATGGCGAGGCGCTGACGCTCGACCTGCTCTACAACACCTCCGAGTCGCACAAGCAGGTCGCGACCGCGATCGGCCAGATGTGGAAGCAGACGCTCGGCGTCGACATCTCGATGGCCAACATGGAGTGGCAGACCTTCCTCGAGGAGCGCCACAACAGGAACTACGAGGTGGCGCGTGCCGGCTGGTGCGCCGACTACAACGAGGCGTCGTCCTTCCTCGACATCATGGACACGAACTCGTCCTACAACGACTCAGGCTTCAACAACGAGACGTACGACTCGCTGCTGACCGAGGCGAAGACCTCCGAGGATCCGTTGCCGCTCTACACCGAGGCGGAGACGATCATCACGCAGGAGTTCCCGATCCTGCCGATCTACCACTACGCCACCGTGTTCATGATGGACGAGACCATCAAGGGCTACCCGCTCGAGAACGCGCAGGACAACTGGTACGCCAAGGACCTCTACCGCGTCGCCGGTGAGTAACTTCTGATCGAAAGACCGCCGCGCCCCCTGGCTCATGCGCGGCGCGGTCCATTTCCGCAGATGCGGAAACGAGGTATCATCCCCCATGCTGAATTACGTTCTCAGGCGCGTCGCCATCGCGATCCCGACGATCCTTCTGCTCGTCGTGATCTCCTTCGTGCTGATGTATGCCGCCCCCGGCGGCCCCTTCAATTCCGAGCGGCCGCTGCCCGCGCAGGTGATGGCCAACATCGAGGCGCGCTACGGGCTCGATCAGCCCTATTGGAAGCAGATGACGACCTATATCTGGAACGTGGTCGTGCATTTCGACTTCGGCCCGTCGTTCCAGTACCGCGACCGCACTGTCAACGATGTGATCGCCCAAGGCTTTCCGGTGACGCTCACCTACGGGTTCTGGAGCTTCATCGTCGCCCTCGTGGTGGGCGTGGCGCTGGGCGCCGCCGCCGCGATCCGGCACAATTCGTGGCTCGACTACCTCGCTGTCGGTATCTCGATCGGCGCGCAGGTGCTGCCCAACTTCGTGATGGCGCCGATCCTCGTGCTCGTGTTCACGCTGTGGCTTGGCTGGTTGCCGGGTGGTGGCTGGCAGGGCGGGCAGATCGAATACATCATCCTGCCGGTGATCGCGCTCTCGACCTCCTATATGGCCTCGATCGCGCGGATCACCCGCTCCTCAATGCTCGAAGTGCTCAATGCCGGTTTCATCAGGACGGCGCGCGCGAAGGGCCTGCCGACCAGCCGGATCATCTGGAAGCACGCGATGAAACCGACAATGCTGCCGGTGCTGAGCTATCTCGGGCCCGCCTTCGTCGGCATGATCACCGGCTCGGTCATCATCGACGTCTTCTTCTCGACCGGCGGCATCGGACAGTTCTTCGTCAACTCCGCCTTCAACCGCGACTACTCGGTCATCATGGGGATCACCATCCTCGTCGGTGTGCTGACTGTCACGTTCAACCTCGTGGTCGACCTGCTCTATGCGTGGATCGATCCGAAGATCCGCTACTGAGGAGGGGTCCCATGTCGCTCAATCCTGATCCCGGCACCGCCGACCGCCTGCTCGCCGCGCAGGCCGCCGCCGACGTCAAGGGCCGCTCCTTGTGGAAGGACGCGCGCCAGCGCTTCATGCGCAACCGTGCGGCCACAGCCGGGCTGGTGGCGCTGGTGCTGATCTGCATCTTCGCCTTCTTCGGCGGGTTTCTCGCCCAGTACGAGCCCGATTACGTCGATTTCTCGCTGATCGGCTCCAACGCATCGCAAGGCGTGCCCTCGATCGAGACGGGGCATTATTTCGGCACCGACAGTTCGGGCCGCGACCTCTATGCGCGCACCGTGCAGGGCACCCGGATCTCGCTGCTCGTCGGCATCGTCGGCGCGGGCGTCGCGGTGATCGTCGGTACGCTCTATGGCGCCATCGCAGGCTACAAGGGCGGGCGCACGGACGGCGCGATGATGCGCACGGTCGATATCCTGATGTCGGTGCCCTACATGTTCGTCCTGATCCTGATGCTGGTGATCTTCGGCCGCTCGATCCTGATGCTGTTCATCGGCATCGGCCTGATCTCGTGGCTCGACATGTCGCGCATCGCGCGCGGCCAGACCCTGACCATCAAGGGCAAGGAGTTCGTCGAAGCCGCCCACGCCACCGGCGTGCGGCCGATGACGATCATCCTGCGCCACATCGTGCCGAACCTTCTGGGGCTCGTCATCGTCTACGCGACGCTCCTCGTGCCGCAGATGATCATCACCGAAAGCTTCATCAGCTTTCTGGGCCTCGGGATTCAGGAGCCGAACACCTCGCTCGGCGCGCTGATCTCGAACGGCGCCAGCAACATGCAGTACGGCGTGATCTGGCAGCTTGCCTTTCCGCTCTTCTTTTTCGTCATCACCCTTTTCGCCTTCTTCTTCGTCGGCGACGGTCTGCGTGATGCACTCGACCCCAAGGATCGCTGATGGCCCTGCTCGACATCGAAGACCTGCGCGTCACCTTCACCACCGGCGACGGCGAGGTGAACGCCGTCAACGGGGTCAGCTTCTCGGTGGAGGAGGGCGAGACCCTCGCCATCGTCGGCGAAAGCGGCTCAGGCAAGAGTCAGACCGCCTTCGCCGCGATGGGGCTTCTGGCGCGCAACGGCCGCGCCACGGGGCAGATCCGCTATGACGGGCGCAACCTGCTGGAGTTGAAACAGAAGGAGCTGAACCGGGTGCGTTCTGAAGAGATCGGCATGATCTTTCAGGACCCGATGACCTCGCTCAACCCCTACATGCGGATCTCGGACCAGATGGCCGAGGTGCTGACGCTGCACAAGGGCATGACCAAGCGCGATGCGGTGGCCGAGGCCACGAAGATGCTCGACGCGGTGAAGATCCCCGACGCCAGGAACCGCATCACCATGTTCCCGCACGAGTTCTCGGGCGGCATGCGGCAGCGGATCATGATCGCCATGGCGCTGTTGTGTCAGCCGCGCCTGCTGATCGCCGACGAGCCGACCACCGCGCTCGACGTCACCGTGCAGGCGCAGATCATGGAGCTGATGGCCGAGATCCGGGCAGAGTTCGGCACGGCGATCATCCTGATCACCCATGATCTCGGCATCGTCGCGGACACCTGCGAACGTACGCTGGTGATGTATGGCGGCCAGATCATGGAGACCGGCCCGACCGACAAGCTGTTCGAGCGGCCGACCCATCCCTACACGCTGGGCCTCTTGCGCGCCGTGCCGCGGATCGATCGCGACGACGAAACGCTCTCGACCATCGCGGGCGAGCCGCCCGACATGTCGCGCCTGCCCAAGGGCTGCCCCTTCACACCACGCTGCGCCTGGGCGCATGGGCCGTGCCCAACGGTGCGCCCCGAGCTTCTGCCCGCTGAAGGCTTCCCTGAGCTGCGCCGCGCCTGCCATGCCCCCGTCGAGGAGGTGAAGTGATGACCGATCCCAAGGACGACAAATTCGCCGAGGCCTCGGGCCGCGACGAGGCGGGCGACCCGATCCCCGCCGCGCCGCCGGCAAGCGCAACGCCTGTGGCGACGCCGCCATCGCCCGCACCGGCCGAGGTGGCGCACAAGGACGCGCCCGTTGCGAAGGAGGCCGGCAATGCTGGCCGGCCCGACCGGACCGGCAAGCGCGCCGCGCCGATCCTGCGGGTCGAGGATCTGCGCGTCGCCTTCGACATCCGCCCGCGCGGCGCCTGGCCCTGGACGCCGTCGAAGAAGCTGCACGCCGTGGGCGGCATCAGCTTCGACCTCGCGCCTGGCGAGAGCCTCGGCGTGGTGGGCGAGAGCGGCTCGGGCAAATCGACGCTGGCGCGCGCCATCGTCGGCACCATCCCCTCGACCGGCGGGCGGATCGAGTTCGAGGGCCAGGACCTCGCCTCGATGTCCGAACGCCAGCGCCGCGTCCACCGCAAGGACGTGCAGATGGTGTTCCAGGACCCTCTGGCCGCGCTCAACCCGCGCATGACGGTGGGCGACATCATCGCCGAGCCGCTGGTCACGCACGAGCCCAAGACGCCTCGCAAGGAGGTCCGCCGCCGGGTGGCCGAGCTGATGGAGCGGGTCGGGCTGCTGCCGAACCTCGTGAGCCGCTACCCGCACGAGTTCTCGGGCGGGCAGTGCCAGCGCATCGGCATCGCCCGCGCGCTGATCCTGCGCCCCAAGCTGCTGATCTGCGACGAGCCGGTCTCGGCGCTCGACGTGTCGGTGCAGGCGCAGGTGGTGAACCTTCTGAAAGAACTGCAGCGCGACATGGGGCTGGCGATGATCTTCATCGCGCATGACCTGTCGGTCGTGAAGCACGTCTCGGACCGGATCGTGGTGATGTATCTGGGCCGGGTGATGGAGGTAGCGAAATCGAAGCCCCTCGTCACCAACCCCGAGCATCCCTACACGCAAGCGCTCATCGCGTCCGTGCCGATCCCCGACCCGGTGCTGGAGCGTGCGCGCAAGCGGCCGGTGCTGGGTGGTGAGCTGCCCTCGCCGATGAGCCCGCCCTCGGGCTGCGTGTTCCGCACCCGCTGCCCCAAGGCGCATCCCGATTGCGCCGATGGGCTGCCGCCGATGCTCGATCTGGGCGACGGCCACCGCGTGGCCTGCCCTTATCACGAAGAGCCCAGCGTGCTCGACGCCGCGCGGCAGATGGCGGGCTGACGACACAAGAGGGGGCGCGCGGGGCCGCGCCGTCGGTTTGGAGCGTGCAAGTTACGGGGAAGGGGAGCGCGCGGCGTTCCCTTTTTTCCTGTCGGCGGGCCGGTGCTGTCGGGCGAAAGCCCCGAAGCGCCGTCGTGACTTACGGGCCGCTGTCGGGAGGACGTCGACCGCACCTGTGGACAAGCTACGACGCGCAGACCGTGTGTCTTCCCTGTTCCGGGGCAGTCAGACCGTCTCAGTCGCCAAGGGCCGCCCGCGCCGCCGCGAGAAGCTGCGTCGGGTCGTAGGGCTTTTGCACACAGCGATGCGCGGCGTAGCCCCCCGCCAGTCCCGCCGCCGCATAGCCAGTGGCGAAGACGAAGGGGATCTCGCGCTGGATCAGCTGCTCGGCCACCGGATAGCTCGTCTCGTTGCCGAGATTGACGTCTAGGATCGCCACGTCGAGATCGGCTTGCTGGACGGCATGCAGCGCTTCGCTGAGCCGCATCGCTACGGTAACGCGGCACCCGGCCTCTGTCAGCACGTCCTCGCCCAGCATCGCAACGAGGCTCTCATCCTCGACCAGCAACACCCGCACGCCATCAAGGCTGCCCTCACCCATGCGCATAGTCCCGTCCGGGTTCGAGCGCCACGGGGTCGGGGAGCTGCGGCAACAGCATCTCGATCCGGCAGGTCAGGCCTTCGGGCGCGAACCCGACCTTGGCGGTGCCGCCGAACTCCATCGTCACCTGGCGCTCGATCAGGCGCAGGCCAAAGCCCTTGCGGCTGGGTTCGACCACGGCGGGACCGCCGGTCTCACGCCATGCGAGGGCAAGGGCGGTGCGGTCGTCCTGCGCAGGCGTGGCGGTCCAGCTCAGTGCCACCTCGCCGCCCTCGCGGCTCAGCGCACCGTAGCTGCGCGCATTGGCGAGCAGCTCGTGCAGCGCCATCGACAGGCTCACGGCGGCCTTGGGGTGGATATCGATATCCGGCCCCGTCACCGACATCCGCCCCTCGGGCACCTGATCGACGACCGCATCGGCGATGACCCGCAGCGACGCGCGCGCCCATGCGGTTTCGGTCAGCACGTTGTGGGCGCGCGACAGGGTGGTGAGGCGGCCTGAAAACCGCTCGAAGGTCTCGGCGTCGGAGCCCTTGAAGGTCTGCCACGCGATCGACTGCACCGTCGCGAGGGTGTTCTTGACCCGATGGTTCAGCTCGTTGACGAGCAGGCGCTGCCGCTCATCGGCCCGCTTCTCCGCGGAGATGTCGCGCACCTCGATGATGGTGCCGATGGTCTGGCTTTCCTCGTCGCGGATCGGGCTGGCGGTAAAGCCCACGGGGTAGAAATGCCCGTCGCGATGAACGAAGACCTCTTCGCCTTGGGTCTGGTTGTGCTCGGGAAAGGCACGGTCGATCGCGCATTCATGCAGCGGAAACGGCGTGCCGTCAGGATAGGTGTGATGGATGATGTCGTGTAGCGGCCGATCCAGTTCCACGACCTCGTCGAGGGTCCAGCCGGTCAGGATCTCGGCGGCACGGTTCATGTAGACGCATTGCTGCCGGTCATCCATTAGGAAGATCGCGACGCTGGCATTGTTGAGAACGGCATGCAGCCGTCTCTGAGCGTCATCGAGCGGGCGCGCCTGCAGGTCAGTCATTGAACTTCGAGTCTCCGTCGCGAACGCCTGATCGAACATGTCATCCCAACATGATCCCGACCAGCGGCCATTTTCAGACCATCTAGTGCCAGACGCGAGGCGGCAACACCGTTCCCCGCGTCACATTCAATCAACTTCCCACCATCCGACCCCAGAGGTCGTATTCGCCCGCCTCGTCGACCTTGACGGTGAGCATGTCGCCGGGCTTGAGGATCTCGTGGCCCTCGTCGATGAAGAGGTTGCCGTCGATCTCGGGCGCGTCGGCCATGGTGCGGCAGGTCGCGGCCTCCTCGTCGACCTCGTCGACGATCACCTGCAGGTGCCGGCCGACCTTGGCCTGCAGCTTGGCCTCGGAAATCGCCTGCGCCTTTTGCATGAAACGCTCCCAGCGCTCCTGCTTGACATCTTCGGGCACGTGATCGGGCAGGTCGTTGGAGCGCGCCCCGGCGACATTCTCGTATTTGAAGCAGCCGACCCGGTCGAGCTGCGCTTCGTCGAGCCAGTCGAGCATGTAGTCGAACTCGGCCTCGGTCTCGCCGGGATAACCCACGATGAAGGTCGAGCGCAGGGTGATGTCGGGCGCCATCGACCGCCATGCCGCGATTTCGTCGAGGGTCCGGGCCGAAGCTGCGGGACGGGCCATGCGTTTCAGCACGTCCGGATGACCATGCTGGAACGGGATGTCGAGATAGGGCAGCAGCCCCGAGGCCGGATCGGCCATCAGCGGGATCAGGTCGCGCACATGCGGGTAGGGGTAGACGTAGTGCAGCCGCACCCATGCGCCCAAGGAGCCCAAGTCGCGCGCCAGATCGGTGATGTGGGCGCGGTGGCCGCGATCCTCGGCATGGCGGATATCGAGGCCGTAGGCCGAAGTGTCCTGGCTGATCACCAGAAGCTCGCGCACGCCCGCTTCGACGAGCTTTTCGGCCTCGCGCATCACCGCATGGGCGGGACGCGACTGCAGCCGTCCACGCATGTCGGGGATGATGCAGAACTTGCACTTGTGGTTGCAGCCCTCGGATATCTTCAGATAGCTGAAATGCCGCGGCGTGAGCGAGATGCCGCGTGCGGGCAGCAGGTCGACGAAGGGGTCGGGCGAGGGCGGCACCGCGCCATGCACCGCATCGAGGACCTGCTCGTATTGATGCGGGCCGGTGACGGCGAGCACCTTCGGATGCGCGCCGGTGATGTAGTCGGGTTCGGCCCCGAGGCAGCCGGTGACGATCACCTTGCCGTTCTCGTTCAGCGCCTCGCCGATGGCATCGAGGCTCTCGGCCTTGGCGCTGTCGAGAAAGCCGCAGGTGTTGACGATCACCGCGTCCGCGCCGGCGTAGTCGGGGCTGATCGCATAGCCCTCGGCCCGGAGCCGGGTCAGGATGCGCTCGCTGTCGACCAGCGCCTTGGGGCAGCCGAGCGAGACCATGCCGATGGTCGGCTGGCCGGGGCGGGCGACATCGGTGAAGCGCGCCTTGGGGGCGAGGTCGGGACGGAGATCGGGAGGATTCTGCATCCGCGCGATCTAATCGCTCTCACGCCATCTGGGAAGCCCCCCCGGTCTCGGCGCGGCGGATCGTGAACGACTTCCAGATGAAGGCGGCGATGAAGATCAGCGTGAGACCGAGGATGATCGTCGGCGCGGGCGCGCTGTCGATCCAGAAGCTGGCATAGACGCCGCCCCAACCCGCCACCAGCGTCACCGCCACGGCGACCATGAGCATCGTGCCGAAGCGTCGGGTGACCAGAAACGCGATGGCGCCGGGCGCGATCAAGAGACCGATGGCGAGGATGATGCCCACCGCCGAAAGCGTCGAGACGATGGTGAGCGACAAGAGCGCCAGCAGCCCGTAATGAAACAGCGCGACCGGAAGTCCCAAGGCGCGGGCATGGGCCGCATCAAAGGCGTGCAGCATGAGATCGCGCCAGCGGGCGAGCAGCGCGAGGCTGACCACTCCGCCGACGATCCCGGCGGTCCAGAGATCCTGAGCATCGATGCCCAGCATGTTGCCGAACAGGATGTGGTCGAGATGTACCTCGCTCTCGATCCAGGTGTAGAGCACGAGGCCGATGCCGAACATGCCGGAGAACACGACGCCCATCACCGTGTCCTGCTTGATCCGGCTGTGATCGGTAAGAAAGCCGGTGAGCAGCGCGCAGGACATGCCCGCGACGAAGGCGCCGATCAGCAGCGGGATGTTCAGGACGTAGGCCAGCACCACGCCGGGCAGCACCGCGTGGCTCACCGCGTCGCCCATCAGCGACCAGCCCTTGAGCACCAGAAAGCACGACAGGAGAGCGCAGGGCACCGCGATCAGCCCCGCGATCACGAAGGCGTCGCGCATGAAGTCGAGCTGGAAGGGCAGCAGTAGTTCGTTCATAGCGCCGCCCTCGCACGCGCCCGGGCCGCCAGCCAGCCATGCTTGGGCGCGAAGACGAAGGTGAGAAGGAAGATCAAGGTTTGCAGGCTGATGATCACGCCGCCCGTCGCCCCGTCGAGGAAGAATGAAACGTAGGCACCGACGAAGCTGGTGACGCTGCCGAGCGCCACGGCGATGACGATGAGGCGCGGAAAGCGGTCGGTGAGCAGGTAGGCGGTGGCGCCGGGTGTGACCACCATGGCGATGACGAGAAACGCGCCCACGGTCTGCAAGGCGGCGACGCAGGCCGCCGACAGCAGCACGAAGAAGACAAAGCGCAGCAGGTCGGGACGCAGGCCCACGGAGCGCGCATGCGTCTCGTCGAAAAAGGTGACCATGAGGTCCTTCCACTTCAAAAGCAGCACCGCCATGCAGACCGCGCCGATGATGGCGAGTTGCAGCGTATCCTCGGGCGTGATGGCGAGGACGTTGCCGAGGATGATGGTCTGCACGTCCACCGGGGTGGGCGAGACCGAGACCATGAACAGTCCCAGCCCGAAGAAGCCGGTGAAAATGAGGCCGATCACGGTGTCCTCCTTGAGGCCGGTGCGCTGGTTCAGGAACAGCATCGCGGCCGCCGCCAGCCCGCCCGAGAGGAACGCGCCGAGCGCGAAGGGCAGGCCCAGCATGTAGGCCCCCGCGACGCCCGGCACGATGGAGTGCGAGAGCGCGTCGCCAATCAGCGACCAGCCCTTGAGCATCAGATAAGCCGAGAGAAAGGCGCAGACCGCGCCAACGAGGGCCGAGACCCACATCGCGTTGAGCATGTAGCCATAGGTGAAGGGCAGGGCGAGCGTCTCGATCATTCGCTGCCCCCGCTCTCGCCGCCGGTCTGCTGGCGGTCGTCATAGAAGACCAGCGGGCGTTCGTCATCCGACAGGATGCGCAGCTTGCGCGCATCCTCGTCCTGATGCAGCTCCGCGCCGCCCAGCACGAAATGGCGCAGCACACCGCCGAAGGCGCGTTCGAGGTTGTCGCGGGTGAACACATCGCGTGTCGGCCCATGCGCAAGGACGGTGCCCTTCACCAGCACGGTGCGGTCGCAGAACTCGGGCACGCTACCGAGGTTGTGGGTCGAGACCAGCATCACCCGGCCCTCGTCGCGCAATTCGCGAAGGAGGCGGATGATCGCCTCCTCGGTCTGCACGTCGACACCTGTGAATGGCTCGTCGAGCAGGATCACGCGTCCGTCCTGCGCCAGCGCACGCGCGAGGAACACCCGTTTGCGCTGCCCGCCCGACAGCTCGCCGATCTGGCGGTGCCGGAAATCGCTCATGCCGACCCGCTCCAGCGCTGCCGTGACGGCGCCATGATCGGCCGCGCGCGGACGGCGCAGGAACCCCATGCGCCCGTAGCGGCCCATCATCACCACGTCTTCGACCAACACCGGAAAGGTCCAGTCGACCTCCTCGGCCTGCGGCACATAGGCCACCAGCCCGGATTTCAGTGCCTGCTTCACCGGCTGCCCAAGGATCGATATCGCGCCGCGCGACAGCGGCAGGAAACCCATGATCGCCTTGAACAGCGTCGATTTGCCCGCGCCGTTGACCCCGACCAGCGCCGAGATCGTGCCCACGGGCAGCGAAAAGCTCGCGTTGCGCAGCGCCGTGACGCCGTTGCGGTAGGAGACGGTCACGCCATCGGCGGCGAGCCCTGCGCCCGCGCCTTGCGCATGTTTGGGAAAGGCGCGCGCATCCATCATTCGACCCCGTTCAGGCCGCGCGCGACGGTCTCGGTGGTGACGCGCAAAAGGTCGAGATAGCTCGGCACCGGGCCGTCGGCCCCGGAGAGCGAATCGACATAAAGCTCGCCACCGTAAGCCGCGCCTGTTTCACGTGCGACCTGCTTCGCCGGGTCGGTGTTGACGGTGCTTTCGCAGAACACCGCCGGGATCTCGTGCTCGCGCACCCCGTCGATTACCTTTCGCACCTGCTGCGGCGTGCCGGTGGCGTCGGCGTTGATCGGCCACAGATAAAGCTCGTTCAGCCCGAGGTCGCGGGCGAGATAGCTGAACGCCCCCTCGCAGGACACGAGCCAGCGCTTGTCTTCGGGCACCCGTGCGATCTCGGCGCGCAGCGGCTCGATCACCGCCGCGATCTCCTCCTTGTAGCTTGCAGCGTGCGCGGCATAGGTCTCGGCGTTCTCCGGGTCGGCCTCGCTCAGCGCGTCGCGGATGTTGTCGACATAGATCGCGGCGTTGTCGGGGCTCATCCACGCATGCGGGTTGGGCTTGCCGTCGTAATCGCCCCCCGAAATCGAGATCGGCTCGATGCCTTCGGAGATCACGGCGGTGGGCCGGTCGCCCGCGTTGTCGAGGAACTGCTCGAACCACAGCTCGAGGTTCAGCCCGTTCCACAGCACCAGATCGGCGTCGCGCACGCCCAAGATGTCGCGCGGCGTGGGCTGGTAGTTGTGGATCTCCGCGCCGGGCTTGGTGATCGACACGACCTCGGCCGCGTCGCCCGCGACATTGGCCACCATGTCGGCGATCACGGTGAAGCTCGTCGCCACCTTGATCTTGTCTTCGGCGGCGGCGGGCAGGGCCAGCAGCGAGGCGCCAAGGGCGAGAAGGGGCAGGGTGCGCATGGATGTCTCCGAACTGCTAGGGGTGTCGCAGAGGATAAGATGCGAACGGTTCGCAGGAAGTCAACTGGATTGAGAATAATTCGCAACTAAACGCGTAGTGCCGACGTGGCCGGGGCAGGGCAGGGCGCGGCGTTCGGCAAACGAAAAGGGCCGCTTCCGAAGAAGCGGCCCTTTGTTCAGGCACATTGGTCCGCGGCTTCAGCGGCGGCGGTCGCGGCGCGAGGACATCGGTTGGAAGGCGACGCCGACATGGGCCTCGCAATAGGGCTTGCCCGATTGGGTCGGCAGGCCGCAGAACCAGAAATTGTCGGTCGCGGGATCGCCCACCGGCCATTTGCAGGTCTTCTCGGTCAGCTCCATCAGGGTCAATTTCTTGGCGCCCTTCTCGATCTCGGACACCTTGGCGAGCGCCTCGGGGCTGATTTCGTTGGCCGAGGGCTGCGGCGGCAGCGGCTGACCGGCCGGGATGATGGCGCGCCGCGCCGCGCTCATCGGGATCGGCGCGTCGTCCTCGTCCTCCGCCTCGGTCTTCGGTTCGGGCTTGGCCTGCGGCGCGGGCGCGGGCTCGGGCCGCGCGGCCGTGGGCTGCGCAGGCGCGGAGGGCGCCGTCTGGGGCGCGGGAGGCGCGGGCTGCGGTGCCACGCCGGTGCGGTTCGACAGGCCCAGGCGATGGACCTTGCCGATCACGGCGTTGCGCGTCACGCCACCGAGTTCCTTGGCGATCTGGCTCGCCGACTGGCCCTCGTTCCACATTTTCTTGAGCGTTTCGACGCGCTCGTCGGTCCAGGACATGCAATGCCTCCGATCGGTTGGGCGGTGGCCCGCCGTTTCAGTTGCGACGTGCCGATTTACACAGCCACGCGCGGCAGTTCAACCCGCACCGCGCGTCGCGGCGCGTGTCGATGCGGATGCGATGCCATCTCCACCAGCCTTGCCACCGCGCGCATGACGGCTACAACCCCGACCTCAGGAGGCACGCATATGAGCACCGACACCGACCAGGGGATCCGCCGTTTCGGCCGGTTCAACACATTGGGCACCGCGACGCTCGCAAGCCGCGAGATCCGCCGCTTTCTGAACGTCTGGGCGCAGACGGTGATGGCGCCGCTGATCAACGCGGCGCTGTTCCTGCTCATCTTCACCATCGCCATCGGCCCGCAGAGGGGCGACGTGATGGGCGTGGCTTTCCTGCATTTCCTCGCCCCCGGCCTGCTGATGATGACGGTGATCCAGCAGGCTTTCGCCAACACCTCGTCCTCGCTGGCTTCGGCCAAGGTGCAGGGCAACATCGTCGACACGCTGATGGCGCCGCTGTCACCGGCCGAGGTTCTGGCCGGTTACGTCGCAGGATCGGTGGCGCGCGGGCTGATCGTCGCGGTGGTCATCACCATCGGCGTCTGGCTGTTTCTGGGCGTCGGTCTGGCGCATCCCTTCTGGGCGCTGACCTTCTGGGTGCTGGGCTCGATCTTCATGGGATCGCTCGGGCTCATCGCCGGGATCTATGCGCAGAAGTTCGACCAACTCGCCGCGATCACCAATTTCCTCGTGACGCCGCTCGCCTTCCTGTCGGGCACCTTCTACTCGATCGACGCGCTGCCGGGCTTCATGCAGGTGATGAGCCACGCCAACCCGTTCTTCTACCTGATCGACGGGGCGCGCTACGGCATGATCGGCGTGTCGGACAGCTCGCCCGTTCTGGGCCTCGGCGTGGCGCTGGTGTCCTGCTTGGTGGTGGTCGGCCTGGCCTGGACCTGGCTGCGAAAGGGCTACAGGCTCAAGCCGTGAGCCTGCTGCGCGACGCCGTTCCCGCCGATTTCGAACGCCTCGCCGTCGGGCTGCCGCCGCAGGGGCTCTTGCTGCCCGAGGCGGGGCTGGTGACGGCGCCGGTGGCGATGCTGCTGGCGCGGCGCTGCGAGGATCTGCGCGCGTTGCAGGGCTGGGGCGCCTGCCTGATCGTCGAGGGCGATCTCATGGTCGGCTTTGTGCTGCTCAACGGCATGGATGCGGCGGGTCATGCCGAGTTCGGCTATGCCGTCTCGCCGGGCCAGCGCGGCCGCGGGCTTGCGGGCGCAGCGGTCGGGGCCTTCGTGACACGCGCGGGCGACGAGGGGCTCGGGGCGCTTCTGGCCGAGACCGATCCCGGCAATGCGGGCTCGATCCGGGTGCTGGAGCGCAACCTCTTCACCCCCGTTCCCCCGACGCGCGAGGGGCGGCTGCGCTGGCGGCGCTACCTGCGCCGATAGAACGGGTCATCGGCAAGATCCGGCGCGGACGGCTGTTTCCGGGGTCTGATCTGCATCCGCCGCAGCTTCGATACGGATTGCGAGATTGCGCCGTGCCATGTGCCTCCGGGCGTTCGGGATCATCCGACATCGCCTCCGGCCCGCGCGGCGGTTTTCCTCTTTTCGTCCGCGTCTTCCTCGCCTAACGTCGCGCCCATGACGCAGATCGCCGCCTTTGCCGCCCCCCGACGCCGACGCTGAAGCCCACCCGCTTCGCGACGCGGCCTCTTTTGCGTCTTCCTCCCCCCGCGACAATTGACTCGCCCCTGCCGCTGCGGCACCAACGGGGCCTCTTACAGGACCATTGCCATGATCCCCTCGATCCTGCCGACCTACAACCGCGCGCCGCTGTCCTTCGTGAAGGGCGAGGGCGTCTGGCTGCAGACCGAGGACGGGCGGCGATATCTCGATCTCGGCGCGGGCATCGCGGTCAACGCGTTGGGGCACGCCAACCCCGATCTCGTGGATGCGCTGACCACCCAAGCGAACGCGCTGTGGCATGTGTCGAATCTCTACCAGATCCCGGCGCAGCAGAAGCTGGCCGACGCGCTGGTCGAGCGCACCTTCGCCGACACCTGCTTCTTCACCAACTCGGGCACCGAAGCGATGGAGCTGGTGGTGAAGATGGCGCGGAAATACTGGCATGATCAGGGCCAGCCCGAGCGGACCCGCATCCTGACCTTCGAAGGCGCGTTCCACGGTCGGTCCTCGGCCGCGATCGCCGCCGTCGGGACCGAGAAGATGACCAAGGGGTTCGGGCCGCTTCTGTCGGGTTTCACGCAGCTGCCATGGGGCGATCACGAGGCGCTGCGCGAGGCGGCGGCGCAGGCCGATGTCGGCGCGATCCTGATCGAGCCGGTGCAGGGCGAGGGCGGCATCCGGCCCGTTCCCGACCAGTGCCTGAAGGGGCTGCGCGACCTGTGCGACGATATCGGCGCGCTGCTGATCTTCGACGAGGTGCAGTGTGGCATGGGCCGGACCGGCAAGTTGTTCGCCCATGAATGGGCGGGCGTTACGCCGGACATCATGATGGTCGCCAAGGGCATCGGCGGCGGCTTTCCCCTAGGTGCGGTGCTGGCGACCGAGGCGGCGGCGGCCTGCATGGTGGCGGGCACGCATGGCTCGACCTATGGCGGCAACCCGCTGGCCTGCGCCGTGGGGGCGAAGGTGATGGAGATCGTCGCGAGCGAAGACTTCCTCGACGGCGTCCGCGCCCGGTCGGGACGGCTGCGCCAAGGGCTCGAAGGGCTCGTCGCCAGCCACCCGGAGGTGTTCGAGGGCGTGCGCGGAACCGGGCTGATGCTCGGGCTGAAATGCAAGGGCGCGCCGGCCGATCTGGTGCAGGCGGGCTATGCCGAAGGCGTGCTCACCGTGCCTGCCGCCGACAACGTGGTGCGCCTGCTGCCGCCTCTCAACATCGCCGAGGCCGAGATCGACGAGGCGCTGTCCCGGCTCGACCGGGTGGCGGCGCGGGTCGGGTCCGATGCCGGGTAACTACCGCTTCAGGCCGCTGGTCGCCTCCGACCGGCGGCTCTTCGACCGCTGGCTGGCGGAGCCGCATATCGGCGGCTGGTGGGGCGATGCCGCCACCGAATGGGCCGAGATCACCCGCGACTGGGCCGAGGGCAACACCGGCACCGACATGCGCATCGTCGAGCATGAGGGGCATCCCTTCGCCTATGTGCAGGATTACGAAGCGCATTTCTACGACATGCCGCATTACGCGCAGCTCCCCAAGGGCGCGCGCGGCATGGATTCCTTCCTTGGTGATCCGGCCTATCTCGGGCGCGGCCACGGGGCGGCCTTTCTGCGGGCGCGGGCCCTGCAGCTGATCGCCGCGGGCGCACCGCTCGTCGCGGTCGATCCCTCGCCCGACAACACCCGCGCCATCGCCGCCTATCTGCGCGCGGGCTTCGAAGGCGACGCCGTGATGCCCTGCGAGGACGGCACGCCGATCCGGCTGATGACGCTGGCGCGGGCATGAGATCACCGTTCACCCATGACGCGGGAGGAGGTCGCGGCAGCGACGACGGGCAACGCCCGCTTTCCGACACCAGACCGAAGAGACAGCCATGACCCATTTCCTCGACATCCTGCCCACGCCCACCGCCGATCTGCGCCAGATGATCGGCCAGGCCCGCACCATGAAGGACGCGCGCCGCGACCGCCCCAAGGGGATGTGCGACGACGAGACACCACTCGACGGGCGGATGGTCGCGCTGATCTTCGAGAAGCCCTCGACCCGCACCCGTGTCAGCTTTGACGTGGGCGCGCGGCAGATGGGCGCGCAGACCATGGTGCTGTCGGGCACCGACATGCAGCTCGGCCATGGCGAGACCATCGCCGACACGGCGCGGGTGCTGTCGCGCTACGTCGATCTCATCATGATCCGCACCTTCGAGGAGCAGACCCTGCTGGAGATGGCCGAGAACGCCACCGTGCCGGTGATCAACGGTCTCACGAACCGCACCCACCCGTGCCAGATCATGGCCGACATCATGACCTTCGAGGAGCATCGCGGGCCGATCAAGGGCCGCAAGGTCGTCTGGTCCGGCGACGGCAACAACGTCTTCGCGAGCTTTGCGCAGGCCGCCGCGCAGTTCGAGTTCGACCTCGTCTTCACCGGGCCGCGCCCGCTCGACCCCGAGCCCGAGATCCTCGAGGCGGCGCGCGCGGCGGGCGGCAATATCGAGATCGTCCGCGATCCGATGGCGGCGGTCGAAGGCGCCGATCTCGTGGTCACCGACACATGGGTGTCGATGCACGACCCGGTCTCGGCGCGCGAGCGTCGGCACAACCAGCTGCGCGGCTATCAGGTCAATGCCGAGCTGATGGGTCGCGCCAAGCCGGACGCGCTCTTCATGCACTGCCTGCCCGCGCATCGCGACGACGAGGCGACGAGCGAGGTGATGGACGGGCCGCATTCGGTGATCTTCGACGAGGCCGAGAACCGGCTGCATGCGCAAAAGGCGGTCATGCGCTGGTGCCTGGGCGTGTGACGCCCCCGTTCCGGCTGGTGCCGCTCGCCGTCGAGGATGCCGAGGCGCTCGCGGCCTCGAGGTGGCGAACCGCGACTGGTTCGAGCGCGAGGTGCCGCCGCGCCCGGCGGCCTATTTCGACGCGGACGCGCTGCGCGAGATCCTGCGTGAGATGCTGGAGGGGCCGGAGGCCGAGCGTGCCCGCTTCTTTCTGGTGCGGGCCATGGACGGGACGATCATGGGCCGGGTCAACCTGACCGGCATCACCGATGGGCCGCGCGGCCGCGAGGCGGAGGTCGGCTACCGCGTCGGGCCCGCCCATGCGCGGCAGGGCCTTGCCCGCGCGGCGCTGGGCGTGGCGATCCACATGGCGCGCGAAATCGGGCTCGATCGGCTGAAGGCAAAGGTCCCCGAACACCATGTCGCCTCGATCCGGGTACTGGAGACCAATGGCTTCATGCCCACGGGGGAGGCGCCCGTGATGGCCGAACTGCACGGCGCGCCGCTGTCGCTTTCGCACTACGCCCGCGATCTGTGACGGGGAACGCGGGCCTGTGCCTTGCGTTGTTTCCGGATTCCAAGCACCGGAGACCGCCATGCCCCGCCCCGACGCCATCGCCTTCGACGCCGTGGAGACGCTGTTCTCGTTGGAAAAACTGCGCCCCCGGATGGAGCAGGCCGGCCTTGAGAGTTACCAACTCGAGAGCTGGTTCGCACAGATGCTGCGCGACGCCTTCGCGCTGGGCGCGCTCGACATCTACAGGCCGTTCCGGGAAGTGGCCGAGGCCACGCTCGACGTGATGATGACCGCCAAGGGCATCGGGAGGCGTGCGGAGAGGATCGAGGCGATCCTTTCGGGCTTTACCGAGCTTGATGCCGAACCGGATGTAAAGCCCGCGATGCAGGCGGTGGCGCGGGCCGGCGTGCCGATTGCCACGGTGACCAATGGCAGCGAAAAGGTCACTCGTGCGCTGATCGAGCGAAACGGGCTGTCGGAGCTGGTCTCGCAGGTGATCTCGGTCGACGAGGTAGGCCACTGGAAACCGGTGGCGCGGGTCTACCACCACGCCGCCGCGCGGATCGGCGTGCCGCCCGAACGGCTCGCCCTCGTCGCGGCACATGGTTGGGACGTGCAGGGCGCGCGCAGCGCCGGGCTGGTCACCGGTTATGTCGCACGCAAGAGCAAGCCGCGCAGCGCGGTCATGGCCGAGGCGGATGTCGAAGCGGCGTCGCTGCCCGAGGTCGTGGAGGGGCTTCTGAACGCCTGAGGCTCAGAGGTTTCGCAGAATCTCGCGCAGCCCGTCCTCGGTGACGAGGCGCGCGGCGGCCTTCGCCGAGACCCAGCGCCTGTCGCGGCGCTTCACCTCGGGATAGATATCGAGCACCTTCTTGGCCTTCACCTCGAACACCCGCGTGATGCAGATGTCCTCATCCCCGTGCTTGGACTGCTTGACCGCGACGAAGGTGCCGATGGGCTTGCGCTTGACCTTGCCCTCGCGGACACCGGCCTCTTCCCAAGCCTCGACCAGTGCGGCTTCGCTGTCGTGCTTGCCCTCCATGGGCCAGCCCTTGGGCAGGATCCAGCGCCCTTCGGAGGAGGTCACGAGAAGCACTTCGCGGCCCTTTTCGCCCTTGCGATGGCACAGGGCGGCGAGTTGGCGGTGGATCGGGGTGGTGTAGTTGCCGGACATGTCGTCCGGTAGGTCCTTAGGGCTCATCTGAAGCTGCCTCGATAATCGTACCGTTCTTGTTCTTGTGATCATTAACATAACATCACGAACAGGTAATGCAATCTGACCAATCCATATCCTACGGCCTGGGGCAAATTGTGGCACGATAGCCGCGACGTCGGAATCAGGTCCCGCGCGGCTTGGCGCGCAGGGTCGGCGCCGCCTCGGTCGGGTCTTCGGGCCAAGGGTGGCGGGGATAGCGGCCGCTCATATCACGGCGCACATCCGCATAGGAGCTGGCCCAGAAGCCGGGCAGGTCGTCGGTGACCTGCACCGGCCGCCCGGCGGGCGAAAGGAGTGTCATCTTGAGAGGCGTGCCGCCGACGGTCGGGTGCCGCGTGACGCCGAACACCTCCTGCAGCCTGAGCGAAACCGCGGGCTGCGCGTCGTCATAATCGATCGGAACCTGCCGCCCCAGCGGCGTGGTGAAGCCCGGCGGCGCCTCGCGGTCGAGCGTCTGGGTCTGGTTCCAGTCGAGCATCGCGCGCCACGGCCCGAGCAGGTCGAAACCCTTCCAGTCGCCCGCGCTCCTCACGTCACCGAGGAACGGCAGCAGCCAGTCCTCCAGCGTCTCCATGAGGGTGTCGTCCGACAGGTCCGGCAGATCTGCGCCGCCCGCGCGCACCAGCAGGACCCGGGTGCGAAACCGCTCGGCGGCGGGCGAGGGGCGCAGGCCGAGCTGGCGCACGCCGATCAGCATGGCGCGGGCAACCTGATCCTCGGGGGCGTCGCGCCAGATCCGGTCCGACAGGGCGATGGCGCCGAGACGCTCCTGCAATCGCGCCACGACACGGTTCTCGCGCTTGGACCAGTCGCAGAGCGTCACCTCGGCGATGCGGTCGGGAAAGATCTCGCGCAGCTCCGCCTCCTCGATCCGCGCCGCCATGCGGAGCCGCGCCTCGGGTACGTCGTCGGAGAGATCCGTTGCCACGATCAGCCGGGCGCCCGCAAGCGGATCGGTCGCTGCCATCACCGCGCCGCGCCCGCCCGACAGCAGCCAGCGCGGATCGTCGCCCGGCCGGCGCAGCCCGATCCGGTCGGGATAGGCGAGTGCGGCCATCGCGCCGGGCGACATTTCGGGACCCGTGGCGCGGCCCCGCGACAGGCGTTTCGCCTCGTCGCGGATGCGGGCGAGCGCGCCCATGTCCGGGCCACCGGGCAGGTCGCGCCGTCCGGCGATGGCGGCGAGGCGGACGGAGAGGTCGGCCCCCGCGCCGCGCATCGGGTCGCGCTCGCCCATGAGAGCGGCGAGAGGGGCCGCCTGCGCGCCCGCCAGTTCCAGCATATGGCCCAGCCGGGGATGCAGCGGCAGCCCGGCAAGGCGGCGTCCATGCGCGGTGATCGAGCCCGCACCGTCGAGCGCGCCCAGATCGCGCAGGAGCGCCTGCGCCTCGGTGAGGGCGGGGCCGGGCGGCGGGGTCAGGAAGGGCAGGGCCTCCGAGCCCCATTGCGCCAGTTCGAGCGCCAGCGGCGCGAGGTCGGCGCTGGCGATCTCGGGCAGGGGAAAGGCTGCGAGCGCGCCCTCCTCGCCACGGGTCCAAAGGCGATAGGCGACGCCGGGGGCGACCCGGCCGGCGCGGCCCGCGCGCTGATCGGCCTCGGCCCGCGTGGCCTTTTCCGTTACCAACCGCGACATGCCCGATCCGGGGTCGAAACGGGCCCGGCGGGCGCGGCCCGCATCGACGACGACGCGGATGTCGGGGATCGTCAGCGAAGTCTCGGCGATGGAGGTCGCCAGCACCACCCGTCTGCCCCTCCCCGGCTCCAGCGCCGCGGCCTGTTGGGCGGGCGGCAGCGCACCATAAAGCGGCAGCACCTCGCAACCCGAGAGGCGCGACGTCAGCAGCCCCTGAACCCGCCGGATCTCGCCCTCGCCGGGCAGGAACACCAAGATCGAACCTTCAGCCTCGGCGGCGGCCCGGACCACGAGGTCGGCGGTCTCCGTCTCAAGCCGTGCGCGCGGCCCGAGCGGGCGGTCGAGCCAGCGCGTCTCGACCGGAAAGCTGCGGCCTTCGGAGACGACGACCGGCGCGCCCATCAGATCGGCCACGGGCTGCGCGTCGAGCGTGGCCGACATCGCCACGAGCACCAGATCCTCGCGCAGCGCGGCCCGGATTTCGAGGCACAGAGCGAGGCCGAAATCGGCGTTGAGAGAGCGTTCGTGGAATTCGTCGAAGATCACCGCGCCGATGCCCGAAAGCTCGGGGTCCGATTGCACCATCCGCGTCAGGATGCCTTCGGTCACGACCTCGATCCGGGTGCCCTTGGAAACCTTGGCCTCGCCACGGATGCGAAATCCGACCGTCTCGCCGACCCGTTCGCCCAGCGTCGCGGCCATCCGCATGGCTGCCGCACGGGCGGCGAGGCGGCGCGGCTCGAGCATGATGATGCGCCCCGTGATCCTTGGCAGCATCGCCAGCGGCACCCGCGTCGTCTTGCCCGCGCCGGGCGGGGCCATCAGCACCGCCTGTCCCTTGCGCTTGATCGCGGCGAGCAGGTCGGGCAGGGCATCGTCGATCGGCAGTCGGGTCATGGCGCGCCTCGGATCGGCCGGGTCTGGGACGCTGCCCCCGCCGCCCGTCGGCGGCTCCCCCGGAGTATTTCAGGTGCAAAGTCGCATGTGAAAAGGCCCGGCGCCTCGCGAGAGGGCCGGGCCTTTCTGATCGCGATCCGAAAGGATCAGGCGTTGGCGGCAGCGGCCTTCGCGAGCTCTTTCTTGACCTTCAGAGCGGCGTCCGACAGGTCCTCGGCCTTTGCTTTGGTCAGGAAGGCGTCGAGCCCGCCACGGTGATCGACCGAGCGCAGCGCATGCGAGGAGATGCGGAACTTGAAGCTGCGGCCCAGCGTGTCCGACAGCATCGTCACATCTTGCAGGTTGGGCAGGAACCGGCGACGGGTCCTGTTCTTGGCGTGGCTGACATTGTTGCCAGTCATCGGGCCTTTTCCGGTCAGTTCGCAACGGCGCGACATGGTCTCATCCTTCGTGTCTCGGGGCCTGGCAGAAATCCGCGCCCGGGGGCAGGGATACGGCGTCGGCAACGGGGCCGGGCCATGAATTCGGTCAGGGGGCCTTACGGGGATTCCATGGCCCCGTCAAGCGCCCCGCAGCGCCCGCGCGAGTGGATCGAGCACCGTGCGTGCTGCCGCCGAGGGGGCCGCGCGCCCCGCCTCGACCTCGGCACGCATCTTCCCGAGCCGGGCCGCGAGAGCGGCGTCCGAGGCCAAGAGAGCCTCGACGCCCGCGCGCAGCTCGTCTTCGAACCACTGGCCGGCCTGCGCCGACCGCATCCGCGCCGTCACACCGCTGTCGCGCCGCCATGCAGCCAGTCGCTCCACCTCGGCCCAGGCCTCATCCAGCCCGGCGCCGGTGAGGGCCGAGATCGTCCGTGCCGCCGGAATGCCCTCGGGGTCGGTGTCGCGCCCGCGCATCAGTCGCAGCGCGCCCGCGTAATCGGCCCGCGTGCGCATCGCCTGCGCCGCGAGATCGCCATCGGCCTTGTTGACCAGCACCAGATCCGCGATCTCCATGATGCCGCGCTTCACGCCCTGAAGTTCGTCGCCACCGGCGGGGGCGAGCAGCAGGAGGAACACGTCCGTCATGCGGGAGACCAGCGTTTCGGACTGGCCCACACCGACCGTCTCGGCGATCACCACATCGAAGCCCGCCGCTTCGCAGAGCAGCATCGCCTCGCGGGTGCGCCTCGCCACGCCACCGAGCTGCGCGGCGGCGGGGGAGGGGCGGATGAAAGCGCAACTCTCGCGGCTCAGCTGCTCCATCCGGGTCTTGTCGCCCAAGATCGAGCCGCCCGAGCGCGCCGAGGACGGATCGACCGCCAGCACCGCCACGCGTTTCCCGGCGTCAACCAGCCGCAGGCCCAATGCCTCGATCACGCTCGACTTGCCGACGCCCGGCGTACCGGACAGCCCGACGCGCAACGCCGCGCGCGATGGGTCCGCCAGACGGTCGAGCAGCGCCTCGGCGGCGGCGCGGTGATCGGTGCGGGTGCTCTCCACGAGCGTGATCGCCCGCGCCAGCGCCCGTCGTTCGCCCGCGACCAGACGCGCGGCCAGATCCTCGATCTCGATGCTCATGCCCCGTTGTCGCGGGGCGGCCGCGCTCTGTCCAGCCTCAGCGGCAGATTGCCTCGGCCCGCTCGGCAAAGGCCTTGTAGCGGCGCCAGAACGCCGCGGTGCCGTCGCCTGCCGGGTATCCTGCGCCTTTTGCGGGTCCTTGAAGAACTTCGCCGCCCGCCGCTGCTCGCTCCCCGAGAGGGTCGCGTCGGCCGCGCCCTGGACGCAAGAGCACAGCGAGGCATTGGCCGCCGGCCTGCCGCTTGCCTCGCAGGCGCGGCTGATCGCCCCGGAGGGCCGCCCGCTGCCGCAGGCCGCCAGCGCCGAAAGCGCGATGATGGAAATGATGATGCGCATGCCCGTATCCCCGTCCGACCGGCCCGGGTTGACCCGGATCGCGGTGCTGCTCTGCCGGGGCACAAGATGACGCAAGCCGGAGCGCTGTGCAATTCGACCACGCGGCACTGCATCGGGGTTTGCCTCACGATGGCGTGAGCGGATGCGCGCGGCCCGCCCGCGCGGCCCCATTGACCGAAACACCGAACCCCTGCATATGCGGGCCATGACCGAGCTTTCGCACATCCGCAACTTCTCCATCGTGGCGCATATCGACCACGGTAAATCGACGCTTGCCGACCGGCTGATCCAGTCGACCGGGACGGTGCAGGACCGCGAGATGAAGGCCCAGCTGCTCGACAGCATGGACATCGAGCGCGAGCGCGGCATCACCATCAAGGCGCAGACCGTCCGCATCGACTACAAGGCGCTCAATGGCGAGACCTATGTTCTCAACCTGATCGACACGCCCGGTCACGTCGATTTCGCCTATGAAGTCTCCCGCTCGATGCGCGCGGTCGAGGGCTCGCTTCTCGTGGTCGATTCGACCCAAGGGGTCGAGGCGCAGACGCTCGCCAACGTTTACCACGCGCTCGACGCGGATCACGAGATCGTCCCGGTCCTGAACAAGATCGACCTGCCGGCCTCGGAGCCCGACCGGATCAAGGAGCAGATCGAGGACGTGATCGGCATCGACGCCTCCGAGGCGATGCTGGTCTCTGCCAAGACCGGCGAGGGCATCCGCGAGACGCTCGAAGCCATCGTCCACCGCCTGCCCGCGCCCAAGGGCGACCGCGACGCGCCGCTCAAGGCGATGCTGATCGATTCGTGGTACGACCTCTACCTGGGCGTCGTGGTTCTCGTGCGGATCATGGACGGCGTGCTCAAGAAGAACGACCGCATCACCTTCATGCAGAACGGCACCATCCATCAGGTCGACCGGATCGGCGTGTTCAAGCCGGGCATGCTCCCGGTCGAGGAGCTGGGGCCGGGCGAGATCGGCTTTCTCACCGCCTCGATCAAGCAGGTGCGTGACACCAAGGTCGGCGACACCATCACCCACGAGAAGAAGGGCGCGACGACGCCGCTGCCGGGCTTTGCGCCTTCGGTGCCGGTGGTGTTCTGCGGCCTCTTCCCGGTCGATTCGGCCGAGTTCGAGGATCTGCGCAACGCCATCGAGAAGCTGGCGCTGAACGACGCCTCCTTCTCCTACGAGATGGAGACCTCGGCAGCCCTCGGCTTCGGCTTCCGTTGCGGTTTCCTCGGGCTCTTGCACCTCGAAGTCATCCGCGACCGGATCGATCGGGAATACGACATCGACCTGATCACCACCGCGCCCTCGGTGGTCTATCACGTGCACATGCGCGACGGCACGATGCAGGAGCTGCACAACCCCGCCGACATGCCCGACCTCACCCATGTCGATCATATCGAGGAGCCGCGGATCAAGGCGACGATCATGGTCCCCGACGACTATCTGGCGACGTGCTCAAGCTGTGTCAGGACCGGCGCGGCATTCAGCAGGAGCTGACCTATGCGGCTCGCGCCCGCTGGTGGTCTATGACCTGCCGCTCAACGAGGTGGTGTTCGACTTCTACGACCGGCTGAAATCGGTGACCAAGGCTACGCCAGCTTCGACTACCAGATCACCGGCTACCGGCAGGACAACCTCGTGAAAATGTCGATCCTCGTCAATGACGAGCCGGTCGACGCGCTGTCGATGATGGTGCACCGCGACCGGGCCGAGATGCGGGGCCGGGCGATGGTGGAAAAGCTCAAGGAGCTGATCCCCCGCCACATGTTCAAGATCCCGATCCAGGCCGCGATCGGCGGCAAGGTCATCGCCCGCGAGACGCTTTCGGCGATGCGCAAGGACGTGACGGCCAAGTGCTATGGCGGCGACGCGACCCGAAAGCGCAAGCTGTTGGACAAGCAGAAGGCGGGCAAGAAGAAGATGCGCCAGTTCGGCAAGGTGGACATTCCGCAGGAGGCGTTCATCTCTGCGTTGAAGATGGATAGTTAAACTTATAGTTGACTACCTATAGTAGTATGAAGCAACCTCCAGCTGTATGGCTGGAGGTTTTTTTTTTATGACTAAGTTCGAAGTTGGAAGCCCTATCCTTGCCAGGATTCATAACGAGAGAAACTTAACAAAAGGCGAGTGCTACTTTGTGGGATTTCTTGAAGGGGTTCTTGCGAATAAGAGAATAGACAATACGGAAGTTGAGCCGTTACTCGAAACATGCCAAGCATTCTGTGAAAACTTTAATGATGACGATGCGCGTGAGATTCTAACTGAAGCTGCTCAGGACTATGTCGACACTGTTTCTGAACTACTGCAGCTCATAGGTTGCATTGTTGAGTGTCGTCTAGGAAAAATAGATACAACTTGCCCAAAAAGCAGCGCAAATAGATTATTAGGATTTTGTGCCGGGGTGGCATGTGATGGCGTGATCACCATCAATGAGGTTCGCTCTCTGCTTGACCGGTTGAGTGCTCCATCTGATTTGCAGGAAGATTTAAGGGTGACGGCACTAAAACGCATATGCGCAGAGGCACTTGAAGACGACTTAGTCGACAGCGATGAGGAAAGGGAGATCGCTGATTGGATAGCAAGGCTCGTAGGGGATAGTTACAGCGACACTGGCCTTACGACTTTTGGTTCATCTCCGGTTCTCGATGATAATGTGGAGTTCGATTTATCGAATCTTCATAGGGATGAGGTATTTGTCCTGACGGGCAACTTTGAAGCATGTTCACGAGCAGATTTTGCCGAAGCCTTGAACGCTAGGGGTCTGAATCAAGCTAGAAGCGTCAGTAAAAAAGTGTCCTATGTTATTGTGGGGAATGAAGCTGCCCGTGATTGGCGTCTAGCATCAATGGGAACGAAGATGCAGAGAGCATTTCAATTGAAAAGTCAGGGGCATCCGATCAAAATCGTCAGCGAATCCAAGTTTCGGAAACTATTCGAAGGAGCGGGGCTTGGGGCCTAACCGTATATCGATCTTTCACCCCGCCCACTCTTCTCCTGCAACGCATCGATCCGCTCGCTGGCCTCGGCCTTGGTTAGCCCGTCGTCGAACGCCTCACCGGCCTCCTCGGACAGCGTCTTGAGATAGCTCGCCTGCGCGCGGTCATCTTCTCGTCGCCGGTCACCCAATCCTCGGGGTTCTTCTCGGCGTTACCCTGCGGATGGCTCTTGGGGTTGTCGGTCATGATACGATCTCCTGTCTTGGTGTTCGTATAATGTTCCGCACTCGAAAGCGTTCCCCGCGCCGATGATCACACCGGCGCGAGGCGGGCCTCAGCCTTCCAGAAAGCCCCTCACCGCCACCTCTACCTCGCGCGGCTTTTCCGCGTGCAGCCAGTGCCCGGCGCCCTCGATCACTTCGAAGCTGGGCTCCGCGAACAGCGCCCGGATCGCGTCGTGGTGGTCTTCGGTCACGTAAGACGAGTTCGCCCCCGACAGGAACAGGGCAGGGCCAATGAACCGCCCCTCGACCTGCGGGAAACCGAGGATCGTCTCCATGTCGCGCTCCAGCACGTCGAGGTTCAGCTTCCAGCGCTTTTTCGACAGATCTAGCGATTGCAGGAAGAACGCCGCCGTCGCGGCCTCCAGATCGCCCATCATCTCGGCGGCGTCGGACCGGCTGGCGATGGCCTCCAGATCGACCTGTTTCATCTTGCGGATGTTGTCGATCTGGTCGTGGCCGTATTCGACAGGGGCGATATCGGCCACGACGAGGCGGCGGACGAGGTCGGGGCGGGTGAGGGCGAGGACCATGGACGCCTTGCCGCCCATGGAGTGACCCAGCACGTCCGAGGCCCCGTGATGCTCCAGCACCTCGGCCAGATCCTCGGCCATGCCGAAGTAATCATGGCTCTCGGTCCAGTGGCTGTCGCCGTGGTTGCGCATGTCGACCGAGATCACCTGCCGGTCGGTGCCGAGGCGGCGCGCGATGACGCCCCAGTTGCGAGCCGAGCCGAACAGGCCGTGGACGATCAGGAGGGGCGGGCGGTCGGAGGGCTCTCCGGTGAGGATGGTGTTGAGCATGAGAGAGGTTGTAGCGCATGCGCCCGATGACGCCAGCCCCCACACCGCCCATTGAGTGCCGGGGCCGGGGGCGCTAACAAAAGGGATGGACCGCACCACGATAACCGGCTGGACGCGCGAGATTTCCCGGCTTCTGTCTGACAGGGCAGGGGTCGAGGGGCGCAGCCTTGGCGACCGGCTCGACCGCGCCGCCCCGGCGCTGCCGCCGGAGATCCTGTCACGCGCGCGCTTTCTCGCCGCCGCCGAGGCCGTGGCGCGGATGCCCGGACGGGCCGAGGCGATCGACATGGAGCGGGTCGAGACGGCCTATGTCACCGTGCAGAGCTGGCTCATGGCCGAGGAGCCGGACGAGCTGCGCCACGCGCTGCGCCGGGCCTTGTGGATCAGGCGGGCGCGCTCGGCCGCCACGATCCTCATCGCCGCGCTGATCGCGGGCGTGCTGTGGCGCGAGGTCCTGTGACCCCGCGCCCGCGTCTTCAGAGGTTCGGGTAGAGCGGGAACCGCTCGCACAGCGCCTCGACCTCGCCGCGCACCTTGGCCTCGACATCCGCATTGCCCTCGGCGCCGTTCGCCGCCAGCCCGTCGACCACCTCGACGATCCAGTCGGCGATCTGCCGGAACTCGTCCTCGCCAAAGCCGCGGGTGGTGCCCGCGGGCGAGCCCAAGCGGATGCCCGAGGTCACGGCGGGTTTTTCGGGGTCGAAGGGGATGCCGTTCTTGTTGCAGGTGATGTTGGCGCGGCCCAGCGCGTCCTCGGTCGCGTTGCCCTTCACGTTCTTGGGCCGCAGATCGACGAGCATCAGGTGACTGTCGGTGCCGCCCGTCACGATGTCGAGCCCGCCCCTCATCAGCTGATCGGCGAGCGCCTGGGCGTTCTTGACCACCTGCTCCTGGTAGGTCTTGAACTCGGGACGCAGCGCCTCGCCGAAGGCCACGGCCTTGCCGGCGATGACATGCATGAGCGGGCCGCCCTGAATGCCCGGGAAGATCGCCGAGTTGACTTTCTTGGCGATGGCCTCGTCATTGGTGAGGATCATGCCGCCGCGCGGACCGCGCAGTGTCTTGTGCGTGGTGGTGGTGGCGACATGCGCATGCGGGAAGGGCGAGGGGTAGAGCCCCGCCGCCACGAGACCCGCGAAGTGGGCCATGTCGACAAGCAGCCACGCCCCGACGCTGTCGGCGATCTCGCGCATGCGGGCGAAATCGATGATCCGCGGAATGGCCGAGCCGCCGGCGATCAGCATTTTGGGCTGATGCTCGGTGGCGAGCGACTGGATTTGGTCGTAGTCGATCTGCTGGTCCTGCTGGCGCACGCCGTACTGGATCGCGTTGAACCACTTGCCCGACTGGTTCGGCTTGGCGCCGTGGGTCAGGTGCCCGCCCGCGTCGAGGCTCATCCCGAGGATGGTGTCGCCCGGCTGCAAGAGCGCCTGAAACACGCCTTGGTTCGCCTGTGAGCCGGAGTTCGGCTGCACGTTGGCAAAGCCGCAGTCGAACAGCTGCTTGGCACGGTCGATGGCGAGGTTCTCGGCCACGTCGGCAAACTCACAACCGCCATAGTAGCGACGGCCCGGATAACCTTCGGCGTACTTGTTGGTGAGCACCGAGCCCTGCGCCTCAAGCACGGCGGCCGAGACGATGTTCTCGCTCGCGATCAGCTCGATCTCGTGGCGCTGACGGCCAAGCTCATCGGTGATCGCGCGGGCGATCTCGGGGTCGCGGGTGGCGAGCGTTTCGGTGAAAAAGCCGTCGTCGCGGGTGGAAGCGGTCATCTCGGACACCTCGTGAGGGGTTGCGTCGCGGCACTCTTAACCCAGCGACAAGGGGGCCAAAAGCCCCGAAACCGTCGCAGCGGGGGCCGTTCGCGGCGCGGCGGCGCGCGGCTTGCCTTTCGGGGGCGGCTGTCGGACAACCAATCGGCAGCATCGGGGGGAGACAGGGACTTGGGCATCGACCGCATCGCCTTTCTGGCCAGCGAGACCCCCGTGGCGCAGGAGACCCGCGAACGGCTCGCCGCGCGCTACGGGGACAGCCCGCTCGACGAGGCCGACATCGTCGTGGCGCTCGGCGGCGACGGCTTCATGCTGCAGACGCTGCACGCGACCGAAGGGCTCGATCTGCCGGTCTACGGTATGAACCGCGGCACCGTCGGTTTCCTGATGAACGCGTTCTCAGAAGACGACCTTCCCGAGCGGCTCGCCGCCGCCGAGGAGGCGATCATCAACCTCTCGCCATGACCGCCGAGACCGTCTCGGGCGAAGTGCATCGGGGCCTCGGGATCAACGAGGTGAGCCTTTTGCGTGCAGGGCCGCAGGCCGCGAAGCTCAAGGTGATCGTCGACGGGCGGGTGCGGCTCGAGGAGCTGGTCTGCGACGGCGCGATGCTGGCCACGCCCGCCGGATCGACGGCCTACAACTACTCCGCCTACGGGCCGATCCTGCCGATCGGGGCCGACGTGCTGGCGCTCACCGCGATCGCGCCGTTCCGGCCCCGGCGCTGGCGCGGGGCGCTGCTGCCCACCGCCGCCACGGTCCGCTTCGAGGTGCTGGAGGCCGAGAAGCGCCCGGTGATGGCCGATGCCGACAGCCGCCTCGTGCGCGACGTGATCGCGGTCGAGATACGCTCCGAGCCACGGGTGCGGCACCGGATCCTGTTCGATCCGGGCCACGGGCTCGAAGAACGCCTGATCCGCGAGCAATTCGCCTGAACCGGTCTCAGCCCGCCGCGGCTTTCGAGGCGCCATAGCCCAGCGGCGCCATCGCGGCGCGCAACTCGTCGAGGATCGCCGGATCGTCGATCGTGGCGGGCATGGCGAAGTCCTCGCCATCGGCGATCTTGGCCATGGTGGCGCGCAGGATCTTGCCCGAGCGCGTCTTGGGCAGCCGCTCGACCACCACCGCCAGCTTGAACGCCGCCACCGGGCCGACGCGTTCGCGCACGAGGTCCACCGCCTCACGCAGGATTTCCTCGGCCGGGCGGGCGCAGTTGCGGTTGAGGCACAAAAAGCCCATTGGCAGTTGACCCTTGAGCGGATCGGCCACGCCGATCACCGCGCATTCGGCCACGTCGGGATGATCGGCCAGCACCTCCTCCATGCCTCCGGTCGAAAGACGATGCCCCGCCACGTTGATCACGTCGTCGGTCCGCGCGAGGATCGACACGTAGCCATCCTCGTCGATCAGCCCCGCATCGCCGGTGGCGTAATAGCCGGGATAGGTCGAGAGGTAGCTGCGCTGATAGCGCGCCTCGTCGCCCCAGATGCCCGACAGCGTGCCGGGCGGCAGCGGCAGCCGGATCGCCACGGCCCCCAACTCGCCGCGCGGCTTGTCCCGGCCGCCCTCGTCGAGGATATGCACGTCGTAACCCGGCATCGGCACGGTCGAGGAGCCGTCCTTGACCGGCAGAGCCTCGATCCCCACCGGATTGCCGGTGATGGTGTAGCCGGTTTCGGTCTGCCACCAGTGGTCATAGACCGGAACCCCCGCCACTTCGCGGGCCCAGGCCACCGTGTCGGGGTCGGCCCTTTCGCCCGCGAGGTAGATCGCGCGCAGGCCCGAGAGGTCGTGCGCCCTGGCCATCTGGCCTTCGGGATCCTCGCGCTTGATCGCGCGCAGCGCGGTGGGGGCGGTAAAGAAGGTGCGCACCTTGTTGCGCGCGATGACCCGCCAGAAGGCCCCCGCATCCGGCGTGCCCACGGGCTTGCCCTCATAGACGACGGTGGTGTTGCCATGCAATAGGGGCGCGTAGCAGATATAGCTGTGGCCCACGACCCAGCCGACGTCGGAGGCGGCCCAGAACACCTCGCCGGGGGCGGTGTCGTAGATGTTCTTCATGGTCCAGTGCAGCGCCACGAGGTGCCCGCCGGTGGGGCGCACCACGCCCTTGGGCTTACCGGTCGTGCCGGAGGTGTAGAGGATGTAGGCCGGGTGGTCCGCCTCGACCGGCACGCAGTCGGCAGGCTCGGCCTCCTCCTGAAAATCGTGCCATTCGATGTCTCGGCCATGCTCGATCTCGGCCATGGCCTGCGGGCGTTGCAGGATCACGCAGAACTCGGGCGCGTGTTCGGCTTCGCGCAGTGCCTGATCGAGCAGCGGCTTGTAGGGGACGACGCGGTGCGGCTCGATCCCGCAAGAGGCGGCAAGGATCGCCTTGGGGCGGCAATCGTCGATCCGTACCGCCAGCTCGCGCGCGGCGAACCCGCCGAAGACGACGCAATGGATCGCCCCGATCCGCGCGCAGGCCAGCATTGCCTCGAGCGCCTCGGGGATCATCGGCATGTAGATGACGACGCGGTCGCCCTTTCCCACACCGCTCGCCTTGAGCGCGCCCGCAAGCCGCGCGACGCGGCCCAGAAGATCGCCATAGGTTATCTCGGTACGGCTTTCCGTCACCGGGCTGTCATGGATGATGGCGATGTCATGCGCGCGCCCCTCGGCCACGTGCCGGTCCACCGCGTTGTGACAGCCATTGACCAACCCGTCGGAATACCACGCGTACAGGGGGGCGTTCTCGTCCGAAAGCGCCCGGCTCGGCGGGCGGTGCCAGTCGATGGCCTGGGCCGCCTGCAACCAGAACCCCTCCGGGTCGGCGCGCCAGCTCTCGTAGACTTCCGCGTATGTCATGTCCGTCCTCCCTCGAGGCGGAATCCTACGCCCGCCCAAGGGGTTCGGGCAAGCGTCACGAGCGTCGCGCCCGCCTGGATCGGATGCGGCGGGCCGGAGAAGTCGCGTATTCGGAGAGTGAGTTGCGGGGGAGGGCGCGCCTCCCCTCGCAGGTTCAGCCGTAATGGGCGACGGGTGTGCCCGCGATGGCCGACATGTTGAGAAGGCCGCGCGCCGTGATCGAAGGCGTCACGATATGCGCGCGGTTGCCCAAGCCCATCAGCAGCGGTCCGACCTCGAGGCCCGCGCCCTTCATCTTGAGGATGTTTCGCACGCCCGACGCCGCGTCGGTGTTGGCAAAGACAAGGCAGTTGGCTGCGCCGTCGAGCCGCGCGCCGGGAAAGATCCTCTCGCGCAGAGCCGGGTCGAGTGCCGCGTCGACATGCATCTCGCCCTCATAGGCGAAGTCGCGGCTCTCGGCGTCGAGGATCTCGAGCGCGGCGCGCATCCGGCGGCCCGAGGAGATGTCGAGATTGCCGAACTGCGAATGCGAACACAGCGCGATCTGCGGCACGATGCCGAAGCGGCGGATATGGCGCGCGCAGCCAAGAACCGTCTCGGCGATCTGCTCGGGCGTGGGCTCGGCATGAACCTGCGTGTCGGCCACGAAGAGCGGCCCATCCTCGAGGATCATCAGCGACAGCGCGCCCACGGGACGCAGGTCGGGCGTGCCCAGCACCTGCGTGACGTAGTTGAGATGCCACAGATATTGACCGAAGGTGCCGCAGATCAGGCTGTCAGCCTCGCCGCGCTGCACCATCACTGCGCCGATGGCAGTGGTGTTGGTGCGCATCACGGCGCGCGCGATGTCGGGGCTGACGCCGCGACGGGCCATGATCTCGTGATAGCTGCCCCAGTAGTCGCGATAGCGCGGGTCGTTCTCGGGGTTCACGATCTCGAAGTCGATGCCGGGGCGGATGGTGAGGCCCGCGCGCTCGCAGCGCGTCTCGATCACGTCCGGGCGGCCGATCAGGATCGGCGTGTCGGTGGTCTCCTCGATGATCGCATGCGCGGCGCGCAGCACCCGCTCGTCCTCGCCCTCGGCAAAGACGATCCGCCGCTCGGCGGAGCGGGCCGCGTCGAAGACAGGCCGCATCAGGAGCGCCGATTTGAACACCGAGCTGTCGAGCCGGGCCTTGTAGGCCGCCATGTCGTCGATCGGCCGCGCCGCGACGCCGGTTTCCATGGCCGCGCGGGCCACGGCCGAGGCGACGACGCCCATCAGCCGCGGATCGAAGGGCTTCGGGATCAGGTAGTCGGGCCCGAATGTCAGCTGCTCGCCGCTATAGGCGGCGGCGGCCTCGGCGGAGGTCGTCGCACGCGCCAGCGCCGCGATGCCCTCGATGCAGGCGATCTTCATCTCGTCGTTGATCGTCGTAGCGCCGACGTCGAGCGCGCCGCGGAAGATGAACGGGAAACACAGCACGTTGTTGACCTGGTTCGGAAAATCCGACCGGCCGGTGGCGATGATGGCGCCGGGCTTCACCTCTCGGGCGAGGTTGGGCATGATCTCGGGCGTCGGGTTGGCGAGCGCGAAGATGATCGGACGTTCGGCCATGCGCCCGACCATCTCGGGCTTGAGCACGCCGGGGCCCGACAGGCCGAGGAACAGGTCGGCGCCGTCGATCACATCTCCAAGGCCCCGCGCACCGCCGGGCTGCGCATAGGCGGCCTTCTGCGGCGTCATGTCCTCGGTCCGGCCCTCATGGACGAGGCCCGCGAGGTCGCACAGGAACACGTTCTCCCGGCGGACGCCGAGCTTGAGCAGCATGTCGAGACAGGCGATGCCGGCAGCACCCCCGCCGGTCGAGACGACCTTGATCTCGTCGAAGGACTTGCCCGCCACGCGCAGCGCGTTGGTGGCGGCGGCCCCCACGACGATCGCGGTGCCGTGCTGGTCGTCGTGAAAGACGGGGATGTTCATCCGCTCGCGGCAGATCTTCTCGACGATGAAGCAGTCGGGGGCCTTGATGTCCTCGAGATTGATCGCGCCGAAGGTCGGCTCCAGCGCGCAGACGATCTCGGCGAGCTTTTCTGGATCGCTCTGGTCTAGTTCGATGTCGAAGCAATCGATATCGGCGAATTTCTTGAAGAGCACCGCCTTGCCCTCCATCACCGGCTTGGAGGCCAGCGCGCCGATATTGCCCAGCCCCAGTACGGCGGTGCCGTTGGTGACGACGGCGACGAGATTGCCGCGAGAGGTGTAGTCGCGCGCCGTGTCGGGGTTTGATTTGATTTCCAGACAGGCTTCGGCGACGCCGGGGGAGTAGGCGCGGGACAGATCCCGTCCATTCGCCAGCGGTTTCGTGGCGCGGATCTCGAGCTTTCCGGGCTTGGGCAGCCGGTGATAATCAAGCGCGGCCTGCCGCAGGCTGTCGGAGCCCCCGCGGGCGGTGTCGTCGGTGCTGTCGGCCATCGCGTCGTCTCTCCCCTGATCGGAATGGTTCAGCATTAAACCTTTCCGAAGGGGACGCGAAAGTCCTATCGCTTGTCGATTTGTTCCTGAAGCACGCTTATCCGCTCATCGGCCTGCCGCTCGGTCAGGGAGGCATCGAACTCCTCGCCGGTTTTGTCGCACAGATCGCGCAGCAGCACCGCCTGCTTGGGGTTCATCGGCGCGTCGGGATCGTCCGGCGTGCGCGCCTCGGTTTCGGGCAGAACGGCCTTGGTGGGCTCGATCATCCTGTCTCCCTCCATATGGGCTACCAAGGGCAAACCCCTGCGCGAGGGGAGGGGTTCCGCGAGGGCGGACTTGCATCATGTGGGGCTGCGCGACACAGTTTCCGGCAAACCCCGATGGAGGCCCACCCATGTCGCTGGTCGATGACGCGCGCGCCGTGCGCGAGAACGCCTACGCCCCCTATTCCAATTTCAAGGTCGGCGCCGCGATCCGTGCGACCTCGGGCGCCGTCCATCTCGGTGTCAATGTCGAGAATGTCGCCTATCCGGAGGGGACCTGCGCCGAGGCGGGCGCCATCGCCGCGATGATCGCCGCGGGCGACAATGAGATCGCCGAGGTGGCGGTGATCGCCGACAGCCCGGTGCCGGTCTCGCCCTGCGGCGGCTGCCGTCAGAAGCTCGCCGAGTTCGGGCGCGGCGACGTGAAGGTCACGCTGGCCACCACCGACGGCACCACCAGCGAGACGACGCTGGGCGCGCTGCTGCCCGGCGCCTTCGACCAGCACCAGATGGAACGCGCCTGATGGAGGCTCGCCGCCTCATCGCCGCGTTGCGCCGGGGCGACACATTGCCGCCCGAGGCCATCGCCGGTTTCGTGCGCGGGCTCGCCGACGGCACCGTCTCCGACGCGCAGGCCGGGGCGTTCGCCATGGCCGTCTGCCTCAAGGGTCTGGGCGAGGCGGGGCGCGTCGCGCTGACCACCGGCATGCGCGACAGCGGCGACCGGCTGCGCTGGAACCTGCCGGGGCCGGTGCTCGACAAGCATTCCACCGGCGGCGTCGGCGATCCGGTATCGTTGCTGCTGGCGCCCGCGCTCGCGGCGTGCGGCGTCTATGTCCCGATGATCTCGGGGCGGGGTCTGGGCCATACCGGCGGCACGCTCGACAAGCTCGAAGCGGTGCCGGGGCTGTCGACGCAGGTGGACGAGGAGAAGTTGCGCCAGATCACCCGCGACGTAGGCTGCGCCATCGTCGGCGCGACGGACCGCATCGCACCCGCCGACAAGAGGCTCTATGCGATCCGCGACGTGACCGGCACGGTGGACAGCGTCGATCTGATCACCGCCTCGATCCTGTCCAAGAAGCTCGCCGCCGGGCTCGAGGGGCTCGTGCTCGACGTCAAGGTCGGCTCGGGCGCCTTCATGAAGTCCGAAGGCGAAGCCCGCGCGCTGGCCGAGGCGCTGGTGGCGACGGCGAACGGCGCGGGCTGCCCGACGGCGGCCTTCCTGACCGACATGGACGAGCCACTGGCCCCCGCTTTGGGCAATGCGACTGAGATGGCGGTGATCTTGCGGGTGCTCTCGGGCGACCGGCTCGCGGCACCGCGCCTGCACGATCTCACCGTGGCGCTGGGCGGGCGGCTCATGGCGCTGGCCGGCGGGGCGGAGGGGGAGGGCGAAGAGATGATTGCCCATGCCATCGCTTCGGGCCGGGCGCTGGAGACGTTCTCGGCGATGATCCACGCGTTGGGCGGGCCGGGCGACATGGCCGGAAACTGGCGCTCCCATCTGCCGAATGCCCCCTTGATCCGCGACGTGACCGCCCCCGAGGCCGGGCACCTGGCGGCAATCGACGGCGAGGCGCTGGGCCATGCCGTCGTGGGGCTTGGCGGTGGACGAAGGGTCGAGACCGACCGGATCGACCCGGCGGTGGGGCTGTCCGACATGGCCCGGCTGGGCACAAAGCTCGGCTCTGGCGACCTGCTCGCGCGCATTCACGCGGCGAGCGAAGAAGCCGCCGACCGCGCCGAGGCGGCGCTGCGCGAGGCCATCGTGATCGGCGATGCGCCTCGGATCAATGACCTCGTCCGAGGGAGGGTGGACCCATGACGCGCGTTTTTCTTCTGGTGATGGACAGCGCCGGCATCGGCGGCGCGCCGGATGCCGCCGACTTCTTCAACGGCGACACGCCGGATACCGGCTCCAACACCATCGGCCATATCGCCGAGGCCTGCGGCGCGGATCGGGCCGAAGAGGGCCGCACCGGACCGCTGAAGCTGCCGACGCTCGATGCGATGGGGCTGGGGCGCGCCATTTCGTTGGCCTCGGGCCTCGACGCGCCGGGCCTCGGGGCGGAGCCTCGGGCGCCTGGGGTGCCGCGACCGAGGTGTCGAACGGCAAGGACACGCCCTCTGGCCATTGGGAACTGGCGGGCGTGCCGGTGCCGTGGGACTGGCACTATTTCCCCAAGGAGGTCCCGGCCTTTCCGACCGAGGTGAGGCGCCTCCTGATGCAGGCGGCGGGCACCGACGGGATCCTTGGCAACCGCCATGCCAGCGGCACCGTCGTCATCGACGAGGAAGGCCCCGAGCATATGCAGACCGGCTGGCCGATCTGCTACACATCCGTTGACAGCGTGCTGCAGATCGCCGCGCATGAAGAGCGCTTCGGCCTCGATCGGCTTTTAAAGATGTGCCGCGCCGTTGCGCCGATGCTGCACGACATGAAGGTCGGCCGCGTCATCGCCCGACCTTTCGTCGGCGACGAGACGACCGGCTTCACCCGCACACCGCACCGCCGCGATTTCGCCATCGCGGCACCGGGTCTCACGCTGCTCGACTGCGCGCAGGCGGCGGGCCGCGACGTGCATGCGGTGGGCAAGATCGGCGACATCTTCTCGATGCGCGGCATCACGGATCTGCGCAAGGGGCCGGACGACAAGCTGATGGAACACCTGTCGGATCTGGTGGACGAGGCCGCCGACGGCGCGCTCGTCTTCGCCAACTTCGTGGAGTTCGACACCAATTTCGGCCACCGCCGCGACGTGTCGGGCTATGCGCGCCATCTCGAATGGTTCGATGCCGAACTTGGCCGCATCCTGCCGCGCCTGCGTGAGGGCGACCTCGTGATCGTCACCGCCGATCACGGCAACGATCCGACCTTTATCGGCACCGACCACACGCGCGAGCGGGTGCCGGTGCTGTGCCACGGCCTTGGCGCGCGCGAGCTTGGCCTGATGGGCTTTGTCGATGTGGGCAAGCTGGCCGCGCGGCATCTCGACATCCCCGCACCCGACCCGGAGGCGACCCCATGAGCTACCGTTCCCTGCCCAAGGTCGAGTTGCACCTGCATCTCGAAGGCGCGGCACCGCCCGCCTTCATCAAGGGGCTGGCCCGCGAGAAGCATATCGATATCGACCGTATCTTCGATGAACGCGGCGGCTATGTGCGCGGTGACTTCGACTGGTTCCTCAAGGCCTATGACGCGGCCTGCACCGTGCTGCAGAGCCCCGAGGATTTCCGCCGCCTGACCCTCGCGGTGCTCCAACAGAGTGCTGCGCAAGGTGTGGTCTATACCGAGTTCTTCCTGTCGCCCGATTTCTGCGGCGGCGGCGATCTCGCGGCGTGGCGCGATTACCTCGATGCCATGGTCGCGGCCTCGGACGAGGCGGAGCGCGATCTTGGCATCGCCTCGCGAGGCATCGTCACCTGCCTGCGCCATCTGGGCCCCGAGGCCGCCAAGCCGATCGCGCGTTGCGCCGCCGAAACCAAGGGCCGTTTCATCACCGGCTTTGGTCTTGCCGGGGCCGAGATGATGCACCGGCCCGGCGATTTCACATGGGCTTACGACGCCGCGCGCGAGGCGGGGCTGCAACTCACCGCTCATGCGGGCGAATGGGGCGGGCCGGACATGGTGCGCGAGACCGTCGATCTTTTGGGCTGCGAACGCATCGGCCATGGCATCAACGCCGTCTCGGACCATGCGCTGTGCGATCACCTGATCGAGCGGGGCGTCACGCTCGAGGTCTGCCCGGTGTCGAACCTCGTTCTGGGCGCGGTGAAGGATTGGAAATCACACCCGATCGAGGAGTTGCGCCATCGCGGGCTTCGCGTCACCGTCTCGACCGACGACCCGCCCTGGTTCGGCACCACGATGACCCATGAATACGAGATGCTGGAGCGGCATTTCGGCTGGGAGGAGGAGCGGCTGGGCCTCTCCAACCGCATTGCCGCCGAGGCGGCCTTCTGCGACGAGGACACCCGCGCGCAGGTCCTGAAGAAACTGGAGGCGGCATGAGCCATACCGACCAACATCTGACCGTCGTCACGCATCCGCTGGTGCAGCACAAGCTGACCCTGATGCGTCGAACCGACACCTCCACCGCGAGCTTCCGGCAGCTTCTGCGCGAGATCAGCCTGCTGCTGGCCTACGAGGTCACGCGCGACCTGCCGATGACCACGACGCGCATCGACACGCCGATGCAGCCGATGGACGCGCCCGCGATCGAGGGCAAGAAGCTGGCGCTGGTGTCGATTCTGCGCGCGGGCAACGGGCTTCTCGACGGCATTCTCGAATTGATCCCTTCGGCGCGCGTCGGCTTCGTCGGTCTCTACCGCGATCCTGAAACGCTGCAGCCGGTGGAATACTACTTCAAGGTGCCGAGCCATCTCGACGAGCGGCTGACCATCGCGGTCGATCCAATGCTGGCCACCGGCAACTCCTCGGTCGCGGCGATCGACATGCTCAAGAAGGCCGGGGCCAAGGACATCATCTTCCTGTGCCTGCTCGCGGCACCCGAAGGCGTGGCGCGGATGAAGGAGGCGCATCCCGACGTGCCCATCGTCACCGCCGCGCTCGACGAGCGGCTCAACGATCACGGCTATATCGTGCCCGGATTGGGGGATGCGGGTGACAGGATGTTCGGTACCAAGTAGCGGCAAGCTTTACACAAAAGCGGCCCTGTAGCATTCTGCCGAAAACTCCGGAGGCAGGGGCCAGCATGATCAGGACATTCCTCGCCGTCTCGGCGGCGGCACTCGCCGTCGCGGGACAGGCTGTGGCGCAGGACAGCATCCCGGCGGAGTTCCCGCCCGAAAGCTACAGCGCCAACCAGTATGTCGACAGCGAGGGCTGCGCCTTCATCCGCGCGGGCATCGGCGGCATGACCAACTGGATACCGCGCATGAACCGCAACCGCGAACCCCTGTGCGGCTTTCAGCCCAGCCGCACCGCCGCCGCGGATCTGCCCGTGATCCCCGATCCGGTGCCCGAGGGCCGTGCCGCCGCAGCCACGCCTGCGCCCGCCGCGAAACCCCCGGCCCCCCCCGCACGCGCCGCCCCGGCGCCCACCGCGCCAGCCCGCGCCGCGCCGGTCTCGGCACGAGTGCGTACACCGGAACCCGATGTCGCGCGCACGGCACCGCCGGCGCTGACCCGCGCGGCCTTCTGCAACGGGCGCAGCGGTCCGCAACCGGGCTACGTCAGCAACATGACGGGCGAGACCATCGTATGCGGTGCACCCCGCCGATCCGACCCCGCCGCGCCGTTGCGCGGGGCCTACACGCTGGCCGCCGTCTGCGCCGACATGGCCGCAACGGGGCGCCGCTACGTGCTGCAAGGCAGCGGGGAGCCGGTAAGTTGCGGCCCGCAGCGCGCCACGGCGCAGGTGCCCGGCGCGCGCCTCGCCGCGACCCGCCTGCCGGTGGCCCCCTCCGGTCCCGCCACCGGGCTGCGCCCGGTGCTCCGGTCGCCGCCGGACGGGGGCCGGTCATCGCCTCGGCCGCCGGGCGCTGCGATCTCGGGCCGGACTCGGGCCATGCGCTGATCGGCGCGGGGGACCACCCGCGCCGCTGCGGTCCGCAGGCGCAGTCGCCCTCGGGCCTAGGCAACGCCGCCCGGATCGAACCGCAGGGCGCGGTCGGAGCGATGGCCTTCCTCGCTCCGCAGAGCGAGGCGCTGCGACGCGCGGCGGCAGCCGTGCCGCTGCCCGATCCCGTCGCGCCGCCGACCGGCTATGTGAGCGCATGGGATGACGGGCGGCTCAACCGCAACCGCGGCGTTCGCATCGTCGAGCGCGCGGGCGCGGGACAGGTCCGCGCGCCGGTCCTCGCGGCCCCCGTCACGGTGCCGACAGCGCTGGTCGGGCGGGTATCGAGCAGCTCCGCCCCCGCGTCCAAGCCTGTCGCGACGACCACGGGGCGCTTCGTGCAGGTTGGAAGCTATGCCGAGGCCGCCAATGCCGACCGCGCCGCGGCGCGGCTGCGGGTGATGGGTCTGCAGGTCGCGCGCGGCCAGAGCGGTGGCCTGCAGATCGTCGCGACCGGCCCCTTTGCCGAAGGCGCGCCGCTGGCCCGGGCGCTGGGTGCGGTGCGGGCGGCAGGCTACCGCGACGCCTTCGCGCGCAATTGAGACAGGGATAGTTCCGCGCGCGGCCAAGGCCGCGAAGCCTTTCGGTGAAAATTGGTTGAGGGTTCTGAAGCCTTCGATTGGGGGGTCAGCCCCGGCAGATGCCCTGCAGGCTGACCCAGTCGCCATCCGACACGACCGGTCCCGCGCTCGCCGCGGGTTCGGCGGCGACCAGAACCGCCGACACCGCGCCGTCGGGATCGGTGGCGCGCGCCCAAGGCCCGATCGGCACGCCAGCGGCCGCGAACTCCTCGAGGAGCAGCGAATCATCGGCGCGCGGCGCGGGGGTCTCAACGAGATGGACCGCCTGCGCTTGCAGCGTTTCGGTCGGGATGTCGCCGGTGGTCAGCAGCTTGAGCACGGTGCCGAACCCCGCCTCGCGCAGCAGGTCGTCGAGCGGATCATGCTCCTCGCGGCTTGCGACCGTGGCCAGGACATGCCCCGCGATCTCCGCCGGCTCCTCGGCATCCTCGACCAGTTCCTGCGGTAGCACGATGATGCCGCCCGGTAGGTAGAGCGGACCGGCGAGCCCCTCGGGAACCACCACGATCTGTCCACCGCCCTGACCCAGAAGCCGGTCGCGCATCCGCCCCAGCGCCTCGCTGCCCAGAGGGTCGCGGCAGGTCGGGCCGGTGATCTTCTGCACCATGCCCAGAAGCGTCGCACCCAGTTCGGATCGCTTGCCCGGCGGCACCACGCTCAGGGTCTGCTGCATCAACGCGCCGGGTAGCCAGAACACGGCCAGCCCCAGCCCGAGCACGATGCTGCCGGCGATCATGCCCTGTCGAAGGCGGCCCGGCCGCGGCTCGCGCGCGGCGACGGCGCGACGCACCTTTTCCAGCGCGCCGATCATCGTGTCGTCCTCGATCTCGAGCGTCTCGCTCGCCTCGGCGTCAGGCGCATAGATCGCGGGGCGTTCGGAGGGGTTCATCCGGTGCAGCGCGGGCAGGGACCAATGCGTCACCGGCAGGCCGGTCTCGTCCGAGAGCACCAAGGTTGCCTCGCCGAAGGAAATCGTCACCGGACGCGGCTCCGCCCCCGGTTCGGAGAACCAGACGCCTTCCGTCTCCAGCCGAGCGAATTCCTTGAGTGCGGTCATCGTTCCCTTCGCGGCCCGAATGTCCCGGCCAGCCGTTTCGGTCAACATAGCCCCCGGGTCGGGCGAGGAACAGGGGCTGCGAGAGGCCGTGGCCCGCCCGACGCACCATAATGGGGGAGGCTACAGGACTGAGGTTCCCGGCCGGAAGAACAGGCGCGATCGGGCAAGGGCCCGCGACGGGAAAAGGGTGTCGCGGGCCCCATTCAGGCGTCAGGCAGCGCGCGCGGCGCGGCCGTCGCCGTAGCGGTCGTAGAAGGCCGCCCCCGACTGCGCCATCTCGCGCAGAAGGGCCGGACAGGCGAAGCGGTCGCCATGCGCGGCGGCGAGTGCGTCGCAGCGCTCTGCGGCAAAGCCCGCGCCGATCATGTCGAGCCACGAGAACGGCCCGCCCGACCACGGCGCGAAGCCCCAGCCGAGAATTGCCGCCACGTCGCCTTCGCGGATGTCGGTCAACACCCCGTCCTCGAAGGCGCGCACCGCTTCGAGCACCTGCGCGAACAACAGCCGCTGCTGCACTTCGACGAGATCGGGTTGCTCGTCCGAAACCGTGTAGCGCTCCGACAGCCCGTCCCAGAGGCCGCTGCGCTGGCCCTTTTCGTCATAGGCGTAGAAGCCCGATTTCGACTTGCGGCCCATCCGGCCCTGATCGGCCATCCAGAACAGCACCTCGTCCACCGCCTCGTCAGGATAGGCATCGCCCATCGCGGCCTTGGTGGCCTTGGCGATCTTCACGCCGAGATCGATCGAGGTCTCGTCCACGAGCTGCAGCGGACCCAGCGGCATGCCGACAAGACGCGCCGCGTTTTCGATCAGCGCGGGCTCGACCCCTTCGGCCACCATGCGGATGCCCTCGTTGATGTAGGGGATGATGCAGCGGTTGGCGTAGAAGAAGCGTGCGTCGTTGACGACGATCGGCGTCTTGCGGATCTGGCGCGTGAAGTCGAGCGCCTTGGCCACGGCAACATCACCGGTCCTTTCGCCCTTGATGATCTCGACCAGCATCATCTTGTCGACCGGCGAGAAGAAGTGGATGCCGATGAAGCGGTCGGGGGCGTCCGACGCCTTGGCCAGCTCGGTGATCGGCAGGGTCGAGGTGTTGGTGGCGAAGATGCAGTCGGGGCCGACATGGGCCAGCACGTTCCGTGTGACCTCGGCCTTGACGCCGATATCCTCGAACACGGCCTCGACGATCAGATCGCAGCCCGAGAGCGCGGCGTAATCGGTGGTGGCGGTGATGCGCGACAGCACCTCTTCCTTTTTCTCGGTCGTCACCTTGCGGCGCGAGATGCCCTTGTCGAGCAGCCCTTCACAATGGGCCTTGCCGCGATCGGCGGCGTCCTGGGCGGCGTCGATCAGCACCACATCGATGCCCGCATTGGCCGAGACATAGGCGATGCCCGCGCCCATCATGCCCGCGCCGATCACGCCGACCTTGCGCACCGTCTGGTCCGGCGCTTCGGGGCGGTTCGCACCCTTTTCCAGCGCCTCCTTGTTGAGAAAGAGCGAGCGGATCATCGCGGTGGAGGAGGGGTCCATCAGCACCTTGGTGAACCAGCGCGCCTCGATCCTGAGCGCGGCGTCGAAGGGCACGAGCGCGCCTTCGTAGACCGCCGAAAGGAGCGCCTTGGCCGCCGGATAGACGCCTTGGGTTTTGCCATGCACCATTGCGGAGGCACCGACGAAGGTCATGAAGCCCGCCGGGTGATAGGGCGCGCCGCCGGGCATCTTGTAACCCTTGGCGTCCCACGGCTTCACGAGATCCGCATCCTTGGCCTGCAGCACCCATGCCTTGGCGGCGGCGAGCGGGTCCTCGACCACCTCGTCGATCACGCCGAGCGCCTTTGCCTTCTTGGGGTCGTTCATCTTGCCTTCGAGCAGCAAGGGCGACGCGCCCATCGCGCCGAGCTTGCGCACGAGGCGCGTGGTGCCACCGGCGCCGGGAAAGATGCCGACCATGATCTCGGGCAGGCCGATCTTGGCCTTGGGATTGTCGGCGGCAAAGATCCGGTGGCAGGCCAGCGGGATCTCCAGACCGATGCCCAGCGCGGTGCCGGGCAGGGCGGCGGCGATCGGCTTGCCCCCCTTGTTGGTCTTGGGATCCATCCCAGCGCGCTCGATCTTGCGCAGCACGCCATGCATGCGCATCACGCCTTCGAACACGGCGCGGGCGGGCTCGTCGCCGCCCGATTGCTTCATCCCGGCGATCACGCCGAGATCCATGCCGCCGGCGAAATCCTTCTTTCCGGAGGTGATGACGATGCCTTTCACGGCCTCGTCGGCCAGCGCCTCGTCGATCAGCGCGTCGAGCTCCTCGAAGCCCTGCATCGACATGACATTCATGGAACGTTTCGGCACGTCCCAAGTGATGACGGCAACGCCGTCGGCGTCGCGCGCAAGCGTGAAATCGGTCATGACGACCTCCCTATCGCAGGAACTTTGGGGGAAAGACGACGCGGCTGCCGCATCAGTCGGTCGGGCTGGGCGGTGCGCCGAATTCGATCATCTCGATCAAGGGGCGCGGCGTGTCGAAACGACAGTAGTAGATCACGTCGAGATCGAGCTGCTCGCCGGCTTCGTTTTCGAACCTGCGCTCGATCCAGACCCGGAACTTGCCGGCACGCGGCAGCTCCAGCGTATGGATGCGCACATATTCCTCGCGCATGCCGCGGTTGCCAAGGTCGCCTCGCCAGTTCTGCAGCCATTCGCGGTAGGTGTCGCGGGAGGCCACCGCGAGGCCATCCGGCCCCTGCACCCCCAGCGGATAGTCGCAATCGTCGAGCATCTCCTCGATCCGTCCTTCTCGGAACAGCTGGCTGTGACGTTCGATGAATTGCGACATGATCGGGACCATGCTGGCGGTCCTCGCGGGAATAGGGTGGCGGGGTATCCAATAGACTAATTCGCTCAAGGGGCATGTCCATGTGAATACCGGATTTTCGCCTCGAAATCGCGCTGTGGTCTGGCATCTCAGACCCGCTCGATGATCGTGGCCGCGCCCATGCCGGAGGCGACGCAGAGCGTGGCGAGGCCGGTCGACTGGCCCGTGCGCTCCAGCTCGTCGAGCAGGATGCCGATGATGATCGCGCCGGTGGCACCGAGCGGATGGCCCATGGCGATGGCGCCGCCATTGGGGTTGAGCTTGGCGGGGTCGATGTCGAAGGCCTGCTGGAAGCGCAGCGCCACGGCGGAGAAGGCCTCGTTCACCTCGAACAGGTTGATGTCCGAGATCGACATGCCGCTGTCGGCGAGGATCTTTTCGGTGACCGGCACCGGGCCGGTGAGCATGATCGTCGGATCGGTGCCGATCTTGGCGGTGGCGCGGATACGCGCGCGCGGCTTGAGGCCATGCGCCCGCCCGAACTCGGCATCGCCGATCAGCAGGCCGGCCGCGCCGTCGACGATGCCCGACGAGTTGCCCGCGTGGTGCACGTGGTTGATCCGCTCCAGATGCGGGTATTTCATCAGCGCGACCTTGTCGAAGCCGGGCATCACCTCGCCCATCGCCTTGAACGACGGCTCGAGCGCGCCCAAGGCCTGCATGTCGGTCTGCGGGCGCATGTATTCGTCATGGTCGAGAAGGGTGAGGCCGTTGATGTCCCTGACCGGGACCACCGAGCGGGCAAAGCGCCCGTCGTCCCACGCCGCTTTGGCGCGGCGCTGGCTCTCGACAGCGAAGGCGTCGACCTCGTCGCGCGAAATCCCGTATTCGGTCGCGATGATGTCGGCCGAGATGCCCTGCGGTACGAAGTAGGTCTTCATCGCGATGGACGGGTCGACCGCGATCGCGGCACCGTCCGAGCCCATGGGCACGCGGCTCATCGCCTCGACGCCGCCCGCGATATAGGCCCGGCCCGCGCCCGCGCGCACTTGGTTGGCGGCGAGGTTAACGGCCTCCATGCCGGAGGCGCAGAACCGGTTGATCGACAGGCCCGGAATACGCTCGTCGAGCGACGAGGCCAGCACGGCGGAGCGGGCGAGGCAGCCGCCCTGTTCGGCGACCTGCGTGGCGTTGCCCCAGATCACGTCCTCGATGACGTGCCCTTCGATGCCGTTGCGCTCGGCAAGGGCGTCGAGCACGCCCGCCGAGAGCCTGAGGCTGGTGACTTCGTGCAGCGCGCCGTCCTTGCGGCCCTTGCCGCGCGGGGTGCGGATCGCGTCGTAGATGAAGGCGTCGGTCATGTCGTCTCCTTGTCGGCCCGGTCGGCGGGCACTTACTGGTCCACCCGGTCGGTGGGCATTTATCGGTCCGCCCGGTCGGCGGGCGAGCCAGGCATCAGGTCATAGGGGTGTTTCCAGCCGGGCAGGGCCGCGATGCGGTCGAGCCAGCGGTCGATATGAGGGTGCGCGGCGCGGTCGAAGCCGAAGGGCTCGGGGTAGTAGAGATAGCCACAGCAGGAGAAATCGGCGTTGGTCGGGCCGTCGCCCACCAGCCAGTCGCGCCCGGCGAGCGCACGGTCGAGCGTGGCATAGGTCGGCGCGAGACGGCCCTGCAGCCATTGGATCACCTGTTCGGGACGCTTCTCGGGCGGCAGGAAGTTCATGAGGAATCGCAGCGCGCCCGCCTGGCCCGAGAGCTTGTGGTTGTCCCACAGCACCCAGCGCAGCACCTCGCGCTTTTCCTCGGGGGTCGCGCCGCCATAAAGCCCGGTCCGCTCGCTGATCCAATCCTGGATCGCGCCGGACTGGCTCAGCCTCAGGCCGTCGGCCTCGAGCACCGGCACCTCGCCCATCTCATTAAGCGCGCGGAACGTGTCGGAGCGCGCGGCACCGGCAAAGAAATCCACCTTCACCGGCTCCCAGTCGAGCCCGGCGAGCGTCATCGGCAGGGCCGCCTTGTAGGCGTTGCCGCTCTCGCCAAAGCAGTGCAGTCGGATCATGTTCTCTCCCTTGATCGGCGCACCGGGCCAGCGCCGGACGCGTGGCTCGATGCGTGATGATGACGAGATCGCGTCGCGGTTAACGACTCGTAAACCTTTGCGACCGGTTCGCGAACTTGCGGTACAAGCTGGCGAGCCGATGACCACGATTGGTGAAACCGGGTCCACGCGTCGACCGAAACGACTGCCGTCTGGACCGGGCGGAACGCCGACCCGTTCATCATTCTAAAAATACGCAGCTCCACCATCTGCCTTTCCCTGCAGGTCCCTACCGCTTGCGCGCTTCCAGCTCCGCGTTGAACAGCCTCAGCCTGTGGTTGAAAGTGTCCTCGGAGATGACGCTGTCGAAATTCTCGAACAGGAAGGACAGGGCCTCGCCCTCGTCGAGCCCGGCCTCGCGCGCGAAACGCCTGAGGCGGCGATAGCCGTCCTCGCTCATTGCGACGGGAAAGCGGCGGGTCAGTTTCAGGCGCTTGGGCATGTCGTCCTCCGGTTCGGTCCGGAGCGAGCCTCGCCCCGGACCACGCCGTCGTCCATCAGAAAGCGTCGACTTCCAGCGCCATCACCGGGGCCGCGCCGCTTTCGATCCGGGCGAGATGCATCTTCGTCGCCGGAAGCTGGCGCGCCATGTAGTAGCGCCCCGTCGCGATCTTGGTCTCGTAGAAGTCGCGATCGCCGGTGCCCGACGCCAGTCCCGCCTGCGCCGCCTTGGCCATGCGTGCCCAGGTCCAGCCGAGGCAGACATGCCCCATCAGATGCATGAAATCGGTGCTGCCCGAAAGCGCGGCGTCGGGGTCCTTCATGCCGCTCTGCATGAAGAACATCGCCGCCTGCTGCATGTCCTTCGACGCGGATTTCAAAGGCTCGATGAAATCGCGCACGAAATCGGCATCCTCGGCGTTCTCCTTGCAGAAGACCTTGATCTCCTCGATCAGCGTCATCATCGGCTTGCCGCCCTGCGCCGCGAGCTTGCGGCCCACCAGGTCGAGCGCCTGCACGCCATTGGCACCTTCGTAGATCATCGCAATTCGGGCATCTCGCACGAATTGCGACATGCCCCATCCTCGATGTAGCCATGCCCGCCGAAGATTTGCTGGGCCTGCACGCACATCTCGAAGCCCTTGTCGGTCAAAAAGCCCTTGATGATCGGGGTCAGCAGCGAGATCATCGCCTCCGCCTGCGCGTCGCCCATTTTGTGGCTGCGATCGATCATCGAGGCGCCCCAATAGGTGAAGGCGCGCGCAGCCTCGTTGAAGCTCTTTTGATCCATCAGGCTGCGGCGGATGTCGGGATGCACGATCAGCGGGTCGGCCGGGCCGGCCGGGTTCTTGGTACCCGTGACGGCGCGGCCCTGCAGCCGGTCCTTGGCATAGGCCAAGGCGTTCTGATAAGCGGCCTCGGATTGCGCCCAGCCCTGCAGGCCGACGCCGAGACGGGCCTCGTTCATCATGGTGAACATGGCGCGCATGCCCTTGTGCGCCTCGCCCAGAAGATAACCCTCGGCCTCGTCGTAATTCATGACGCAGGTGGCGTTGCCGTGGATGCCCATCTTGTCTTCGAGCGCGCCGCAGGCGACGCCGTTGCGCGCGCCCAGAGAGACGTCCTCGTTCACGAGCATCTTGGGCACCACGAAGAGCGACACCCCCTTGATGCCCTCAGGGCCGCCGGGAATCTTGGCCAGCACGAGGTGGACGATGTTCTCGGCCATGTCGTGTTCGCCGGCCGAGATGAAGATCTTCTGGCCCGAGATCCGGTAGGTTCCGTCCTCCTGCGGCACCGCCTTGGTGCGCATCAGGCCGAGATCCGTGCCGCAATGCGGTTCGGTCAGGTTCATCGTGCCGGTCCATTCGCATGAGCCGAGCTTCGGCAGCCAGCACGCCTTCTGCGCGTCGGTGCCGTGGATCTTGATCGCGGTGTAAGCGCCGTGGGTCAGGCCCTGATACATGTTCAGCGCCATGTTGGCCGAGACCATCGGCTCGTTCGCGGCGGTATGCATGAGATAGGGCAGGCCCTGTCCGCCGAATTCCTCGGCGACGTCGATGGCGGTCCAGCCGCCATCGCGGATCTGGTCGAAGGCCGCCTTGAAGCCCTCGGGCGTGCGCACCACCCCGTTGTCGAGGCGGCAGCTTCATGATCGCCCGAGAGGTTCAGAGGCGCCAGCACGGCAGAGGAGAGCTTGCCCGCCTCCTCAAGGATCGCCGCCGTGAAATCGGCGTCGAGATCCGTATATCCGGGGGTGTCCTGTTCGGAGACCCGCAGAAATTCGTGCAGGACGAACTGGATGTCGCGGATCGGTGCGGTGTAGCTTGGCATTCCTGTCTCTCCTCCGGCGGGCCGCGCGGCCCGGTCTGGTCCGATGAACGCGGACCGGGCTCCTCCTCCCGGACCGCGCAATGTCATCCCGACCAGATCGTGGAGAGGGCGGTTAGGCCGCCGTCGCCCGTGCGCGCAACTGGCTCAGCCGGTCCGCGCCCCAGTTCATCTGCGTCTCGAGCTCCCGGATCGCCTCGTCGAGGGCGGCGCGCTGCTCTTGCATCTCCCGCAGATGCCGTTCGGCCACTTCGAGGGTGCGCGCGAGCTGCACCTCCTGCTGGTCGTCGGTCTCGTAGAGATCGAGAAGCTGGCGGATCTCTTCGAGGCTGAAGCCGAAGCGCTTGCCGCGCAGGATCAGCTTGAGCCGGGCCCGGTCGCGCCGGGTGAAGAGCCGCTTCGTGCCTTCACGAATGGGAAACAGAAGCTCCTTTGCCTCGTAGAAGCGCAATGTGCGGGGCGTCACGTCGAAGCTGTCGCACATCTGGCGGATGGTCATGGTCTGGTCGGTCATTTTTTTCTTAACCCTTGGTGTCCGGTCAGACGATCCACCTGCGGGTTCCGAAAAGACCTTACAAGCAAAGGTGACGCGAACGTAAACATGACGCCACGTCAGCAATGCGATGACGAAAGGTCAAGAAAAATTCACCTCTTACGGAGAAACTTTGTTCTCCCGGTAAAATTCTCGATTACCCGCTGAAGTTGATTGTTTTCCGGGACTTCACTTCAGGGACGAATAAGATTCGTCTCGCAGCTTGCGCAGTTCGGAGATCGTCTCGTCGAGCTCGCGACGCTGTGCCTCCAGCGTCTCGAGCTGCTTGTCCGCCATCCCGACCCATGTCTCCATCTGGGCGCGGGTGCCTTCGGCCTCGTAGATGATAAGGAACTGGCGAATATCCTCGAGGCTGAAGCCGAAGCGGCGGCCCCGTAGGATCAGGATCATGCGGGCGATCTCGCGGCGTCCGTAGAACCGGGCGCGGCCCTGCTTCTCGGGAGCCAGCAGCTCGATGTATTCGTAATAGCGCAAGGTCCGAGGCGTCACCTCGAATCGTTCACACATTTCTTTGAAAGTCAGGGGGGTATCGGACATCTTCGGCGCTCCTTCGAGCAGACATTAGGAGTCTCGTGCCGTGACGACAACACGGCTATGGGCTGCTTTCTTCAAAGATAACGCTTGCCGACGCCTGTGGGATCGCCAAGTTGATCGCATGACATCCGATCACAACCTCGATCTCGATCGCGCCCAGCAATTCATCGATGCCCTGCCGCATGCGCAGGCGCTTGGAATGCGGATCGCGGCGCTTGGCGGCGGTCATGCCGCCATCACCATGCCTTGGGCCGCGGAGCTGGTCGGCGATCCAGAGACCGGTGTGATCCATGGCGGCGCGGTATCGGCTTTGATGGACACTTGCGCGGGCGCGGCCGTGATGTCGCATCCCTCCGCACCGCTGAGCACCGCGACACTCGATCTGCGGATCGACTACATGCGCCCCGCGACGCCCGGACAGGTGATCACCGCCAAGGCCGAATGCTGGCACGTCACGAGGTCGGTCGCCTTCGTGCGCGCCGTGGCCTGCGACGAGGATGACAGCCGCCCCGTGGCGACGGCGACGGGCGCCTTCACCGTCGAAAAGCTGGGAGCGCCGAAATGAGCCGTCCGCGTCCCGAACCCGTCCAGGTCATCAAGACCCGCCGCGACGCCGCGCTGGAGCGGCTCGTCGGCGGCGTGCCCTACATTGCCTTTCTCGGCATCCGTTTTGAGCGGCATGGCGACGAGTTGACCGCCGTGCTCCCCTATGCGGACCGGCTGATCGGCAACCCGATGCTGCCGGCGCTGCATGGCGGCGCCACGGCGGCGTTTCTGGAGACCACCGCCATCGTCGAACTGGCGTGGTCGCGAATGTGGGGGCTGATCGAGGCGGGCACACCCGAGGCGCAGGCCGAGGCCGAGGCGCGTCCGAACTGGCCGCGCACCATCGACTTCACCGTCGATTACCTGCGATCCGGCCTGCCGCGTGACGCCTATGCGCGGGCCCGGATCAACCGTTCGGGGCGGCGCTATGCGAGTGTGCATGTCGAGGCATGGCAGGACAACCGCGCGCGTCTCTTCGCGCAGGCGACGGGGCATTTCCTGATGCCGGGGCTCGATGGCTGAAACCGCCGCGCCGCTGACCCACCGGCGCGTCCTCAAGATCGCGCTGCCCATCGTGCTCTCGAACGCCACCGTGCCGATTCTGGGCGCGGTCGACACCGGTGTCGTCGGACAACTCGGGGCCGCAGCCCCGATCGGTGCGGTCGGCATCGGCGCGGTGATCATTTCCGGCGTCTACTGGATCTTCGGCTTTTTGCGCATGGGCACCACCGGCCTCGCCGCGCAGGCGCTGGGCAGGGGTGACCGGGCCGAGGTCTCGGCGCTGCTCAGCCGCGCGCTGATGATCGCCTTTGCCGCCGGGGCCGCGCTGATCGCGCTGCAATGGCCGATCTTCGCCGCCGCCTTCACGCTCGCGCCCGCGAGCGCCGAGGTCGAGACGCTGGCGCGCGACTATCTCGCGATCCGCGTCTGGTCCGCCCCCGCCGCCATTGCGATCTATGGGCTGACCGGCTGGCTCATCGCGCAGGAGCGCACCGGCGCGGTGCTGGTGCTGCAGCTGTGGATGAACGGCGTCAACATCGCGCTCGACTTGTGGTTCGTGCTGGGTCTGGGCTGGGGCGTGCCGGGCGTCGCCGTCGCCACCTTCCTCGCCGAATGGTCGGGCCTCGCGCTCGGGCTGTGGCTGTGCCGGGATGCCTTTGCCACGCCGGCCTGGCGCGACCGGGCGCGGATCTTCGACGCGGCGCGGCTCAGGCATATGGCGGCGGTGAACACCGACATCCTGATCCGCTCGGTGCTGCTGCAATCCATCGTCATCAGCTTCCTGTTCTGGGGCGCGGGGTTCGGCGACGTGCCCCTCGCCGCGAACCAGGTGCTGCTGCAATTTCTCAACATCACCGCCTTCGCGCTCGACGGTTTCGCCTTCGCGGCCGAGGCGTGGTGGGGCAGGCGATGGGCGCGCGGGCGGCGCTTCGGCTCAGGCGGGCGGCGATCCTGCCGTCGATCCATGGCGGCGTGGTGAGCCTCGCTCTGGCGTTGGGCTTCTGGATCTTCGGGCCCGCGATCATCGACGCCATGACCACCGCGCCCGAGGTGCGGGAAGCGGCGCGCGACTACCTGCCATGGATGGTGGCGACGCCGTTGTTCGGGCTGATCCCATGGATGCTCGACGGGATCTTCATCGGCGCCACCCGCTCGCGTGACATGCGCAACATGATGGCGCTTTCGGCGGCGATCTACTTCGCCGCCGCGATCCCGCTCACCGCCGCCTTCGGCAATCACGGGCTGTGGATGGCGATGCTGGTGAGCTATGTGGCGCGCGGCGCGACGCTGGCCGCGCGCTACCCTGCGCTGGAACGGGCCGCCGCCTAAAGCCAGTCGGAGCGGCCGGTGCCCACGACGTCGGCCACGTTGGCAAAGCCGTCGCGCGCCAGCAGAGCGTTGAGCCCCCGCGCGATCTCTCCCGCGAGCGACACGCCGCCATAAACCAGCGCGGTGTAGAGCTGCACGGCGCTCGCCCCGGCGCGGATCTTGGCATAGGCCTGCTCGGCCGAGCCCACGCCGCCGACGCCGATCAGCGGCAGATCGGTGAGAGAGGACAGACGTGCCAGCACCCGCGTCGATCTCTCGAACAACGGCTGGCCCGAGAGGCCGCCCATGTTGTCACGCTGCTGTCGGTGAGCCCGTCGCGCGACAGCGTGGTGTTGGTGGCGACGATCGCCGAGACGCGCGCCTCCTCGGCCACCCGCGCCACATCCTCGATCTCGGCCTCTGAAAGATCCGGCGCGATCTTGAGAAAGACCGGGAGCGGGCGAGGCAGGGCGGCATTGGCCGCCATCACGCCCGCCAGCAGCGCCGAGAGCGCCGCACGGCCCTGCAGATCGCGCAGTTTCTCGGTGTTGGGCGAGGACACGTTGACAGTGGCGAAGTCGAGATGCGCGGCGCAGCGGGTCAGCACGGCGGCGAAATCTGCCGCGCGGTCCTCGCTGTCCTTGTTGGCCCCGAGATTGAGGCCGATGATCCCCGCGGGCCGCCGTGCAAGTCGCCCGGCGATCGTCTCCATGCCTTCATTGTTGAAGCCGAAACGGTTGATCGCGGCGCGGTCCTGCGTCAGCCGCCACAGGCGCGGGCGCGGGTTGCCCTCCTGCGGGCGCGGCGTGGCGGCGCCGACCTCGACAAAGCCGAAACCGGTCTGCGCCAGCGCGTCCAGCGCCACCGCGTTCTTGTCGAAGCCCGCCGCCAGCCCGACCGGGTTGGGCAAGTCGAGACCGGCCACGCGGGTGGCGAGCCGCGCGCTTGTCACCGGGCTGCCCTTGGGTCCGAGGCCCGCCTTCAGCGCTTTGAGCGCCAGACCGTGCCCGGTTTCGGGGTCGATGCGATGCAGCGCCGCGAGACCCAGCTTTTCCAGAGCACTCATGCCATGTCCCCGGGGAATTCGTGGCGTCCGCCCGCCAGCGGCAGCTTCTTCGACCAGACCACCTCTTGGCGCTTCAGCGCCCGGTAGAGATGCGGGAAAAGCTGACCGCCGCGCGACGGCTCCCAGTGCAGATCATCGCCCAGTGCCTCGGTGTCGATGGCCGCCAGCACCAGCCCGTCCTCGCCCGCGAAATGCTTCGCGGCCGTCCCGGGCGCCTGTTCGGCAGTCGAGAAATGGATGAAGCCATCGGCGAGATCGACCGGAGCGCCGAGCGTTTCGCCGGCGAGGTCCAGATCGGCCCATTCGGGCGCGCGGAATATCTTGTAGATCAGCATGACCGTCTCATGGCCGCGCCCCGCCGCCACGTCAAGCGGGCCCGTCATGCGTGTGTCATGCCGCTAGGGCAGGACAACGCCAGCTTTGACAGACGCCGCGGCCTTGGCGCAGGCTCGGGCCATAACGAAACCGACAGGGACGCAACAATGAAACTTGGACTCTTCGGCACCACGGCCGCCATCGCGCTTGCCGCCGGTGCCGCACAGGCGGAATACAGCCTGACGATCCTGCACACCAACGACTTCCACGACCGCTACGAGCCGATCTCGGCTTACGACTCGACCTGCTCGGCCGAGGACAACGAGGCCGGCGACTGCTTTGGCGGTGTCGCGCGTCTCGTCACGGCGGTGCAGGAGGCGCGCGGGCGGGCGGGGGACAACCTGCTGCTCGTCGATGGCGGCGACCAGTTTCAGGGCACGCTGTTCTATACCTACTACAAGGGCGAGATGACGGCCGAGTTCATGAACCAGCTCGGCTATGACGCGATGACCGTGGGCAACCACGAGTTCGACGACGGCCCCGAGGTGCTGCGCGCCTTCATCGACAATGTCGATTTCCCGGTGCTGATGTCGAACGCCGACGTCTCGGGTGAGGAAAAGCTCGCCGACGCGATCCAGAAGAGCACCGTGATCGAGCGCGGCGGCGAGAAGATCGGCCTCATCGGCCTCACCCCGCAGGACACAGACGAATTGGCGAGCCCCGGCCCCGACGTGATCTTCACCGACCCGGTCGAGGCGGTGCAGGCCGAGGTGGACCGGCTGACCGAGGAAGGCGTCAACAAGATCGTGGTGCTGAGCCATTCGGGCTTTGAGACCGACAAGCGCGTGGCCGAGGCGACCACCGGCGTCGACGTGATCGTCGGCGGGCATTCCAACACTCTTTTGTCGAACGAACAGGAGGGCGCGGTCGACGTCTATCCGGTGATGGTCGGCGACACCGCCATCGTGCAGGCCTATGCCTATGGCAAGTTTCTGGGCGAGCTGAACGTGACCTTCGACGATGAGGGCGTGATCACCGAAGCCTCGGGCGAGCCGGTGCTGATCGACGGTGAGGTGGTCGAGGATCAGGCGGCGGTGGACCGCGTGGCGGAGCTCGCCAAGCCGCTCGACGAGATTCGCAATCGCGTCGTCGCCGCCTCCGCCGCGCCGATCGAGGGCAACCGCGACATCTGCCGGGCGCAGGAATGCGAGATGGGCAACCTCGTGGCCGACGCCATGCTCGACCGCGTTGCCGATCAAGGCATCCAGGTCGCCATCGCCAACTCGGGCGGCCTGCGCGCCAGCATCGACGAAGGCGAGGTGACGATGGGCGAGGTGCTGACCGTGCTGCCCTTCCAGAACACGCTTTCGACCTTCCAGATATCGGGCGCGACGCTGCTGGAGGCGCTGGAGAACGGGGTAAGCCAGATCGAGGAGGGCGGCGGCCGCTTCCCGCAGGTCGCCGGCATGACCTTCGCCGTCGATGCCGCGGCCGACCCAGGCAGCCGCGTCTCGGACGTGGTGATCGACGGTGAGCCGCTCGATCCGGAGGCCACCTATGGCGCCGTGTCGAACAACTACGTGCGCAACGGCGGCGACGGCTACTCGATGTTCGTCGAGGCCGAAAACGCCTATGATTTCGGCCCCGACCTCGCCGACGTGACGGCCGAGTACATGGCGGCGCAGGGCGACTACAAACCCTATACCGACGGTCGCATCACGATGAAGTAAGACCCGTTCGGGTCGGAACAGGCGCGCGCCGGGACACCGGCGCGCGCCTTTTTCATCAGCTTTCGGACAGGTAGTCTTCGGACACGTAGCCGGTGATGCCGGGCGCATCGGCGAGGGAGACCCGGCACCAGAGCTGGCCCATTTCGGTGACGCAGTCGCGGCGTTGGAGCCGTGTGCCGTCGGGCAGGCCGAGGATCACGCTATAGCCCAAACCCGGTCCCGCGCGCAGCTTCAAAAGCTCGTCCGGGCCAGTGCCCCGCACGACGGTCGAGCCGCCGGAGGCAGCGCAGGCGGAGACGAGCGTGAGCGCGAACAGGGCGGCGGGCAGGCGGCGGGTCATAGAACGTCCTCAACTGAAACTCGTGACCGTTCTGGCAGGCCCGCGCCGGACTGTGAAGCCGGGCCGGGCCGGGTCAGGCGCCGATCCGCCGCGACGTAGGCGCGCGCCATGCTATGTTGGGCGTCGAAAACCACAGGAGCCCCCCATGTGCGGACGTATGGCCATCACGCTGCCCCATGAGGCGATGGCGCAGGTCTTCGAGGCGCAGCCGTCGAACGACCTGCCCGAAGTGCCCAACTACAACGTCTGCCCGACGGTGCAGGTCCACACGGTCACCGCGCAGAAGGGGGCGCGCCGTCTGCGCCCGATGCGCTGGGGCTTCATTCCGCATTGGTACAAGACGCCGACCGATGGCCCGCTCCTCATCAACGCCCGCGCCGAGACGGTGGCCGAAAAGCCCGCCTTCCGGGCCGCGGTGCGCGAGCAGCGCTGCCTGATCCCGGCAAGCGGGTTCTTCGAGTGGACCGTGGACGAGGCGGGCCGCAAGCTGCCGTGGTTCATCCACCGCGAGGACGGCGATCCGCTGGCTTTCGCGGGGCTGTGGCAGGAGTGGGAGCGGGATGGCGAAGGCTTCACGACCTGCGCCGTGGTCACCACCGGGGCGGCGGGAGCGATGCGCGACATCCACAGCCGGATGCCGGTGATCCTCGAAGCCGCCGACTGGCCGCTCTGGCTTGGCGAGGCGGGGCATGGGGCGGCGGTGCTGATGAAGCCCAACCCGGAGGCTCTGGCCTTTCACAGGGTCGATCCGAAGGTGAACTCGAACCGCGCAAGCGGGCCGGAGCTGATCGAACCGATCAAGGTGGATTGACGTCCGAGCCGTCTTGAAGCCGCCCGCGCGAGCCGCTATCAAAGCCGTCGAAGCGGGCGTGATGTAGTGGTAGCCTGTCAGCCTTCCAAGCTGAACGTGCGGGTTCGATTCCCGCCGCCCGCTCCAGCCTCTCTCCAAGTCGCGAAGATGCAAGGGGGCAGCCGCGCCGCCCCCCGATGGTCAGGCGGGCAGGGTGTGGATCTGTGCCCCGGCCCGGTCCGACATGTCCTGCTGCCAGCGCCCCTCGAAATCCTCGGGCACCAGCAAGTTCTGCCGCCCGAGATTCGCCACGTCGCGCTCGCCGCACAGCGCCATGGTGAGGTCGAGCTCCTTGCGGATGATCTCGAGCGCCGCCGTCACGCCCTTTTCGCCCATGGCACCCAGACCGTAGAGCCAGGCCCGGCCGATCATCGTGGCGTCCGCCCCCATCGCCAGCGCCTTGAGCACGTCCTGTCCCGAGCGGATGCCGCTGTCGAGCCAGATCTCCGTCTCGCCCTTCACCTCGCGCACGATCGACGGCAGGATGCGGATCGAGGAGAGCGCCCCGTCGAGCTGCCGCCCGCCATGGTTCGACACGACGATCGCGTCGGCGCCGACTTCCACGGCCTTGCGTGCGTCATCGGCATCGAGAATGCCCTTCAGGATCAGCTTGCCGTCCCACTTGGCCGCGATCTTGCGGACCTTCTCCCAATCGAGCTTCAGGTCGAACTGCTCAGCGGTCCATTTCATCAAGGAGCGCGTGTCCTCCACGTCGGAGGCGTGGCCCACGATGTTGCCGAAGAAGCGCCGCTTGGTGCGCAGCATTTCCAAGCCCCAGTTCCACTTGGTCGAGAGGTCGAGCATGGTGGCGGGGGTAAGTTTGGGCGGGGCGGACAGGCCGTTCTTGAGATCCTTGTGCCGCTGGCCCAAGAGCTGCAGATCGAGCGTCAGCACCAGCGCCGAGCAGCCGGCGCGCTTGGCCCGCTCGATGATCCGGTCCACGAAATCCTCGTCGCGCATCACGTAGAGCTGGAACCAGAACGGGGCCGAGGTGTGCTCGGCCACGTCCTCGATCGAGCAGATCGACATCGTGGAGAGGGTGAAGGGCACGCCGAATTTCTCGGCTGCGCGCGCGGCCTTGATCTCGCCATCGGCGTTCTGCATGCCGGTCATGCCCACCGGGGCAAGCGCCACGGGCATCGCCACCTTCTCGCCCAGCATCGTGCCCACGGTCGAGCGGTCGGACATGTCCACCGCCACCTTCTGGCGCAGGCGGATCTTCTCGAAGTCGGTGGTATTCTCGCGGAAGGTCTGCTCGGTCCAGCTACCGGATTCGGCATAGTCGAAGAACATCTTCGGCGCCCGGCGTTTGTGCAGGCGTTTCAGATCCTCGATGCAGGTAATGACTGGCATGGTTCCCTCCCGCCGATTGGTCAAGATCATTTACCAGCGGTTGCAGGGTGCCGCAACGAGAACGGCACCCCGAAGGGTGCCGTCGAGATCGCGCATTCCGGAAATGAAGGCAGCCTCAGGCCGAATGGGCCCCGTCGGCGAGGGTCTTCACGAAGGCAAGGATCTCGGGCACCGGCTTGCCTTCGGCAATCTGGCTTACGATGACCGAGCCGACCACCGTGCCGTCGGCGATACCGGCGATGCTCTTCGCGGTCTCGGGCGTCCTGACGCCGAAACCAACGATGATCGGCAGGTCGGTCTTTGACTTGATCCGCGCCACCTCGGGGGCCACGGCGTCCGCCTGCGCCTCGGCGGCGCCGGTGATGCCGGTGATCGAGACGTAATAGACGAAACCGGAGGTGTTTTGCAGCACGCGTGGCAGCCGGGCGTCATCCGTGGTCGGCGTCGCGAGGCGGATGAAGTTCAGCCCCGCCGCCTGCGCGGGCAGGCACAGCTCGGCGTCTTCCTCGGGCGGCAGGTCAACGACGATCAGGCCGTCGATCCCGGCCTTTCTGGCCTGTTCGAGGAATGTCGGCACGCCGCGCGAATGGATCGGGTTGTAGTAGCCCATCAGCACGATCGGGGTCGTGGTGTCGGTCTCCCGCAGATGCGCCGCGATCTCGAGCGTGCGGTCGAGCGTCATGCCCTGCGCCAATGCCCGCTGTCCGGCGAGCTGGATCGTCGCGCCATCGGCCATCGGATCGGTGAAGGGCAGGCCCAGCTCGATGATGTCGACGCCCGCCCCGGGCAGGCCGCGCACGATCTCCTTGGAGGTTTCGAAATCCGGGTCGCCGGCCATGACATAGGCCACGAAGGCCTTGCGCCCCTCGGATTTCAGCCGCGCGAAAGTGTCGTCGATGCGTGTCATGCCCGTCCCCTCTGGCCCGATCCTCTCGCGGTTTGGGCCAAAGGGGGGCGGAAATCAATGGGGGCTCAGCTTTGGGGCTGGTCCGGCATGGGGGCCTCGACGCCGATCATCCAGCGCGTGCCATAGCGGTCGGTCAGCGTGCCGAAGCCCTCGGACCAGAAGGTCTTGGCAAACTCCATATGGATCTGGCCATGATCGGCCAGCGCGTCGAACACGGCACGGGCGCGCGCCACATCCGGGAGGTCGATGGTGATCGAGCAGCCCGCCATCTCCGGGCTGCCGCCCATGATGTCATCGCTGGCATAGATCCAGCCATTACCGATCTTCAGCGCCGCGTGCATCACCGCCTGCGGGCTGGCCTCGGGGATGGAATCGCGCATCTCCTGCGGCGCTTCGGAAAAGGTCATGACGCTGGCCGGGGCCGCGTCGAAGATCTTCTCATACTCGGCCAGCGCTTCGGCGCAGTTGCCGTGGAAGGTGATATAGGGGATCGGGATCATCGGCGGCTCCTTTTGCTTGCGGGTGGAGCATGGCATGCGGGCTCCGTCGTCACCAAGCCTTGGCTTGCGCGGAGCCGCCCGTGCGGATAGGACCGCCGCGATGTGCTGCTAGGAGGCGTGACATGGGCTTTCGCATGGGGATCGTGGGGCTGCCGAATGTCGGCAAGTCCACCCTGTTCAACGCGCTGACGCGCACCGCAGCGGCTCAGGCCGCCAACTTTCCGTTCTGCACGATCGAGCCGAATGTCGGCGACGTCGCGGTGCCGGACCCGCGCCTCGACAAGCTGGCCGAGATCGCCAAGTCCAAGCAGGTGATCCCGACCCGGATGACCTTCGTGGACATCGCGGGGCTGGTGAAGGGCGCGAGCAAGGGCGAAGGCTTGGGCAACCAGTTCCTCGCCAACATCCGCGAGACCGATGCCATCGCCCACGTGCTGCGCTGCTTCGAGGATGGCGACGTGGTCCATGTCGATGGCCGGGTCGATCCGGTGGCCGACGCGCAGGTGATCGAAACCGAGCTGATGCTCGCCGATCTCGAGTCGGTCGAGAAGCGGCTTCAGGGCCTGCAGCGCAAGGTGCGCGGCGGCGACAAGGAGGCCGCCGATCAGGAGCGCCTTCTGAGGGCCGCGCAAGTGGCACTGTCCGATGGCAAACCCGCCCGCACCGTCGAGATCGCCGATGACGATCGCAAGGCGTGGAAGATGCTGCAGCTTCTGACCGCCAAGCCGGTGCTCTATGTCTGCAACGTCGAGGAAGGCTCGGCCGCGAGCGGCAACAGACAATCCGCCAAGGTGGCCGAGATGGCCGCGGCCGAGGGCAACGCCCATGTCGTGATCTCCGCCCGGATCGAGGAAGAAATCAGCCAGCTCGACGCCGAAGAGCAGGCCATGTTCCTTGAGGAGATGGGGCTCGAGGAGGCGGGTCTCGACCGGTTGATCCGCGCGGGCTACGATCTTCTGCATCTCGAGACCTACTTCACCGTCGGTCCCAAGGAAGCCCGCGCCTGGACGATCCGGCAGGGCACGCTGGCGCCGCAGGCTGCGGGCGTGATCCATGGCGATTTCGAGCGCGGCTTCATCCGCGCCGAGACCATCGCCTATGACGACTTCGTCGCCTTGGGCGGCGAGGGTCCGGCCAAGGAGGCGGGCAAGATGCGCGCCGAGGGCAAGTCCTACCTCGTCAAGGATGGCGACGTGATGCATTTCCTGTTCAACACCTGAACCGGACCACGCCCCCGTTCTTTGAACCACTTGAGGCGCGCCGCATTCCCCTGCGGCGCGCTTTCGCTTTGCCGCCTTCAGCCAGCGCGCAACTCTTCCAGATGCGCCTGCGCCGATTTCAGATCGGCGCAGAACTTCGCGGTCTCGTCGTCGCGCAGCGCCGGATCGGGCAGCCGCAGCAGGTAGGACGGGTGGACGGTCAGGAACACCGGCACGCCTTCGGCGGTCTTTTCGATCGTGCCGCGCCGTGACAGGATACCCTTGCGTGACCCGGTCAGGCTTTCGGCGGCGGTGCCGCCCATCGACAGGATCAACTTCGGACGCACCAGCTCGATCTCTGACTGCAGCCAGAAACGGCAGGCCTTGATCTCGCCGGTATTCGGGTTCTGGTGAATGCGCCGTTTGCCCTTGGGCATGAACTTGAAATGCTTCACCGCATTGGTGACGAAGGCCTGGGCGCGGTCGATCCCGGCTTCTCGCGCGATGCGGTCGAACATCTGGCCTGCGGGACCGACAAAGGGCCTGCCTGCCAGATCCTCCTGATCGCCGGGCTGTTCGCCCACCACCATCAGATCGGCGTCACGCGGGCCGGTCCCCGGCACCGCCTGCGTCGCGTTCTCATAGAGCGGGCAGCGGGTGCAGGCGTTCTCTTCCGCATGGAGCTGATCAAGATCATCGGCCATCGCGCGGACAACGCCGGGCGCGGCGAGCCGTTCCGTGATCTTCGCGGCGCGCGGAGGCGGCAGCGTAGGGGCGGCGGCCTGCATCGCCTCGGCCCGGGCATGGGCGGTGGCGATCATCTCGGGGATGTGGCGCGCCTCGGGCAGGTTCTTCCAGTACTTCTTGGGCATCTCCGAGATCATGGCATCGATCTTGAGCCGCGCAGGATTGAAGATGTTGCGAAAATAGGTACCCCAGAGCTCCTCCGTCGCGTCATCGGGAATATCGGGCTTGGGTTCGCCGTCATGAAAGCTCAAGCGTCCCTCCTCGAAGGCGGCCGTGAGGTCGGGCGTCGCGATCATCCAATCCATGTCGGCAAAGCGGCGCGCAAAGAACGGCGCGGTGGGCTCCAATGTGAAATGCGTCGGCTCGAACCACGCCGCAAAGCGTCGGCGGGCTGCGTCGCGCGCTCCGATCTCGCGAAATCGCACGAAGGCGGTCATCTTGTGCCGGTCGCGATGCACCGCCTTTTCCATGGAGCGCAGCTTGGCCAGGGCGGTGTCGCCGCGATCCTCCATCAACCCCTTCTCGGAGCGCAGCCGCCACAGCAGCGCGTAGAGCCGGGCAAAGCGTTCGGGGTCGCGGTGCCAGACCACCGAGCCCGCCAGCGACACGAACTCGCGCGGGACCTTGAGCGTGGCGCGCGTGGGCGCGATCTCCTCGGGGGCCTGGGCAAAAAGGTCGTCATCGGCCATGCCCCGGCTCCACGTCACTTCCTCGGGCGGCACCCGGCGCGCGATCAGGCCGCGGGCGGCGTCGCGCCAAGCCTTGTCGGTTTCGATGCGGGGCAGGGCGACGTGGGGCATGGACGCGAAACGTCAGAACAGCGACAGCTGTTCCGGCGCGGGGGCGAATCGCGCAGCGAGATCCGGCGCGTCGAGCAGCGCGCCGGGGGTCCAGTCGACAAGGCTGACAAAGGGCCGCGCGTTCTTCATGTTGGCCCCCATCCGCGCCAGATCGTCCCAGCGCAGCCTTCGGTGCCGCCGCGCGGCGATGATCCGGCCCACCGTCTTGGCACCGAACCCCGGCACCCTGAGCAGCGTCTCGCGATCCGCCCGCATCGGGTCGACCGGAAAGGTATGGCGGTTGCGCAGCGCCCAGGCAAGCTTGGGGTCGATGGTGAGATCGAGGTTGCCGCCCGTCCCGGCGGTGATCTCGCCCACGTCGAAGCCATAGAAGCGCATCAGCCAATCGGCCTGATAGAGCCGATGCTCGCGCATCAGCGGCGGTTTGATCAGGGGCAGCTTGGCTGTGGCGTCGGGGATGGGGGAAAAGGCGGAGTAATAAACCCGCTTCAGCCCATAGGAGGAATAGAGCCGCGTCGATTGGCCCAGAATGGTCGCGTCGTTCGAGCCGTCGGCGCCGATGATCATCTGCGTCGATTGGCCGGCCGGCGCAAAGCGCGGCGGACGCTTGCCGGTGTGGCTGGTCTCTTTCGCCGCCTCCTTCCTGAGCCGCACGCCCGCCATCGCACGGCGGATCGTGTCGGGCTTCTTCTCGGGGGCGTATTGCGTCACGCTCGCATCGGTCGGCATCTCCACGTTGATCGACACCCGGTCGGCATAGAGCCCGGCCTGTTCGATCAACTCCTGGCTCGCCTCGGGGATGGTCTTGAGATGGATATAGCCGCGAAAGTACTCCTCCTCGCGCAGCTTGCGAGCGATGCGGACCATGTCCTCCATGGTCTTGTCGGGGCTTTGGATGATGCCCGAGGACAAAAACAGCCCCTCGATGTAGTTGCGCCGGTAGAATTCCAGCGTCAGCTTCACGACCTCATCGACCGAGAACCGCGCCCGCTCGACATTGGACGATACCCGGTTCACGCAATAGGCACAGTCGAAGATACAGAAATTCGTCATCAGTACCTTGAGCAGGCTAATGCAGCGTCCGTCGGGCGCATAGGCATGGCAGATACCCGAGCCTTCGGTCGAGCCGAGACCCCTGCCGTCCTTCGAGTTGCGCTTCGACGTCCCCGACGACGCGCAGGAGGCGTCGTATCGCGCGGCGTCCGAGAGGATGGCGAGCTTGCGCTCCAAGCTGTGTGCTGTCATTCCGTTCAACTAATGTTCCGCGCCCGCGATGCAACCGTTCGGCCCTGCGACAGTCTGTCCGGCCCTGCTGGTCTGGTTCGGAGGGACTGCGGGGATGGGAGCAATCCAGAGCGCAGGCAGCGAACAAGCCCGCCACCGAACGCGGCCTGCCTCTTGCCATTCCCTCGTTCCAGCGCTCCTAAGCATGCCGACACAGCAAGCCGGGATGAGGAGGCCAAAGAGCCACTGGGCTGTTGCGATGAGACATAAAGATCCTCGACAGCTTTTCTGCATCGGAACGGTTTTCGCCCTTGTTTCCCCCTCAGCGCTTGCATAGACACACCGGCGGAGACGTGGCCGAGTGGTCGAAGGCACACCCCTGCTAAGGGTGCAGGCGGGAAACCGTCTCGAGGGTTCGAATCCCTTCGTCTCCGCCATCTCATACATCTTGAGACAGAGTGCTTGCCTGCGGGTTCGACCCTGAGCTGGCATGGTGATAGCCCGGTTCTTCCCACAAGGCCGTGATCTGCCTTGGCTTTGGGAACCGGGGGGGGCACCGGCCGTTTGCTCCGTGGTGCCGCCACGCATGTGGTGGCTTTCGCGGAGAGCGTCTTGTCCCAAGCTTATGTGAACCAAGTCTCAACAGCCGTTCCGGCGAACGAGATCCATGACTTCTTCCGACAATTCGCGGCCGCCAGTCTTCGAGACAAGCCTCGCGAACAAAGGCTTTTCCTCAGGATGAGCGAAAAATCCGGGATCGAGCGCCGACATTCCTGCATTGAAACCGCAAAGGATGCGGCAGGGCCGGTGGTGGATCGCGCGGGCATGTTTCGCCGGGGCGCGTTCCCGGGAACGGGCGAGCGTATGGATTTCTTCGAGACCCATGCCACGGATCTGGCCATGCGCGCCATTGAGGGGCTGGAATTGGATGATCCGCGAGAGATCACCCATCTCGTCGTCGCCAGCTGCACCGGCATGTCGGCTCCGGGGCTGGATCTCCAGATCCTGCGCCGGCTCGGCCTCGACAATTCGGTGGAGCGGACCCTGATCGGTTTCATGGGATGTTACGCGGCCATCAGCGCGCTCAAGACGGCGCGGCATATCGTGCGCTCAGAACCAGATGCCAAGGTACTCGTCGTCAATTGCGAGCTGTGCACGCTGCATCTCAAGGAGACGACCGATCTGGAGCGGCTGCTGACCTTCTCGATCTGGGGCGATGGCGCGTCGGCGGCTCTTGTCACCAGTGAGCCGACCGGCATCCGGCTCGACGGTTTCAAGGCGCTTCTGGCGGGGGATGCGGACGAGTTGATGACATGGAACGTACGCGACGACGGTTTCGACATGGTGCTGTCGGGGCAGGTGCCTGCGACGATTCAGTCGGTGCTGGGCGCGTATCGCGGTGACATTCTGGGCAATCGTGCGGTCGAGGAGATCGACCTGTGGGCCGTGCATCCCGGAGGCGCTCCGTGCTCGATGCGATCCAGAAGACGCTAGGCCTCGACGATGATGCGCTGGCTGCATCGCGCAAGGTGCTGCGCGACAATGGCAATATGTCCTCGGCCACGGTGATGTTCGTGCTCGAAAAGCTCCTGTCGTGCGGCAAGCCGGGGGAGAAGGGCATCGGCATGGCCTTCGGCCCCGGCCTCACGGCCGAGACAATGAGCTTCGAGATGGCCGCGTGAGGGCAGGGGCGATGCGGCGGCATCTCGTGCCCGAAATGCTCGACGATCTGCCGCCGGACGACCCGCGCGCGCGCGCCTCTCGTGCCGATCTGCGGCGTATCAACGGGCTTATGTTCAACGCCCGTGCCATGGCCACACTGATCCGGGCGCATGTGAGCGGACCGGTACGTGAGATGGTTGACCTGGGCTGCGGCGACGGCGTCGGTGCGCTGCGGCTCGCGCGCAGGCTCGGTCCGGTGAAAGATGCGCCGCATCTGGTGCTGCTCGACATGCAGCCCGTCGTGTCGCCCGAGACCCAAGCCGCGCTGGTCGCGCTCGGGTGGCGGGTCGATATCGTTGCCTCCGACGCCGAACGCTGGATCGCGGCGCAGGCAGAGCCGGCCGATCTGGTGGTTGCCAACCTGTTTTTGCACCATTTCGAAGGCGCGGCGCTTAAGTCGCTGCTTGATGCGACTGCCGCTCATGCGCGCCACCTCGTGGCGACGGAGCCACTGCGCACGCGCCTGTCCTATGCCGCCTCCCGCATGGTGGGGGTGATCGGGGCCAACCCGGTGACACGGCACGACGCACCCGCCAGCGTCAGGGCCGGGTTCCGGGATGACGAGCTGTCTCGGCTCTGGCCTGGGCGGGTGAAGTTCGAGGGCCGCAAGGGGCCGTTCAGCCATGGCATTGCCGCCCTTGGGGTCGGTCATGACGCATGACGCCATCATCATCGGCGGCGGGCCGGGCGGCGCGTCGACGGCGATCGGATTGGCACGGGCGGGGCTGCGCGTGGCGCTGGTCGAACGCTCCGAGTTTCCGCGTCGCAAGGTCTGCGGCGAGTTTATGTCCGCGGCCAGCCGGCCCGTCCTCGAAGCCCTCGGTGTGGTCGAAGAATGGGACGCCGCGGCAGGGCCCGAGATCGGGCGACTGGCGCTGTTCACGGGCGAGCGTGTGGTGACGGCGCCGATGCCCGTCTCTGCCGGGCGGGGGCGCGGGCTGGGACGCGACGTTCTCGATGACCTGCTCGTGGCGCAGGCTCGCCGCTGTGGCGTCGAGATCATGCAGCCCTGCCGCGCGACTGGGTTCGAACGGGATGCAGGTGGGCATCATGTGACGCTGGCCACCTCGCAGGGCACAGCCGCGTTGGCCGCACCGATCCTCGTCGCGGCGCATGGCTCGTGGGAACGCGGACCGCTCTTCACGCAGGCCCCAAAGATGCACGCGCCAAGCGATCTCCTCGGTTTCAAGGCGCATTTCCACGGCGGCACTCTCGCGGCCGACCTGATGCCGCTTCTGTCCTTTCCGGGGGGCTATGGCGGTATGGTGCGGGTCGATGGCGGGCGGTTGTCTCTGTCGTGCTGCATCCGGCGCGACACGCTCGAAGCGTTGCGGCGTCCGGGCGATACGGCGGGGGCCGCGCTGCAGGCGCATCTCGTCCGTTCGTGTCGCGGCATTCGCGAGGCGCTGGGCGGGGCCGTGCTCGATGGGCCATGGCTGGCGGCGGGGCCGATCCGCCCGGCGCTGCGGCCCTGCTACGCGGAGGGAATCTACCGCGTGGGCAACCTCGCGGGCGAGGCGCATCCGGTGATTGCCGAAGGAATTTCCATGGCGATCCAATCGGGCTGGCTGCTGTCGCGGGTACTGAGCGAGATCGACGTGCACGACGCGCGGGCGCGCGATGCCGCCGGGGCGCGCTATCAGGCGGCATGGCGGCGCCAGTTCTCAACCCGCATCCGTGCCGCCAATGCCTTCGCCAATCTCGCGATGCGGCCTGATCGATTTGCCGCGTTGGGCCGGGTCATCGCGGCGATGCCGGCGACACTCACGCTTGGTGCCCGGCTCAGCGGCAAGGTGAAGCCGTTGGGTTGAGCCGCCGGGGCAGGGCCGCCTAGTGCCATGCGGAGGCTGCATGGCGGCAATGACTGGTATTCCGCGGGGTTCGCGGCCATTTCGGTGGTGCGGGCGACAGCGCTCGCAGTTGAGCCCAAGAGAGCCGAAGATGACCCAGATCGTTCGTTACACCCACCCCACCCCGTCCGAAATCGATGCCGTGATGCTCGAAGCCCGCCAGATGCGGTCCGAGATGGTTTCGGCCATGGCGCGTGGACTGCGCATGAAGCTGCGCGGTTTGTTCGCCGGCGGCAAGGCGACCGCCGCCGCCTGATCCCGGCTCAGCGGAGCGGCGCCGCTCCGCTGCCGATGCAATGTCGCGCGTTGCACCTCGACACGGGGCCGAACCTTGGCCGCCGCCTCGGCCTTGACCGGACCAAAGCCGCGGATTTCCATCGGGGCCGACAGCAGCCCCTCGCAAAGACCGGGTTCGCATGATCCGGCAGCCTCGGCACAATCCGACATCACCCCTTCGAACCAGCCGATCAATTCGCGCTCCATGCGCCGTTCTTCGGTGCGGCCGAAGGGATCGAGCACGGTGCCCCTGAGCCGCTTCATCCGGGCAAGCCCCCCAAACACCGGGCGGATCCAGCGGCCGAAGCCATGCTTGCGCGGACGTCCGCGCGAATCGCGTCCCAATGGCAGAAGCGGCGGCGCGAGATGGTGCCTGAGCGTGAAGCCCTCCTCGAACTCGGCCGCGAGCCGGGCGTGGAACCCGGCATCGCCATGCAGCCGCGCGACCTCGTATTCATCCTTGTAGGACATCAGCTTGAACAGCGAGATCGCGGCCAGCCGCGTCAGGGCTTCGGCCTCGGGCCGCGGCAGGTCGAGCGCGGTATGAAAGCCCGAGAGCCTGTCGCGGTAGCGCTGGGCCCATGCGGCATCCTGATACTCGGTCAGGAATTCGGCGCGGCGCGATATCAGCCACTCAAGCGGCTCCGGCGCAGTGGGCGTCTGACCCAAAGCCTCTGTCAGAAGATCGGGCCGCGCCGCCATCAGCCGACCATAGGCCAGCGCCATGTGGTTCGTCTCGACCGCGACGCCGTTCAGCTCCACCGCCCGCTCCAGCGCGGCGAAGCCGACCGGCACGAGCCCGCTTTGCCATGCATGGCCCAGCATCATCACATTCGAGAACACCGCGTCGCCCAGAAGCGTCTCGGCGGCGGCATTGGCATCGAAGGCGTCGATCCGGTTCGCGCCGACGGCGGCCGCGATCGCGGCCTCGCGCGCATCGACGCGCAGATCGGCGTCGCGGTGCAGCACCAGATCGCCGGTGGGCATCTCGGCCCGGTTGAGCACGACACGCGTGCCACGCCGGTAGCACACGCTGGCCCTCGGCGAGGACGAGGCGACGATGTCGCAGGCGATCACAGCATCTGCCATGCCCGCCTCGACGCGGACCTGATGAATGTCTTCGGGGCTTCGGGCGAGGCGGATATAGCTCAGCACCGTACCGAACTTCTGTGCGAAACCGGTAAAGTCGAGCACGCTCGACCCCTTGCCCTCCAGATGCGCGGCCATGGTGATCAGCGCGCCCACGGTGACGACGCCGGTGCCGCCGACACCCGAGACCAGAAGCTCGTAGGGTGTCGAGAGATCGGTCAGAGCAGGCACCGGCAACTCGGCGGCCATGGTCCGCGCGTCCAGCCCCGCGCCCTCGCGTTTTCTGCGCGTCGCGCTCTCGACGGTGACGAAGCTCGGGCAGAAGCCTTCGAGGCAGGAGAAATCCTTGTTGCAGCTCGACAGGTTGATCTTCCGCTTGCGACCGAACTCGGTCTCCTTCGGCTCGACGCTGAGGCAGTTCGAGGCAACCGAGCAGTCGCCGCAACCCTCGCAGACCAGCTCGTTGATGACGGCGAAGCGCTTGGGGTCCTCCAGCGTGCCGCGCTTGCGGCGGCGGCGCTTTTCGGTGGCACAGGTCTGCTCGTAGATCAGCACCGTGACGCCCGGGATCTCGCGCAGCTCGCGCTGGATCCGGTCGAGATCGCGGCGATGGTCGATGGTCGTGCCGACCGGGAAATCGGCGTGCTTGAACTTCAGCGGGTCGTCCGAGACCAGAGCGATCCGCTCGACCCCTTCGGCACGGCAGGACTGGGCGATGCCCTGCACGCTCACCGGGCCGTCCACCGGTTGGCCGCCGGTCATGGCGACGGCGTCATTGTAGAGGATCTTGTAGGTGATGTTGGCTTTCGCCGCGACCGACTGCCGGATCGCGAGGCTCCCGGAGTGATACCAAGTGCCTTCGCCCAGGTTCTGGAAGATGTGGCGGCCGCCATTGAACTTGGACGCCGCGACCCAGGGCACGCCTTCGCCGCCCATCTGTGCGTAGCCCAGCGTCTCGCGATCCATCCAGGACGCCATGACGTGGCAGCCGATGCCCGAATTCGCCTGGCTGCCCTCGGGCAGCTTGGTCGAAGTGTTGTGCGGACAGCCCGAGCAGAAATAGGGCGTGCGAGTCGCGCCGGGGATCGACAGGATCGGGGGCGGCGTCTCGGTCAGCGCGCGCGCCTTGGCCGGAAACCCCTCCTCGGGAAACAGTTTGTCGAGCCGCTTGGCCAGCACCGGCAGCAGCACCTTGGGCGACAGCTCCCCTGTCCATGGCAGCAGCGGATTGCCCGGCCCGTCGAATTTGCCGACCATGCGCTCGGGCTTGTGGCCGGGCCAGTCGTAGAAATATTCCTTGAGCTGGCTTTCGATGATGCCGCGCTTTTCCTCGACGACCAGCACCTCCTGCTTTTCCTGCACGAAGTCGAGCGCGGCCTTTCGCGCCAGAGGCCAGACCATGCCGACCTTGTAGATGTCGATCCCGAGGCGGCGGCATTCGGCCTCGTCGAGCCCGAGCAGCCGCAGAGCCTCCATCAGGTCGAGATGGCCCTTGCCGGTGCTGACGATGCCGAAGCGGGCATCCTCGATGCCGTATATCGCGCGGTCGATCGGGTTGGCCTCGGCAAAGGCCTGCACGGCGGCGAGCTTGTGCTGCATCCGCGCCTCGATCTCGGGGCTGGGCAGGTCCGACAGCCGCACATGCAGCCCACCTTGGGGTGCCAGGTAGTCGGGCTGCCTGAAATCGCGCGGCGGCGACAGCTCGACCGACTGGCCGCTCTCCACCGTCTCGGAAATCGCCTTGAAGCCGACCCAAGCGCCGGAAAAGCGCGACAGCGCGAAGCCCCATTCGCCGAAGGGAGGTATTCGGCGACCGAGGCCGGGTTCAGCACCGTCATGAACCACGCCATGAAGGCGACGTCGGATTGGTGCGACATCGAGGACGACACGCAGCCATGATCGTCGCCCGCCACCACCAGCACCCCGCCCTTGGGGGATGAACCATAGGCATTGCCATGCTTGAGCGCGTCGCCCGAACGATCGACGCCCGGCCCCTTGCCGTACCACATGGAAAACACGCCCTCGACCTCGGCACGGGGATCGAGCGCGACCTGCTGCGCGCCGAGCACGGCAGTGGCGCCAAGATCCTCGTTCACGGCGGGCAGGAACTCGATCCGGTACTCTTCGAGCTGCATCTTGCCGCGCCACATCTCCATGTCGAGCGCGCCCAGAGGCGAGCCGCGATAGCCCGAGACGAAACCGGCGGTGGTCAGCCCTGCCGCCCTGTCGCGGCGAGACTGGTCGAGCATGATCCGCACCAGCGCCTGCGTGCCGGTCAGGAACACGCGGCCTCGGGTCTGCCTGTAGCGATCCTCCAGCGCATAGGCGGCGAGCGTCCCGGACGGTTGCGCGGGCTGCGAGGCGGCGTCCTGCTGTGTGATGTCGCGGACCATCACCATGTCCTTTGCTCCTTGGCCACCAGTGTCAGCACGTCGTATTGCGCCACCACCTCGGCATCCTCGCGCAGCACGGTGCAGTCCCAGCGCACCTCGCCGTAATCGTCGATCTCGCGTGGATTGATCTGCTTGGCGGTGAGCTGGACGCGCAAGCTGTCGCCTGCGTTGACCGGGGTCATGAAGCGCAAATTGTCGACGCCGTAGTTCGCTAGCACCGGACCCTCGTCGGGCTGCACGAAGAGCCCGGCGGCGAAGGAGACGATCAGGTAGCCATGTGCGACGCGGCCCTCGAAGAACGGGTTCCGCCGGGCAGCGGCCTCGTCCATGTGGGCGTAGAAGCTGTCGCCGGTGAAATTGGCGAAATGCTCGATATCCTCGAGCGTCACCTTGCGGGTCTTGGTGACGATGGTGTCGCCGATCTCCAGCTCGGCGAGCGACTTGCGGAACGGGTGGATGTCGGTCTCGCGGCGGCTCGCGCCGGGCATCCACTGGCCGATCACGGCCGTCAGTTGGTCGGGCGTGCCCTGCAGGGCGGTGCGCTGCATGAAGTGCTTCACCGCGCGCATGCCGCCCAACTCCTCGCCACCACCGGCGCGGCCCGGCCCGCCATGCACCATCTGGGGCAGGGGGGAGCCATGGCCGGTCGAGGTCTTGGCCGAGCGCCGGTTGCCGAACAGCACCCGGCCATGCAGCTTGGCGATGCCGCACCCGAGGGACTTCGCGACCTCCGCATCGTCGGTGAAGACCGAGGCCACCAGCGAACCCGCGCCGCGATTGGCGATCTCGATCGCCTCGTCGAGGCTGTCATAGGGCATCAGCGTGCAGACCGGGCCGAAGGCCTCGATCTCGTGCGGGGCCTTCGCGGTCAGCGGCGCGTCGCAGACCAGCACGCAAGGAGACATGAAGGCGCCTTTCTCCGGCACCGGACCCGGCGCGATCACGATGCGTGCCTCGGCTCCGATCGCCTCGACGGCGCGGCGAACTTCCTCGACCTGATCGATCGAGGCCAGCGCGCCCATGCGGGTGGCCGCGTCGCCGGGATGCCCGATCACGGTTTTCTCAATCCGCGCCCGCAGCGCCTCGATCGCCGGTTCGATCAGGGTGCGCGGCAGGATGGCCCGGCGGATCGCGGTGCACTTCTGGCCCGCCTTGGCGGTCATTTCTCGATGCACTTCATTGATGAACAGTCCGAATTCAGGGCTGTCTGGCGTGGCATCTTGACCAAGAATACAGGCGTTCAGACTGTCGGCCTCGGCGATAAAGCGCACCGCGTTCTCGATGATCGCGGGCGTGTTGCGCAGCTTGCGCGCGGTCGTGGCGGAGCCGGTGAAGGTCACCACGTCCTGACAGGTCACGCGGTCCAACAGGTCGCCGGTGCGACCGCAGATCAATTGCAGCGCGCCCTCGGGCAGCTTACCGATCTCAAGGATCAACCGCACGCAGGCCTCGGTGAGATAGGAGGTCTGGCTTGCGGGCTTCACGATGGCGGGCATGCCCGCGAGCCATGTCGGCGAGAGCTTCTCCAGCATCCCCCAGACCGGAAAGTTGAAGGCGTTGATGTGGATCGCCACCCCCTCCAGCGGCATCAGGATGTGCTGACCGATGAAGCTGCCATCCTTCGACAGGATCTCCGGCGCGCCATCGGGAACGACATGGGCATTGGGCAGCTCGGGCCGGCCCTTGGAGGCGTAGGAGAGCATCGTGCCGATGCCACCCTCGATATCGATCCAGCCATCCGAACGGGTCGCCCCCGTGGCGGTGGAGATCGCGTAAAGCTCCTCCTTGCGCTCCATCAGCGCCAAACCGATCCGCTTCATCATCATCGCGCGCTGATGCGTCGTCATCTCGCGCAGGGCGGGGCCGCCGACCTCGCGGCCATGGCGCAGCATCTCGCCCATGTCGATGCCAGTGGCGTCGACGCGGGCCACCGGATCACCGGTCGCGGCATCGGCCACGACCTGACCCTCGCCGGTGCCGGCCTGCCAGCGGCCCGCGACATAGCTTTCAAGGCGGCGCGGCTCGGTGGGGATGGCGTCCAGCATCTCTCAGTGTCCTTCGTATTCGATGACGATCTCATCCGACAGCGGCAGGCACTGGCAGGTCAGCACCAGACCGTCCGCCACCTCGTTGTCCTCAAGAGCGTAGTTCTGCATCATCTCGACCTCGCCCGACTTCACCCGGCCGATGCAGGTCGAACAGACCCCCGCCTTGCAGGAGAAGGGCGCGTCGATGTCGTGTTCGCGCGCTGCCTCCAGCACCGATTGACCGGTGCGCGGCATGGTGAAGCTGCGCGACACGCCGTCGAGGATCACGGTCGCGCTGATCATCTCACCGCTCTCGCGCGCGGCCTGGGCGGCCTTGCGCATCTTGGCGCGTCCGGGCTGCGCCGCGCCGAACAGTTCGAACTTGATGCGGTCCTTCGGCATGCCCGCTTCCTCAAGCGCGCGCGCCACGTCCTTCATCATTGCCTCGGGGCCGCAGATGAAGGCCATCTCGGCATCGGGGCTCACCCATGGCCCGAACAGCGCGCGGCATTTCTCGGCGTCGATCCGGCCCGAGAAAAGCTCGATCTCCTGCGCCTCGCCGGAAAAGACATGCACGACATTCAGCCGGTCGAGATAGCGGTCCTTGAGATCGCCGATCTCGCGCTTGAACATCACCGACGACAGCTGTCGGTTGCCATAGACCAGCGTGAAGCGGGCGCGGTCCGAGCCCGCGAGGATGCTTTTGGCGATCGACAGAACCGAGGTGATGCCCGATCCGGCAGCGAAGCCGAGATAATACTTTTCACCAGCGTCCTCGGGGGCGGCGAAGCGGCCCTGCGGCGGCAGCGCGTCGAGCGTGTCGCCAACCTTCAGTTCGTGCTTGGCAAAGCTCGAAAACGCCCCTCCTTCGACCTTCTTGATGCCGACCCGCAGCCCTTCCTCCGGCGCGGCGCAGATCGAGTAGGAGCGGCGCAGTTCCTCACCCTCGAATTCGCGGCGGAAAGTGAGGTACTGGGCGGCGCGGAAACGGAATTTCTCGCAATCGCCTTGGGCGGGGGCGAGCGAGACCACCACCGCGTCGCGGGTGTCGTGATCGATGCCGGTAACGGTCAGCGGATGAAACTCTTGCATCAGATCGCCTTGAAGTAACCAAAGGGCTCGCGGCAGTCGCGGCAGCGGAACTGCGCCTTGCAGGGGGTGGAGCCGCGCGCCGCGATGGCCTCGGTGTTTTTCGACCCGCAAAGCGGGCAGGCGGCGCTCTGAGCCGACAGCATGCCCACACAGTTGGCCGCGTTCAGTTGCGGCGGTGCGATGCCGTAATCGAGCAGCTTCCGCCGGCCTTCGGGGCTGATCCAGTCGGTCGACCATGGCGGCGACATGCGGCGGCGCACCTCCACCTTGTCGATGCCGCGGTCACGCAGCGCGGTTTCGATATCGAGCGCGATCACCAGCGTCGCGGGGCAGCCTGCATAGGTCGGCGTAACGTCGACGACCAACGTCTCATCCTCCCAGCCGACACCGCGAACGATGCCGAGGTCGACGACCGAGATCGCCGGGATCTCGGGGTCGGGCACCTTGCCCAGCCAGCCACGCACGGTGTCGGGATCGGGGCGCATCGCACTCACCAGCGCGCGTCGGGGAAGCTGCGCGGGATCTGCTGCATCTCGGCCAGGATATAGCCCATGGTCTCGGTGTGGATGCCGGTGCGGCCACCGGTGCGGGCGTGACCGTTGCCGGGGATCGCCAGCGTCGCGCGGTCCAGCGTTACGGCAGTCTCGGCCTCGAAAGCGCATGCCACGCGGTCGAGCGGGGGCAGCATGCCGATCCCGACAAGCGCCTGCTCGACGGCGTCGATTGCCATCAGGTCGGCGGCATAGGGCCAGAGCGCATCAAGCGCGCCCTGCATCATCGCGTGGCTTTCCTCCGAGCCGTCGCCCAGCCGCACGATCAGATCGCGCGAGCGGTCGATGTGATAGCGTACTTCCTTGACCGACTTCTGCGCCAGTTCGCGGATCGCCTGATGGCCGCTCTCGCACAGCGCCTCCTGTATCGGCAGGTGCCACGCATCGAACAGGTATTGCCGCATCAGTGCGTGGGCGAAGTCGACATTGGGCCGCTCCACCAGCTGCGCGTTGAGGAACTGCCGCTCGGTGCGGAAGAAGGCGAGGTCGTCAGGCGTGCGGCCTTGTCCCTCGGCCTGCGCCGCGATCTCGTACCACAGCTGGGTCTGGCCGATCAGGTCGAGGCCCATATTGGCGAAGGCGATGTCCTCTTCCAGCACCGGCGCGTGGCCGCACCACGCCGCCGTCTGCTGTCCGAGGATCAGCGTCGTGTCGCCCATGCGCAGGCAGAAGGTGACGAGCGGGTCCATCACATCGCCCCCACCTCGTCGGGAATCTCGAAGAAACTCGGGTGGCGATAGACCTTTGATTTCGGCGCGGCAAAGTTCTGCTCGGCCATGTCGGGATCGAAGGCGGTGATCTTGTTCGATTCCACCACCCAGATGCTCATACCCTCGTTGCGACGCGTATAGACGTCACGCGCGTTCCTGAGCGCCATCTCGGCGTCGGGCGCGTGCAGCGAGCCGACATGCCGATGCGACAGCCCGTGCTGGCCGCGAATGAAGATCTCCCACAGGGGCCATTCCTTGCTCATGCCGCCCCCTCCGCCACCATGTTCCGTCGTTTCTCGGCATGGGCAGTCAGCCCGTCGCGATACCACGCGCCGTCGTCCCAAGCCTTGTTGCGCGCCGCCAGCCGGTCGCGGTTGCACGGGCCGTTGCCCCTGAGCACCTCGTGAAACTCGGACCAGTCCGGCTCTCCGAAATCATGGCCCCCCTTCTCCTCGTTCCAAGCGAGGTCCGGGTCGGGCACAGTGAGGCCCAGCCACCCGGCCTGTGGCACGGTCTGGTCGACGAATTTCTGACGCAGTTCGTCATTGGTGTTCTGCTTGATGCCCCACTTCGTCGACTGCTCGGAATGCACCGAGTCCTTGTCGGAGGGGCCGAACATCATCAGCGAAGGCCACCACCAGCGATCGAGCGCGTCCTGCGCCATCGCCTTCTGGTCATCGGTGCCCTGGCACAGCTGGCGCATGATGTCGAAGCCCTGCCGCTGGTGGAAGCTCTCCTCCTTGCACACCCGGATCATCGCACGGGAATAGGGGCCGTAGGAGCAACGTTGCAGCGGCACCTGGTTCATGATCGCGGCGCCATCCACGAGCCAGCCGACGGCACCGATATCGGCCCAGGTCAGGGTCGGGTAGTTGAAGATCGAAGAGTACTTGGCCTTGCCCGACAAGAGCTGCGCCGTCATCTCGTCGCGGCTGATCCCGAGCGTCTCGGCGGCGCAGTAGAGGTAAAGGCCATGGCCCGCCTCGTCTTGCACCTTGGCCAGCAGGATCGCCTTGCGCTGTAGGCTTGGCGCGCGGGTGATCCAGTTGCCCTCGGGAAGCTGGCCCACGATCTCGGAATGGGCGTGCTGGCTGATCTGGCGGATCAGCGTCTTGCGATAACCCTCGGGCATCCAGTCATTCGCCTCGATCCGCACGCCGCGATCGATCTTCTCCTGAAACTCCCGGTCCTTCTCCGAAGCTTCGGCGGCCCCGGTCTCGACGAGCTGTGCATACATGTCGGATCTCCTGCGGCGGCTAGGGTCCATTCCGCACATGAAGTGCGGGGCTGCTTGGAAGATGTGACATATTAAGGGGCACATTTCAAGATACGCTTTCTATAATACGTGATGCTTCACCGCAGGCCTGTCCTGTCGGGTTTGCGGAGCCCGTCAGTCGTAGGAGAGATCTGCGATGCGCCGGGCGATCCGCGTCGGATCGGCCCGCAGCGGTCCGTCGCGATCGATGAAATCGCGTGCCACGGCGGCATCGGCGCCGGAGGTGAGATGCAAATAGAGCCGCGCGAACAGCGCGCGCACCTCCGGCCCCTGCCAGTCGTCCGGCAGCAGGCCCAAGGGCAGGGCCGGGTCCGACAGCGCGATGTCGCGGTAGACATGAACCAGAAGAAGCCGCAGGCCCAGCGCCTCCTCGGGGCTGCAGGCAAGCCCTTCCAGAGGCGCGAAGCCTTCCATGAAATGCCGCATCCGTTCGGCCAGCGCATCGAGCGGCCATGCGGTGCGGGCCATCTCGCTGAGATCGTCCCCGGTCGTCGCGCGAAAATGCGGCGCGCCCAAAGGGGGCAGGCCATCGCCCCGGTCGGGCAGGATCGCGAGGTAGGGTTCTGCCATGCCGAAGCGCAGCCGGGTGAGCCGCGTCACCAGCGCCTCGCGTCCCGGTCCCTGCGGCAGCGTCACGAGGTGCCAGCCCCTGAGCGGCTCGACGCGCGGGCGGCGATAGATCAGCCGCGCCGCGCGCTGAAATTCGTCTTCGGCTGCAGGTGTGAGGCGGTAGAAGCTGCGGCGTCCGTCCTTCACCCCCTCGATCCGCTTGGCTGCCACCAGCCGCGAGACGGCGGTGCGGACCCTGCTTTCGTTCAGCCCCACGGCAGCGCAGGCGGTGATGATGTTGCCCATCCAGATCTCGCCGCCCCGCGGGGCCACCACGTCACCATAAAGCGTGACGATGAAGGCTCCGGCGCTGACCGGGTTGGCGGCGAGGGCTCGATCGAGAAGGTCAGGTGACATGTCGGCTCCGGATGATGCGCAAGGGGCGGTGTACTGCCCTCGCGTCAAAGGCACAATTCAAAGGCGAAACCCGCTCATGTCCGCAGCCGATCGGGGAGCAGCTCCGAAGCGAACGGGACGTATCCTCCGACGGGCCCATGCGCCGATGGCGTGCCGGGGACTCGTCACCGGTCATCCACCACGCGGCATCACGATCCGCGAGGTCCCCCGAAAGCTGGCGATCAGGGTTCCGTCCTCTCGCCGCACCGCCACGTCGTAGAGCCCGGAGCGCCCGGCACGCGTCACCTCGGTCCCGGTGCCGACCAGCAGGTCGCCGAGCCGTCCCGGCGCGTGGTAGACGATGTCACACTGCACGCCCACGGCTTGGTAGTCATAGCTGTTGGCGGCGAAGGCAAAGACGCTGTCGGCGAAGGCGAAGGTCAGGCCGCCATGCAGCGTGCCATGGCCGTTCACCATGACCTCGCGCACCCGCATCGTCATGACGGCCCGGCCGGGGCCGACCTCCACAAGGGCCATTCCCATCGCCTTGCTGGCCGTGTCTTCGGCCCACATCTCGGCGGAGCGCCTTTCGGCCTGCGCCTGCGCGTCGGGCATCCGTGCCATTTCGCTACTCAAAGCAGATCTCCGGTGCGGCATGATTTGCCCTCATCCGGTGCAGGGCCCGCGCCCGAGATCCAACATACTGGGGCGGAATGTTCGCTCATGACACCTCCCTGAAATTTCGAATGACCGATATAAGGGCCACGCATTCTGTGGCTTTGTTAAAGATTTGTGCAATATTAAAGGCGCTGGGGTGGCGCGTGGCATCCGGTTGCCCACCCCGAGAGGGCACTGCAATGTCTGCCTCAATCGCGACGCTGGGACAGTTCGGTCTCTCTTTCGCACGCCTCAGCCTGCCGGTGCCTCGGCCGATGGTTTGCCGTCCCCTTCGGGAAAGAAGCAGGCCGATTTCTGCGTCGCCCCGTCGAGCAGGGGACGCGCGGCGCGGCACTTGTCCTGCGCCTTCCAGCAGCGCGGCGCGAAGGCGCAGCCCGGTGGCACCGCCAGCGGCGACGGCAATTCGCCCTGAAGCTTGATGCGTTCCTTGCTGGCCTCGGGATCGGCGCGCGGCGTCGCCGACAAGAGCGCCTTGGTGTAGGGGTGCTGCGGGTTGTCGAAGATCATGTCCTTCGGGCCCGTCTCCACCGCCCGGCCCAGATACATCACCGTCACGTCGTCGGCGACATGACGCACCACCGACAGGTCGTGGCTGATGAAGAGATAGGCCAGCTGCATCCGCTCCTGCAGGTCGATCAGCAGGTTCAGCACCGAGGACTGGATCGACACGTCGAGCGCCGAGACCGGCTCGTCGAGCACCAGCACCTCGGGCTCGAGCATCACGCCCGGCCGATGGCGATGCGCTGGCGCTGTCCGCCCGAGAACATGTGCGGGTAGCGGTCGAAATGCTCGGGGCGCAGGCCCACGAGGCGCAGCATCTCGCGTGCCTTGGCCTCGCGCTCGGATTTCGGCATCGAGGCGCGGTTGATGAGCAGCGGCTCCATCAGGATCTGCCCGATCCGCTGGCGCGGGTTGAGCGAGCCGTAGGGGTCCTGGAATACGATCTGCACCTTGGACCGCAGGCCTTTCCAAGCGTCCGGCGTGGCGTCGGTGCCCGAGATCGACAGCTCGCCGCGCGTCGGCTCCTCGATCAGGGTCACGACGCGGGCCAGCGTGGACTTGCCGCAACCGGATTCGCCCACCACGGCCAAGGTACGGCCGGGGCTCAATTCGAAGTCGAGATCCGACAGCGCGCGCACGGTCTTCGGCTTGCTGAACAGCCCGCCGCCCACCTCGTAGTGGCGAGTCAGCCCGCGCGCGGTGACGACGGGGCCGGTCTTGGTGGTCGGGGCGTCGGTGGTCACGGCACTCACGAGGCAAGCCTTTCGTCGGTGTTGAGCGGGTAGTGGCAGCGCGCGAGGCCGAGATCCGGCCCGCGCGGTGCGGGGGGCACCTTGCGGCAATGGTCGTCCGCATAGGGACAGCGCGGCGAGAAAAGGCAGCCCTGCGGCCGGTCGAACTGCCCCGGCACCACACCGGGGATGGTGGGGAGCCGCTTGTCGGTCGCGCGCTCGGGGAGGGCGGCCAGAAGCGCCGAGGTGTAGGGGTGATGCGGCGACCGGAACAGCGGGCGCACCGGTTGCTCCTCGACCTTTTGGCCCGCGTAATGCACCGAGACGCGCTGCGCCGTTTCCGCAACCACGCCCATGTCGTGAGTGATCAGCACCAGTCCCATGCCGGTTTCGTCACGCAGCCGTACCAGCAGATCAAGGATCTGGGCCTGGATCGTCACGTCGAGCGCGGTGGTCGGTTCGTCGGCGATCAGCAGCTTGGGGCTGCACGAGATCGCCATGGCGATCATCACCCGCTGGTTCATGCCGCCCGACATCTGGTGCGGAAAGGCTTTCAACCGCTGTTCGGGGTCGGGAATGCCGACCAGTTCGAACAGCTCCAGCGCCCGCGCCTGTGCGGCGCGACGGTCCATCCCGAGATGGATCCGCAGCGCCTCGCGGATCTGGAAGCCCACGGTGAAGCAGGGGTTGAGCGAGGACATTGGCTCTTGGAAGATCATCGCCAGATCCTTGCCGACAATCTTGCGGCGGGCGCGGGCCGACATCTTCGACAAGTCGTGCCCGTCGAAGACCATCTCGTCGGCCGTCACCTTGGCGGTCCAGGGCAGCAGCCCCATCAGCGCCAGCATCGACACCGACTTGCCCGATCCGCTTTCGCCGACGATGGCAAGAACGTCGCCCTTGTCCACGTCGAGATCGACCTGGTCGACGGCGCGGAACCGACCGCCGGTGGTCGCGAACTCGACCGAGAGGTTGCGCAGTCTCAGAAGGCTCATGAGATCAGCTCCGCTTCAGTTTCGGGTCGAGCGCGTCGCGCAGACCGTCGCCCATCAGGTTGATGGCGAGCACGGTGATCAGGATCGCGAGGCCGGGGAGGGTAACCACCCACCACGCACGCAGGATGAACTCGCGCGCTTCGGCCAGCATGGTGCCCCATTCCGGGGTCGGCGGCTGCGCGCCCATGCCGAGAAAGCCCAAGGCAGCGGCGTCGAGGATCGCGGTCGAGAAGCTGAGTGCGGCCTGCACGATGATCGGCGCGAGGCAGTTGGGCAGCACCGTGACGAACATCAGCCGCCACAGCCCGGCGCCCGCGACTCGGGCCGAAGTGACGTAATCCTTGCCCAGCTCGCCGATGACGCTGGCGCGGGTGAGGCGCACGTAATGCGGCTGCAGCACGATCGCGATGGCGATCATCGCATTGGTGAGCGACGGCCCAAGGATCGCCACCAGAACCAGCGCCAGCAAAAGCGACGGGAAGGCGAGGATGATGTCCATCAGCCGCATGATCAGCGCGTCGAGCCATTTCGGCGAGAAACCCGCCAGAAGACCCAAAAGGATGCCGCCCGACGCCGCGACGACGACCACGACGATGCCGACGAAGAACGAATACCGCGCGCCGTTCAAGAGCCGTGAGAGCATGTCGCGACCTAGCGGATCGGTGCCCAGCGGGAAGCTCCAGTTGCCGCCCTCCTGCCAGACCGGCGGGATCAGCGCGAATTCGCGGAACTGCTGGGTGGGGTCGTGCGGTGCGATCCACGGCGCGGTGGCGGCGACGATCACGAAGGCGACGAAAATCCAGAAACCGAACACGGCACCGCGGTTTTCGCGAAAATAGAACCAGAACTCGCGCAGGCGACCGGGGCGCTGCTCGACCTGGGTTTCCACCTCTTTGGAGAGTGCGTGGTCCATCAGCGCTTCCTGATCTTGGGGTTGATGAGGCCGTAGAGCAGGTCGACGGTCAGGTTCACCACCATCACCATCACGGCGATGAGCAGCAGCCCGCCCTGCACGACCGGGTAGTCGCGGCGGAAGATCGAATCGACCATCCACTTGCCGATGCCCGGCCATGAAAAGATCGTCTCGGTGAGGATCGCGCCCGCGAGCAGCGTGCCGACCGAAAGGCCGATCACGGTGATGACGGGAATGAGCGCGTTGCGGAGCGCGTGGATGCCGTTGATCCGGCCCGGCGGCAGGCCCTTGGCACGCGCCGTGCGGATGTAGTCTTCACCAAGGACTTCCAGCATCGCCGAACGGGTCTGTCGCGCGATCACCGCGAGCGGGATGGTCCCGAGAACGATGGTCGGCAGGATCAGGTGCCGCACGGCGGAGGTGAAGGCGCCGCTCTGGCCCGACAGCAGGCTGTCGATCAGCATGAAGCCGGTGGTGTCGGGAAAGTAGTAAAGCAGGTCGATCCGACCCGAGACCGGGGTCCAGCCGAGATTGCCCGAAAACACGATGATCAGCAAAAGCGCCCACCAGAAGATCGGCATCGAGTAGCCGATAAGGGCGGTGGACATCAGCGCACGGTCATAGAACTTGCCACGGTTCATCGCGGCGATGACACCCGCCGGAAGGCCAAGGGCCACCGCGAAGATCATCGCACAGATCGACAGCTCCAGCGTTGCCGGGAACAGGGCGAAAAACTCGTCCCACACGGGCCGCTTGGTGACATAGCTGGTGCCGAGGTCGCCTTGCAGAACGCCGGTCAGATATTCCCAGTACTGTACGAGGACGGGGCGGTCGAAGCCGAACTGGATCACCAGCTCGTCATAACGCTCCTGCGACATGCCGCGTTCGCCCGCCATGACGATGATCGGATCGCCCGGCAGCACGCGGATGAAGGCGAACGAGATGAGGGTCACGCCGATGAAGGTCGGCAGGAAGGTCGCGAAGCGCGACAGCACGTAGCGCAGCATCTAGCGGCCCGCCTTGCAGTGGCCCCGGCGCGCGGACGCGACGGGGCTGATGAATGAGAGGATGACCATGCCGGTTCGGGTCTCCTGTTGCTGGTGCATCTGGGCGTCGGTCAGGGCGATCGAGGTCGAGGAAGGGAGGCATTCCAGCGCGGGAACGCCCCCGCAGTGGGCCAAATAGCACAAGGATCACGAAGCTGTCGAGTTATCGTGATCCTTGACGCGGGGTCCGGTCCAGCCTGCGCCCCGGCCCCCGGCAGGGTCAAGCGACAGGCCCCAAAGACGCGTAGGGCCCGGAGCCATGACAGCCCCGGACCCCGGAGTTCAGCGCACGCGGATTACTCCGCGATGCTCACATCGTGGAAGATGTGGCCGCCCAGCGGGTGCACCACGTAGCCTTCGACCTCTTCGCGCATCGGCATCGACACGACCGAATGGGCGATGGTGGCCCAAGGCGCCTGCTCTTTGAACACGACCTGCGCCTGCTCGTAGAGCGCCGCGCGCTCTTCTTGCGTGGTCTTGGTCTTGGCGTCCTGGATCAGCGCCTCGAACTCCTCGTTGCACCACTGGGCACGGTTCGAGCCGCCGACGCCGTCACAGCCGAGCAGCACGGCGAGGAAGTTGTCCGGATCGCCGTTGTCGCCGGTCCAGCCGAGCAGCACCGCGCCGTCGCGATCGACCTCCTTGGAGCGCTCGAGATACTCGCCCCACTCGTAGGAGACGATTTCGACATCGACGCCGATCTCGGACATGTCCTCTTGGATCAATTCGGCCATGCGCCGCGCGTTCGGGTTGTAGGGGCGCTGCACCGGCATCGCCAGATCTTCATCGACAGGTCGGTGACGCCGGCCTCTTCGAGCATTGCCTTGGCGGCTTCGGGATCATGCTGATCGTCTTCGACCGCGTCGTTGTAGGACCACATGATCGGTGGGATCGGGTTCTTGGCGACCGAGCCCGAGCCTTGGAACACCACGTCAAGGATCGCCTGCTTGTCGATCGCCATGTTGAGGGCGCGGCGCACCTCGGGCTGGTCGAACGGTGCCTGCTGGGTGTTGTAGGCAAGGTAGCCGACATTGAGGCCCTCTTGCTCCATCACCTCGATGCCCTCGGCCTCCTTCATCGCGGCGATGTCGGCGGGGTTGGGATAGGGCATGACGTGGCACTCGCCCGCCTGCAGCTTCTGGTAGCGCACGCTCGCGTCGGGCGTGATCGCGAAGATCAGGTTCTCGACCTTGGCAGGCTCGCCCCAATAGTCGTCGAAGCGCGCGAAGCGGATCACCGCGTCCTTTTGGTAGGCGACGAAGCTGAACGGTCCGGTGCCGATCGGCTGCTGGTTCAGCATTTCGGGGTTATCCTTGACGCTCTCGGCGTATTCGGCCGAAAGGATCGAGGCGAAATCCATCGCCATGTTGGCAATGAAGGGCGCCTCGGGACGGGTCAGCGTGAACTTGACGGTGTAGTCGTCGATCTTCTCGATGCTCTCGACGAGATCGGGCATCGACATGCCCTGATAGTACTCCCAAGTGCCGCCGGAGGCCTTGTTGAAGGGGTGGTTCTCGTCACCCTGACGCTCGAACGAGAAGATCACGTCATCGGCGTTGAAGTCGCGGGTCGGCGTGAACTGGTCGTTGGAGTGGAATTTCACGCCCTGACGCAGGTTGAAGGTGATCTCGGTGCCGTCCTCGGACACGTCCCAGCTCTCGGCGAGGCCGGGGACCACTTCGGTGGTGCCGGTCTTGAACTCGGTGAGGTGGTTGTAGACCGTGTGCGACGAGGCGTCGAAGGTGGTGCCGGAGGTATAAAGCGCGGGGTCGAAGCCCTCGGGGCTGCCTTCCGAGCAATAGACGAGGTTCTGCGCTTGCGCGGCGCCCGCGAGGGCAAGGGTGGCCGCGCCTGCGGCGAGCCATGTCTTTATCTTCATGTCGTTCTCCCTGACTGCCCGGCCATTCCGGCACGCGAGGTGACGGCAGGCCGATGCGTTGTGACGGCAGGTTGTCCCAGCGGGCCACGTCAGGCAAGACCCTGCGTCCCTCTGACCCGGCGGAAACGCGACGGATCGTCCTCATTGCCCGCCATGTCCGGGCTGTCTTGCGGCTGCGGGGCCGCGCGGGCATGGTCGCGCCAGTTTTCCCGGACCGGACTCATGGCCACTCGATCGCCCCTTCGTCGCACCGCCCCCTCCAATGCGGATGCGCCACCCGTCGCCGCGCGGGCCGAGCCGCTGCTCGGCGCGGCGCTGGTCGCCATGACGATCTTCGTCACGCTCAAGGATTGGGCCCCATCAAGCGGCGCGGGCCTGTGGGCCGCTTGGAGCGTGCCGCCGGTGGTGGCGCTGCTGGCATGGCGGCTGCGCGGGCGCAGGCTGGGTTTCGTGGTGGTGGCGCTCGCCGTCACTGCGGCGCTCTGGGCGCAGGGCGGCGACTGGACGGCGCGCGTGCTGGCCGGGCTCGGCTCGGCGGCTTTCATCGGCGGGTTCTTCGTCGCGCTGGCGACGCTGCGCTCTGCGGCCGAGACCTCTCCTGCAATCCGCGCCTGCGGCCGTTATCTGGCGGGGCAGCCGCCCGGTCGGCGCTACCTCGCGCTGACGCTGGGCGGGCAGGCCTTCTCGGTGCTCTTGAACTACGGCTCCATCGCGCTTTTGGGCAGTCTCTCGGTCGCCAGTTCGGCCCGCGAGAGCGACCCGGAAATTCGGTTCCACCGCACGCGGCGGATGCTTCTGGCGATCCAGCGCGGCTTCGTGTCGGTGCTGCCATGGTCGCCGCTGTCGTTCTCGGTGGCGATCACCGGCGCTCTTTTGCCCGCCGCGCCCTACAAGGCCACGGTCCTGCCCGCCCTCGTCACCGGGCTCATCGTCGCCGGCACGGGCTGGGCCATGGACCAGATCTTCAAGCCCAAGCTTACCCATACTCCGCTGCGCCACACCCCGGAGGGCGGGCCGGGCGCGGTGTTGCCGCTGTTGCTGCTGCTGGCGCTTCTCGGCGTGCCGGTCTGGCTCCTGCACGTGGTTTTCGAGGTGCGCGTGGTCGGCGCGGTGCTTCTGGTGGTGCCGCTGCTGGCGCTGGGCTGGCTGGTGCTGCAGGAGGGCGCGCGCGGTGCCGTCGGACGGGCGGGGCGCTACGCCGCCCGGGAGCTGCCGCGCTACCGTCCCGAGCTGACGCTGCTGATGATGGCGGGCTATATCGGCACGACCGGGGCGGGGCTGCTGGCACCGCATGTGGCCGAGTTCGCGCCGCTGATCGAGGCGCTGCCCGGGCCGCTGATCCTCGGGCTGCTGGTCTGGTTCATTCCCGTCACCGGCCAGCTCGGCATGAACCCGATCCTGAGCGTGACCCTGCTGTTTCCGCTCCTGCCCGCCCCCGAGGCGATGGGGGTGAGCCCGGTGGCGCTTTTCGTCGCAATCACCGCCGGCTGGGCGCTGTCGGGCATCACGTCGCCCTTCACGGCGACGACGCTGCTCACCGGCAATTTCGCCGGCAAGAGCGCGTTGCATATCGGGCTGAAATGGAACGGTGCCTATGCGCTGGTCACTGGTACGCTGCTGACGCTCTGGGCGGTGGGCTTCGGATTGAGGTCCTGAACGCGCGATCTGGAACTTCTCGTCACGCCCCTGTATGAGGCAATCCCAACCGGCTGACGCAAGGTGAGGCACATGTTTGAGACTGGCATCATGCGCGAGGAACTCGCGCGGCATTACGACCTCGCGCCATCGGTGGAGGCGGCGGAACGACAGGCCCATCTCTATGCGCGCATGGACAAGGTGCTGAGCCCCGTCGACTGGGCGATGCACGCGCCCTATGTCGAGGCGATCAACACGCTCAAGCGCGAACGCGACGCGGTGATCCTCGCGCATAACTACATGACGCCCGAGATCTATCACGGCATCGCCGACGTGGTGGGCGACAGCCTGCAGCTCGCCATCGAGGCCACCCGCGTCGAGGCGCAGGTGATCGTGCAATGCGGCGTGCACTTCATGGCCGAGACCTCGAAGATCCTGAACCCGGCCAAGATCGTGCTGATGCCCGACATGAACGCGGGCTGTTCGCTGGCCGAAAGCATCACCGCCGAGGGCATCGCCGAGATGCGCCGCCAATACCCGGGCGCGCCGGTGGTGAGCTATGTCAACACCACGGCGGAGGTGAAGGCCGCCTCCGACATCTGCTGCACCTCGGCCAACGCGCTGCAGATCGTCGAGGCGATGGAGAGCGATACGGTCATAATGACCCCTGACCAGCACCTCGCGCGCAACGTGGCCAAGGACAGCACCAAGCGCATCGTCTGGTGGGAGGGCAGCTGCATCGTCCACGAGCAGTACACCGCCGAGGAGATGCGCGCCTACCGCGCCGCCGATCCGGAGGTGAAGATCATCGCCCACCCCGAATGCACGACCGAAGTGACGGCCGAGGCGGATTTCACCGGCTCGACCAGCGGCATCATCGACTGGATCGACCGCGAGCGGCCCAAGAAGGCGCTTCTGGTCACCGAATGCTCGATGGCCTCGAACATCACCGACGCCTTCCCGGACGTGGCGTTCCAGAAGCCGTGCAACATGTGCCCCTACATGAAGATGATCAGCCTCGAAAAGGTTCTGTGGTCGCTGCACAGCATGTCGCCCGAGGTGATCGTGCCCGAAAAGATCGCGGTGCCGGCGCGCCGCGCCGTGGAACGGATGATCGAGCTGTCGCGCAGCCTCGCCAAGGCCTGATGTGACGATGACCCGCCTGCGCACCGAGCGCGTCGTCATCATCGGGGCCGGTCTCGGCGCGATTTCCGCCGCCCTTGCCCTCGCGCCGCGCCCGGTGCTGATGATCGCGCCGGAGCCGCCGGGGCAGGGCGCGAGCAGCGCCTGGGCGCAGGGCGGCGTCGCCGCCGCCATGGACGCCGCCGACAGCGCGCAGGCCCACGCCGCCGACACGGTGGCGGCGGGTGCCGGCACGGTCGATGCGGCCATCGCCGATCTGGTCACGCAGGCAGCGCGTGAGCATATCCACGAACTGACCGGCCTCGGCACGCCCTTCGACCGCGATGCGCAGGGCGGCTACGTGCTGTCGCGCGAGGCGGCGCATGGCGCGGCGCGGGTTGTGCGGGTCAAGGGCGATCAGGCCGGTCGGCAGATCATGGACACGCTGATCGCGGCGCTGGCGCGCACGCCGTCGGTGCAGATCCTGTCCGGCGCGCTGCTCACCGGCATCGAAGCATCAGGCGGTCGTGTCACGGGCGTCGAGATCGAGAGCGTCGATGGCTCGGCCCCCGTCATCATCGAGGCGCCCGCCGTGCTGCTGGCGGGGGGCGGCTCTGGCGGGCTGTGGCTGCACACGACCAACCCGGCCCGCATCCGGGGCCAGGTAATCGGCGCCGCGGCGCGCGCGGGCGCCATCATCGCAGATGCCGAGTTCGTGCAGTTTCACCCCACCGCCATCGCGACGGGCGGGGACCCGCTGCCGCTCGCGACTGAGGCGCTGCGCGGCGAGGGGGCGTGGCTCGTCAACGATGCGGGCGAGCGGTTCATGACAGCGCTGCATCCGGATGCCGAGCTTGCACCGCGCGACATCGTCGCTCGTGCCGTCTTTGCCGAGCGGCAGGCAGGCCGCGATCCGGCGCTCGACACTCGCGCGAGCCTTGGCGCGAGTGTGGTCGAGAAGTTCCCGGCGGTAGCCGAGGCCTGCGCGCGCGCCGGGATCGATCCGGTCCACGGCACCATTCCGGTCGCCGCGGCCGCGCATTACCACATGGGCGGTGTCGAGACCGATGCGCAGGGGCGCAGCAGCCTCGCAGGGCTCTGGGCCTGCGGCGAGGCCGCCTCGACCGGCCTGCACGGGGCGAACCGCCTCGCCTCCAACGGTCTGCTCGAGGCGCTGGTCTTCGCGCGTCGCTGCGCCGAGGACATCATGCACGGCGCAGGCGTGCCCGAGGCTGCGCCCGAGATCGCCGTCGCCTTTGCTGCCGGTGGCCGTCGTCCCGCCTCCGAAAGCGTGGCGGCGCTGCGCCGCCTGATGACCGACCACGTCGCGGTGCTGCGCGACGGGCCGGGCCTGCGCCGGGCGCTGGCGGGCATCGCCGCGCTGGAGGCCGTCGAGCCCGCGCCCGCGTTCCGCACCATGACCGCGACCGCGACGTTGATCGCCGCTGCCGCCCTGCGGCGCACCGAAAGCCGGGGCGGCCACTGCCGCACCGATTTCCCCGAGACCGACCCTGCGCAGGCGCATCGCAGCCGCCTGACGTTCCAAGATGCCCTGACCATCCGCGCCGACTGCGCGGCCACGGAGACCGCATGACCCTGATCCCCGACCTGTTGCTCGAGCCGATGGTGCGCCATGCGCTGCACGAGGATCTGGGCGCTTACGGCGACGTCACCACCCGCGCCGTGATCCCCGCTGGGACGACCTATGCCGCGCGGATCAATGCGCGCGAGGCGGGCGTGGTCTCGGGGCTTCAGATCGCGGCCATCGCCTTTCGTCTCGTCGATCCGGCGCTGAAGATCACGACGCGTCTCGGCGACGGCGCGGCCTGCGCCCCTGGCGACACGCTGATGGAGATCGAGGGATCGGCCGCGTCGATCCTCTCGGCCGAGCGCGTCGCGCTCAACTTCGCGGGGCGGCTCTCGGGGATCGCCACGCTGACCGCCGGTTTCGTGAAGGAAACGGCAGGGACGGCCACCCGCGTCACCTGCACCCGCAAGACCACGCCCGGCCTGCGCGCCGCCGAGAAGCTCGCGGTGCTGCATGGCGGGGGCTTCAACCACCGCTACGGCCTCTCGGACGCGATCCTGATCAAGGACAACCACATCGCCGCCGCGGGCGGCATCCGGGCTGCCCTGCAGGCCGCGACGGCCTCGGCCTCGCACATGCTCAAGATCGAGATCGAGGTCGATACGCTCGATCAACTCGCCCAGGTGCTGGAGGTCGGCGGCGCCGATGTCGTGCTGCTCGACAACATGTCGACCCCCGATCTCGCGCGCGCCGTCGAGATGGTCGGCGGGCGTCTCGTCACCGAGGCCTCGGGCAACATGCGGCGCGAACGGGTGGCCGAGGTCTGCGCCACCGGGGTCGACTACGTGTCGTCGGGCGCGCTGACCCATTCGGCGCGCACCCTCGATCTGGGGCTCGACTTCTAGGCGGCGAGCGCCTTTTCCGGCGTGGTCGGAGCTACCGTGGCAGGCGCCGCCCTGTCGCGATCAGTAGGCCAGTGGTGCCGCGCAGCCGCGAAGGCGAGCTGCAGCGCCAGTCCGGCCCCGAGCATCATTGTGTCGAGGACGAAGTTCTCGCCCGTCTCGGTCTTGATGCCTTGGATCAGGTAGATGGTGATCGACCCCAGAGCGAAGACCGGCAGAGCCTGCCGCCCCAGAAGCGCGAAGGGGGCGGCGAGCCGCGAGGCGCAGGCGCGCCGCACCATGCCCCATGAGGCCAGCACATAGAACAGCGCCAGCAGATGCAGCAGCCTCGGCAGGCTCAGATAAGGTTTGCTGAAGCCGGTCATGAAGCCCGGCGCACCGTGCTGGTTGGCCATCCACAGCAGGTGATTGCCGGTCTTGCCGAAGCCAGGCAGGTTCATCCAGGCCAGCGATAACACAAGGAACCCCACCGCCAGCGCCATGAGCCATCGCCGCGCGGGCACCAGCCTGCGGCCCTCTTTGGCAGCGATGCCGGTGACGATGCCCAGCACGAACAAGAGCTGCCACGCGGGCGGGCTGAACTGCCAGCCGCCGGTGGGGTAGTTGGGCAGGGTCAGCCGGAAATGCGCCGCCGCCATCCACAAAAGCCCCGAGGCCGCGAGCGCCCACAGAGGTCGGCGCACCGCCGCCCAGAGCACCAGCGGCGCCGCCATCAGCAACACGAAATAGAGCGGCAGGATGTTGGCATAGCCGATCTGGAAGCCCAGCGTCGGTACCCCGATCAGGAAGCCGAGAGGATCGCGGAACAGCAGGCCCATGCCGTGCTTCCACAGCATTGCGGGGATGTCGGCGAAACTCGCCAGCGCCGCCGCAATCGCCAGCGCGCCGAAGGTGATCAGAAGATGCACGAGGTAGAGCGTCCAGGCGCGACGCCAGATCCGGGCCACACCCTGCCAAGGCCAACGGACGCGAAAGCCGGCCGAGTAGGCCAGCCCCGCCGAGATCCCCGCCATCAGCACGAAGCCCTCGGTGGCGTCCGAGAAGCCGAAGTTGCGGCTGGTCCAATTCTCCCAGAAGTTGCCCGGCACGTGATTGATGTAGATCATCACCAGCGCGATGCCGCGCAGAACGTCGAGCCGCGGGTCGCGGGTTTTGGGAAGCTGGCGGGCCACCGGGATCGAGACGGGTGCCGGCGCGGAGGTATCAGGCATGTTGCGGCTCCTGCCGGGGTGGGGCGGCGTCGGCGTCGGTCAGCGGCGCCCACCGGTCGAGCGCCTCGTCCTGACGGGCGAGGATCGGGTCCGGGCAGGTTTCGGAGGGCACAGAGAACAGCGCGCGGCAGGGCAGGGAGGTGGCCCAGATCACCAGCGGCGCAGCGATCATCGGCCCTGCGATAGGCAGCAGCCAGCCCACCAGTTCAGGCGAGAGCCGCCATGAAGCGATCAGCCCGCCCAGCCCTATGAGCGAGATCCAGCGGCTCGCCTGCCAGCTCTCGAAAAGGCTCAGACGCCCTTCGCCGCGCGCCGATGCCGGCCAGCCGCCGTCGCGACCCGACAGCACCTGCAGCACCGAGCGGGTCTGGAACATCAGGAAGATCGGCGCGGTAACGCTCGACATGGCGATCTCGGCCAGCGTCGAGACCATCAGCCGCCACGCTCCACCGAACCCCGTCGCCCGGCCCGAGCGGATCGCCTGAATCGCGATCAATAGCTTGGGCAGGATCAGGAGCCCCAGAACGCCGATGATGAGCCCGGCGGTGCGGGTGGTCTCGTTGGGCGGCAGCACCGGGAAGGACCAGCCCGCCAGCGGAAAATAATCGGGCTCGGCGCGCAGCGCGGGCGCGAGTATCGAAGTGGCCAGAAACCCGAGCCAGAACAGCGACGAGACATAGGCCAATATGCCTTGCAGGAACACGAAACGGCTCCAGCGGCGCAGGCCGGGGGCCGTCAGCAGCCGCGCGTGCTGCAGGTTGCCCTGACACCAGCGGCGGTCGCGCTTGGCATGGGCGAGGATGTTCTCGGGGCCTTCTTCGAAGGAGCCCGCGAGATCCTCGTCGAGCCGCACGATCCAGCCTGCGCGCGCCAGTAGCGCGGCTTCGACATAGTCGTGGCTCAGGACATGGCCACCGAAGGGAGGCGGACCCGACAGGTCCGGCAGCGCGCAGCTTTCGGCGAAGGCGTGCACGCGCACCATGGCGTTGTGACCCCAGAACGGGCCGGTCTCGCCCTGAAGCCGCGCCACGCCGCGCGCGAAGACGGGCGAATGCAGCGCCGCCGAGAACTGCATCGCGCGACCGAAGAGCGAGCCCGCGCGGATCACGCCGGGAAGGCTCTGCAGCAGGCCGAGGCGTGGCTCCCCCTCCATGCGGCGGGCCATCTCGATGATGGTTTCGGGCGACATCAGGCTGTCGGCATCGAGGATCAGCGCAAACTCGTAGGCCGCCCCCGAGGTCTTGATGAAATCCTCGATATTGCCCGCCTTGCGGCCATGGTTGGAGGTCCGGCGGCGGTAGAAGATGCGCGCTTCGGCGTCGCGCGCGCGCAAGAGTGCAAGATACCACGCCGCCTCGCGCGCGGCACCATGGGGAGAGCGGGTGTCCGAAAGGATCGCGAAATCGAAGAGCCCGGCCTGCGGCGTCTCCGACAGCGCCTCGTCCATCGCGGCGATGCGGGCGAAGGTGGCGCGCGGGTCTTCCTCATGCACCGGCACGAGGATCACGCAGCGGCCCTTCGGCTCGGCACGGCGCGGCGCGACCGCACGGCCCGGCCATAGGCCGAGCATCGCCTGCGACGCCCCCCATGCCAGCCAGAAGGTGGCCATGAGGATCAGCAGGCTGCGCGCGAACTCGACCCACAACCCGCCGGTCTGACGCTGTGCAAAGAACAACGTGAAGGCGCCGGCGGCAAGCGCGAGGCTCGCGCCCAGCGCCACCGCCCGTGCCCGCGTCGGGCCGGTTCGGCTCATGTCAGGCGTCCAGTCTCGGCGCGAGAAGCGCCCTCAGGCGGGCCAGCAAGGCAGGTGTCACGTCACGCTCCAGGCGTTGGCGCGGCATGGCCAGCGGCGCGTCGGGCAGCGCGCCGCGTCGCGCGGCCTCCGCCTCGAAGGTGACGATGCCGGTGTTGGTGTCGGTGTCGTGCCGCGAGTGGGTCCGGTCGAGCATCAGGCGTTGATCCATTGATAGAGCCAGCTTTCCGAGAGCTTGCGGCCATAACCGGCCACATGCGCGGTCAGTTCGACCGTGGCGTTCGGCTCCGCCGAGACGTCGAGCACCGCGCGCCACTGGCCGCTGGCCTCGATCCGCTCGAGCGTCCGGGACGTGATCTCGCCGCCATGTGCCTCGGCCTTGAGCTCGACCTCCGCGTCCCCGGACAACCGCTCCAGCGCGCCGCCCTTGAGATCTATGACGAATTTGCGGGTACCGGCGGTGCTCTCGACGCCCGATACGCCGCCCGCGCCGGCGCGGGTCTCGGCCACATGGGCGATCTCGGAGGCGGGGTCGAGGGGCAGGTCGCCCCAGAGCAGGCGGTAGGAGAACTCCCGCTCATCGCCCGCGGAAATTTTTCCTTCGGGCACCCAGAAGGCAACTATGTTGTCGTTTGCCTCGAGATCAGTCGGAATCTCGACCAGCCGCACCGCGCCGCGGCCCCAGTCGCCCGTAGGTTCGACCCTGAGCGAGGGGCGGCGGTCATAGCGCGCGCCGCTGTCCTGATAGGCCTCGAACGCGCGATCGCGTTGATAGAGCCCGAAGGCACGCGGGCTTTCCTCTCCGAAATAGGACGAGGCGAGGCGCGGGGGGTTGTTGAGCGGACGCCAGATCACGTCGCCGTCGCGCCGCTCGATCCTGAGCCCGTCACTGTCATGGACGGCAGGCCGGTAATCGTCGAAGGCGGCGCGGTTCTTTTCGGAGAACAGGAACATCGAGGTGAGCGGCGCGATGCCGAGTTGTTCGGGCGCGCGGCGGAAGAACAACCGCGCCGTCACGTTGATCTCTGTCTCACGGCCCGGCGTCACCACGAGGCGGTAGGCTCCGGTCAGCGTCTCGCCTTCGAGCGCGGCATAGATCGTCACCGCCCGCTCACCAGTTTCGAGCCAGAACCGGGTGAAGCGCGGAAACTCTTCGGCACGCGAGGTCGCGGTGTCGATGGCGACGCCGCGCGCGCTCAGGCCATAGCGGCTGTCACGGCCCAGAGCGCGGAAGTAGCTGGCCCCGAGAAAGGCCACCATCTCGTCCTCCCGGTCGGGGCGGTTCAGCGGCGCATTGAGCCGGAACCCCGCGACGCCGGGCAGATCGGCCATCTCCCCGGCCTTGTCGCTGAGCCGCCCGCGATAATCGAAGTCCTGCGTGCCGAACCGCATCGGCCGGGCCATGCCCTCGCGCAGATCGTAGAGCCGCACCGGTTCCTCGAACAGCCAGCCCATGTGGAAGGCATGCAGCCGGAACGGCGTTTCAGCGCCACGCCAGCGCGCGCGCTCGGCCTTGAAGGCGATGAGACGGTAATCGTCGTAGCCCAGCGGCCCGAGCGGCAGCTCGGCCTGTTCCGGGGCGGCGGGGGCCTTCTTGGCGCGGGCGCGCATTTCCGCCGTCAGGCTGTCGAAGTCGAAGGGCCGGGGCATGTCCTCCTCGGCGGGGGGAATGACCTTCGGAGGGGCGTTCTGGGCCAGCAGCGGGCCGGCGCCGCCGAGACCGGCGAGAAGCGTGGCGGACGCACCGATGGCGCGCAGCAATCCGCGGCGATCGAAGCACGGTGTGGTGGGGTCGAAATCGGGCATGTCTGATCTTTGAGTACTGGGAGCGCTGCCGGAATCGACCGGCGCGGTTGGTTCTCCCATGCGGCAGTGCGGCGCGGGTTGCAATGCGGATATGGATACGGTGGCCTCGCGCGCAAGAAGGCGCGACCCGCGCGCCTGTCAGAGTGGCGCAAGTGTGATCTCGTGATGCATTCCGGGCAGGCTGCGGCTCTCGATCCGTGCGCCGATCTGCGCGCACAGCCCCGCGACCAGCCCCGAGCCGAGACCCGAATCCCGATCCGGTCTCGGCTGCGCGCCCTGGATCGGCCCCACCCCGTCATCGGCGATGATGACCCGGACCTCGCCTTCGGGGCCATGCATCAGCCGCAACGTGATCTGTCCCGCGCCCTGCGGAAAGGCGTGCTTTATGGCGTTGGTCACCAGTTCGTTCACCACGAGCCCCAGCGGCACCGCGCCGTCGAGGTCGATCTCCACCGGCACCACCTCGCAGGCGAGCCGGATGTCGGTCTGCGCGAGCACCGAGCGGCGCAGCTTTTCGGCGAGATCCCCGAGATAGGCGTCGAAGCGCAGCCGTCCCGTGCCCTCCGCAAAGCCGAGCTGCGCGTGCAGGTCGGCCACCGCCTCGATCCGCTTGGTCGCCGCGGCGAAGGAGCCGGGCTGGCCCGAACGGTTCGCCTCGAGCCGCAGCATCGACAGGATCAGATGCAGGTTGTTCTTCATGCGGTGGTTCAGCTCGGTCAGCAGCATCTGGCGGCGGGCCAGCTCGGCCTCGCGCTCGACCTCGTGGCGTTTGGCCGCCGTGATGTCGGTCATCGCACCGATCATCCGGGCGCTGCCATCGGCGAGCCGGACCAGGCGTCCGCGCGTGCTGACCCAACGGGTTTCGCCGCCATTGCCCGGCCCGGACACACGGTAGACGCGCGCCATCTCGCCACCCGCCTTCAGCGCGCCGAGCACGCCCGCGCGCAGCGCCTCGCGGTCCTCGGGATGCACCCGGTCGAAATAATCCGACATCGGCGCCGGGGCGTCGTCAGGCGCCATGTCGAACAGCGCGCGGGTGCGGGGCGAGGCCACGACCTCGCGGCTGACGGGGTCAAGCTCCCAGGTGCCGACGGCGGCGACCTCGATGCTCATCCCCAGCATCATCGCCGCGCGCTCGCGCGCCACCTCGGCCTCGCGCTGCTCGGTCACATCGAAGTTCACGCCGGTCAGCCGCAGGGGCCGGCCCCGGGCATCCCGCAAGATCCGTCCCCGCCCCTCGATCCAGCGCAGGCCGGTTTCGGGATGGTCGACCCGAAAAGACATGTTGAGCTGGCTCGCGCCGTTCGGATCGAGGCAGCCTTGGAGGTCCAAGGCGCAGCGTTCGCGGTCCTCGGGATGGAGCCGGCCGAGCCAGGCCGCGATCAACCCATCAGGTTTGCCCTGCGCGCCCAGATCGGGCGACAGCGCATAAAGCCGGAACATCTCGGGGGACCACGTGATGCGATCCTCCACCATGTCCCAATCATAGATGCCGAGAGCGGCCCCTTCCTGCGCCAGCTGCAGCCGCGCCTGCGTGCAGCGCAACGCGGCCTCCGTCTCGTGGCGGTCGGTGATGTCGACGCAGCTGCCGATGAATCCGATGAGACGACCGCACTCCGACAGCCGCGGCTTGCCGGTGTCGAGAAACCACCGCCAGACCCCGTCATGGCGGCGCAGGCGATACTCGATCTGGAACGGGCGGCCGTCGGACAGCGCCGAGGAGTAGCTGTCGAGACCCGGCAGGTCGTCGGGGTGGATGCCGGTGATCCAGCCGCCGCCGATCTCCTCATCGAGGGTGCGTCCGCGAAATTCGAGCCATGCGCTGTTGAAATAGGTGCCTTCGTAATCTGGGTCCGACAGCCACATCGGCAGGGGGGCCTGATCGAGAGCAGCCAGGAAGGCCACGTCCTCGCGGCGGCGTCCGGAGCCGCGCAGGTTCCCCGTGTCGATCGCTTCCATGACCCCCTCCACCTGCCGGCGCTCCCATACTTTGGTGTAGCCGCAACCTGGCAATCTTGCCAAGAGAGCCGGGCGGGAGGCCGGCATCGGCGGATCGACGCCGAAACGCGCAGGATCGTGGCAAGAAGGCGCGTCCTTGCCGTCGGTCGGTTTCGGGCGGCGAAATGACGCGGAAGCGATTGACCCCGAGACCCGCCGCGCGCTCGCCTGATCCCATGTTTTCAGGAGTGCCTATGGGACCGCATGCCGCCCCCTTCGACCGCCCCGAATACGACCGCCGTCTCGTCGCCGCGCGCGAGGCGATGGCGCGCGCCGGGATCGACCTGCTTTTTGTCACCGATCCGTCGAACCAGAACTGGCTCACCGGCTATGACGGCTGGTCCTTCTATGTGCATCAGGGCGTCATCCTGCCGATGGAGGGCGCGCCGGTCTGGTGGGGTCGGCTGCAGGACACCGCCGGGGCGCAGCGCACCGTCTGGATGGGCGAGGATCGAATCCTCGGCTATGACGACCACTACGTGCAGTCCACGACGCGCCACCCGATGCAGGATCTCGCCGCGCGGCTGATCGGCATGGGGCAGGGCGGCGGACGGATCGGCGTGGAGATGGACAACTACTACTATTCAGCCAAGGCCCATGCCGTGCTCGAGACCGCGCTGCCGCAGGCCACGCTGATCGACGCCACGGCGTTGGTGAACTGGTGCCGGCTGGTGAAATCGGCGCCTGAAATCGCGATGATGCGCCGCGCCGCGCGCATCTCCGAGACGATCGCGCGGCTGGCGATCGAGCTGGCCGAACCCGGCCTGCGCAAGAACGACCTCGTGGGCGAGGTGATGCGCGCCGCCATGCGCGGCGTGGGCGAGGATTGGGGCGATTATGCCGCCATCGTGCCCTTGATGCCCTCGGGCGCCGATGCGAGCGCGCCGCATCTGACCTGGAATGGCGAGGAGATGAAGCGCGGCGAGGCCACCTTCTTCGAACTGTCGGGTTGCGTGCGTCGCTACCACGCGCCCTTGTGCCGTACCGTGCATCTCGGCCAGCCGCCCGCCGAAATGGTCAGCGCTTCCGAGGCGCTGTGCGAGGGGCTGGAGGCCGGGCTCGACGCCGCGCGCCCCGGCAACACCGCGCAGGACATCGCCGCCGCCCTGCACGCGCCGCTCAAGCGCATCGGCATCCATCGGCCCAATCGCTGCGGCTACCCGGTGGGTCTCAGCTATCCGCCCGATTGGGGCGAGCGCACCGCGAGCCTGCGCAAGGGCGACCTGACGGTGCTGGAGCCGGGCATGACGTTCCATTTCATGCCGGGGATCTGGATGGAGGGCTGGGGGCTCGAGACGACCGAGACGATCCTGATCCGCGAGGCAGGCCCCGCCGAGACGTTGTGCGACCTCGATCGCAAGCTCTTCGTCAAGCCATGAGTGCGCTGGAGGAGACCATCGCGCTTCTGGCCGAAATGACCGCGCATCCCACCGTGTCGGACCGGGGCAACCGCGATCTGGTGGACCTGCTCGCGGTGCGGCTGCGGGCCGACGGGGCGCGGGTCCGCGTCCTGCCCGACCAAGGGGGCGACAAGGCGAACCTGCTGGCCAGCTTCGGTCCCGAGACGGGTGGCGGCCTGCTGCTTTCGGGCCATCTCGACGTGGTGCCGCCAGGGGCGGGCTGGTCCTCCGATCCGTTTCGCCTGCGCCGCGCGGGCGGGCGGCTCTTCGGGCGCGGCAGCTGCGACATGAAGGGCTTTGTCGCCGCCTGCGTCACCATGGCCCCGACACTGGCCGCGCGCGGCGACCCGGTTCACCTCGCGCTCACCCATGACGAAGAGGTGGGGTGCCTCGGCGCACAGGCGCTGGCGGCGGTGATGGCGGCGCAGGGGCCGCGCCCCGCCATGGCGATCATCGGTGAGCCGACGCGGATGCGGGTGATCGAGGGGCACAAGGGCTGTTTCGAATACACCACCCGTTTCACCGGGCGCGACGGTCACGGCTCGGCCCCCGAACGGGGCATCAACGCCGCGCAGGCCGCGGCGCGCTTCGCGCTGCGGCTCGATGCGCTGGCGGCTCAATTGCGCGACATGCGCCCCGAGGGTCCGTTTGCCCCGCCATGGGCCACGATCAGCGTCGGGCGGATGGTGGCGGGGGTGGCGCGCAACGTCATCGCCGGGCAGGCCGAGGTGGAATGGGAAATGCGGCCCGTGACCGAGGCCGAGGCCCTCCACGTGAAACACGCGCTGGCCGATCATGCCGAGGCCGAGATGGCGGCGCATCCGGGGCTTGTCATCGAGACCGAATGTTTCGGCGAGGTGGCGGGGCTGGAGCCGCGCGAGGCCAATGCCGCGCGCGACCTGCTGCTGGGGCTTATGGGCGGCGTGCCCGGCCTCGTATCCTTCGGCACTGAAGCCGGGATCTGGCAATCGCTCGGGATGGATGCGGTGCTGTGCGGGCCGGGCGACATCGCGCAGGCGCACCGGCCCGACGAGTATCTCGAGGAAAGCCAGCTCGCCGCCTGCCTCGACATGTTCGAGGCATTGGCCGCCCGGCCCTAGGCCGCGCGACCGGGCCGTGGCCCCGGAGCCTTATTCGGCGGCGGGTGTCGCCATGTCGTGACCCATGTCGCCATGATCCATGTCGCCGTGATCCATCGCGTCGTGGGCCATGCCCTCATGGTCCATCGCCTCGCCGTCGGCGCCGCCACCATGCATGTCGCCGTGGTTCATGCCCCCCTGCGGGTCGGCCCCCGGGCGCTGCTCGACCACGAACTCGACCGCGACCTCGCCCGCCTGCTCGAAGATCAGCGTCGCCGGAAACCGCGCGCCGGTCTCGAAGGGGCCTTCGAGCCCCATGAACATCACATGCCCGCCCATGCCGGGGGCAAGGGTCACCGTTTCGCCCGGGGCGATCACCACGCGGTCGAGCGGTTGCATCGTCATCATGCCGTCCGTCTCGACCGAGCTGTGCAGCGTCACCTTGGGAAAATCGGCCTCGACCCCGATCAGCGCGTCGGGCTCTTCGCCGTCGTTGCGGATCGTGAAGTAGCCCGCCCCGGTGGTGGCGTGGGTCGCGGTCTCGATCGCAAAGGGGTGCAGCACGGTCAGGTCGCCGGTCTGGAAATCATGCGCCTGTGCGGCACTGGTCAGGCCGAGGGCCAGGAAAAGGGCGAGGGGGCGGAGCATCATGGGATTGTCCTTGGATCAAGCACGCCTCGGGGGTGCCATGTGCCCATATCAGCGCCAAACCGGCACAAAAAGCGGCCCTTCGTCGCAGCCCCGCAGGGCGCGCGGGCCGCTGCGCATTGACCTCGGCCCCTTCCTCTGCGCCTGTGTCGGCCTAATCTGAGGCAGCATAGAGATGCGAGGGGCAGGGACCATGACACAGCCATCCGCACGACACGACGCCACGGCGCTCGCGCCCTTCGTGGGCGCGGTGGCGCGCGGGCCGGGGCGCGGCCGCCACCTGACGCGCGAAGAGGCGGCTCAGGCGCTGCGGCTCATCCTCGACGGCACCGCGGCACCCGAGGCGGCGGGCGCGCTGCTGATGGTGATGCGCTACCGCGGCGAGAACGCCGACGAGATCGCGGGATTCGCCGACGCATTGGCAAGCGGCGAGGACTGGCGGCAGGCCGCGCCCGCCCTCGACTGGCCCTCCTATGCCGCCGGCCGCACGCGCGGCCTGCCGTGGTTCCTGCTCGCGGCCAAGCTGGTGGCCGGGGCGGGGCACCGCGTGGCGCTGCATGGCTGGAACGCGCATCGCCACGAGATCCGCGATGCGCTGCCGGGTCTGGGCATTCCCGTGGCCGAGACGGGCGACGCCCTCGCACGCGGCTCGACGCCCGCTCCATCGCCTATGTCCCGCTCGAAGCCTGGTCGCCCGGCGGTCACCGGCTGATCCGCCTGCGCGAGGTGTTCGGACTGCGCTCCTGTATCAACACGGTGCTGCGCGTCGCCAACCCGTTCGGCGCGGGCGCGCAGGTCCAAGGCGTGTTCCACCCCTCCTACCGGGGGCTGCAGACCGACACGGGTGCGCTCATGGGTCAGCGCAACCTGATGATCCTCAAGGGCGCGGGCGGCGAATTCGAGCGCAACCCCTCCAAGGAGATCGAGCTGTTCGGACTGCTCGACGGCGAAGAGGTCGATCTCACCGCGCAGGCGCTGCGCGACGAGACCCGTCGCCTGGCCGATCCGGGCGGTCAGCCGCAGGATTTGCGCCGCCTCTGGACCGGCGAGATCGACGACGCCTTCGCCACCGCGCTGGTCACCGGCACGGCAGCGCTGGCGCTACTGGCGCTGCGCGCCGCGCCCGGCCTCGCGCGGGCCGAGGCGCTGGCCGAGGCGCTGTGGCAGGCGCGCGATCGCGACGCGTTGCCGGGCGGGATCGCGGCATGAAGGCCTTTCCGATGTTTCTCGCCACCACGGGTCGGCGCATCGTGATCCTGGGCGGCGGCGAACAGGCGGCGCAGAAGGCGCGGCTGGTGATCCGCACCGACGCCGAGATCGTCGTCGCCGGGTTCGATTTCGACGACGAGCTGCGGGCTCTGGCCGAGGAGGGGCGGGTGCGCCTCGCCGATGCGCACGAGATCCATGCCGATCTGTTCGAGCGCGCCGCCATCGTTTTCGTCGCCACCGGGTCCGCCGGGGCCGACGGGGCGCTGCACGCGCTGGCCAAGGCGCTCGGCGCGCCGGTAGTGAATGTGGTCGACCGGCCCGCGCTGTGCGACGCGCTGACGCCTTCGATCGTCGACCGCGATCCGGTGGTGGTGGCGATCGGCACCGAGGGCACGGCCCCGGTGCTGGGCCGCCAGATCAAAACCGCCATCGAGACAATGCTGGAGCCGCGCCTGGGCGCTCTGGCCGCTCTCGCGGGCAGGATGCGCGGCGCGGTGGGCCAGAAGCTCTCGGCCCGCGCGCGTCGCGATTTCTGGGTCTGGGTCTTCTCCGGTCCGGTGCGCAGCGCCCATGCGACCGGCTCCGAACGCCGCGCGGCGCAGCTTTTGAAGGCGCGGCTGGAGGAGGGACCCGGTCCCGTCGAAGGCTCCATCGCCTATGTCGGCGCGGGGCCTGGCGACGCGGATCTTGTGTCCTTGCGCGGGGTGCGCCGGATGCAGGAGGCGGATCTCGTGGTGCATGGCCCCGATCTCGCCCCCGGCATCCTCGAACTGGCCCGCCGCGACGCGGAGCGCAAGGTCTCGGGCGACCCGGTCGCCGACGCGCTGAGCGCCGCCCGCGAGGGCAGTCGCGTCGTGCTGCTCGTCCCGGGTGCCGGGGCCGAGATGCCGGCCGATCTCGCCTCTCTCACCGACCTCTTGGTCGAGCACGTGCCGGGGATCGGTTAGACCACGGTGACGTGGCTGCCGATGGCGACGTTCTCGTAAAGCGCCATCACGTCCTCATTGCGCAGCCGGATGCAGCCATTCGACACCGAGGAGCCGATGGTCTCGGGATTGGTGGTGCCATGGATGCGGTAATAGGTGTCGCGCCCGTTGCGATAGAGATAGAGCGCCCGCGCGCCGAGCGGGTTCTCGGGGCCGCCGGGTACGCCGTCGGCGTATTGCGCGTATTTGTCGGGTTCGCGCGCGATCATGTCGTCGGTGGGCCGCCAAGACGGCCACTCCGCCTTGCGCTGGATCACCGCCGCGCCCTTGAATTCGAGGCCCGCGCGGCCGACGCCGACGCCGTAGCGCATCGCCACGCCGGGGCGGCGGATGTGATAAAGGTGGTAATCCTCGGGGATCACGTAGATGTCGCCCGGTATCAGCCCCGGATGCACCCGCACCTCGGTAGGAAGATAGACCGAACGGTCATGCGCCCGCGCCGTGTGCGCGACGGGCGCCATGAGCCCGGCAAGAAGCAGGCTGCGGCGTGTGATGGTCATCTGGTCCTCCTCATCGGTCCCATTTGCACGATCCCCCGACGTTCCGGTCGGTGTCCCGAGGCCGTCTCAGCCCGCGATCTGCGCCGGGTAGCCCGCTTCGGCAAGCTTGGCGCGCACCGCCTCGTCGGGGGCCGCGCTTGCGATTTCGGCGGTGCGGCTGTCGAGATCGACCGCGACGGTGGCCGAAGGGTCGAGCTCGCGCATCGCTGTCTCAACGGCGGCGCGGCAGTGGCCGCAGTTCATTTCGGGGATGGAGTAGCTGGTCATCGAAGCCTCCCTTTGGAGCGTGTGTCCTCGATATGAAGGGGCGCGCGGCGGCTCGGTCAAGCGCCGTGGGGCTGTTATCCGATGACAGCCCCGGTGACCCCTTGACCTTCCCATCACAGGAACCCTTATCTGACGGGTCAACCTCGACCGAAGGCCCCTCGAAGGATTTCCGGATGACCGTCCAGCCGCTCTCGTTCCAGATCGACAACATGTCCTGCGCCTCCTGCGTGGGTCGGGTGGAGCGCAGCCTGCGCGCCGTGCCCGGCGTGACCGAGGCGCGGGTGAACCTCGCCGCCGAGCGGGCCGAGGTGCAGGGCGGGCAGGCAGGGGAGCTGGTTCAGGCGCTCGAACGCGCGGGCTATCCGCCGCGTCGCGAGACGGTTCGCCTGCGCGTCGAGGGCATGAGCTGCGCTTCTTGCTCGGGCCGGGTCGAGCGCGCGCTTGCCGCCGTGCCGGGCGTGCTGGCCGCGCGGGTCAACCTTGCCGCCGAGACGGCGGAGGTGGAACGCTTCGCCGGATCGGCGGCGATGACCGATCTCGTCGCGGCGGCACAGGCGGCGGGCTATGCCGCGCGCGACGCCGAAAGCCGCCCCGCCGAGGCCGAGGCCGAGGATCGCAAGGCCATGGAGCCACGGGCTTGCGCCGCCGCACATGGATCGCGGCGGCGCTGACCCTGCCGGTGGTGGTACTGGCGATGGGCGCGCATGTGATCCCGGGCTTCACATGGCGATCGAAGGGTCGATCGGCATCCGGGCCAGTTGGCTGATCCAGTTCGCGCTGACGACGCTGGTGATCGCCTGGCCGGGGCGGATCTTCCTGACCCGGGGTCTTCCGGCGCTTGTGCGCGGCGCGCCAGACATGAACAGCCTTGTGGCGCTGGGCACGCTGGCGGCATGGGGCTATTCCACCGTCGCCACCTTCGCGCCGACCTTGCTGCCCGAAGCCGCGCGGACCGTCTATTTCGAGGCGGCGGGCGTCATCATCACGCTGATCCTGCTCGGTCGGGCGCTCGAAGCGCGGGCCAAGGGCCGCACCGGGGCCGCGATCCGGGCGCTGATCGACCTGCAATCGCCGGTGGCGCGCGTCGAGCGCGACGGCGAGACGGTCGAGATCGCGACGGAGGCGCTGCTGCCCGGTGACGTCATGCTGGTGCGTCCCGGCGACCGCATCGCCGCCGATGGCGAAGTCGTCTCGGGCGAGAGCCGCGTCGACGAGGCGATGCTCACCGGTGAACCGCTCCCCGTGGCCAAGCGCGCGGGCGACGCCGTCACCGGCGGCACCGTCAACGGCACCGGCGCGCTGCGTGTGCGGGCCACGCGCGTCGGCTCCGAGACGCGGCTGGCGGGGATCATCCGCATGGTTGAGGCCGCGCAGGGGGCCAAGCTGCCGATCCAGGGCCTCGTCGATCGCATCACACTGCGTTTCGTTCCGGCCGTGCTGGTGTTGGCGGCGTTGACCGTGGGCGCGTGGCTGCTGTTCGGGCCCGCGCCCTCGCTCACTTACGCGCTGGTCGCCGGGGTCTCGGTGCTGATCATCGCCTGCCCCTGCGCGATGGGCCTCGCGGTGCCGACCTCGATCATGGTGGGCACCGGGCGCGCGGCCTCCCTCGGGGTGCTGTTTCGGCGCGGCGATGCGCTGCAGGCGCTCGACGGGGTCGGGATCGTGGCCTTCGACAAGACGGGCACGCTGACCGAGGGCCGCCCGGCTCTGACCGACATCTCCGCGCTGGCCGGCGTCGACGAGGATGCGATGCTGGCCGATGTCGCGACGCTCGAAACGCAATCCGAGCATCCGCTCGGCGCGGCGATCGTGGCCGCCGCCGGCGCGCGCGGGCTGTCGTTGAAGCGGGCGCAAAGCGTCGAGGCGGTGCCGGGGCGCGGTCTCAGGGGCCGGATCGGCGACCGCGCGCTGCTCGTGGGCAACGCCCGGCTGCTGACCGAGGCCGGGATCGACGCGGCACCGCTCGCTGACCTTGCCCGCGCCCATGCTGAGCGGGGCCGCACGCCGGTCCTCGTCGCCATCGATGGCAGGCCGGTGGCCGCACTCGCCGTCGCCGATCCGGTGCGCCCGGAGGCGCGGGCCGCCGTCTCGGCGCTCAAGGCGATGGGCGTCGAGGTGGCAATGATCACCGGCGATGCGCGCGCCACGGCGCAGGCCATCGCGGCCGAACTGGGCATCGACCATGTCGAGGCCGAGGTGCTGCCCGAAGGCAAGCTCGCCGCCGTCGAGGCTTGCGCGCGCGCGGCTCCGTGGCCTTTGTCGGTGATGGCATCAACGACGCGCCCGCGCTCGCGGCGGCGGATGTCGGCATCGCCATGGGCGGCGGCACCGAGGTCGCGATCGAGAGCGCCGAGGTGGTGCTGTCCTCGGGCCGCATCGGGGCGGCGGTCGATGCGCTCGCGGTGAGCCGCCGCGTGATGCGCAATATCCGCCAGAATCTCGGCTGGGCCTTCGGCTACAACGTGGCGCTGATCCCGGTGGCGGCGGGGGCGCTCTACCCGTGGAACGGCATGCTGCTGTCGCCGGTGTTGGCGGCCGCGGCGATGTCGGTGTCGTCGGTGCTGGTGCTGTCGAACGCCCTGCGGCTGCGGAGCATGACATCCGTGATGGGAGAGACGGCATGAACATCGGAGAGGCCGCGAACCGCGCGGGGCTGCCCGCCAAGACGATCCGCTACTACGAGGAAATCGGCCTAGTCTCGCCGCCGCGCGACGCCAACGGCTACCGCCGCTTTGGCGAGAAGGAGGTCCACAAGCTGGCCTTTCTCGCCCGCGCGCGGGGCCTGGGCTTCTCGATCGAGGACTGCAGGATGCTGCTGTCGCTCTACGAGGACCGCGCCCGCGCCAGCGCCGAGGTCCGCGCTCTGGCCCAGCGGCATGCGGGCGAGATCGACGCACGGATCGCGCAGCTCGAACAGATGCGCGCGACCTTGGGCGATCTGATCCATGCCTGCGCGGGCGACGAGCGTCCCGATTGCCCGATCCTGAAGGATCTGGCCGGGCAGTGACGCCTCAGAAGTCGCGCGGTGCCGCGCCGTCCTGCCACGGCTTGATGAGGTTGCCGAACCGGGTGAACCGGCCCTCGAAGCTCAGATCGACCGAGCCGATGGGGCCGTGGCGCTGCTTGCCGATGATGACCTCGGCCTTGCCGTGCAGGCGCTCCATCTCGTCCTGCCAGACCGCCATCTTGTCCATCTCGTGGTCGCCCGGCTTCTCGCGCTCCTTGTAGTATTCCTCGCGGAACACGAACATCACCACGTCGGCGTCCTGCTCGATCGAGCCGGATTCGCGCAGGTCCGAAAGCTGCGGGCGCTTGTCCTCGCGGTTCTCCACCTGACGCGACAGCTGCGATAGCGCCACCACCGGCACGTCGAGCTCCTTGGCGATGGCCTTGAGGCCCTGGGTGATCTCCGACACTTCGTTGACGCGATTCTCGCCCTTGCCGGTGCCCTTCACCAGCTGCAGGTAGTCCACGAAGAGCGCGTCGAGCCCATGCGTCCGCTTGAGCCGTCGCGCCCGCGCGGCAAGCTGGGAGATCGGCAGGGCCGGGGTATCGTCGATGTAGAGCGGGCAGCTTTCGAGCTGCTTGGCGGCATCGACGAAGCGGCGGAACTCAGTCTCGGTCATGTCGCCGCGACGGATCTGCTCGGAAGGCACTTCGGAGGCCTCCGACAGAATACGTGCCGCAAGCTGCTCGGCCGACATTTCGAGGCTGTAGAACCCCACGACGCCGCCATTGATCGCGCCTTCGGTGCCGTCCGGCGTGGTGCCGCGCTTGTAGGCCTTGGCGATGTTGAAGGCGATGTTGGTCGCAAGCGACGTCTTGCCCATCGACGGGCGCCCCGCGAGGATCAAAAGATCCGAGCGATGGAGCCCGCCGAGCTTCTTGTCGAGATCGACGAGCCCGGTCGAGACGCCCGCGAGGCCGCCATCGCGCTGATAGGCGGCGTTGGCAACCTTCACCGCATCGGTGACGGCGCGCAGGAACGACTGGAAGCCGCTCTCGGCGCTGCCCTGCTCTGCCAGCTTGTAGAGCTTCTGCTCGGCCTCGACGATCTGCTCCTTGGGCTCGGATGAGACCTCGACCTTGGCGGCGCGGTCGGCGATGTCGCGGCCCAGCAGGATCAGCTCGCGCCGGATCGCCAGATCGTAGATCATCTGCGCATAATCGCGCGCGGCAAAGCCCGAGATCGCGGCGCCCGCGAGGCGCGCGAGATAGGCAGGGCCGCCCAGTTCCTTAAGCCCCTCGTCGTCTTCGAGGAATGTCTTGAGCGTGACGGGCGAAGCCAGCGCGTTCTTGGCGATGCGCTGGGCCGCCACGTCGAAGATGCGGGCATGCACGGGATCGTAGAAATGATCCTTCGACACGATCATCGCGATCCGGTCGAACACGTCGTTGTTGGTGAGGATCGCGCCCAGAAGCTGCTGCTCGGCCTCGATCGAATGCGGCATCTGGTCCGGCTTCGCCTCTTCGAGCGCACCCGGACGGAATGTCGTGATCTCGTTCATCGCATCTACCCCATGGCCCCGCGCGCCGTGCCCGCGGCGCGTATCGTCGCTGATAGACGGCGACGGGGCGGGGACGCAACTTGTATAAGGCTGTGGATAAGCGGTGGAGAAGTCGCGTCCTGCCACATCTTGGCCCGAGGTTGCCCCTCAGGTCAACATGTGGTTGACGCGGGGGGAGGGCTTGTCGGCCATTGCTGGCTGACCGTCACCTCTCAGCCACGGGCCGCGGCCCAGCCCGCGGGATTGCGCAGGTAACGCTCGACCTCGTCGAGGGTGGCGGTGTCGAACGCCTCGCTCCGGCGCGCCTCGGCCAGAACGTCCCACCACGTGCACAGGTGGATGAGGCCGATGCCCTTCTCGGCCAGCGCCTCGGTCACGCCCTCGAAGATGCCGTAATAGAAGATCACGGCGGTCCAGTCGCACGACGCTCCGGTCTCGCGGATCGCCTCGACGAAGCTCAGCTTCGAGCCGCCATCGGTGGTCAGGTCCTCGACGAGGATCGCGCGCTGACCTTCGGTCATCACGCCCTCGATCCGGGCATTACGGCCATAGCCCTTGGGCTTCTTGCGCACATAGGTCATCGGCAGGGCCAACCGCTCGGCGATCATCGCGCCGAAGGGGATGCCCGCGGTCTCGCCGCCCGCGACGTTATCGAAGGCCTCGAAACCCGCCTCGCGCATGATCTGAACAGCCAGGAAATCCATCACCGTGGCGCGAATCCGCGGAAACGAGATCAGCATGCGGCAATCGACATAGGTCGGGGCCTGCTTGCCGGAGGCGTGGGTGAAAGGCTCGGTCGCGTTGAACTTCACCGCGCCGATTTCCAGCAGCATCCGCGCGGTCAGCCGCGCGATCTCGTCCTTCGGGGGGTAGCCGGTGGGGATCATCTCGAACTCTTCGTCTGTGGGGGATCAGTCTTCGACGCGCCAGTGCAGCGCGAAGCCCGGGTCGAACACCGTAACAGGGCCGTCGCCGGTCTCGATCCGTTCGGGATAGGTCACGGGTGCGCCCCGGACCAGCGTGATGGTGTCCTCGTTGACGGGCAGCTTGTAGAAGCGCGGCCCGTTGAGCGAGGTGAAGGCTTCGAGATGGCTCAGCCGTCCCGCCGCCTCGAACACCTCGGCGAGGCACGACATGGTGTTGGGCGCAGTGAAGATGCCCGCGCAGCCGCAGGGCTGCAGCTTGGCCGGATCGCTGTGCGGCGCGCTGTCGGTGCCGAGGAAAAAACGCGGATCGCCCGAGACCGCCGCCTGCACCAGCGCCACGCGGTGGCGTTCGCGCTTGGCCACTGGCAGGCAGTAGAAATGCGGCTTGATGCCGCCTGCGAGGATGTGGTTGCGGTTGATGATCAGGTGATGCGTGGTGATCGTCGCGGCGAGGTTGCGCGGGCTGTCACGCACGTAATCCACCGCATCCGCCGTTGTGACATGCTCCATCACGATGCGCAGGTCCGGCGTCTTGCGGCGGATCGGTTTGAGCACCTTGTCGATGAACACCGCCTCGCGGTCGAAGATGTCAATCGCGCCGTCGGTCACCTCGCCATGCACGCAAAGCGGCATGCCGATCTCGGCCATCGTCTCGAAGACGGGCCGCACCTTGTCGAAATCGCGCACGCCGGAGGCCGAGTTGGTCGTGGCCCCCGCCGGGTAGAGCTTCACGGCGGTGGCGATGCCACTGGCATGGGCGCGACGCACCTCCTCGGGATCGGTGTCCTCGGTGAGATACAGCGTCATCAGCGGCGTGAAGCCCGATCCCTCGGGGAGGGCGGCGCGGATGCGTTCGCGGTAGGCCTCGGCCTGCGCGGCGGTGACGACGGGCGGCACGAGGTTGGGCATGATGATGGCGCGCCCGAAATGGCGGGCGCTTTCGGGCGCCATGGCCTCGAGCATCGCGCCGTCGCGCAGGTGCAGGTGCCAGTCATCGGGGCGGCGGAGGGTGATCGAGGTGGGGCGTACGTCTTTCATGGCCGCTGCCTTACACCGACCGGCCGGGCCTGACCATAGGTCACGATCCGCCCGGTCCCGGGGTCATTCGCGGATCAACTGGCGCGCGATACGGCGACGGGGATCGGCCGCGCCGGCTCTCCGAGCAATTCGAGCCTGCGGGCGTAGTGCTGCGCCTCGGAGGTGGTGAGCCCGTGGCGGCACAGCCGGGCCAGAAGCGCGGGCCGGTCCGCCGATTCGATCCGCCGCATCAGGCCGCGCAGATAGGTCGCGTTGCCACGACGCGCGCGCCACAGACGGGCGAAGGCGACCTTGTCGAGCCGGTCCTCCATCGCGAGATCCAGCAGCGGTGCGGCGACGCCGCCTTGATCGAGAATCTGTTCGAGCCGCGTGCCCGCATGGGCGGCGCGCAGTGCCGTGACGTTGGACCGCCTGTAGAGTGCCGCGTGGATCGCGTCGGCGGCATGGTGCGGGTCGTAAAGGACGGTCACGCGCGCGGCTGCGTCCACCATGTCGGGCGCATAGCCGTAGCGGCTGGAGAAATCGAGCCGACGTGCGCCCAGAAGGCGTCGGTCCCAACCCGCGATCTCGGGGTCCAGCGTGGCGAGCGGGCGCAACGCCAGCACCCGCGCGCCGGGGGCTGCGACCGAATAGGCGGCGGCGGCATAGCCCCCCGCATGATGCCCGTAAAACAGGACGCGATCGAAATCCTCGAAGAAGCCCTCGTCCACGAGGCGGTCGATATAGCCCCAGACCCGCGGCGCGCGGAACAGCCCGTCACCCTCGGAGATCAGCGCCAGCAGCGACCAACCATTGCGCGCCACCGCCTCGAAGCCGCGCGGCAGCGCCCGGGGGCTTCGGCGAATCGCATCGCGGGTCTCGAAGGTGACGAGCAGCTTCGGCCCTGCATCGACGAACAGGGCCGCGTGTTCAGGGCCCAGCCGCTCGTAATAGCCATGCGCATCACCGATCCGGTCGAGCCTTTCATGCCAGTCCTGCGGGGTCAGGCCGCTCAGATCCTCGTCCAGAACGGGCATGGTTTCGGTCATCTGGCGCTCCATGGCTGGGGACGCGGGACAGGCTGTCCCATGGCTGTTCAAAATCCTGCGCCATTGCGGCGGAAGTTGGCAAGGCAGGTGCTCAATTTCCGTCGCGACCGGCGGCCTGTCGCCCAATGTCTATGCGGTGTTATTGCATAGCCGAGGGGGGCGATGGAACTGGGGACGGTGCCGGAAGCGTTGCCTTGCCGACGCCATCGCCGCGGTCCGCGGAGACCGGCCCGAGAGGAGAATAGAATGAAGCGTACCTATCGAACCAGCACGGCCCTCGTGGCCAGCCTGTCGCTGATGATGCCCTATGGAAGCGCGGTCGCCCAAGCTCAGGGCGCGTCGGGTCAGGGCGATGGCGCCGGACCGCTCGTCTGCCTTGACGGCGCCGTGCCGCCCTGCGCTCAGGATCCGCAAACGGGCACGCCGCTGCTCGATCTGCCGATCGAGACCTTGCGGGCGTTGGCGGTCGAAGACCGTCTCGATGCGGCGCTGCTGACGGAGTACGGCCTGTCGATCGATCTGCTGCGCGAAGGCTCGGATGATGATCTGCGCCAAGCCGTGGCCGATGCGCGCGCTGCCGCGATCGAGGCCGCGAATGCCGCGACGGCTTCCGCCAACGTTGCCGACACCGTCCCTGCGACGAACGAGAGCGATGTTCAGGCCGAGAGCGGGGCCGAGGCTCCGGGTATGGCCGATGCTGGGGCAGCAGAGGCCGAAGCCACCACGGAAGCCACTGCAGGAACCGCTGCGCAAGACGACGCCCGCGCTGCCGATCTGCAGGCCGAACTCGAAGCTCAGGCCGCGGCGCAGGCCGAGACCGAGGCTGCCGAGCAAGACGAGGCGCTCGAAGCAGCCTCCGAAGCCGAGGCGGAGCAGAACGCTGCTCGTGCAGCCGAGGAACAGGCTGCGGCTGATGCCCAGGCCGCCGCTGACACTCAGGCTGCCGCGGACGCCCAAGCTGCCGCAGACGCCCAAGCTGCCGCTGACGCTCAGGCCGCCGCTGACGCCCAAGCTGAGACTAACGCTCAAGCTGCCGTTGACGCTCAGGCTGCTGCGGATGCAGATGCGGCTGCAAAAGCCGAAAATGCTGTTGAGGCTGAGGCTGCCGAAGCTGCCGATATGAACAGCGAAGCCCGCAAGGCCGAAAAGCAGGCGGATCTGGAGGCCGCGATGGCGGCGCAGCTCGAAGCCGAGACCTCTACCGAAGCTGAAGCCGAGACCTCTACCGAAGTTGAAGCCGAAACCATGGCCGAAGCCGAGACTGAGACTGAGGCGCAGAACGAGATCACGGCTGAGACCGCCGATGAAACTCAAGGCGATGCGGCGCAGATGACCGAAGAAGAGCGGGCCGAGCGTCGGGCCGAACGTGCCGAGCGTCGCGCCGAACGCCGCGCCCAGGATGATCTGGAAGAAATCGATCCCACTGCCGAAGAACCTCAGCAGGAGGTGGCCGCTGCCGCCGCTGCCAGCGCCGATGCCGAGGCTGCCGAGGTCGTCGAGACCGAGATCGACGAGGAGAACTCGCGCCAGAGCGACGAGGAATTCGCCGCTTCCGTGAGCTCCGATGCCGACGCCGCCGCTGCGGTTGAGAGCGATGATGATGACGGTCTCTCCAACTTCCAGAAGGCGCTGCTTCTGGGCATCGGTGCCGTGACCGTGGGCTCGCTGCTCAACAACAACCGTGAGGTCGTGGCCAACACCGGCGACCGCGTCGTGGTCGAGGGCGACAACGGTCTCGAGATCTACCGTGACGACGACGCTCTGCTGCGTCAGCCCGGCGCCGATCTGCGCACCGAGACCTTTTCGGACGGCTCCTCGCGCTCCACACTGACGCGTGAGGACGGCACGCAGGTCGTGACGATCCGCAACGCGCAGGGCCAGGTCCTGCGCCGCAGCCGGATCTTTGCCGACGGCACCGAGGTCGAGCTTTTCGACGATCTCGCCCAGTCCGAGCCCGTCGACGTGCGCAGCCTGCGCGAGATAGAGCCCGCGCCGGTCAACCTGTCGGCAGCCCAAGCTGACCGGGCGGCGCTTCTCGAAGCCCTGCGCGCCGAGCAGGCGGTCGATACCGGCCGCAGCTACTCCCTGCGTCAGGTGCGCGAGATCGAAGCGGTTCGGGCGCTGGTCCCGGCGATCGACCTCGACACGCTCACCTTCGCGTCGGGCTCTGCTGCGCTGCGCCCCGAACAGGCCGCGACCCTCGTGGATCTGGGCCTGACGATCGAGGACCGGCTGGCCGAGAACCCCCGCGAGGTGTTCCTGATCGAAGGCCACACCGATGCGGTCGGCAATGACGCGTTCAATCTGGCGCTGTCGGATCGCCGCGCCGAAACGGTGGCTCTGGCGCTGACCGAGAACTTCAACATCCCGCCCGAGAACCTCGTGGTCCAGGGCTATGGTGAGCGGTTCCTCAAAGTGCAAACCGAAACCGACGAGCAGGCCAACCGCCGCGCCTCGGTTCGCCGGATCACGCCGCTGCTGCAGCAGGTCGCCTCGGCGCAGTAATCCGATCACGGCGATATGACGCGATACGGCAACGGGCCGCCCTTCGGGGCGGCCCGTTCGCTTTGCGGCTTGTCGCATATTTGGCGGAGGTTAGCTTGGCTGCATGACAGATGCATTCCCCGATATCCCCGCCATCGCGCTCGACTGGCACCGCGCGGGACGAGGCGCCGCCCTAGCCACCGTGATCGAAACATGGGGCTCGGCGCCGCGCGCGGCGGGCAGCCAGCTCGTGGTTGATCGGTTCGGCGCGATGGAAGGCTCGGTCTCGGGCGGTTGCGTCGAGGGCGCGGTGGTTACCGAGGCCATGGCCGCGATCGCGGATGGGCTGTCGCGCCTGCTCGATTACGGCGTGGCCGACGAGGACGCCTTCGCGGTGGGTTTGGGCTGCGGCGGGCGCATCCGGGTGCTGGTCGATCCGGTCGGCGGAGCCATGGACGAAGCGCTGCTTGCCGATCTGGTGGCGGCGCGCGCGCAGCGGCGGCCGGTGGCGCTGGTGGTCGATCTGGAGGGCGAGCGGCGGGTGCTGGAAGGGCCCGACGCCCATGCCGAGCGTTTCGCGGGCGACCAATCCGGCATCGATCCCGACGGACGCTTCGTCGGGTTGCACAATCCGCCCTTGCGGCTTGTGGTGGTCGGGGCCGTGCATATCGCGCAGGCGCTGGTGCCGATGGCGCGTATCGCGGGCTTCGACGTGGCCATCGTCGATCCAAGGGACGCCTTCGCAGCGCAGGTACGGTTTCCCGGCGCGCGATTGATCCATGATTGGCCGGATGCGGCGCTGGGGGCGCTCGCCCCGGATGCGCGCACGGCGGTGGTCACGCTGACGCATGACGCGAAGATCGACGACCCGGCGCTTCGGGCGGCGCTGGAGTCGCGGGCCTTCTATATCGGTTGTCTCGGCTCAACGCGCACCCATGCCAAGCGGCTCGAACGTCTCGTGGGCGAGGGAGTGTCCGGGCTTGAGCGGCTCGACGCGCCGGTGGGGCTCGATATCGGAGCGCGCGGCCCGGCCGAAATCGCGGTGTCGATCCTTGCAGGGATCGTCGCTGCGCTGCGGCGCCCCGGAGCGACCCTCTGATGAACGAAAGGCCACCCCGTCGGGTGGCCTTTCCTGTCGATAGGGTAGCGATCGGCTTATTTCTGGATCGGGCCGATCATCATGACCATCTGGCGGCCTTCCATCTTGGGCATGTTCTCGACCTTGCCGATCTCGGACACGTCCTCGGCCACCCGCTCGAGCAGCTCGCGACCCAGTTCCTGATGCGCCATCTCGCGGCCCCGGAAGCGCAGCGTGACCTTGACCTTGTCGCCGGTCTCGAGGAAGCGCAGAACGTTCCGCATCTTCACGTCGTAATCGTTCGTATCGGTGTTGGGGCGGAACTTGACCTCCTTTATCTCGAAGGTCTTCTGGTTCTTGCGCGCCTCGGCCTCTTTCTTCTGCGTCTCGTACTTGAACTTGCCGAAATCCATGATTTTGCAGACCGGGGGCACGGCATTGGGCGAGATCTCGACAAGATCGAGACCGGCCTCCTCGGCCAGCGCCAAGCCACGCTCGGGGCTGACGACGCCGACATTCTCGCCGTTCTGTCCAATCAGTCGGATTTCGGCCACGCGGATACGATCGTTGACGCGGGGGCCGGTGTCGCGCGTGGGGGGCGCGTTATGAGGTCTGCGGGCTATGGTGCACGTCCTTCGGTTGTTCGATTGGGTAGGGCGAAAGGTAGTCGCCCCGGTAGTGCGTTTCAAGCTGCAAAACAAGGCCATTTGATACCCTGCGCTTCCCTCGCGCCATGGCATCTGCCATATCGTGCGCTATGTGGGCCGACAAAGGTTCAGGATTTTCAACAAGGATGAGCACAATGATGAAAATTGTCGGCATCATCGTCGCCGCGGTGCTCGCGGTTGTCGTGGTGACAAGCATCTGGGGCGGCGACGACGCCGAGGTCACAACGAACTCCGCGATCAATGACGACGGCATCGATCAACTGGCCGAACCCCCCGCCGCCGATATCGTGGATGAAGAGGCCGAAGCGCCCGCCGCCGATATCGAACCCAATGATGAAATGGGCGAAATCACCCCGCCCGAAGGGGACGTTGCAGCGGATGCCGAGGCCCTGACCGAAGAGGTCGAGGCCGAGACCATGCCCGCGCCCGAGGGCACCGAGCCGGTGGTCATGCTCGACGACGAGGCCTTGGCCGAAGAGGTCGAGAACGCCGCCGAAGCCGCAGCCGACACCGAGGTCGCCGGGACCAACGAAGGTCTCGCGATCCTCGAAGAGGCGTTGCGCCCCGAAAGCTTCGACTACGAGGCCGTGCAGCAGGCGATCTCCGACAGCGCGCTTGAGGTCACTCGCAGGGAGCAGCTGGCCAACGCGCTCGAACGCGCGCGTCGCTATCCCGCGATCCGCGATTCGCTGCTCGAGGACATTCGCGCCGAGCTGGGCGTCGAGTGATCGCAGCCGCGGCCCGCATGCCGGGCCGCGCCCCCCGCAATCGAAGACGCCGCGCGGAGCGATCCGCGCGGCGTCGTCGTTTCCGGCGTTCGTCCCCGGTCGGGATCAGCCGACGAAGGCCTTCTCGATCACGAACTCGGCCGGATCGGAATTGGCACCCTCGCGCAGACCCGCCTGTTCCAGAAGCGCCTTGATGTCGAGGTTAAAGCCGAGGCTGCCGCAGACCATCGCGCGGTCGGTCTCGGGATCGAGCGCCGGCACCCCGAGATCCGAGAACAGCTCGCCATTCTCGATGAGATGGGTGATGCGGCCCATCTTCGCGCTCTCCTCGCGCGTCGTGGTCGGGTAGTAGACCAGCTTGTCGAGGTTCTCCTCGCCGATCAGCTCGCGCAGCATCTCGTTGGTCTTGACGCTCTCCACCAGCTCGCGGCCATAGGTCAGCTCGGCCACGTCGCGGCAGGTGTGGGTGACGATGACCTGTTCGAACTTCTCGAAGGTCTCGGGGTCGCGCAGCAGCGAGGCGAAGGGCGCGAAACCGGTGCCGGTCGAGAACAGCCACAGCCGCTTGCCGGGGATCAGAGCGTCATGCACCAGCGTGCCTACCGGCTTGGGGCGCAGGATGATATGGTCACCCTCCTGAATGTGCTGCAGCTTGGAGGTGAGCGGGCCGTCGGCAACTTTGATCGAGTAGAACTCCAGCTCCTCGTCCCAGTTGGGGGAGGCGATGGAATAGGCGCGCATGAGCGGCTTGCCGTTGTCGCCCATCAGGCCGATCATCACGAACTCGCCCGAGCGGAAGCGCAAGCTCGCCGGCCGGGTGATCCGGAAGGAGAACAGGCTGTCGGTGTAGTGACGCACGGCGGTGACGACCTGCGCATCGGGAGATTGGGCCACGCGGGCGGCGTTGGTCTGGGTCACTGGGCTTTGCTCGGTCATGTCTTTCTCGCTCGGCTCGAATAGGGGAGGGGGCGGGCGGCGTAAAGGCGGCTCAGCCGCGCAGCCGCGCCTGATAGTCGTGGGCTTTCCAGTCGGCGCGGGCCAGCCACTGATCCTCGGGCTGGCGCTGGGCCAGATCATCGGAGATCTCGACCTCGTCGAAACCCGAACGCCGGGCCATGGCGTATTGATCCGCGATCACGTGACCGGTCGCGCGCAGCCGACCGGTAAAGCCCAAGGAGCGCAGGTCGCGCCCATGGGTGAAGCCGCGCCCGTCCGAAAAGGCGGGGAAGGTCACGCGGATCGCCGCGACCTCGCCCAGCCGACCCACCAACGTGCGCGGATCGTCGGCGGGCGCGATCTCGATCGCGGTGTCCTCGGCGCTCGCCTCGGCCAGCGGCACGAAGCCGCCTTCGAAATCATCGGGGTCAAAGCCCTTGTCGGTCACGATCACGGTCATCTCATCCTCTCGGGGCCGCGCCCCTGTCTGCTTGCGGTCCGGTGCGGTTTCAGGCGTCGGCGGGCTTGCCGCGCACCATTCTGCCATTCACGAAGTGGATGCCGCATTCTTCCTTGTCGCTGTCGCGCCAGCGCCCTGCGCGGGGGTCTTCGCCCGCCGCCACCTTGCTGGTGCAGGGCGCGCAACCGATCGACGGATAGCCTTGGGCCACCAGCGGGTGCCGCGGCAGGCGGTTCTCGGCGATATAGTCCTGCAGGTCGCTGCTGGTCCAGTGGGCCAGCGGGTTGATCTTGATCCGCAGGTCGTCCTCGTTCTCGAAGAACTCCAGCGCCGCGCGGGTCTTGCCCTGGTAGCGTTTGCGTCCGGTGATCCAGCTGTCGAAACCGGAAAGCGCGCGCTGAAGCGGCTCGGTCTTGCGGATGGCGCAGCACAGATCGGTGTTCGAACGATGCAGCAAGTTCTCGGGGTCATGCTCGGCCAACGCCTCGGGACGGGCCTTGATGGTCCGCATGTCGGTAAAGCGCAGCCGCTCCGCGAGATCCTGCTGATAGGCGAGGGTCTCGGGAAACAGCATCTCGGTGTCGACGAAAAGCACCGGCGTGGTGCGATCGATCACCGAAACGAGGTGCAGGAGCACGACCGATTCCGCACCGAAGGAGCTGACCATGGCGATCCGCCCGAGCGCATGCTCGGACAGGGCCTTTTCAAGCACCGCCGTCGCCCCATGGTGGCGGTAGCGGGCGTTCAGCTCGGCGACGGTCTCGTCGATGCGATGCGGCGTCTCATGCAGCATCGGCCCGCTCCCGTTTCGCCTCTTGCTCGGGATAGAGCACCGACTTGAACGGCGCGGGCCCGAGGCGGCGATAGGCGGCGAGGAACGTCTCGTCGGGGCTTGAGCGCAGGTCGAGATAGCCCAGCACCAGCCGCTCGACCGCAGGCACGATCTCCTCGGCCGAGAAGCCGGGGCCGGCACGCTCGCCGATGCTCGCGGTTTCGTCGCCCGAGCCGCCCAGCGTCACCTGGTAGTTCTCGACGCCGGCGCGGTCGAGGCCGAGGATGCCGATATGGCCGACATGGTGATGGCCGCAGGCGTTGATGCAGCCCGAGATCTTGATCTTGAGCGGGCCCACGTCGTGCTCGAGCTTCAACTCCTCGAAGCGCAGCGCGATCTGCTGGGCCACCGGGATCGAGCGGGCGGTGGCCAGCGCGCAGTAATCCATGCCGGGGCAGGCGATGATGTCCGACACCAGCCCGATATTGGCGGTGGCGAGGCCGTGCTCGCGCAGCTTGGCGTGCAGCTTGGGCAGGTCCGATTTGTGGACATGCGGCAGGATCACGTTCTGCTCGTGGCTGATGCGCAACTCGTTATGGCCGTAAAGATCGGCGAGATCGGCCAGCACGCGCATCTGCTCGGCGGTGGCGTCGCCAGGCGTCTCGCCATGCTTTTTGAGCGAGACCGAAACGATGGCATAACCTTCGGCGCGATGCGCGGTCAGGTTGGTGTCGGCCCATGAGCGGAACAGCGCATCGGCGGCATAGGCGTCGTCGTAGGCTTTGAGCGGTGCGTTGCGCCACGCGGGCGGGGCGAATTGCGCGCGGATCTCCTCGAAGAGCTTCACGTCCACGCCCGAAAAGGCGGGCTTGGTGCGGGCGAACTGCTCGTTCACCGCGTCGCGGAACGCCTCGAGGCCGTTCTCGAAAACGGTGATCTTGATGCGTGCCTTGTACTTGTTGTCGCGCCGGCCCAGCAGGTTGTAGGCGGCAACGATCGCCTCGCAATAGGGCAGCAGGTCGTCTTGGGAGACGAACTCCTCGATCACCTTGCCGATCATCGGGGTCCGGCCGAGACCGCCGCCCACGAGCAGCTTGTAGCCGATCTCGCCATGGGCGTTCTTAACGATCTGGATGCCGATGTCATGCGCTTGGATCACCGCGCGGTCATGCGCGGCGCCGGTGACGGCAATCTTGAACTTGCGCGGCAGGAACTGGAATTCCGGGTGATCGGTGGACCACTGGCGCAACAGCTCGGCCACGGGGCGCGGATCGGCGATCTCGTCGGCGGCGGCACCGGCGAAGTGATCGGCGGTCACGTTGCGGATCGTGTTGCCAGAGGTCTGGATCGCGTGCAGGCCGACATCGGCCAGCGCCTGCAGCATCTCGGGCACGTCGCGCAGCGCCGGCCAGTTGTACTGGATGTTCTGACGGGTGGTGAAATGGCCGTAGCCGCGGTCCCACTTCTCGGCCAGAAGCGCCAGCGTGCGCATCTGGTCGGAATTGAGCGTGCCGTAAGGGATCGCCACGCGCAGCATGTAGGCGTGCAGCTGCAGGTACAGCCCGTTCATCAGGCGCAGCGGACGGAACTCGTCCTCTGTGAGCGAGCCGTCGATCCGGCGTTCCACCTGGCCGCGAAACTGGTTGACGCGCTCTTGGACGAAGGCGCGGTCGAAGTCGTTGTAATGATACATGCTCAGAGCTCCACTTGCTTGCCGTGGGCATAGTTCGACGGCCCGCGTGTGCGGAAGGTTTCGCGAAAATGCGTCGGCTCGGGGCCTTGGGCGCCCGCCACGGCATCGGCGAGATAGGGGCCGACGACGGTGGCCGCGTCCGACTGCGCGGTGAGCAGCCGCAGTTCGGCATGGGCCTCCTCGTCGAGCAGTTCGGCCTCGCGCATGTCCGGGGTCCAGCGTCCCTCGGCGGTCAGCCAGACGGCGTCACCTTCGAGAAGGCGGTTGGCGGTCACGACCTTGGGCGTGAACTTGCGGGGCATGGCGCGATCTCCGTCTTGTGTTCAGGGGCTGATATAGGACAGATGTCTTGCTTTTGGCCACCCATCGGGGCAGATAAGGAATGCGTGTTCCGCCATGGGCAATTGGGGGGACATGCGTTCCAGATTGGAGGAGAGCCGCGAATGTCGTTCCAGCCCGATGAGATCGACCGGAAGATCCTGATCGAGTTGCAGCGCGATGCGGGCCGGTCGCTCGACGACATCGCCAAGGCGGTGGGGTCGTCCAAGACGCCGGTCTGGAACCGGATCCGCAAGATGCGCGAGCGTGGCATCATCGGACCGCAGACCGTCATCCTCGATGCCGAGGCGCTGGGCTTCGAGGCCTGCTTCTTCGTGTTGATCCGCACGAGCGCGCATGAGGCCGATTGGCAGGCCAAGTTCCTCGCCACACTGCGCGACCGCCCGGAGGTGCAGGAGGCTCACCGGCTGGCGGGCGACATCGATTACATCCTCAAGGTGCGGGTGCGCAACGCGCGCGCCTATGACGCCTTCTATCAGGCTCTGATCGCCGAGGTGCGGGTGCAGAGCGTCACTGCGCTCCTGTCGATGGAGGAGATCAAGTCGACGGTGGCGCTGCCGCTCTGAACTGGTCTCAGAACGCGCGGACCGTCAGCTTCTCCAGCCCGTGGAAATGATAGAGATCGGCGTAGCGCGGCGGCTCGGCGAGCTTGAGGTCGGGGCAGTGCCGCATCAGGGATGTGAGGGCGATCCGCATCTCCAGCCGCGCCAGCGGGGCGCCGACGCAAAAATGGATGCCCGCGCCGAAGCCCAGATGCGCGGGCCCCTCGCGGCGCGGGTCGAAGCGATGCGGGTCGATATAGGCCGCGGGGTCGCGGTTGGCCGCGCCGAGCAGGCAGGCGATCCGGTCGCCGCGTGCGAAGCGGTGCCCGAGGATCTCCAGATCCTCATAGACCCATCGGGTGAACATGTGCAGCGGCGGATCGAGCCTGAGCAGCTCCTCGATGCAGGGCGCGTCGATCTCGCGGTGATCCTGTTCGAGCAGCGTCTTTACCGCGTTGCCCAAGCTGTGCACCGTCGCCTCGTGGCCCGCGTTCAGCAGCAGGATGCAGGTCGAGACCAACTCCTCGGTGGTGAGTTTCTCGCCCTTTTCCTCGGCGGCGATCAACTCCGAGATCAGGTCGTCACCGGGGCTGCGCCGCTTGTCAGCGATATAGACGGCGAGAAAGTCGCAGAACGCCTGCGTCGCCATCTCGGCGGCGTCCTCCATGGTGCGGGTGCGGCCTGCCTGATACATGCCGACCATGGCGTTGGACCAGGCCAGCAGATCGTCGGCCCGGCTTTCGGGCAGGCCCATGAGACGGGCGATGACGATGACCGGCACCTGCCGCGCATAGGTGTCGAGAAGGTCGAACGGCCCTTGCGGAAACCCGTCGATCAGCCGGTGGCACAGCGCCTCGATCTCGGGCGCGAGGGCGTTGACGCGCCGCGAAGTGAAGGCGCGCAGCACCAGACCGCGCAGCCGCGTGTGGGCGGGCGGCTCCAGTTCCAGCATCGAATGCGCCTCGCAGGCGTAGAAGGCCGAGAGATGGTCGGGGATCTCGGCCGCGTGCTCCACCGGCGCCTCGCGGCCCATGCGCCGGTCGCGCAGCACCAGCGACACCGCCTCGTGCGTGGTGGCGCAGGCCATGCCGTAATCGGTCCAGCGGAACAATGGCCCCGTCGCCCTTGCCCGGTCGTAGAACGGGTAGGGGTCCTGCACAAAGGCGGTCTCGGTCGGGGCTTGGGTCAATTCCTGCATGACAAGACCGTGACCCGTGGCTCTGGTCTTGGCAAGCGCGCAAGCGATAGGATGCGGCGATGGACGGATCGCGGATCAGGCGGGCGCTGCGGGTGCTCGGATTTCTGGCACTGGTGACGGCGCTCGCGCTGGCGGTGCAGCATTGGGGGTATCGCGCCGCCCTGACTGACATGTCGCGCCGGGGTGCTGCGGATCTCGCGCTGGCCTCCGACCGGCTGACCGGAGAATTGCAGCGCTATCGCCAGCTTTCGGTGCTGACCGCGCGCCATCCCTATCTCGCGCCGCGGCTGACGGGGCCGGATGCGGGCCGGGCCGAGGCGCTGTTGCGCCAGACCGCCGACATGACCGGCGCGCTCGACATCGTGCTGCTCGACACCGAAGGGCGCGAGATCGCGGCGGCGGGCCGGGTGACACGACGACGGGATGCGGGAACGCCTTGGTTCGAACGGGCGATGGACGGCGCTCTCGGCGTGGCGCATCTGTCGAGCCGACGCTACGGTCGACGCGTCTTCTTCTTCGCCGCGCCGATCTTCTCTCCGGACGGCCCGGTCATCGGCGCGGTTCTGGTGATCACCGATGTCGAGGCGATCGAGGCGAGCTGGCGCGGCGATCGCCCGGCGCTGTTCTTCACCGATGATGCCGACCGGGTCTTCGTGTCGAACCGCTCCGAACTGGTGGGCCGCAGCGATCTGGGCCTCGTGTCGCGTCACCACACCGCCGGGCACGAGATCTGGCGCATGCGGGCCGGCCCCTATCTGCCCGAGCGCGGCCTGCACCTGACGCAGCCGCTTCCGGTGATCGGGCTTCGGGGCGAGGCGCTGCTCGACACCGCGCCCGCGCGGCGCATCGCGCTGTTGCAGGCCGCCGCCGCCGCTGCGCTCTGCCTCGCCTTCGGGGCGCTGCTGTTCCTCGCCACGGTCCGGCGGCGCACGCTGGCGCGCGCCAATGCCCGGCTCGAAGAGAGGGTGGCGCGGCGCACCGTGGCGCTGCAGGCGGTCAATGCCAACCTGCAGCGCGAGGTGGCCGAGCGGGCGGCGGCGGAGGCGCGCCTGCGGCGCGCGCAAGCCGATCTGGTGCAGGCGGGCAAGCTGTCGGCGCTGGGCCAGATGTCGGCCGGGATCAGCCACGAGCTGAATCAGCCGCTGATGGCGATCCGCAGCTTTGCCGAGAACGCCGAGACTTTTCTCGCACGCGGCAATCCGGAGGCGGCGGGCCGCAATCTGGGCCGCATCTCGGAGCTGGCGCGCCGCATGGGGCGGATCATCCGCAACCTGCGTGCCTTTGCTCGGCAGGAGAGCGAGGCGATGGTCGATGTCGATCTGATCGCCGTGGTCGAGGCGGCGCTCGAGATGGCGGGCGCGCGGGCCCGGCAGGCCGAGGTCGAAATTCTGTGGACCCCGCCCGCCGCCTTAGTACTGGTGCGCGGCGGCGAAGTGCGGCTGCAGCAGGTGGTGCTCAACCTCGTCGGCAACGCCATCGACGCAATGGAGGGCCGCGAGGCCAAGCGCCTCGCCATCGATATCGCGCAGGGCGGGGACCGCGTTCGGCTCATCGTGCGTGACAGCGGGCCGGGGATCAGCGCGCCGGACCGGATCTTCGATCCGTTCTACACCACCAAGGAGGTCGGGGCCTCCGAGGGGATGGGCCTCGGGCTCTCGATCTCCTATGGCCTCGTGCAGAGCTTTGGCGGCGCGATCCGGGGCCGCAACCACGAGGATGGCGGCGCGGAGTTCACGGTCGAACTCGACCGCGCGAGGGCGAGCGAGGCGGCATGACGACCAAGGTATTGCTGGTGGATGACGACCGCGAGGTGCGCGAGGCGCTGGGCCAGACGCTGGAGTTGTGCGATCTCGACCCGATCCTCGCGGGCTCCTACGTCGCGGCCAAGGACCACATCGCGCCCGAGTTCGACGGCGTGATCGTCACCGACATCCGCATGCCGGGGCGCGACGGGTTTCACCTTCTGGCCCGCGCCCGCGAGGTCGATCCCGACCTGCCGGTGATCCTGCTGACTGGTGAGGGAGACATTCCGATGGCGGTGCGGGCGATGGAGCAGGGCGCGCATGGCTTTCTCGAAAAGCCCTGCGGTCCCAAGAATTTCGTCGCTGCCGTGAAGCAGGCCCTGGGCCTGCGGGCCGAGGTACTGGCCGCGCGCCGTGCGCAAGCCGCCAAGGTTGAGGGCGACGCCGCGGCGCGGATGCTGGTGGGCCGGTCGCCGCAGGCCGAGGCGATGCGGACGCAGGTGCGCGCCATTGCGCGCGCTCGGCCGAGGCGCTGGTCTGCGGCCCGCCAGGCAGCGGCACCTCCAAGGTGGCCGAGGTGATCCACCTTCTTTCGGCCTCGGCCCGCGCGCCTTTCGTCAAGCGGGCAGGGGCCGGGCTCGACGAGGCCGGTCTCGTGGCGGCGATGGAGGAGGCGGGCGGCGGCACGCTCTATCTCGACGAGATCGCGGCGCTGCCGCCGGGCACGCAGTACGCGCTGCTCGACCGGCTCGAAAGCGGTGGCGCGCGGCCCCGCGTCATCGGCGGCAGCACCCGCGATCCGGGCGCGGAGGCCGAGGCGGGGCGGCTCAACGCCGAACTGTTCTGGCGGCTCGACCTGATGCGCGTGACGATCCCGGCCCTGCGCGAGCGGCCCGACGACATCCCGGTGCTGTTTCGCCACTACGTCGCGCAGGCCTGCGAGCAGGCCAACCTGCCCATGCCCGAAATCGAAGCCGAGCTGCTCGCCCGGCTGATGGCGCGCGACTGGCCCGGCAACGCCCGCGCGCTGACCTCGGTGGCGATGCGCGTGGCGATGGGCCTCGATCCCGGCCTCGAAGCCCCAGTCCTCGCGCAGGACGAGCCGGGCCTCGCCGAGCAGCTTGCGCGCGTCGAGCGCTCCTTGCTGATTGAGGCGCTGCGCCGTCACGAGGGCCACGCCACTCGCACTGCCGAGGCGCTCAAGCTGCCGCGCAAGACCTTCTACGACAAGCTGGCGCGCCATGACCTGCGGCCCGAAGATTACAGGCACGAGTGACTGTGTGGTTTTCCACACAGTTTGTGCCTTGTCTTGTGCGGATCTTCGCCCAGTCCTTCTCATCCCATCGGATGATTTCCTGAATTGCAGGCAGCAAACCTTTGTCCGGTAAGCAATTTTTACCAGTCATTGCCTTGGGCGGTTTCCAGCTTGAGTGGCGGCATCTCTGCCTGTTTTCTCGGCTCACAAGAAACAAGGTCCTCTGGGAGGAGACACATGAAGTATCTTTCGCTCGCCGTCACCGCGGCCGCTCTCGCCATCGCTTCGCAGGCCGCGCAGGCCGACCCGATGGGCTGCGACAACGGCGAGACCGTGGTGAAGTTCAGCCACGTCACCAACACCGACAAGCACCCCAAGGGGATCGCCGCCGAGCTTCTCAAGACCCGCGTCAACGAGGAGATGGAAGGCACCATGTGCATGGAGGTCTTCCCGAACTCCACGCTCTATACCGACGAGCAGGTGATCGAGGCGATGCTGCGCGGCGACGTGCAGATGGCCGCGCCGTCGCTGTCGCTGTTCGAGAGCATCACCAAAGCCTACCGCCTGTTCGACCTGCCGTTCCTGTTCGATGACATCGCCGCCGTGGACGCGTTCCAGGCGTCCGAGCCGGGTCAGGAGATGCTCGATAAGATGCAGCGCCGCGGCGTGCAGGGTCTGGGCTTCTGGCACAACGGCATGAAGCAGATGTCGGCCAACAAGCCGCTGCTGGAGCCGACCGATGCCCAAGGCCTCAAGTTCCGCGTCCAGCCCTCCGACGTGCTCGTGGCCCAGATGGAGGCGCTCGGCGCCAGCCCGCAGCCGATGGCCTTCGCCGAGGTCTACGGTGCGCTGCAGACCGGCGTCGTCGACGGTCAGGAGAACACCTGGTCCAACATCTACGGCCAGAAGTTCTTCGAAGTGCAGGACGGCATCACCGAAACCAACCACGGCGTGCTCGACTACATGCTCGTGGCGAGCGTCGATTTCCTCGACAGCCTCGATCCGGAAGTGCGCGAGCAGCTGGTGACCATCGCCGAGGAAGTGACCGCCGAGCGCAACGCCGCCGTCACGCAGGTCGACGAAGAAGCCCGTCAGGCGATCATCGACGCCGGTGGCGAGATCCGCGAGCTGAGCGAAGAGCAGCGCGCGGCTTGGGTCGAGACCATGAAGCCGGTCTGGGCACAGTTCGAGGAAGAGGTCGGCGCCGACATGATCGAGGCCGCCCAGACCGCGGGCAAGTAATCTAGACTGACCGGGCAGGGGCCGGGCCGCCGCCGTGCGGCCCGGCCCCTCGCATATCCGCAACACCGCAACTTGAGGGGACACGGGGGATGAACGCCGTCCACAACAGGCCCGACAAGGGCCGCTTCGCCCGCTTCGTCGAGGAGTTCGAGGAAGGCACCATCGCCTTCCTGCTCGGCGTGATGACGCTGCTCACCTGTACCAACGTCATCATGCGATACGGCTTCAACAGCTCCATCATCTGGAGCCTGGAGACGGTGCTGACGCTGTTTGCATGGCTGGTGCTGTTCGGCATCGCCTACGGCTTCAAGATCACCGCGCATCTCGGGGTCGACGCCGTCATCAACCTGCTTCCCAAACGTGGTCGCCGCGTCGTGGCGCTGATCGCCTGCGCCGCATCGCTGGCTTACGGCGTGCTGCTCCTCAAGGGGGCGTGGGACTATTGGGCGCCGTTCGCGGACCTGCCCAAGACCACCGGCACATGGCTGCCCACCGGCTTTGACACGGCCGCCCGCACCACGTCCTATTTCGAGACCGACCAGATCCCGATGTTCGACTGGCTGCGCTTTCTCGAAGGCTGGATCAACTACGACGAGCGCTACTCCAAGATGCCGCGGGTGATCCCCTATCTGATCCTGCCGATCTCGGCCGCGCTGATCCTGTTCCGCCTGATCCAGGCCACGATCCGCGTCTGGAAGGGCGAATCCGAAAGCCTGATCGTCAGCCACGAAGCCGAAGACGCGGTCGCCGACGCCGCGCATCTCAACCGGGAGCTCTCCTGACCATGGAAGTCGTCTTTCTCTTCCTGATGATCGTCGGCCTGTTGCTGATCGGCGTGCCCATCGCCATCGCGCTGGGCCTGTCCTCGATCGTCTTCCAGCTGCTGTTCTCCGAGACCTCGCTGGCCTCGATCGCGCAGTCGCTCTACCAGTCCATGGCGGGCCACCCCTCGCTTCTGGCGATCCCGTTCTTCATCCTCGCCTCGTCCTTCATGTCGACGGGCGGCGTGGCGCAGCGGATCATCCGCTTCGCCATCGCCTGCGTCGGCCACTTCAAGGGCGGTCTCGCCATCGCGGGCGTTCTGGCCTGCATGATGTTCGCAGCACTTTCGGGCTCGTCTCCCGCAACCGTGGTGGCCATCGGCTCGATCGTCATCGCGGCGATGCGGCAGGTGGGCTACACCCGCGATTTCGCCGCCGGTGTGATCTGCAACGCCGGCACGCTGGGCATCCTGATCCCGCCCTCGATCGTGATGGTGGTCTATGCCTCGGCTACCGATGTGTCGGTGGGACGGATGTTCCTCGCGGGCGTGATCCCCGGCCTTCTCGCGGGCGTCATGCTGATGGTCACCATCTACGTGATGGCCCGGATCAAGGACATGCCCGCGGGCGAATGGCTCGGCTGGGGCGAGATCTGGGCCAGCTTCCGCGATGCCTTCTGGGGGCTGTTCCTGATCGCGATCATCATGGGCGGCATCTATGGCCACCCGTGGATCGACTTCTCCGCCAGCTTCCCGATCGTCTGGGCGCCGGGGGCCTTCACCCCGACCGAGGCCGCCGCCGTCGCCGCCGTCTATGCCTTCATCGTCGCCACATTCGTCTATCGCGACATGGGGCCGCTGGCGGCGAAGGAAAAGGGCGGCAGGCCGACGCCGCTCTACCGGGCGCCATGGGCACTCGGCACCGGGTTCATTCACCGCGACACGCGCAAGACCCTGTTCGAGGCAGGAAAGCTGACCATCGTGCTGATGTTCATCATCGCCAACGCGCTGATCCTCAAGCACGTGCTGACCGACGAGCAGATCCCGCAGCACATCGCCAGCGCGCTACTCGGCGCGGGTCTGGGGCCCATCACCTTCCTGATCGTAGTCAACGTGATCCTGCTGATCGGCGGCCAGTTCATGGAGCCTTCGGGGCTTCTGGTGATCGTCGCGCCGCTGGTCTTCCCGATCGCGATCCAGCTTGGCATCGACCCGATCCATCTGGGCATCATCATGGTGGTGAACATGGAAATCGGCATGATCACGCCCCCCGTCGGCCTCAACCTCTTCGTGACCTCGGGCGTCGCGGGGATGTCGGTGATGGGCGTGGTGCGTGCGGCATTGCCGTTCCTCGCGGTACTTTTCGTGTTCCTGATCATCGTCACCTACGTGCCGTGGATTTCCACCGCCCTGCCCAACGCGGCAATGGGACCCGAGATCATCGTGAACTGAGGCGAGACAGCCTCGAACGACAAAGGGCGCCCCGAGGGGCGCCCTTTCTTTTTTGACCGGCGTCTCGCTCAGAGCGAGGATTCGAGTGCCGAGATGATCGGCGAGAAGTCGGTCGATTTCAGGCTCGCCCCGCCGACCAGCGCGCCGTCGACATCGGCCCCGCCGAAGATTTCGGCGGCGTTGTCGGGCTTGACCGAGCCGCCATAGAGCAGCCGGATCGCGTCGGCCTCGTCGCCGAACCGCTCGCGCAGCTTCGTGCGCAGCGCTTCATGCACCTCGCCGATCTGTTCGAGGCTCGGCACCTTGCCGGTGCCGATGGCCCAGATCGGCTCGTAGGCGACGACGGTGTTGGCGCCGGTGGCGCCATCGGGCAGCGAACCCGCGAGCTGCGCCGCCACGATGTCGAGCGTCTCGCCCGCCTCGCGCTGCGCATCGGTTTCGCCCAGGCAGACGATGGCGGTGAGGCCCGTCTTGTGCGCCATCTCGGTCTTGGCCCGGACCATCTCGTCGGTCTCGTGGTGATCGGCGCGGCGCTCCGAATGGCCGAGGATGACATAGCGCGCCCCTGACTCCTTGAGCATCTCCGCCGAGATGTCACCGGTATGCGCGCCGCTGGCCTCGGCGTGGCAGTCCTGACCACCGACGCGGATCGCTGACCGCCGAGCGCGAAAGCCATGCGCGAAACCAGCGTCGCGGGGGGGCAGACCACGATGTCGACGCGCGGCGCCGCCCATGCGATGCCCAGCGCCTCGATCTCCTTGAGATCGGCGTTGGTGCCATTCATCTTCCAATTGCCCGCGACAAGTTTGCGACGCATGTGTCGTCCTTTCGTGTGAGAAGAGTTGCGCCTGTGTAGACCATATGCGCCGATGGCAAAAGCCGAGGGGCCGGCCCCTTTCGGAACCGGCCCCCGCGCAGGCGATGCGTTTCGTGGCTCAGCCGCTCTGACGCGCGGCGGTCAGCTCCGTGACATCCTTGAACTTGATCGATTCGCCGCAGCCGCAGGCGTCCTCGACGTTCGGGTTGCGGAACTTGAAGCCGGATTCCAAAAGCGAGGTCTCGTAGTCGATCTCGGTGCCGAACAGGAACATCTGCGCCATCGGCGCGATCATCACTCGCGCGCCGTCCTGATCAACCGTCTCGTCGTTGGGATCGGCTTCGTCGACATAGTCCATGGTGTATTCCATGCCGGCGCAGCCGCCTTTCTTGAGGCCGATGCGCAGCCCCGCATGGCCACCTCTCTCCATCAGCCGGGCGATCTGACGGGCGGCGGCGGGGGAAATGCTGACGGCCTGCTTGCCGGGGATCGAGAACATGCGTGCCTCCTGTCTGGGCTCGCTTCCAACATAAGGGCAGGGCGCGCCCGTCTCAAGGCGCACTCACGCGCTCTCGGCCGGTGTCACCTTCGGAAACATCGGCCTGCCATCGGCCTGCATCTCGGCCATGCGCTCCAGAAGCGCCTCTCGCATCGCGCAGGAGGCGGTCCATGAGCTGTTGGCATCCGCGCAGGCGACGCAGAAGGTCACGGTCTTGCCGAACACGTCATGGCCGGTGGTGAGCACCATATGCGAATCCCGCTCGCCAAGCCCTTCGATGTCGCCCTTGTCAACGAACTCGTAGAAGGCCTTGCGCAGAGGGGCCACCGCGGCGTCATGCGCCAGACGGATCTCGACCTGCCGGATGATCGACGGCTCGCGCATGGTCCAGTTCTCGAAGGGTTCGTTCACGAACTCCGAAACGGGGGCCACGATTCGCGCCCCGGTCCAGCTGCGCAGCTGCACATAGGTGAAGTTGATCCGCTCCACGTTGCACCAGTAGTCGCGGTAAAGGACCGTGTCGCCGATCTTGGCCGAGCGGTTCATCGCGATCTGCAGGCTGGCAAGGATGTTGCCGAGGATATGGCGCGCGGCAAAGCCGATCAGCAGGGTCAGCGCCCCGGCCGAGGCCAGGAGCGACAGGCCCAGCGCGCTGGTCAGGTTCGCCTCCGACAGCACCACGCCGCCGCCCACGATCACGATCAGCACGATCAGGATGCGCCGCCCGGCGGCGATGCGGGTGGCGAGGTTGCGACGGTCCTCCATGTTGGCGTCGAACAGGTTGTCGTCGTCGAAGGGCACGATCCGGTTGAGCACCGCGTCGACGCCGTTGAGCACGAAGAGGATCGCCGCCGCGGTGAAGCCTAACACGATGAGCGGCGTCAGCACGGTGTCGATCTTGCCAGAGAAGATGAAGATCGCATCGGTGACGAGCGCCGCCGTGCCGGTGACGACCGCGACGATGATCGGCGTTCGCGTGGCGCGCAGGATGTCGGTGAGCGTCCGACTGCGCACCCGCGCCGCCACGGCCGCCTGCAACCGCCCGACGAGAAGCCCCGCCAGCGTCGCGAGCCCGATGAGCAGCGGCAGGCCGACGAGCTCCCAGCGCATCAGCCCCCATGCCGCCTCCTCGCGCCACGATGGGGGGAGCTCCTCCTCGATCCATGTCGGGCCGTAGAGCGCGTGCAGGGCCGGAATGTTGGCGACGGTCTGGCTGGAGAAGACCCAGACCGGCGATCCGTCCACGGGTTTCACACGGTTGAGCCGAAGCGCCACGGGGCGGGTTTCGAGGTCGACGATGTCGATGAGGATCGAACGCTGCGGCTGACCCGCCACCGGGTTGTCCGAGCTGCCGCGCGTCTCGAGCGCGTCGGGGCGTTCGAGCAGGTCGGACCAGTTGATCACCGCTTTGCGATCAAGCACCTGAACGAGATCGGCGGCAAGGCGCGGGCCCTTGGCCGCCTGTTCCTCGGTGGCGATGTCCGACAGGTCGAGAAGATGCGCCGCCGCCATGCGGTCACCCTCGCGCACCAGATCGAGCAGTGCTTCCATCGTCGATTGCGGCGTGGCGCGGTCGAGATCCTCTGGCGGCGGGCCGAGGCCCTCGTTGAGGCTTTCGATCTCGAAGAAGGCGGTGCTCTCCTGCGCGGTCGCGGCGCAGGCGGCCACGATCCAGATCAGGGCGACGGCGATCCAGTGGCGGGGGGCGAGGGGCATCACGGGCATGAGAGGCAAACCGGGGGAGGGCGGTGCGGTTCCCTATCTATGCGCCACAGCACAGGATCGCGGCGTCACGCCCATGAAAAAGGGCGCCGAAGGCGCCCTCGTTCGCGACCCTTGCGGGGCCTCGCGATCACATGAAGCCCAGCTCCAGCCGCGCCTCGTCGGACATCATTTCCATGCCCCATTGCGGCTCCCAGACCAGATCCACGTCCACCTGCTTCACGCCCGGCACGGCACCTACGGCGTCGGCGACCCAGCCGGGCATCTCGCCTGCGACGGGGCAGCCGGGGGCGGTCAGCGACATCTTCACGTTCACCGCGCTCTCGGCGTCGATGTGGATCGTGTAGACGAGACCGAGGTCATAGATGTTCACCGGGATCTCGGGATCGTAGACCGAGCGGCACGCCTCGACCACCTGATCATAGAGCGGATGGTCGGTCGTGGAGGGCGCGATCAGCGGCGTGCCTTCGAGTTGGGTGTCGGGCATGGGCTGTCCTTGGGCTGGAGCGGGGCGCGCTTTGGCGGCGCCGATACCTGAGCGATCATATAGGAAAAGCGGGCCGATTGGTAAAGAGCGCGGGGGGGTATTCGCGGATCCGGGGACGCGACCACCACCGCCATGGCTCAGACCGTCGCGAATTGCTGGCGGGTGCGGTTGGCGAAGGCCACCAACGACAGCATCACCGGCACCTCGACGAGCACGCCGACCACAGTGGCGAGCGCGGCGCCGGAGTGCAGGCCGAACAGGCTGATCGCCACCGCGACCGCCAGTTCGAAGAAGTTCGAGGTGCCGATCAGGGCGCAGGGAGCGGCGATGCGGTGCGGCACCTTCAGCGCATAGGCCGCGGCATAGGCGATGGCAAAGATGCCGTAGCTCTGGATCAGGATCGGCACGGCGATCAGCGCGATGATCAACGGCCGATCGAGGATCACCTCGCCCTGCAAGCCGAACAGGATCGCCACGGTGGCGATGAGCCCCATCGCCGAAACCGGCTTCACCCTTGCCTGAACCCGGGCGATGCGCTCGGGGCCGCGCAAGAGGCGTCGCGTCAGCAGGCCCGCGCCGAGCGGCAGCGCCACGTAAAGGAGCGTCGCCAGAACCAGCGTCTCCCACGGCACGGCGATCTCGGTCACGCCGAGCAGCAGCGCGACGATCGGCGCGAAGGCCACGACCATGATCAGGTCGTTCACCGAAACCTGCACAAGCGTGTAGGTCGCGTCGCCACGGGCAAGCTGCGACCAGACGAAGACCATCGCGGTGCAGGGCGCCGCGCCCAAAAGGATCAGCCCGGCGACGTATTGCGCGGCGTCCTCGGGCGCGATCCAGGGGGCAAATAGATGCTCGAAGAACAGCAGCGCCAGCAGCGCCATGCTGAACGGCTTGATCAGCCAGTTGACCGCTAGCGTGATCAGCAGCCCGCGCGGCTGTCGCGCAATGCCGCCCAGCGCGGCGGGATCGACCCCGAGCATCATCGGATAGACCATGGCCCAGATCAGCACCGCGACCACGAGGTTGATCGAGGCGATCTCGGCCCCGGCGATGAGCGCGAAGAGCCCCGGCGTCGTGGCGCCCAGAGCGATTCCACCGAGCATGGCAAGCCCGACCCAGAGGCTGAGCAGCCGCTCGAAGCCCGCCATCGCGGCGGGCGGTTGCCCGGCTGTGTCGGTCATTCCGCCTCTCGAGGCGCGCATGGGGCCATGCCGGTCAGGGGGGCGCAGATTTCCGGCCGACCGCCGCAGCAATCCTCCATCAGGAAGGAGATCAGCTCGCGCGTCGTATCGAAGTTTGCAAAGTAGCGGATCGACCGGCCCTCGCGGCTGTTGCGCACGAGGCCCGCGCCGTGCAGCACCGACAGGTTCGCCGACATGGTGTTCTGCCGCGCACCGAGCGCCGCGGCGATCTCACCCGCGGCCATGCCATCGGGGCCGGCCTTGATCAAAAGGCGGAAGGCGTCGAGCCGCGAAGGCTGGGCGAGGGCGGCGAAGGCCGCGATGGCGCTGGTCTGTTCCATGAATCTCGAAATATTGATGAGATGGCCGCTCGTCAAGCCTGCCGATTGCGCGGCGGCGCGGCGCGCGCTATCGCGCAGAGCATGAACTTTTCCTTTGCCTTGAACGCCACAGATGGCGCCGCCCGCACCGGGGTCATCTCGACCCCGCGCGGCGAGATCCGCACGCCCGCCTTCATGCCGGTCGGCACCGCCGCCACCGTCAAGGCGATGAGGCCCGAAAGCGTCCGCGCCACCGGCGCCGACATCCTGCTGGGCAACACCTATCACCTGATGCTGCGCCCTTCGGCCGAACGGATCGACCGGCTTGGCGGGCTGCACAAGTTCATGAACTGGGACCGGCCGATCCTGACCGACAGCGGCGGCTTTCAGGTGATGAGCCTCGCGAGCCTGCGCAAGCTCACCGAAAAGGGTGTCACCTTCAAGAGCCATATCGACGGCTCGAAGCACGAGATCACGCCAGAGCGCTCGATGGAGATCCAGAAACTTCTGGGTTCGGACATCGTCATGACCTTCGACGAATGCCCCGCATTGCCCGCCGACCGCACCCGCATCGCCGAATCGATGCGCCTGTCGATGCGCTGGGCCCAGCGGTCGCGCGACGCCTTCGGCGACCGGCCCGGCCATGCGCTGTTCGGCATTCAGCAGGGCGGGCTGGAGCGCGACCTGCGCGAGGAAAGCGCTGAGGCGCTGCGCGTGGTCGGCTTCGACGGTTACGCGGTGGGTGGCCTCGCGGTGGGCGAGGGGCAGGAGGCGATGTTCGGCTGTCTAGACTACGCGCCCGCGCAACTACCCGAGGACAAGCCGCGCTATCTCATGGGGGTGGGCAAGCCCGACGACATCGTCGGCGCCGTGAAACGCGGCATCGACATGATGGATTGCGTTCTGCCGTCGCGTTCGGGGCGCACCGGACAGGCATGGACCCGGCGCGGGCAGGTCAACCTGCGCAACGCGCGCCACGCCGACGATCCGCGTCCCTTGGACGAGACCTGCACATGCCCGGCCTGCGCCAATTATTCACGAGCCTATCTCCATCACGTGGTGCGCAGCCAGGAGATGATCGCGGGTATGCTGCTGACCTGGCACAACTTGCATTATTATCAGGAGCTGATGGGCGGCATGCGCGACGCCATCGCCGCCCAAGATTTCGCGGACTTCGAAACGCGGTTTCACGCGATGCGCGCCGAGGGCGACATCGACCGGCTCTGAAGCTCAGGGCCGAATTTGCAAGGCCCCGGAAGGGGTAGCGGGAACCGGTTCGCGCGCCTCGACCGGTTCCGCTCAAAACGGTGCTTGAGCGCACAATCTTTCGTGCATGACCGTGCCTCTTGCGGCGTCGTGGCGGCGGCATAGGTCCCCTCGAACCGCTTCGGAGAGGACCCACGAATGACCGACAAGCTATTCACCCCCGGCACGCTCGGCGACGTCGAGCTGAAGAACCGTGTGCTGATGGCACCGCTGACCCGCAACCGTGCCAGCAAGGAGGGCGACGCGCCCTACGACATCCATGTCGATTACTACCGCCAGCGCTCTGGCGCGGGGCTCATCATCAGCGAGGCCACGCAGATCACCCCCGAGGGCAAGGGCTATATCCAGACCCCCGGCATCTATAGCCGCGAGCAGATCGATGGCTGGAAGAAGGTGGTGAACGCGGTGCATGGCGAAGGCGGCAAGATCGCGCTGCAGCTTTGGCATGTCGGCCGGATCAGCCATGTATCGCTTCAGGAAGGCGGCCAGAAGCCGGTTGCGCCCTCGGCCATCAAGGCCGAAGCGCAGACCGTGACCGAGGAGGGCTTCGTCGATGTCTCCGAGCCGCGGGCGCTGGAGCTTGATGAAATGCCGCGCGTGGTCGAGGATTATCGCCGCGCCGCGCAGAACGCCAAGGAGGCAGGCTTCGACATGGTCGAGATCCACGCCGCCAACGGCTACCTGCTCGACCAGTTCCTGCGCGACGGCGCCAACATGCGCGACGACGCCTATGGCGGCAGCCCGGAGAACCGCGCGCGCCTGATCCTCGAAGTGGTCGATGCCGTGGTCGAGGTCTACGGTGCGGGCCGCACCGGCATCCGCCTGTCGCCGCTGATCGAGGTCGCGGGCCTGAAGGACAGCGACCCGATGACGGTCTTCGGCTATCTGATCCCCGAACTGAGCCGTCGCGGTCTGGCCTATATCCACATGGTCGAGCCGGGCACGCAGGGCGATCTCGATCAGGAACTCGGCCAGCAGACCGCGCGCCTGCGCGAGCTGTTCGACGGCGCCTACATCGCCAATGCGGGCTATGGCCGCGCCACCGCGATTCGCGTGGTCGGAAGCGGTCAGGCCGACTTCGTGGCTTTCGGTCGGCCCTACATCGCCAACCCCGATCTGGCCGAGCGGCTCGAAGTCGATGCCGATCTCAACGAGGGCGACCAGTCGACCTATTACGGCGGCGGCGTCGAAGGCTATCTCGACTACCCGACGCTCAAGGAGAGCCGGGCGGCCTGACCGGGCCTTCCATGACATCGGCGTGGGCGGTATCTTCGGATCTTGCCCGCGCCACCGCGCCGGGCCACATTGGCGCGACTGCCGGGCGAGGCGCGCTTGAACTGGCGGGCCGCATCACCCAAGTAACACCCCGGACAGGAGATGGTCACAAGGCTGCCGCACAGCGGGGTCAGACCGTCTTGCCAAGAACAAGGATACAATGAGCATGCAAGAGCCCCTCAGCCCCTCCTACCCGGTGCTGCCTCTGCGCGACATCGTGGTGTTCCCGCACATGATCGTGCCGCTGTTCGTGGGCCGCGAAAAGTCCGTGCGCGCACTCGAGGAGGTCATGGCCGACGACAAGCAGATCCTGCTGTCGAGCCAGGTCGACCCCGGCGTCGACGACCCCTCTGCCGAAGGCATCTACAAGGCCGGCGTGCTGGCCAACGTGCTGCAGCTTCTCAAGCTGCCAGACGGCACCGTGAAGGTGCTGGTCGAAGGCAAGTCGCGGGTGCGGATCGCGGAATTCATTGAAAACGACAGCTTCTTCGAGGCCCGCGCCGAATATCTCTCCGAAACGCCGGGCGACCTCGAGATCGTGACCGCCCTCGTGCAGAGCGTCGCGCAGGAATTCGAGCGTTATTCGAAGATCCGCAAGAACATCCCCGAAGAGGCGCTTTCGGCCGTCACCGAGGCGACCGATCCCGCCAAGCTCGCCGACCTCGTCGCAGGCCATTTGGGCATTGATGTGAAGCAGAAGCAGGATCTCCTGGAGACGCTCGACGTCGCGCAGCGTCTCGAGAAGGTCTATGGCCTGATGCAGGGCGAGATGTCGGTGCTGCAGGTCGAGAAGAAGATCAAGACCCGCGTGAAGTCCCAAATGGAGCGCACTCAGCGCGAATACTATCTGAATGAGCAGATGAAGGCCATTCAGAAGGAGTTGGGCGACGGCGAGGACGGCCAGAACGAGGTCGCCGAGCTTGAGAAGCGCGTCGCGGAGGTCAAGCTGTCGGACGAGGCCCGCGAGAAGGCCGAGGCCGAGATCAAGAAGCTCAAGAACATGAGCCCGATGTCGGCCGAGGCCACGGTCGTTCGCAACTACCTCGACTGGCTGCTGTCGATTCCGTGGAACACCCCGTCCAAGACCAAGAAGGATCTCGGTCTGGCGCAGAAGGTGCTCGACGACGATCATTTCGGCCTTGAGAAGGTCAAGGAGCGGATCATCGAGTATCTGGCGGTGCAGCAGCGCTCGAAGAAGCTTAAGGGGCCGATCATGTGCCTCGTCGGCCCTCCGGGCGTCGGCAAGACGAGCTTGGGCAAATCGGTCGCCAAGGCCACGGGGCGCGAATTCATCCGCATCTCGCTCGGCGGCGTGCGTGACGAGAGCGAGATCCGCGGCCACCGCCGGACTTATATCGGCTCCATGCCCGGCAAGATCATCCAAGCGCTGAAGAAGGCCAAGACCTCGAACCCGCTGATCCTGCTCGATGAGATCGACAAGATGGGTCAGGATTTCCGTGGCGATCCCGCGAGCGCGATGCTCGAGGTGCTCGACCCTGAACAGAACGGCACCTTCGCGGATCACTACCTCGAGGTGGAGTACGACCTCTCGAACGTGATGTTCCTGACCACGGCGAACTCCTACAACATGCCGGGGCCGCTGCTCGACCGGATGGAGATCATCTCTCTCGCCGGCTACACCGAGGAGGAAAAGCGCGAGATCGCGCGTCAGCACCTGCTGCCCAAGGTTCTCAAGAACCACGGGCTGAAACCGGCCGAGTTCAGCATCGACGACGCGGCGCTCACCGAGATGGTGCGCACCTATACCCGCGAAGCCGGGGTGCGGAACCTCGAGCGCGAGCTGTCGAAGATCGCCCGCAAGGCGGTGACCAAGATCGTGCGCAAGGAGGTCAAGGCCGTCGAGGTGACGCCCGAGAACCTCAACGACTATCTCGGCGTGAAGCAGTTCCGCTACGGGCTGGCCGAGAAGGAGGATCAGGTGGGCGTGGTCACGGGTCTGGCATGGACCTCCGTGGGCGGCGACCTTCTGCACATCGAGGCGCTCAAGCTGCCGGGCAAGGGCCGGATGAAGACCACCGGCAAGCTCGGTGACGTGATGAAGGAATCGATCGAGGCGGCGTCCAGCTATGTCCGTTCTATCGCGCCTTCGATCGGGGTGAAGCCGCCGCGTTTCGATCGGATGGACATCCACGTCCACGTGCCCGATGGCGCAACGCCGAAAGACGGCCCCTCGGCCGGCCTCGCCATGGTGACGTCGATCGTGTCGGTGCTCACCGGCATTCCGATCCGCAAGGACATCGCCATGACCGGCGAGGTCTCCTTGCGCGGCAACGCCATGCCGATCGGCGGCCTCAAGGAGAAGCTGCTCGCGGCTCTCAGGGGCGGCATCAAGACGGTGCTGATCCCCGAGGAGAACGAGAAGGATCTCGCCGAGATCCCCGACGTGGTGAAGAACGGGCTGAAGATCATCCCGGTGACCCATGTCTCGGAGGTTCTGCGTCACGCGCTGGTGCGCCAGCCCGAGCCGATCGAGTGGGACGAGGAGGCGGAAGAGGCTGCCGCCGCGGCCCGCGCGCTCGAAGGCCGCGACAGCGGGGCGGGCACCGCCGCGCATCACTGAACGACGACAGGGCGCCCCTCGGGGCGCCCTTTTCGCATTTGCGCGAAATTGCCGTCCGGAGGGTCTTGCGCCGCTTGGCGGGGATCGCTAAACGACGCGCCAACGGGTGATTAGCTCAGTGGTAGAGCGCTTCGTTCACATCGAAGATGTCAGGGGTTCAAATCCCTTATCACCCACCATGATACGGAAGGCGCGCTCCGAGGGGCGCGCCTTTTGCGTCTCAGCCCTTGGCCTGCGGCAATCGCGCCAGCACCGCGCGCATCAGCCGGGCCGAGTTTCCCGCAGCGACGGACAGGAAGGCCGCAATCTCGTTCTCCCCGTCGCCGCCGCCCGCGAGGTCCGACAGCGAGCGAAAGGCACGAAGGGCGTGGCATTGGCATAGGCTACCTGCGCGACGCTGGCGCTCTCCATGTCGAGCACGCGCGCTTCGAAACAGGCGAAGGTGTGGTCGCGAAACCCCGCATTGTCCATGAATACCGGCCCCGAGACGCCATTGCCGCCGACCATGACCCGTGGGGCAGCCTCGCCGCAGGCCATGAGTTCGATCCCCTGGGCCGCCGCGCGCGCAATCTCGAGCAGATCGGGATCGCTGTCGAACCAGAACCGGCTTTCGGGCAGGGTGCCGCCCGGCGGCACCACGTCGACGCCGCGGCTGTGGATCATGCCGAAATTCGCCACCGGCGCCCCCATCCAGCCGGGCAGGGCATAGCCCTCTTCGGTCTCGCGCGCGAAGGCGCCTTCGAGGTAATGGCCCCAGCGCTCGGCCACCACCACGTCGCCAATGCGCAGATTCGGGTCGACGCCTCCCGCGATGCCCGAGAACAGGATCGACGTGACGTTGAAATGATCGAGCGCCGCCTGCGTGGTCATCGCCGCGTTGACCATCGAGATGCCCGACAGGAACAGAACCACCTCGCGACCTTCGAGCCGTCCGGTGATGTAGGTCGCGGGGCCGATGCGCCGGCTTTCCGCATCCTCCACCGCTGATTCGAGAAGCGCGATCTCGGGCGCGAAGGCCGAGGTCACCGCGATGCGCGGGCGGTCGTCGGGCGGCGTCGTGGCGGCGGGTACGGCGCGCGTGGCCGCCTCGGCTGCGTCGTCGGTGGCCGCGGTGATGGCGGCGGCGATGGGAAACTGGGTCATGCGCTCTCCGGGGCTGATTGCCGGTCCCTGCTACGGCGCGCGGGCCGGGCGGGTCCAGTGCTCCGTGGCACCCACGCTTCGGGCCGCGGCCGGCTTGCGATCGGCCACGAGGGCGGGCAGGTTGGTCCTTCGCCCAGCCCGACCCCAGCCTGAACCCGCCAGAGGCCGCCCCATGCCAGACCCCACAGCCCCGCCCACGACCCGCACCGGGATCCCCGAAATCTACGTGATGCGGCATGGCGAGACCGAATGGAATGCGGTGCGCCGGATGCAGGGCGGGCGCGATTCGCCCCTGACGGCGCTGGGGCAGGCGCAGGCTCGCGCCATGGGCCGTTGCCTGTCGGGGCGCGGCGTCGGACCCGCCACGCACCGCCTGCTGTGCTCGCCGCAGGGCCGCGCCATCGAGACCGCGAGACTGGCCTTCGGCATCACCCCCGAGACCGACCCGAGGTTGCGCGAGATCGCCATGGGAGAGTGGTCGGGTCTCGACCGCGCACAGATCGACGCGCGCTGGCCGGGCCCACCGGGCGAGCATTTCATCGACTTCTATGCCCGTGCCCCGAACGGCGAGGGCTTCGCTTCGCTCTGGGCGCGCTGCGCGGATCTGCTGGCCTCGCTCGACGGCCCGGCGATCCTCGTCACCCACGGCATGACCTCGCGCGTGCTGCGCACCATCGCCACGGGGGGGCAGCCGCGCCGATCT
>NZ_BATB01000002.1 GCF_000466965.1 Limimaricola cinnabarinus LL-001
GGCGCGCCGTCGATCTGGTCATAGGCGCGGAAGTCACCGAAATACTTGGTGATCGCGGCGGTCAGGGTCGTCTTGCCGTGGTCCACGTGACCGATGGTCCCGATGTTCACGTGCGGTTTGTTGCGTTCGAATTTAGCCTTTGCCATCTGCGCTGGCGCCTCGCGTGTTCGGGGGCCTCCGTGTGGCCCGGTTCGACATCGCGGGCGATGTATTTGCAATCGACAGGGAAATCAAGCGGCACCTCGCCGAACCGCCGACGACGGCCCACGCCGCGGCGCGGATGCGCTTGACCTCCTCATTGATATCAAATTACTTAGTAAAATACTAAGATAAACATTGGAGGCTTTCATGGCCCAACATGACACCCCCCGCCCGACCCGGGCCCGGCTTTGGGCGAGCCTCGCCCTCGCAGGCACCGTCGGCGGCCTTGCCGTGTCCGGCGCGCAAGCCGAGACGCCAAGCTTCGGCGGCCATGGCCCGGAGACCTTTGGCTCGCCGCGGGAGAAGGCGGAGAAGGTGGTGAGGGCGGCGAAGGCGGCGCAGTCGAGATGTCCGTCGAGGACATGGATGTCGCCTATCTGACCGATCTCGGGCTGATCGAGGGCCATCTGCGCGCCGGGATCACGCTTTATCGCGACGGCCATGCCGATCTTGCCGCCACGCACATGAAGCACCCCGAGGACGAGATCTATGCCGACCTCGCGCCCCAGATCGAGGAGCGCGGCGCCGATGATTTCTCGGCCCAGCTTTCGGCGCTGGCCGATGCCGTGAAATCCGGCGCGCCGGTCGAGGAGGCCGAGGCCGCCTTCGAGGCGCTGCTCGAACGCATCGCCGCCGCGCGCACCATGGTGAGCGAACCCGGCGCGACCTTCGGGAGCCTCGAGCAGGTGCTGCGCATCGCCGCCGAGGAATACGAGATCGGCATCGTCGATGGCGAGATCTCGAACCTGCACGAGTATCAAGACGCGATGGGCTTCACCGAGATGGTCCGTGCCCGCGCCGAGGATCTGGCCGGCAGCGAAGACGCCGCGCATGCCGAGGCCGCGGTCGCCGTTCTCGATGCGCTTGACGCCGCGGCCCCGGCCTTTGCCGCGGGCTTCGTGCCCGAAGGCCCCTTGGGCGCCGAGGCCAAGGCCTCGCTGCTCTACGCGGCGGCCGCCCGTACCGAATTGGCCGCGCTGCAGGTCGAGTGATGCTGCTCGCCATCGACAGGCTGCTGTCGGCGACCGAGGCCGGGGCGCTGCGCGCCTCGGCCGACACGCTCGACTTCTCCGACGGCAAGGCCAGCGCCGGGCGCTATGCGCGCGAGGTCAAGGCCAACGATCAAGCCGCCCCTTCCCCCGCCCGCGATGCGGTGCTGGCCAAGGTCGCCAAGGCGCTGCAGGGCAACGAGATCTTCACCCTTGCCGCCCGCCCCCGCGCGATGACGCCGCTGATCCTGTCGCGCTATCGTCAGGGGCAGACCTATGGGCTGCATGTCGATGACGCGGTGATGCAGGGGCTGCGCACCGACATTTCCTTCACGCTGTTCCTGTCCGACCCCGAAAGCTACGACGGCGGCGAGCTGGTGATCGAGGACGGCTTCGAGGCGCGCGCGGTCAAGCTGCCCGCTGGCAGCCTGATGCTCTATCCTTCGACGACACTGCACCGGGTCGCCCCGGTGACGCGCGGCGAGCGGCTGGCGGTGGTCGGCTGGGTGCAAAGCCGGGTGCGTGAGGCCGCCCGGCGCGAGATGCTGTTCGATCTCGAACGCGCGGTGCGTGAGGTGCATGGCCGAGAGGGCAAGTCCGAACTGTTCGACCTGCTCGCCAAGAGCCGCTCGAACCTTCTCAGGATGTGGGCCGACTGAAACTCCGCCTGCCCCGAACCAAAAGGCCCTCCCGGTGCGGGAGGACCTTTTGCATTCAGTTGAACATGTTGTCGCGCGGGAAGCCGCGTGGCGCCATGCGCCCCGCCGTGGCCCGCTTGGCGGTCCAGTCGGCGAGGTCGGCTTCGGTCCGGGTCCGACCCGCCGGGTCCTTCCATGCCAGCCCGGCCTCCATCACGAAGGTGGTGGCGTCCGACAGCCCGCCATCCTTGTATTTCTGAAGCCGCACGCCCTTGCCCCGCGTCATTTCGGGCAGTTCGTCGAGCGGGAAGACGAGCACCTTGCGGTTGTCGCCCACCACCGCCACCGCGTCGCCGGTCACAGGCTTGCAGATCCGGGCCACCACCTCGTCCTTGACGTTGAGTACCTGCTTGCCGCTCCGCGTCTGCGCCAGCACCTCGTCCTCGTTGACGATAAAACCGTCACCGGCCGAGGACGCCACCAGAAGCCGCCGCTCGGGGCGGTAGAGATGCAGCGCCACGATCTGCGCCTCGTTGGGCAGGTCGACCATCAGGCGCAGCGGTTCGCCCATGCCGCGCCCACCGGGCAGGTTGGTGGCGGACACGGTGTAGAAGCGCCCGTTCGAGCCGAACACCAGAAGCCGGTCGGTGGTCTCGGCGTGCAGGATGAAGCGGCCCTTGTCGCCATCCTTGAACTTCAGCTCGCTGTCGAGCGCGATATGGCCCTTCATCGCGCGAATCCAGCCCATCTCGGAACAGACGATGGTGATCGGCTCGCGCTCGATCATCGCCTCGATCGGCACGTCGGGGATCTCGGTGCCTTCGGCGAAACCGGTGCGGCGCTGGCCGCCTGGGGCCGAATGCCCCATCAGCTTGCGGGTCTCGCGCAGCTGCTCGGCGATCGACTTCCACTGCAGATCCTCGGAGGCCAGCAGGTCCTCGAGCCCGGCCCGCTCCTGCATCAGCGCATCCTGCTCCTTGAGCAGTTCCAGCTCTTCGAGGCGGCGCAAGCTCCTGAGCCGCATGTTGAGGATCGCCTCGGCCTGCACCTCGGTCAGCCCGCCGCCACCGAGGCTTTCGCTCAGGGGGGAGCGGTAGTCGCGCTCGCTGACCGCACGCACGTGGTCGCGGTCCCAGTCCTCGGCCATCAGCGCGGCTTTCGGCTGATCGTCGTAGCGGATGATGTCGATCACGCGGTCGAGGTTGAGAAAGGCGGTGATGAAGCCCTCGAGCACCTCGAGCCGGTGGTCGATCTTTTCCAGCCGGTGCTGCGAGCGCCGCGTGAGCACTTCGCGGCGGTGATCGAGAAAGGCGCGCAGCACTTCGCGCAGCGAGCAGACCTTGGGCGTCAACCCGTCGATCAGCACGTTCATGTTGAGACCGAAGCGAATCTCGAGGTCGCTGTTCTTGAACAGCATCCCCATCAGCATCTCGGGCTCGACCGTCTTGGCGCGCGGCTCCAGCACGATGCGCACATCCTCGGCGCTCTCGTCACGCACATCCGCCAGAAGCGGGATCTTGCGAGTCTGGATCAGTTCGGCCAGCCGCTCGATCAGCTTGGACTTCTGCACCTGATAGGGGATCTCGGTGACCACCACCTGCCACTGGCCGCGGCCCAGCTCCTCGATTTCCCAGCGGGCGCGCAGCCGAAAGCTGCCGCGCCCAGTGCGATAGGCCGCGAGGATGTTCTCGCGCGGCTCGACCAGTACCCCGCCCGTTGGGAAATCCGGCCCCGGCACGAGATCGACAAGCTTCTCGTCGGACACGCCCGGCGTCTTGATCATGTACAGGCAGGCTTCGACCAGCTCGTGCAGGTTGTGCGGCGGAATGTTCGTCGCCATGCCGACCGCGATGCCGGACGAGCCGTTGGCCAACAGGTTCGGGAAGGCGGCGGGCATCACGACAGGCTCTTCGAGCGTGCCGTCGTAGTTCGGGCGGAAATCGACCGCGTTCTCGGTTAGCCCCGCCATCAGCGCCTCGGCGGCCGCCGTCAGGCGGGCCTCGGTGTAGCGCGCGGCGGCCGGGTTGTCGCCGTCGATGTTGCCGAAATTGCCCTGCCCGTCCACGAGCGGGTAGCGCACCGCGAAATCTTGCGCGAGGCGGGCCATCGCGTCGTAGATCGCGGCGTCGCCATGCGGGTGATAGTTGCCCATCACATCGCCCGAGATCTTGGCCGACTTGCGGAAACCGCCCGTCGACGAGAGCTTGAGCTCGCGCATGGCAAAGAGAATCCGGCGGTGTACGGGCTTGAGACCGTCGCGCGCATCGGGCAGCGCGCGGTTCATGATCGTGGAGAGCGCGTAGCTCAGATAGCGCTCGCCAAGGGCGCGGCGCAGCGGTTCCGTCAGGTCCGCCACGCCCTGTGCGGAGGTGGCGGGGAGGGCGTCGTCAAGGGGGTCAGGCATGAAAAGCTCTCTATCGGCGGGAACCATCGGCGTAAAGTCGCGGTTAGGTGAGCAACGGGTCAGCGAGATCCCGCGCCGCCACGCAGGTCACGCCACGGTGACCGCCCAAGGCGGCGCGATGAGCAGAACAAGAGGTCGTCATGAAGCATGTTTTTGGTATCGGTGCCACCTTTCTCCTTCTTGGCGTGGGCTACTATGAAATGTCCGGCGGTGCCGAGTTCCAGCCGCAGACGATGATCGGCGCGGTGCAGGCGAGCACCCCCTCCTCTGAGACGATCGCCAGCAACGACATCGCGCGTGCCGAGTCCGGCATTCCCGTCACCGCGATGCGTGAATTCCCCGAGAATGTCGAGTTGATCTCTGCCTCCTTCATGCCGAGGTCGCCGGAACCCGCCGCTACCGAGACACCCGCCGTCACCCTGGCCGTGGCTCAAGCCGATGACATCGACCTGCGCCAGATTACCGGTGACTGGGTCAACATGCGCCAAGGCCCCGGCACCGGTCATGCCGTGCTCGACACGCTGCCGCGCGGCACCGAAGCCAAGCTGATCGAGAGCGCCGGCGGCTGGGCCCGGATCGAAATCACCTCCACCGGCGAGACCGGCTGGATGTCCGAGCGTCTGCTGGCCCCGATCGAGGCTGAGGCCCGCTCTTGCCGACCCCCTGAAGGGCGCTCCGATTCGGGGCGCCTTTTTCGTTGCGGGGCGCTGCATCTCCCGCCATGTGTCAGGTCATGGACACATCCCGCTCCCTGCTCGTTACCGGCTCGTCCTCGGGCATCGGCCTGACCGCGGCCCGCCATATGCGCGACCGCGGCTGGCGCGTTTTCGCCTCCTGCCGTGCCCAGGAGGATTGCGCCCGGCTGCGCGACGAGGGGTTCGAGGCGCCGCGCCTCGATTACGCCGACCCTGACAGCGTGGCCTCGGGGCTGGATCAGGTGCTCGAAGCCACCGGTGGGCGGCTCGACGCACTTTACAACAACGGGGCCTTCGCCTGCCCCGGGGCGGTCGAGGATCTGCCGCGCGAGGCGCTGCGCGAGATCTTCGAGACCAACCTGTTCGGCTGGCACGACCTGACGACCCGCGCGATCCCGGTGATGCGGGCGCAGGGCCATGGGCGGATCGTCAACTGCTCTTCGGTGCTGGGGCTGGTCGGGGTGAAATGGCGCGGCGCCTATGTCGCGACCAAGTTCGCGCTGGAGGGGCTGTCGGACGTGCTGCGGCTCGAGATGGCGGGCAGCGGCATTCATGTCAGCCTGATCGAGCCCGGCCCCGTCACCTCGCGGATTCGCGCCAATTCGATCCCGCATTTCGAGCGGTGGGTGGATTGGAGGAACTCGGCCCGGCGCGACGAATACGAAGGCCTCCTGCACCGGCTCTACGAGGAACGCGGCCCGGACCGGTTCGAGCTGCCGCCCGAGGCCGTGGCCGAAAAGCTCGTTCATGCGCTGGAGGCCAAGCGCCCGCGCCCGCGCTACTACGTCACCACGCCCACCTACCTGTCGGGCACGCTGCGGCGGCTCCTGTCCACGCGCGCCCTCGATTGGGTCGTGGCCCGGGGCTGACGGAACCGAAACAAGAAGGCCCGCGACACCGCGCCCGCTTTGTTTTGACCGCCACGCCCCCTAGATGGTGAGAGAACCTCGAAAGGCCCGCCATGCTGCAAGACCCGCTCCTCGTTCTTGTCATCCTCGCCGTCCTGATCGTTGCCGGTATCCTGATGTTCGGGGTCGGCACCTTCGGCAAGGGCGGCGATTTCAACCGCAAGCACGCCAACCGCATCATGCGCTGGCGCATCGGCGCGCAGTTCGTGGCGGTGCTTCTGATCCTGCTCTACGTCTTCCTGCGGGGGGCAAGCTGATGGTCGTGCTGAACCGCATCTACACGCGCACCGGCGACAAGGGCGACACCGCCCTCGGGGACGGCAGCCGCGTCGCCAAGGACGACCTGCGGGTCGAGGCATATGGCACGGTTGACGAGACCAACGCCGCGATCGGCCTCGCGCGGCTGCACGCGACCGCCGAGATGGACGCGGCTCTGGGCCGGATCCAGAACGATCTGTTCGATCTGGGCGCCGATCTGTGCCGCCCCGACCCCTCTCGCGACGCCGAAGCCAAGCATCCGGTGCTGCGCATGGTCGCGGCCCAGACCGACCGGCTGGAGCGCGAGATCGACGCGATGAACGCCGATCTGGAGCCGCTGCGCAGCTTCGTGCTGCCGGGCGGGTCGGCGCTGGCTGCGCATCTGCACCTGTGCCGCACCGTATCGCGCCGGGCCGAACGTCTGGCTGTGGCGCTGGGCTGGGCCGAACCGGTGAACGCCGATGCGACGCGCTATCTCAACCGCCTTTCGGACTGGTTCTTCGTGGCCTCCCGCGTTGCCAATGACGGTGGCCGCGCCGACGTGCTGTGGCAACCCGGCGCCAACCGCTGACCTTCTGGGATTAACCCTGCGCCCCGGTTTCGCGCCGCATCGGGGCACGACCATGCTACACGGATCTTCGCCCTCGCCGCGGAGACCACCATGATCGCCCTTTTCGGACTGCTCGGACTTGCCTTGGCCGGGGCGGCGCTGCTGCCTCCCGACGTGCTGGGAACCGAGTCCGGCCTGCCCGAGGACGATGAGTCGCAGGCAGGAAAGACCGTCCCTCTCGACACGGCGCTTGGATACGGGAACGACGAAGGTTCCGACGGTGAGCCCGCCGACCTCCCCCGCGACAGCGCCGCGACCAACGCATCCCGCACCGCATCAACCCCCTCCGCCCCGCCGCAGCGTCTTTCCGAAATGGGCACTGACATGCCGGACGTGATCTTCGGCAGCGAGGACGAGGACGACGTGCGGGCCGGTGCGGGCGCCGATCACGTCGATCTGCGCGACGGCGACGACCGGGCCCATGGTGGCGCGCAGGATGACGAGATGCATGGCGGGCGCGGCGGCGACACCTTGTGGGGCGGCGACGGCGACGACCGGCTGTGGGGTCATGTCGGCGACGACGTGATCCAGGGCGGTGCTGGCAACGACAGGCTTCAGGGGGGCGACGGGGCCGACGCGCTCTGGGGGTCTGCGGGCGACGACGCGCTGTCGGGCGTCTGGGCGATGACAGGCTCGACGGCGGGGCCGGCCGCGACGTGCTGCATGGCGGCGCCGGTGATGACCGTCTGGTCGGCACGGGCGACGGGGCGGGTGATTGGCTCAACGGCGGTGACGGCGTGGACGAGATCCATATCGGGGCGGGCGACATGGCGCATGGCGGCATGGCGGGCGATCTTTTCGCGCTGCGCAGCGCCGAGGCAGGCGAAGCGGCGGTGATCGCCGATTTCGATGTCACGCAGGACCAGATCATGGTGCTGCATCCGCAAGGCCCCGCGCCCGAGCTGACGGTCGAGACGGTTCCCGAGGGGCTCTTGCTGCGCGCCGACGGCGTGGCGCTGGCCCGGCTCGACGGTCTGAGCAGGCTTGACGAGGGCGCGGTCGTGCTTCTGACCGAATAGGCGGTCTGACGACTGACACCCCGGCTGGATGCAGCATTCCGCTTTCCTTTTTGGGCGATTTCCCCTATGGGCACGCATCCGCCTCCCTATATGGAGACGGTGCTCCATGGGCCCTGCTGGACGACATCCCGGCTTGCGCCATCACCCTCATCCCGAAAAGGAGACCCCGATGTCGATCACCGTGGAAGACAAGGCCAAGGTCGTCAGCGAATTCGCCACCAAGGAAGGCGACACCGGTTCGCCCGAGGTGCAGGTCGCGATCCTGACCTCGCGCATCGCGACCCTGACCGAGCACTTCAAGACCCACAAGAAGGACAACCACGGTCGCCGTGGCCTTCTCAAGATGGTCGCCCGTCGCCGCAAGCTTCTCGACTACGTGAAGAACAAGGACGTCGAGCGTTACCAGGCCCTGATCGGCCGCCTCGGCATCCGCCGCTAAGGTTTCGGGACCGCGCCCTCGGGTGCGGTCCCTTTGCTATCCGGGATGGCGCGGACCGGGCTCGACCCGCGCCACGGACACTTCGAGAGCCAGGGGCATCCGGCCCCTCCGCAACCCGCCCCCAGGGACTGTTCACGCATTAGGGGGGCACAAGGGCCCGAAGGTCGGGCCAGAATGGAAAAGACGATGTTTCACGACGTGAAAAAATCGATCCAGTGGGGCGAAGAGACGCTGACGCTGGAATCCGGCAAGGTCGCGCGCCAGGCCGACGGCTCGGTCATCGCAACGCTGGGCGAAACCAGCGTGATGGCCAACGTCACCTTCGCCAAGGCGCCGAAGCCGGGTCAGGACTTCTTCCCCCTGACCGTCCACTACCAGGAAAAATACTACGCCGCCGGCAAGATCCCGGGCGGCTTCTTCAAGCGCGAGGCGCGTCCGACCGAGAAGGAGACGCTGACCGCGCGCCTGATCGACCGCCCGATCCGCCCGCTTTTCGTCCCCGGCTTCAAGAACGAAGTGCTCGTGATGTGCACCGTTCTCAGCCATGACCTCGTCAACGACCCCGACGTCGTCGCGATGATCGCGGCCTCCGCCGCGCTGACGATCTCGGGCGCGCCCTTCATGGGCCCGATCGCCGGTGCCCGCGTCGGCTTCGTCGACGGCGAATACGTGCTGAACCCGACCGTCGACGACATGCAGAACCTGCGCTCGAACCCCGAGCAGCGCCTCGACCTGATCGTCGCGGGCACCAAGGACGCGGTCATGATGGTCGAGTCCGAGGCCTACGAGCTGACCGAGGAAGAGATGCTCGGCGCCGTGACCTTCGCCCATGAGCAGATCCAGCCCGTCATCGACCTGATCATCGATCTGGCCGAAGAATGCGCCAAGGAGCCCTTCGACTTCACCCCCCCGGATTACTCGGCACTCTATGAGGCCGTGAAATCCGCCGGTGAGGACAAGATGCGCGCCGCCTTCGCCATCACCGACAAGCAAGAGCGCACCACCGCCGTCGCCAAGCGCGCGATGACATCAAGGCCCAGCTTTCCGAAGAGCAGCTTGAGGACGCGAACCTCGGCTCCGCCTTCAAGAAGCTCGAATCCTCGGTGCTGCGCGGCGACGTCGTGAAGAAGGGCAACCGCATCGACGGTCGCAACCTCGACACGGTGCGTGACATCGTGGCCGAGACCGGCCTGCTTCCGCGCACCCATGGCTCGGCGCTGTTCACCCGCGGTGAGACGCAGGCGCTGGTCGTGACCACGCTCGGCACCGGCGATGACGAGCAGTTCATCGACGCGCTGCACGGCAACTTCAAATCCAACTTCCTGCTGCACTACAACTTCCCCCCCTACTCGGTGGGCGAAGTGGGCCGCGTCAGCGGGCCGGGCCGTCGCGAGATCGGCCATGGCAAGCTGGCATGGCGCGCGCTGCAGGCGGTCCTGCCCGCCGCGACCGACTTCCCCTACACCATCCGCCTGGTGTCCGAGATCACCGAGTCGAACGGCTCGTCCTCGATGGCGTCGGTCTGTGGCGGCTCTCTGGCGATGATGGATGCGGGTGTGCCGCTGAAATCGGCCGTGGCCGGTGTGGCGATGGGCCTCGTGCTCGAAGAGGATGGTTCCTACGCGGTGCTGACCGACATCCTCGGCGACGAGGATCACTTGGGCGACATGGACTTCAAGGTCGCTGGCACCGAGGACGGCATCACCTCGCTGCAGATGGACATCAAGGTCGCGGGCATCACGCCCGAGATCATGAAAAAGGCGCTGGCGCAGGCCAAGACCGGCCGTCTGCACATCCTGGGCGAGATGAACAAGGCACTCTCAGGCGCGGCGGACTTCTCGGTTCACGCGCCGCGCATCGAGACGATGCAGATCCCGACCGACAAGATCCGCGAAGTGATCGGCTCGGGCGGCAAGGTGATCCGCGAGATCGTCGAGGTTTCGGGTGCCAAGGTCGACATCAACGATGACGGCGTGATCAAGATCGCCTCGGCCAATGGCGAAGCGATCCAGAAAGCCTATGACATGATCTACTCGATCGTGGCCGAGCCCGAAGAGGGCAAGGTCTACAAGGGCACGGTCGTGAAGCTCGTGGACTTCGGCGCCTTCGTGAACTTCTTCGGCAAGCGCGACGGCCTCGTGCACGTCAGCCAGATCGAGAACCGCCGCCTGAACCATCCTTCGGATGTGCTCAAGGAAGGCCAGGAAGTCTGGGTCAAGCTTCTGGGCTTCGACGATCGTGGCAAGGTGCGCCTGTCGATGAAGGTCGTGAACCAGGAGACTGGCGAGGAAGCCAAGGAGGACGCGCAGGCCGAGTGAGCCTGACGCATACGAGATCGGAAAAGGGGCCTTCGGGCCCCTTTTTTTCGTGCGGGAACAACGCGGCACAGATGCCACACGTAAATGTGATCATTCTGCGGCAAAACACCTAGGAGTTGAATCCTCGTCTTTGGACAGACCAAAAGGGCGAGCATTCCAGCAACAAGGATCTCTCCCCAATGTTTCGTTCCATCACCCTGAGCAGCGCCTTCCTTTTCCTCGCGGGCACCGGCTCCGCGCAGGATATCGGCGGTGCCGCCGTCGGGTTCGGCCTTTCAAGCTTCGGAGCCTATGCTTCCGCCTCCTATGAGGTGGCGCCCAAGCTCCGCCTACGCGGTATCGTCACCGGCCTGCCCAGTTTCGAATTCGATGACGAAGGTGAAGAGACCGGCAGCGACATTACCTTCGACGGCAGCTTCGGCGGGGTCGCGGCACTGGCTGACTACCACCCCTACGCCGGTAGCTTTCGGGTTTCGGGCGGCCTGTTCTTCTCGAACAGCAGCCTCGACGGCAACGGTCAGGGCTTCGAGGCCGAAGACGGCACGAGCTATGATAACGCGCGCGTTGATGGCTCCCTGCGTTTTGAGGAAGAGATCGCTCCCATGCTGGCCATCGGCTATGTCACTGGCGGCGAACGCAGTTGGGGTTTCGAAAGCGAAATCGGCCTGATCGGCGTTGGCGGCGTCGAGGTCACGCTTGACGGCACAAGCGGAGATCCGACCGTCGACACTCAGTTTCAGGAAGACCTGGAAGAGGTGGAAGCTGACGCTCAGGAAATGGGTGACATGCTGGTCGTCTACCCTTGGCTGTCGATCGGTGTAAGCTACCGTTTCTGAGCCTTCGACATGGCCTGACAGGGGGCGGTCTGGTCGGGCCGCCCCTTTTCGCGCCTTTGCATTAACCGCACAGAAGCGAATCGGTGTTAAATGATCGCATCGAGAGGCGGAACGGGTCAAAGAACCCGAACAGGAGCAGGCATGAAACTGACGAGACGAGGCGTTCTTGCGGCCGCGGCCGCGACGGTGACGACCGGCCCGGTGCTGGCGGCCCCTCCCCGCGTGGTCACGATCCCACGAGAGTGGCTTCCCACCGAAATCAACGTGAACGAGGCGCTGCCCGCCGGGCAGATCCATGTGCGCATCGCCCAGAACAAGCTCTACTGGACCTTGGGCGATGGCCGGGCGATCCGCTATGTGGTGGCGCTTGGCGCAGCGGGGCGCAATTTCGCGGGCACGGCGCAGGTGGCGCGCAAGGCCGAATGGCCGTCATGGACCCCGACGGCCAACATGATCCGCCGCGAGCCCGCGGTTTACGGCCCCTATTCCGGCGGCCTGCCGGGCGGACACGCGCGCAACCCCTTGGGCTCGCGCGCGCTCTATCTCTACCAGAACGGTCGCGACACCTACTACCGCATCCATGGCACGCCGCAGCCATGGACCATGGGTCGCAAGTTCTCCTCGGGCTGCGTGCGTCTCATTAACGAGCATATCGAGGACCTCTATACCCGGGTGCCGGTCGGCACGACCGTGGTCGTGGCCTGACAACACGACAAGGCGCCCGCGATGGGCGCCTTGGTGGTCCGGGTGGCCTACTGCGGCGCCTTGGTCATCCGCAGATAGGGCAGCACGGTCTTGAACTCGCCGAACTTGGCCTTGGCGTCGTCGTCCGAAAGCGTGGCCGGGATCACCACGTCCTGACCGACCTGCCAGTCGGCGGGCGTCGCCACGCCCTTGCCGGTCGAAAGCTGCAATGCGTCGAGCGCGCGCAGCACCTCGCCGAAGTTGCGTCCCACCGTCATCGGGTAGGTCATCGACAGCTTGAGTTTCTTGTCTGGGCCGATGATGAAGACCGCTCGCACGGTTGCGCTGTCGTTCGGGGTGCGGCCATCGGGAAGATAGGCTTCGGCGGGCAGCATGTCGAAGGCCTTGGAAATCTCCAGACCGTCATCCGCGACGATCGGGAATTGCGGCGCGGCGCCGCCGGCGGTCTCGATGTCGCGCTTCCAGCGGACATGCTCTTCCACGCCATCGACGGAAACGCCGAGCACCTTGGTGCCGCGCTTTTTCCACTCGGCGTCGAGCCGGGCGACCGCGCCGAATTCGGTGGTACAGACGGGGGTGAAATCCTTTGGGTGGCTGAAGATGATCGCCCAATCGTCGCCGATCCAGTCGTGCAGCGCAAAGCTGCCCTGATCCGTGGTCACGGTGAGGTTCGGGATGTCGTCGTTGATGCGCAGGGCCATGTTCGCCTCCGGTTTCACTGTTTACCCGGCCTACATAGGAAGCCTCGCCCCCGCTCGCCATAGCTTGCGGGCCGAGTGGGGCGGTGACACTCTGCGCGGCGATACGGAGGAGTTCCCATGATTGAGAAACGCGACTTCTACATTAACGGCCAGTGGCGCGCGCCCGCGGCGGCACGCGACTGCGCCGTCATCGATCCCTCGACCGAGGAGGCCTGCGCCGTGATCTCGCTGGGCGGCGGGGCCGACACCGACGCCGCCGTCGCCGCCGCCAAGCGCGCGGGTCCCGGCTGGCGCGCGACGCCGCCCGCCGAACGCCGCGCCCTGGTCGAGCGTATCCTCGTGCAATACGAGGCGCGCGAGGAGGATCTCGCGCAGGCGATGAGCCTCGAGATGGGCGCACCGATCGACTTCGCCCGCTCCAACCAGGCGACATCCCTGCCCTGGCACCTCAAGAACTTCCTGCGCGCCTTCGACGAAATCGAATGGCTGCGCCCCTTGGGCAGTCACGCGCCCGACACGATGATCTCGCTCGAACCGATCGGCGTGGTCGGGCTGATCACCCCGTGGAACTGGCCGATGAACCAGGTCACGCTCAAGGTAATCCCGGCGCTGCTCGCAGGCTGCACCGTGGTGCTCAAGCCGTCCGAGGAGGCGCCGCTGTCGTCGATCGTCTTCGCCGAGATGCTCGATGCGGCAGGCGTGCCGCCGGGAGTGTTCAACCTCGTCAATGGCGACGGCGCGGGCGTCGGCACGCAGCTGTCGACCCACGAGGACGTGCAGATGATCTCCTTCACCGGCTCGACCCGCGCCGGTCGCGCGATCTCCAAGGCCGCCGCCGAAACGCTCAAGCGGGTGACGCTGGAGCTGGGGGGCAAGGGGGCCAACCTGATCTTCGCCGATGCGGGCGAGGAGGCAGTGGTGCGCGGCGTGCGGCACTGCATGCAGAACACAGGCCAATCGTGCAATGCGCCCACCCGGATGCTGGTTGAGCGGTCGTTCTACGAGACGGCGGTGGAGGTCGCGGGCCGCACCGCTCAGGAGACCGCCGTGGGCGCGGCGAGCCAGCCCGGCCGCCATATCGGCCCGCTGGTCAACAAGGCGCAGTGGGACAAGGTGCAATGCCTGATCGAGACCGGCATCAAGGAGGGCGCGCGCCTCGTCGCCGGCGGCCCCGGCCTGCCCGAAGGCGTCAACCGCGGTTTCTTCGTGCGGCCCACGGTCTTTGCCGACGTGACCCCCGAGATGACCGTCGCGCGCGAGGAGATCTTCGGCCCCGTGCTGTCGATCATGCCCTTCGAAGACGAGGCGCAGGCGATCGAGATCGCCAACGACACGCCTTACGGTCTGACCAACTATGTCCAGTCCGCCGATCCGGCGCGGCGCAACCGACTGGCTCTGGCGCTGCATGCGGGCATGGTCGAGATGAACGGGAAATCGCGCGGCGCGGGCGCGCCCTTCGGCGGCGTGGGGCAATCAGGCCGCGCGCGCGAGGGCGGCATCTGGGGCATCGAGGAGTTCCTCGAAGTGAAGGCGATCTCCGGTTGGGGACTCGACGCCGCCGAATGAACGCGAGAGGGGGCGTGCCCGAGCGTGCCCCTTCTCTCTCCCATATACGGAACGACCGGTGTTCGCGTGGCGCGATCCCCAAGCCTGTGCGGCCTTGCACCCTCTCCGCGCTCGCAGCGGGAATAGTGATCGGGCGCAGCCGCGCTATCTAAGGCCCGACACCAAAGGAGCCAAGCCATGCTGACCCAGATCCGGGGCCTTCACCACGTCACCTCGATGGCGTCGGGGGCCCGCGCCAACAACGCCTTCTTTACCGACACGCTTGGCCTGCGCCGGGTCAAGAAAACGGTCAATTTCGACGCGCCCGACGTCTATCATCTCTATTACGCCGACGAGATCGGCACGCCAGGTACGGTGATGACCTATTTTCCCTTTCCCCATGCCGGCCGGGGCCGTCGCGGTGCGGGCGAGGTGGCGATCACGTCCTTTGCGATCCCCGAAGGGCCGCCGATGCGTGGGAGAGCCGCCTGCGCGAGCGCCATGTCAATGGCGTAACTCGCGACACCGCCTTCGGCGCGCAGCGCCTGCTGTTCGATGGGCCGGATGGCGAGCGGCTGGCTCTCGTCGAGACCAAAGGCGATGACCGCGCGCCATGGACCGGCGGTGGCGTGGCGCGGGATATCGCGATCCGCGGCTTTCACTCGGTCGAGATGCTTTTGCGCGACAAGGCTGCGACGGTCGAGCTGTTGCAGTTCATGGGCTATCGCGAGGCGCAGTCCGATGGCGCGCTGACCCGCTACGAGATCGCGGGCGGCAACCCGGCGCACCGCATCGACATCCGGGTCGATCCGGCGGCCCCACGCGCGGCGCAGGGCGCGGGCTCGGTGCACCACATCGCCTTTGCCGTCGAGAACCGCGCGGCGCAGGCCGAAGTGGCCCGAATGCTGGCCGAGAACGGCTGGCCCACCACGCCGCAGATCGACCGCGACTATTTCCATGCCATCTATTTTCGCAGCCCCGGCGGCGTGCTGTTCGAGGTGGCGACAAACGAGCCGGGATTCGACCGCGACGAGGAGCGCGCGCATCTGGGCAAGGCGCTGAAACTGCCATCGCAGCACGAGCATCTGCGCGCCGACATCGAGCGCCGCTTAGAGCCTTTGGGCGACGGCGCATGAGCTACCATGCCGCCCGCACCCAAGGGCAGCCGGGCGCGCCCCTGGTGTTCACCTTCCATGGCACCGGTGGCGACGAGCACCAGTTCCACCGCCTCGGCACCCAGCTGATCCGGGGCGCGCATGTCGTCTCGCCGCGCGGCGAGGTGAACGAGGGCGGCGCGCTGCGCTACTTCCGCCGCACCGGCGAAGGCGTCTACGACATGGATGACCTCGGGCGGCGGCGCGACGAGCTGATCCGCTTTGTCGAGGCCGAGATCGCCCGCACAGGTGCAAGGCGCGTCGTTGGTCTCGGCTACTCCAACGGCGCGAACATCCTCGCCGCCATGGCGCTGGAGCGGTCCGACCTCTTCGGAGAAATAATGCTGCTCCACCCGCTTATCCCATGGGACCCGGCGCCGCAGCCGGGCCTGAAGGGCCGCCGCATACTCGTCACCGCGGGCGAGCGCGACCCGATCTGTCCCGAGCCGCAGACGCGGAGCTTCCTTACTTATCTGGAGGCGCAGGGTGCGAGTGTCACCCAAGCCTGGCACCCCGGCGGCCACGAGATCCGGCCCATGGAGGTCGACGCGCTCAAGGCCTTTTTCGCCTAGAACGGCGCCTTGGCGGTAAAGCGCATGCCGCGCCCGCCATCGGGATGGCGAAATTGCAGCGTCTCGGAATGCAGCATCAGGCGCGGGTGATCCCGCGCCTCCCCTTGCGCATAGAACGGATCGCCCAGGATCGGGTGTCCCAGCGCCAGCATGTGCACGCGCAACTGGTGGCTGCGCCCGGTCTTGGGACTGAGCCGCACCCGGCTCTCAATTTCCGTCGCGCGCATCACGCGCCAGTCGGTCACCGCCTGCCGCCCGTTTTCGTGATCCACCATCTGGCGCGGCCGGTTCGGCCAATCGACGATCAGGGGAAGGTCGACGGTGCCGGTCGCGGGTTCGAGCCGCCCCTGCACCCGGGCAATATAAGTCTTTTTGGTCTGGCGTTTCTCGAATTGCAGCCCGAGATGGCGCTGGGCGTGCGGCGTCAGCGCAAAGACCATGACGCCCGAGGTGTCGCGGTCGAGCCGATGCACCAAAAGCGCCATCGGATAAGCCTCCTGCACACGGGCCAGCAGGCAATCGGAAAGGTGATCGCCCTTGCCCGGCACGGAGAGAAGCCCTGCCGGTTTGCAGACGATCAGCACCTCGTGATCCTCATGGATCACCTCAAGCGGATCCATCGGCGGGTCATAGGCGGTGCCGAGATCGGGTGCGCGGTCCGGGTCGGGATCTGGCGGGGTGTCAGGCGTCGGAGTCATGCGGCAGCGGTGCCACCACCCAGATCATCACGCAAGGGGTGTCATGCGGATTGAGCCACGACAGCGTTTCGCCTCGACACCAGAAACTGTCGCCTGCCTCGACCACATGGTGCCGTCCGCCGATCCAGATTTCGAACGCCCCTTCCAGAACGGTTCCCATCTCGAGCCGACCACTCCGTGCGGGAAGCTCGGAAGCGGAATGGGCCAGCAAATGACTGCGATAGAATTCGATTCCGCCCATCACCGGCACCAGCAGGTCGTCGAGCGCGCCGGTACTGTCGGGCGTGATCTCGCGGCGCTGCTCGCGGCGCAGCACGTCATGCTCCTCCGCGTCGGTCTGCGTGCTGTGCCGGAACAATTCGGAAATCGGTATCTCAAAGGCCCGCGCGAATGCCGCCAAGTCCGAGTAGCTGGGCTGGGAGCGATCCCGCTCCACCTGGCTGATCCAGCCGGTGGAGCGGTGAACGAGGGGCGCGAGATCCGCGATCCTCAGGCCCCGCGAGATCCGTAACCGGCGCAGGTCCTGCCCTAAACTGCCAAGCTGTGGCGAAGCGTTACTCATTAAAGGACCTGCTCTTTAATACAGGCCACGAACGTATACTCGCGCAAAGGTTGTATAATGGCAAACCATTTCACGACTCCGTGAACAAATTTCGTCGGGAAAACACGGTCGTCAGCAACTGTTCGAGTCGCGCGGCATCCCGCTCATCGAAGGCACCGGGCTGGTCGCTATCGAGGTCGAGCACGGCAAACACCTCTCCCGTCCCGTTTCTAAGCGGAATCACCAGCTCGGATCGGGTGGAGGCGGCGCAAGCGATATGGCCGGGAAAGGCATCGACATCCGCCACGATCTGCGTCGTGCCGCTGCGCGCGGCAGCGCCGCAGACCCCCCGCTCGAACGGGATGGTCAGGCACCCATGTCCGCCTTGATAGGGACCGATCTTGAGCAGTCCGGGTTCGGTCACCCGGTAGAAGCCGGTCCAGTCAAAGCGGTCATCGGCATGATGCAGCTCGCAAGCGACCGTCGCCATGAGGGCGATCTCGTCAGTTTCGCCTTCGGTCAGCGCAAGGATGCGGTCGCGCAATTCTTCGAATGGCATAGTCATCGTCATGTCTGGCTCCGCATCTCGTCAATACAGAACACTGCACCGACGGGATCGTGCCGCGCAACCTATCGGACGTATAGGTTCAGTTGAGATCGACCTGAAGCGGATAGTGACCGTCCTCGAACGGTCCGAACAGATCGTCGAGATCCGGGTGGTCGACCGGCTCGCCCGAAAAATCGGCCACGAGGTTCTGCTCGCTCACATAAGCCACGTAGTAGCTTTGCGCATTCTCGGCGAGCAGATGGTAGAAAGGCTGACCCTTGGCGGGACGGCTGTCCTCGGGGATCGCTAGGTACCATTCTTCGGAATTGGAAAAGATCGCGTCCACGTCGAACACGACGCCGCGGAACGGGTGCTTGCGATGGCGTACCACCTGCCCCAAGGAATATTTCGCGCGCGACTTCAGCATGGCAGACCGTCCTTTCCACCAGTATTACCCACAAAGCCCCTCACAGGTCCATGCGAGGTGGTCAAGTAGGGGAGAAACAGTCCGTGAACCTGATCCTGACAGTGCTGGAGATCACCGCGCCGGTCTTCGCTCTCGCCCTGATCGGTTTCGTCTGGGTCCGGCTAGGGCTGGCCTATGACGTGCCTTTCGTCAGCCGCATGGCGATGACCATATCGGTGCCCTGCCTGATCTTCGTGGCGCTGATGCAGGCCGAGATCGACCCTTCGGCGCTGGCCACGCTCTCGCTCGCCGCTTTCGCGAGCTATGCGGTGCTTGCGGCGCTCTTCGCCGCGCTGGTGATGATCCTGAAGCTCGACGTGCCGACCTATCTGGCGCCGCTGATCTTCGGCAACACCGGTAATGTCGGCCTGCCTCTGGCGCTCTTCGCCTTTGGACAGGAAGGTCTGGGCTATGCGGTGGTGGTCTTCGCGGTGATGGCGATCGGTTCCTTCACCTTCGGGATCTGGTTGGTGGCGGGGCGCGGATCGCTGGGCCGGGTGCTGCGCGAGCCGCTGGTCTGGGGCACGGTGCTGGGCGCGTTGTTCCTGTGGCAGGGTTGGCAGACGCCGCGGGTCGTCACCAACACGCTGGAACTGACCGGCCAGATGGCGATTCCCCTGATGCTGATCACGCTTGGCGTAGCGGTGGCGCGCCTGCGGCCCGGCACGCTCGCGCTCTCGACCGGGCTCTCGGCCGCCAAGATCGCGCTATGCGCCAGCGTCGCGGTGGGGCTGGGGCTGTGGTTCGGCCTGCCATCGGTGGCCTTCGCGGTGCTGATACTCCAGATCTCGACCCCGGTGGCCGTCACGTCCTATCTGCTGGCCGAGAAATATGGCTCGGACGCGCAGGCGGTGGCCGGGCTCGTGGTCACCTCGACCCTGCTCTCCGTGATCGCTTTGCCGCTCATACTGGCAATCGTGATCGCGTGAGGCCGCCTCCCCTGTTTCGCCCCCCGCCGGCATCGGCTAGGCTCCAAAAAAAACGAACGCTTGCGAGGGGCAGATGAGCAGACTCTTTCGCGCCATGATTCTGTTGGCCGTCCTGGCCGGTTGCGGGCCGCGCGATTTCGCCGCGCCGCGCGAGCTGGACGACGCCTGCAGCATCGTGCGCCAGCATCCCGACTATCTCCGCGCCTTCAAGGCGACCGAGCGCAAATGGGGCGTGCCGGTCCCGGTGCAGATGGCGATCATCTACCAGGAGAGCAAGTTCATCGGCAACGCGCGCACGCCGTTCCAGTGGAAGCTCGGCGTGATCCCGGTGGGCCGTCAATCCTCGGCCTATGGCTACAGTCAGGCACTCGACGGCACGTGGGACGAGTACATGGAGCAGGAAGGCGGCTTCCGCCACAAGCGCGACGATATCGGTCACGCGACCAACTTCATGGGCTGGTACATGACCGGCACCACGCGCGAGCTGGGCATCCCGCTCTATGACACGCGCAACCAGTATCTCGCCTATCACGACGGTCGGGCGGGCTATCGACGCGGCACGTGGAAATCCAAGGGTTGGCTGATCAACGTCTCCGACGCGCTGGCGCGCCGGACCCTGCTCTACGACAGCCAGCTACGCGCCTGCGGCAAGCGCTGAGGTGCAGGGGCGGTCTTCGGGCCGCCCTTTTCATGATGGCCCTAGCCCCAACGATCAGCTGTGCAACCGGGCCGAGGCGGCGCATCCTTCTGGCCCGGCCGACGCGGCCGACAGTAGGGAGTATCCCGACATGTCCCGACAGCTTTTTCGTGAATGCAGCGGCATCGCTCTTGCCCTGCTCGTGGCCTTGGGCGCCACCTCCGCATTGTCGCAGGACGACATGGCCCAGCCGATGCCACCCGAGACGATGGAATGGGGCGCGGCTCCGCCCACCCTCCCCGAGGGAGCCGAGCTTGCGGTCCTGAGCGGCAACCCGATGGAAGCCGGGGATTTCGTTGTGCGTCTGCGCTTTCCCGATGGCTACGCGGTGCCGCCCCACACCCATCCGACGGCAGAGAACGTGACCGTGATCTCTGGCACAATCATCTTCGCGCATGGCGAGGATCCCGCCAGCGCCGAGCCACAGGAGATCGCCATGGGCGGGTACATCATGATCCCGGCGGACCACCCGCACAGGGCCGAGGCGCAGGGCGAAACGGTGATCCAGATCCACGGCGAGGGACCGTTCGAGGTCAGCTATCTCGACCCGGCCGACGATCCGTGGAACCAGTAGCGCAATCGAGCGCATGGCAGAAAGAAGATGGGCCACCGGCATGCCGCCGGTGGCCCCTTTTTTTCGATTCATGCCGGAGAGACGATCACCACTTCGACATTTCGGAGCGGATGTTGAACTTCGAATCCGAGATCCCCGCCCCCGGTTTCAGGTCGTTGAGCACCACGGTGGTCTTCTGGCCCGCATTGTCGGTGACGATCCACTGGCGCAGCTCGACCGGGTCGGAGGTGAACACCATCTGGATCGAGCCATAGTCGGGATGCGCGGGGTCCTGCGCCGTCACCGTGGTCTTGGTGCCGTCGGAGGTGTGCCCCGTCACCATGCCCGCACGGCCGAGATCGACGTTGCGCTCGAGGATGATGTTGAGCGGCGTCTGGTTGAGCGGGTAGCGCTCGGGCCCGGCATTGGAGCGGGCGTCGAACACCGCCACCTGACCGCCGCCGGCGATCATCATGGAGCGATCGCCCTGATACTCGAAGCGGATCCGGCCTGGGCGCTTGATGTACATCGTGCCGGTCTGGATCGAGCCGTCGCCGTTGATCTGGGTAAAGCCCGAGCTCGCGGACTGGAGCTGGTTGAGGTAGCTTGAGACCTCCCCCAGCGAGAGCTGGCGCGCGAAAGCGGGCCCGGCGGCGACCGCCAGCGAGGCGGCGGCGAGAGAGGCGAGAAAGCTGCGTCGGATCATGGTCATTCTCTCGTGGTCCTTCATGTCGTGGCCCCGAACTGCGGGGCGTCTTGGACTTCGATATAGGAGCGGTCTGCCCGAATGTCCGCCGCTAGGCGATATCGCGCGCCCCGCCAGCCGATGACCGGCCCATGAAAAAGCCCCCCACCCGGCGGGGTAGGGGGCTTAACTGATTGATATGTATGTATATGCCAACCGACCACGGGGGGCTCGCGCCGATGTCAGTGCGCTTCGGGCACCAGCACCTCGCGCTTGCCGACATGGTTCGCGGCCGAGACCACGCCCTGATCCTCCATCTGCTCCACCAGTCTCGCGGCCTTGTTGTAGCCGATGGCGAGCTTGCGCTGGATGTAGGAGGTCGAGCATTTGCGGTCGCGCGCGACGATCTGCACCGCTTGATCGTAGAGCGCGTCCTCGCTGTCGCCGCCCCCGGTCGAGGAGCCGCCGCCCGCGAGGCCCAGCACTGCGTCGATGTCCGAACTCTTGTCCTCGTCGGGGCCTTCGACCACGCCGCCGACATAGTCGGGCGGACCAAACCCCTTGAGGTAGGTCACGATCTCCTCGACCTCCTCGTCCGAGCAGAACGGCCCATGGACGCGGGTGATCTTGGAGCCGCCGGCCATGTAGAGCATGTCGCCCATGCCCAGAAGCTGTTCGGCGCCCTGTTCGCCCAAGATGGTGCGGCTGTCGATCTTGGAGGTGACCGAGAAGGAGATCCGGGTCGGGAAGTTGGCCTTGATCGTGCCGGTGATGACGTCGACCGAAGGCCGCTGCGTCGCCATGATGAGGTGGATGCCGGATGCCCGCGCCATCTGCGCGAGACGCTGGATGCAGGCCTCGATCTCCTTGCCCGCGACCATCATCAGGTCGGCCATCTCGTCGACGATGACGACGATATAGGGCAGCACCTCGGGCTGGAACTCGTCGGTCTCGAAGATCGGATCGCCCGTCTCCTCGTCGAAGCCGGTCTGCACTGTGCGTGAGAACATCTCGCCTTTGGACAGCGCGTCCTTCACCCGGCCGTTGTAGCCGTCGATGTTGCGCACGCCCATCTTCGACATCTTGCGATAGCGCTCCTCCATCTCGCCCACGACCCATTTGAGGGCGACGACGGCCTTCTTGGGGTCGGTCACCACGGGCGAAAGCAGGTGCGGGATGCCGTCATAGACGCTGAGTTCCAGCATCTTGGGGTCGATCATGATGAGGCGGCATTCCTCGGGCGAAAGCTTGTAGAGGAGCGACAGGATCATCGTGTTGATCGCCACAGACTTGCCCGAACCGGTGGTGCCCGCGATCAGGAGGTGCGGCATCTTGGCGAGGTTGGCGATCACCGGCTCACCGCCGATATCCTTGCCCAGCGCCAGCGGCAGCTTCATCTGGTTGTCGCCATAGTCGCGCGCCGTCAGAATCTCGCGCAGCGCCACCATCTCCCGCTTGGCATTGGGCAGTTCGATCCCGATCACCGAGCGGCCCGGCACGGTCGAGACCCGGGCCGAGAGCGCCGACATCGACCGCGCGATGTCGTCGGCAAGACCGATGACGCGGGAGGCCTTGAGGCCCGGCGCGGGCTCGAGCTCGTACATGGTGACCACCGGGCCGGGGCGGACCGAGACGATCTCGCCCTTGACGCCGTAATCATCGAGCACGCTTTCGAGCATGCGCGCGTTCTCTTCGAGCTGCGCGTCCGGCAGGTGATGCCGCTCGATGGCCGAGGGGTCCATCAACAGGTCCAGCGGCGGGTATTCGTAATCGGGATAGGCCACCTGCGGCACGCTGGGCTGGCTCGGCGGCGAAACGGGGGCGGGCTGCGGCGCGGCGCGGGCGATCTCGGCGGCCGGACCCATCGGGCGCGCGGCGGCGGCGGCGCTGCCGGGGTAGCCCTGTGCGCGGAAAGGCCGGAGGTCGCGGCGGGGGCCACGGGGTCGCGTCGCGCCGCCAGCGGAGCCTCTACGGCGCGCCGCGGGACCGGGGCAGATACCGGCATTGGCTCGGGATCGACGGTGACCTCTTCGACGCTGTCGTCGGCCTCGGGCCAATGGTCGGCGCTCGTGTCCGCTTCGGCGATCTCCGGCTCCCATTCCACGATGGCCTCGGCGGGCGGCATCTCGTGATCCTCGGCCTCGAACAGCTCGACCTCGGGCTCGGGTGCGACGCCGAACATGTCCGGCTCCATCGCGCGGCGCGCCAGCGGCGGCTCCACGCGGGGTGCGGCGGACGCGGCCTGCGCGGCACGCGCGGGCGCGCCGATCGCATGGGCCACCGCGGCGAGACCCGCCCCCGCCGCCGCGCTCGCGGCAGCGCGCGGGCTTTTGGTGATCACGAGGGGCTGCGGCCCGCGACCCCGCGTCAGCGCCGGTTCGATTCGACCGTTCTGGAACGGCGGCATGCTGGTCTGGCCGGTGCGCGCGCGGATCGCGTCGGAAATGCGTGAGCGGATGCGGTCGTCATCGCCCGCACGTGGCGCGGTCGTCAGCGGCGGTTCGACCGGCTCGACGGCGGGCATCTCGCGCGGCTCGCTCCGACGCAGCAGCTGCGGCATGCGCGACAGCAGCCCGCCCGAGGGCTCCTCGCTGCGCGGCAGGCGCGGCGGCGCGGCGAGCGTGCCCGGCGGCGCGGGCGGCAGACGACGCGCGGGCGCAGCCTTTGCCTCGAAGGCCACCTCGTCCTGCATGTCCTGCGCGTCCCAGTCCTCCATCGGCGGTGCGGGCGGCACCGGCGCGCGCGAGGACACCGCAGGTTGTACGCGCGGCATCACGCGGCTGATCGCGGGTGGCATGCGCGGCGCGGATGGCGTCTCGATCAACGCGTCCTCGTCCCAGCCATCGGCCTCGTCGGCCCCGGCGGCGGGCATGGGGGCCGGCTCGACGCTCGTGGTGGCCATGCGCTTGGCGGCATGCGCGCGCACCACCGCCGAGACGCGTTGCGTCTGGCTCGGCTCCGGCACGGCGCGGGCGGCGGCCTCTTCTTCGGCGGCGACGGCCGCGTCGCGGCGCATCTGCTCGCGCCGGGCCTCGATCTCGTCGCCGATGCGGCCGCGCAGCACCTCGGCGGCGCGCATCGACACCGTGGCGCCGCGCCCCATCAACCGCAGGCCCAGCGCATAGGCCAGCACCAGCCCCAGCAGCAGCAGCCGCCACAAGCCTTGCGTCTCCTCGCGGGTAAAGCCGGTGACGAAGGCCCCTGCGGCAAGCGTGCCCGCCCCGAGAAGTAGCGCCAGAAGGTTCACCCCGAACCCCGCGCCGAAGGGCAGGATGGTGAGCAGCAGCCCCAGCACCGTGTCGCCGAACAGGCCACCGAGGCCGAAGCTGTGACTCCAGCCATCGGGCGGCGTCAGCGTCGCGGCGAAGACCGAGGCCAGCGCTACGACGATCGGCGCGAAGGTCAGCCGCGACATCGCCCGCTCCTCGCCCCGGTGCAGCGCCAGGCGCGTGCCCCAGACGAGGAACACCAGGGGCAGCATCCACGCCCCGCGCCCGACGATCATCACGATCGGCTGCGCCAAGGAGGCGCCGAAACGCCCGAGCCAGTTCTGGACCGGCGCGTCGGAAGCCAGCATCCAGTTGGGATCATCCGGGCTGTAGGAGCCGATCATCATCGCGATGATCAGACCCACGGCGATCAGCGCGAGTCCGAGCAGCTCCTTGCCGCGCTTTTCCAGCGCCGCCTGGGTGTTGCTGTCGAGCAGGGGTTCGCGCCCCCTCGTCTGATACGCCATGTCGCTCGTCCTCTCCTCAGTCGTAGAGGCAGGCGCGGAGTGTCTCCAACCCGCGCTGCATCTCATCCGCCGGGGCCACCATGGCGACCCTGACATATCCCTTGCCGGGATTTTCTCCGTTCACGTCGCGCCCGAGATAGGCGCCGGGCAGCACCCGCACCCCCGTCTCGCGCCACAGCCTCAGAGCCGCGACCTCGCCATCCTCGACCGGAAGCCACAGGAAGAACCCGGCTTCGGCGCGGCATAGCCGGGCACCGATCCCAAGACCCGGTCCGCGATGTCGTATTTCGCGGCATAGAGCGCGCGATTCTCGACCACGTGCGCCTCGTCCGACCACGCCTTGGCGGCCACCGCCTGAAGCGGCAGCGGCAGCGGCGCGCCGGCATAGTTGCGAAGCTGGCGCATCCGGCGAATTGATTCGGGGCCGCGGCGGCGAATCCCGCGCGCAGGCCCGGCAGGTTCGAACGCTTGGACAGCGAGTTGAACACCACCAGCCGCTCAGGGTCGGACCGCATGGCCTCGGCCACGGCCAAGGCCCCCGGCGGCGGCGTGTCGCGCCAGATCTCGGAATAGCATTCGTCGGCGAAGACGCGGAAATCATGCCGCTCGGCGAGGTCCAAGAGACGCTTGAGATAGCTCTCGGAGGCCACGGCGCCCTGCGGATTGGACGGCGAACAGAGGTAGAAGATCGCCGCACGGTTCAGCGTCTCGGGCGAAATCGCGTCGAGATCGGGGAGGAACCCCGTGTCGGCGGTCGCGGGCAGGTAGCGCGGCTCCGCCCCCACCGACAGCGCGGCCACGGCATAAACCTGGTAGAACGGGTTGGGCATCAGCACCAAGGGACGCTGCCCGGCCTTGGCCTCGGGACACAGCGCCATCGCGGCGTTGTAGAGCCCCTCGCGCGTTCCGTTGAGCGCCAGCAGCCGGTCGGGCGCCACCGCGATGCCGTAGCGCCGCGAGATCCAGCCCGAGATCGCGCCCAGAAGCATCTCCGAGCCTTCGTTCACGGGATACTTGCCGAACCCCGCCGCGGCATTGGCGATCGTGGGGCCGACCCAGTCGGGATAGGGGTGCTGCGGCTCGCCGATGGTCATGGCGAGGGGCGCGCCGCCCGGCTTGTGCGAATCAAGCAGGCTCCGCAGGCGCGGAAACGCATAGTCCGGTAGGTCCGAGAACCGATCGGGGAAATCCATCGCTGCCTCATGAACGGGGGTCATGCCAGTGCCCCTCTTGCCACGAAACTACCCGCGCGGGCAGCATGATGTCCAGCATTCGCCCCCTCCCCGCCCCTCATGTGTCTTTCGGGCCAAGAGATCCGACCGTCATCCCGGCCCCTCCCCCGCCCGAGGATGCCGCGCCGCATGGACAAACCCCGCTCCCGCCCCATAGTCAGCGCTATGACCCATGACAGCGACATCCTCATCGCGGGCGGCGGGCTCAATGGCCCGGTTCTGGCGCTCGCACTGGCCCGGGCGGGCTTTTCCGTGACTCTCGTGGATGCGGCCGCACCCCTGAGAAAGGCGGGCGAGTTCGACGGGCGGGCTTATGCCATCGCCGCCGGATCGCGGCGGATGCTGGCACGGCTCGGCCTCTGGGCGCCGCTCGCCGCCGAGGCGCAGCCGATGACCGAAATCAAGGTCACTGACGGGCGCGCAGGCGACGGCCCGGCGCCGTGGTGGCTGCATTTCGATTCGGCCGAGATCGAGGACGGCCCGATGGGCCACATGGTCGAGGACCGGCATCTGCGCGCCGTCCTCGGCGCGGCGCTGGAGGCAGCCCCCGGCGTGACGCGGCGCGCGCCCGACACGGTGACGGCCCAGGAGGTGACGCCAGGCGGCATCTCGGTGACGCTCGGCTCGGGTGCGGTCCTTGGCGCGGCGCTTCTGGTGGGGTGCGACGGTCGCGCAAGCGGCACGGCGGCGCGCGCGGTCATCCATCGCCACGGCTGGGAATACGGGCAAAGCGCGATCACCTGCGCGGTGGAGCACGAATTGCCGCATGGCGGCATCGCGCACCAGTTCTTCATGCCCGGCGGCCCGCTGGCGATCCTGCCGCTCACGGGCAACCGCAGTTCCCTGGTCTGGAGCGAGACGTCGCCGCGCGCCGAACGGATCGCCTCGCTGGACGATGCGGGGTTCCTCGCGGCGCTGCGCCCGGCTTTCGGTGGTTTTCTGGGCGAGATCGGCCTCATCGGCACGCGTGGGCTGTTTCCGCTGGGGCTGAGCCTTGCCGAACGCCTCGCGATTCCGCGTGTGGCGCTGGTGGGCGACGCGGCGCATGGGCTGCACCCGGTCGCGGGTCAGGGGCTCAATGCCGGCCTGCGCGACGTGGCGGCCTTGGCGCAGGTGCTGCGCGAGGCGCGGCAGCGGGGCGAGGATACGGGCAGCCTACAGGTGCTTGAGCGCTATGCGCGCTGGCGGCGCTTCGACACGGCGACACTAGCGGCGACCACCGACCTCACGACGCGGCTGTTTTCCAACGACAACCCGCTGCTGCGGCTGGCCCGCGACGCCGGGATGGGCGCGATCAACGCGATCGCGCCGCTGCGGCGCGCGATGATCCGCGAGGCGGCCGGGCTGACCGGGGATCTGCCGGAGCTGATGCGCTGACCCCGGCCTTGACCGTCGCTCGCGACTGCGCGCTTACTCCAGCGCGCGCGCCTCGTCGGCGAGCATCACCGGAATCCCGCCCCTGATCGGATAGGCGAGATTGGCCGCACGGCTGACCAGTTCCTGACGCTCGGCGTCGTAGGTCAGCGGGCCTTGGGTCTGCGGGCAGACGAGGGCTTCGAGCATGCGGCGATCGAAAGCGGCCCGCCCGGCGCGCGGGTCCGGGCCGGGATCGGGAATCGGGTCCACGGGCGGCACCGGCGGCGGCGGCAGGTCGCCCGGCAGGTTCGGATCATCGGTCATTGCATCGTCTCCTCTCCCGAGCCGCCATGCAGGGCGAACTCGATCAGCGTCACCAGCGTCTCGCGGCGTTCGACCAGCGTCGGCGATTCGAGCAGCGCCTGCCGCTCCTCGCAATCGAAGGGGCAGAGCATCGAGAGCGAGTTGATCAACAACTCGTCCTCGGCTTCGTCGAGGCTCTCCCAATCGGTCGACAGCCCGCGCTCCTCGAAGAACCGGCCCAACAGCTTCAGGAAGTCATCACGCCGCATCCCCGGATCGGTCTCGACGGCACCCCGGTCGCGCTCGAAGCCGCTCCAGCTCACGTCGCAACGCCGGTAAGGCGTGAAGCCCTCGACCTCGCGCCGCACCCGAAAGCGAGAGATGCCCGAGAGCGTGATCATGTAACGCCCGTCCTCGGTCTCGGAAAAGGCAGTGAGCCTGCCCGCGCAGCCGATGTCGTGCAGCCGCGTTTTGCCCGACGCCGATTCATAAGGCTGGATCATGCCCATCAGCCGCTCAGGCGTCTTCATCACGTCCTCGATCATCGCGAGGTAGCGCGGCTCGAAGATATGCAGGGGCAGCCGCGCGCGCGGCAACAGCAGCGCGCCCGGAAGCGGAAAGACCGGGATCGTGTCGGGGAGATCGACGCCTGTCATCATGCAAGGCGACCTAGCCTGCCGCACCGCTCAGGCAAATATCATCGACGACAGCTTGCGCCGTCCGGCGAGCGCGATCGGGTCCTTGGCGGGCAGAGCTTCGAAAATGGTGAAGAGCTGGGTCTTGGCAGCGCCGTCGTTCCACTCGCGGTCGCGACGGAAAATCTCGAGGAGCTGCTCCACCGCCTCGGCGGTCTCGCCCTTGGCATGCAGCGCGGTGGCGAGATCGTAGCGCGCCTGCAGATCCGCGGGATCGGCCTCGACCCGGGCGTGCAACTCGGCCACCGGCCCCGCGTTGCTGGCCTGACGGGCAAGCGCGATCTGCGCATGCGCGGCATCGAGCTCGGGCGCGCGGGCGATCTCGGCGGGCGCGCCATTGAGGATCGCCTCGGCCTGATCGATCTGGTCGAGCGCCAGATGCGCGCGCACGAGGCCCGCATAGGCGCCCGCGGACTTGTCGTCCTCCTGCAGGATCGCGCCGAACACCTCGGCCGCGCCCACGGCATCGCCCTCACCGAGCATCGCCTCGGCCGCCTCGATGGCCTCGGCCAGACCGCCATCCTCCTCGCCGCCACCCAGCGCGACGAGCTTGTTCACGAAGGCCTCGATCTCCGAGCCGGGCAACGCGCCCTGAAAGCCGTCGACCGGCTGGCCCTGCCAGAAGGCATAGACGGTGGGAATCGACTGCACCTGAAGCTGGCCCGCATAGGCCTGGTTCCGATCGACATCGATTTTGACCATCTTCACCTTGCCGCCGGCCTTGTTGACCGCCGCCTCGAGCGCCGGGCCCAGCGTTTTGCACGGCCCGCACCACGGTGCCCAGAAATCGACGATCACCGGGACGGTCTTGGAGGTTTCGACCACGTCCTGCATGAAGCTGGCGTCGGAGCCCTCGCGGATCAGATCGTCCTTGGGGGCGGCGGGGGCGCTGTCGTTGAGACCGAGCATGTGGAGCTCCTGCTGTGATGTGCGGCCCTGTGCGGGCGGTGTTCCGAGGTGAGTATATGTGCGCACCGCGCGGGCGCGCCAAGCCCTAGAGATCGAAGCTGGCGAAGACCGGGGCGTGGTCCGAAGGTTTCTCCCAGCCGCGGGCCGCTTTGAGGACCCGGCTGCCATGCGCCGCAGTGGCAATGTCGGAGGTCGCCCAGACATGGTCGAGCCTGCGGCCGCGATCGGCCGCCTCCCAGTCCTTGGCCCGGTACGACCACCACGAATAGAGCGGCCCCTCGGGGATGTCCTGCCGGGTCACGTCGACCCAGTCACCGCTGTCTTGCACCTGCACGAGATGCTCGACCTCCACGGGCGTGTGGCTGACCACCTTGACGAGCTGCTTGTGGCTCCAGACATCGTCCTCGCGCGGGGCGATGTTGAGATCGCCCACGAGGATCGCCCGCTCGGGCCGGTTGGCGTGAAAGTCGTCGCGCATATGGGTGAGGTAGTCGAGCTTCTGACCGAACTTCTCGTTCTTCTCGCGGTCCGGCTCGTCGCCGCCCGCCGGAACATAGAAATTGTGGATCGTCACCCCGTTCTCCAGCCGCCCGGCGATGTGACGGGCATGGCCGAGGTTCGCATGGTCATGCGCGCAGACCTCCTCAATCGGCAGGCGCGACAGGATGGCGACGCCGTTGTAGCCCTTCTGCCCGCGCGCGATCATGTGATCATAGCCAAGCGCCCTGAACGCCTCGAGCGGGATCTTCTCGACCGGGCTCTTGCATTCCTGCAAGCACAGCACGTCGGGCCCCTCCTCCTGCAAAAGGCGGCTCACAAGCGTCTCGCGCAGGCGGACCGAGTTGATGTTCCATGTGCAGAGCGTAAAGGGCATGCGCGGTCTCCGGCTGTCGGGCCGGGCCTGCCTAGCGCCTCGCGTTTGCGAACGCCACCCGAACGCGTCAGGGCTCGACCGTATAGCTCTCGGAGGCGCAGACATCGACCCGATCCGGCACCACCGCACCGTCGGAGAACAGCATCAACAGGTCGTAAAGGCATTCCGTCACGTTGCGGATGGTGACATCGGCGTTGCGCCCCGACGGCACTACGTATTCGCCCAAGAGATCGTCGCGCCAGTATTCATCCGTCACGGGAGAGGCGAACATGCGCACGAGATCGACGCCCGAGCGGTTACGCACGCGCAGGGTCTCGGTCTCGGCCAGGGTCGCGGTCCCCAGAAGCGGGAGCAGCATGGCGGCGAGGGCGAGAGAGCGGAACGCTGGCATCGGGAACTCCTTTACTGATGAGTTCAGCCTACGCCTGCGCGGCCTTCAACCCCAGAGGCGTTTGAGGCCGCTCACGCAGGTGCGACCGACGGGTGCCGCCGAAAGAGAGCCGGAGACAGGAAAATTGGCAAAGAAAAGCCGGGCACGAGGCCCGGCAAGGTCCAACAGTCAGAGTGTGGCATGACCCAGCCACCGGGCTTCGGCAAGGAAACGTCGAAACGCCGTCCCGGTTCCGACGTTTTCAGGCAACGAGCCGATATCCCCCGGACTCGGTCACCAGAAGCCGCGCGTTCGAGGGATCGGGTTCGATCTTCTGGCGCAGCCGGTAGATATGGGTTTCCAGCGTGTGGGTCGTGACACCGGCGTTGTAGCCCCAGACCTCGTGCAGGAGGACATCGCGCGCCACCACGCCCTCGGAGGCGCGGTAGAGGTATTTCAGGATGTTCGTTTCCTTCTCGGTCAGGCGGATCTTGCGATCATCCTCGGCCACCAGAAGTTTCTGGGCGGGCCGGAAGCTGTAGGGTCCGAGCTGAAACACCGCGTCCTCGGATTGTTCATGCGTGCGCAGCTGGGCGCGGATGCGCGCGAGCAGGACCGGGAACTTGAACGGCTTGGTGATGTAATCGTTGGCGCCCGCATCGAGGCCAAGGATGGTGTCGCTGTCGCTGTCATGGCCGGTGAGCATGATGATCGGGCATTTCACGCCCTGCTTGCGCATGACCCTGCACAATTCGCGGCCATCGGTGTCGGGCAGGCCGACATCGAGGATCACCAGATCGAACAGCCCGGCCTTGGCCTGAGCCATCGCTTCGTGCCCGTTGCCGGCCTCGAAGACATCGAAATCCTCGGTCATGACGAGCTGTTCGCTCAACGCTTCGCGCAGGTCGTCCTCGTCATCCACCAAAAGGATCTTCTTCACTTGTGCCATTTCGACGCCTCCATGACCTGCCGGCTCTACACATGTGTAACGGTCTCGTGTGCCTCAAGTTTCGTGACCATCCCTCACGTCGAGTTGTCGCCGCCCCCGGAAATGTTACATTCGCCTCCCGCGCCGGGGTGCTCCGGCCTGCCGCAAGGATGTGCCGATGCCCTTTCGTCCCGATCCCGTCGAGCGTCGCGCCCGTGCGCTGGCCGATCTGCGGCTTGGTGTGCCGGTGGTGCTGGGCGGGACATCGGGGGCGCTAGTGCTCGCGGCTGAGACGGCGCGCCCCGAGCGGCTGGCCGAGCTGCGCCGCATGGGCGGTGTGCCGGTGCTCGCGATCACGGGGCGGCGGGCGGCGACGCTGCGCGCGCGGGCCTATGACGGCGATATCGCGCGGGTGGCGCTGCCCGAGGGGGCGGATTGCGCGTGGGTGCGGGCCGTGGCGGACCCGGCGGGTGATCTCAATACGCCGATGAAGGGCCCGCTCAGGACGCTGCGCGACGGCGGGGCCGAGACGCACCGCGCCGCGATCGCGCTGGTCAAGGCGGCCCGCCTGCTGCCCGCGGCGCTCGTTCTCCCCATCGAGGACGCTGCCGGTTTCGCCGCCGATAACGAGCTGACGCGCCTCGATCTGCCGCTGCCGCCCGCGATCACCCCCGCCTATGCCCCCGTCGCCGCCGCGCGGCTGCCGATGGAAGCGGCCGAAAAAGGCCGGCTGCACGTGTTCCGCCCCGGTGATGGCGGCGAGGAGCATTACGCGGTCGAGATCGGCAAACCCCTTCGCGACACGGCACCCTTGGTGCGGCTGCATTCGGCCTGCTTCACCGGCGACGTGCTGGGCTCGCTCAAATGCGACTGCGGCCCGCAGTTGCATGCCGCGCTCGACCAGATGGGAGAGGCCGGCGAAGGCGTTCTCCTTTACCTCAACCAAGAGGGTCGCGGCATCGGGCTGGCCAATAAGATGCGCGCCTACAGCTTGCAGGACCAGGGATTCGACACGGTCGAGGCGAACCACCGGCTCGGCTTCGAGGATGACGAGCGCGATTTCCGCATCGGCGCCGAGATCCTCAAGCGGCTGGGCTTTTCACGCATCCGCCTGCTCACCAACAACCCCAACAAGGTCGCGCGGATGAGCGAGGCCGGGATCGCGGTCGAGGAGCGGGTGCCGCTCAAGGTCGGTCGCGGCCTGCACAACCACCATTACCTCGCCACCAAGGCGGCCAAGTCGGGGCATCTTCTGTGATCCATTCTCCCGCCGATCTCGTCCTGACCCGCCGCGGCCTGCGGGTGCTGGGCCGGTATCTTCCCTGTTCGATCGGCAAGGGCGGCCTTCGCGCGGACAAGCGCGAGGGCGACGGCGCGACGCCGGTGGGCGAACACCGGATCACCGGCATGCTCTACCGGCCCGACCGCTTGCCCGCGCCGCGCCCTTGGGCGCAACCGATCCGGCCCGGCGATTTGTGGTCGGACGCCAGCGGCGACCCGGGCTATAACAGCCCGGTCCGCGCCCCTTACTCCGCCAGCCACGAGGTGCTGCGCCGCGCCGATCCACTCTACGACATCGTGCTGCTGACCGACTGGAACGAAGAGGGCATGGCCAGGCGCGGCTCGGCGATCTTTTTGCATCAGCGCCGCCGCGCGGGCTTTCCGACCGAGGGCTGCGTGGCCTTTGCCCGCCCCGACCTGCTCTGGCTGGCGCGGCATATCGTGCCGGGCGCACGGTTGATCGTGCGCTAGGCCACTCCGGTCACCGAATACCCGAATCCATCTCTTGAGGCCCGGACGACTTGTCGGTCAGCCGAGCGCCTCTGGCAGGCTCAGCCCGCGCAGCGCCGCCTCGGCCTGCATCGGCTTCTTGCCCTCGCGCTGGATCTCCAGAAGCTCCACCGCGCCGTCGCCGCAGGCGATGGTGGCAGGCCCGATCGCCTCGCCCGGCGCGCCCTCACCGGGTCCGGACACCGCGCGCAGGATCTTCAGACGCTCCTCGCCCGCCATGCACCACGCGCCCGGAAATGGCGACAGGCCGTTGATCTGCCGCGCGACATGGGCGGCGGTGCGGGTCCAGTCGACCCTAGCCTCGGCCTTGTCGATCTTGGCTGCATAAGTGACGCCGGCCTCGGGCTGCGGATCGGGGCGCAGCGTGTCGATCTCGCGCAGCGCCTTCACCACCAGCGCGCCACCGATCCGGGCCAGCCGGTCATGCAGATCCGAAGTGGTGTCGGTCGCCCCGATCGGCGTCGCCTCGCGCAGGAGCACCGGTCCGGTGTCGAGCCCCGCTTCCATCCGCATGATGCAGACGCCGGTCTCGTTGTCGCCCTCCATGATCGCGCGCTGTATCGGCGCGGCGCCGCGCCAGCGCGGCAGCAGCGAGGCGTGGATGTTGAGGCAGCCCCGCGCAGGCGCGTTCAGCACTGGCTGCGGCAGAATCAGACCGTAGGCCACGACCACGGCAATATCGGCGTTCAGCGCTGCGAATTCGGCCTGCGCCTCCGCGTTCCTGAGCGACACCGGGTGCCGGACCTCGAGGCCCAGCGCCTCGGCGCGGGCCTGCACAGCCGATGGCCGGGGCTTCTTGCCCCGCCCCGCCGGGCGCGGTGGCTGGGTATAGACGCCGAGGATTTCGTGCTCGGCGCGCATAAGCGCGTCGAGCGCATGTACCGAAAACTCCGGAGTGCCCATGAAGACAATACGCATCAGGAGAGCTTCCTCGCCTTGGCGACCAGCCGGTCGCGCTTGAGCCGGCTCAGCCGGTCGAAATACATCTGCCCGTCGAGGTGGTCGATCTGGTGCTGCAGCGAGGTCGCCCAAAGCCCGACGAAGTCGCGCTCCTCGATCTCGCCTGCCACGTTCAGGAACCGCGCCGTGATGGCACGCGGGCGTTCGATAACGGCAGAGACGCCCGGCAGGTTGGGCGAGGCTTCCTCGTGCTCGCGCAGTTGCACGCTGGCATAGAGCACTTCGGGGTTGGCCATCCGCACCGCCTGCCCGCGCCCGTCGGAGGCATCGACCACGGCGAGGCGCAGCGACACGCCGATCTGTGGCGCGGCGAGGCCGACGCCGGGCATCGCGTCCATGGCCTCGATCATCTCGTCCCAGATGGCGCGGATCTCGTCGGTGATCGCCTCGACCGGTGCGGCGGGACGGCGCAGCGTGGGGTGCGGCCAGCGCAGGAAGGGGCGGCTCATTCGGGGGTGTCCTCCTCAAGGCGGTCGATGCACAGGATGCCGTTCAGGTGATCGAGCTCGTGCTGGATGCAAGTGGCCTCGATGCCCTCGAACGCGGCCTCGTGGCCGAGGCCGGTCAGGTCCTGCCAGCGCAGCACGATGCGCGCGGGGCGGCGGACCCGGCAGGGCGTGTCGGGAATCGACAGGCAGCCCTCCTCGCGCAACACCGTCTCTTCGGAGGCCTCCACGATCTCGGGGTTCACGAAGACCTTGGGTGCGGGGTTGCCGTCGCGCCACTCCACGTCGGTGACGAAGATCCGCATCGGCAGCCCGACCTGCGGCGCCGCGAGGCCGCGGCCCGGCGCGTCATACATCGTCTCGATCATGTCGGCGGCGAGCTGCGACAGCGTCGCATCGAACAAGAGACGGGAGCGCAGGTCGCGCGCAGCACCGGCGCGGGATGCCGGATGATGTCGAGCACAGCCATCAGCCGCGCGCCCGCTCGCGCTTGAGCTTGACCATCTTGCGGGTGATCATCTGCCGCTTCATCGGCTTGAGGTAGTCGATGAAGAGCCTGCCATCGAGGTGGTCGATCTCGTGCTGCACACAGGTGGCCCAGAGCCCGTCGAACCGTTCGGTGTGGGTCTTGCCGTCGAGACCGAGCCATTGCACCTCGACCTCGGCCGGGCGCTCGACCTCGGCGAACTGCTCGGGGATCGAGAGGCAGCCCTCCTCATAGACCGAACGGGCCTCGGAGGACCATGTGACGGCGGGGTTCACCAGCACCATCGGCCGGGCGGTCTCCTCGCCCTCCTTGGCGGCATCCATGACGAGCAGCCGGTTCATCTGGCCGATCTGCGGCGCGGCGAGGCCGATGCCCGGCGCGTCATACATGGTCTCGAGCATGTCGTCGGCGAGACGGCGGATCTCGTCGGTGATGGCGGGCACCGGGTCGGCCACGGTCTTGAGACGCGGGTCGGGGTGAATGAGGATGGGGCGCAATGTCATGGCGCCGATCTAGGGCCAAGCGGCGCGCATGGCAACACGCGGGCCCTTGCGCGCCCGGCTCGGCTTGTGCAGCCTCCGCGCGACCAACAGGAGACCGCCATGAGCCATGAGCGCCCCGCCGCCCCCGACTTCGACGAGATCATCGACCGGCGCGGTACCAACTGTTCCAAATGGGACCAGATGGAGCCGGTCTATGGCGTCAGCCCTGATGAGGGGATCGCCATGTGGGTGGCGGACATGGATTTCCGCCCGCCCCTTTGCGTGCAGCGCGCGGTCGAGGAGATGGCCGCGCATGGCATCTACGGCTACGCGGCCTCGGATGCGGTGCAGCGCGAGGCGATCGGCTGGTGGATGGACCGCCGCCATGGCTGGCGGCCCGATGCGAGCGACATCTTCACCACCCATGGTCTCGTCAACGCCACTGGCCTGTGCGTCGACGCCTATACCGATCCCGGCGAGGGCGTGGTGCTGTTCACCCCGGTCTACCACGCCTTCGCGCGGGTGATCCGCGCCGCGGGGCGCGAGGTGGTCGAATGCCCCCTGGCGCTGGATCACGGCCGCTACGTGCCGGATTTCGACGCCTGGGACGCGATGATGACCGGGCGCGAGCGGATGATGATCCTGTGCTCGCCGCAGAACCCCGGCGGCCGGGTCTGGGGCCGGGCCGAGCTGGAGGGCTGGGCCGCCTTCGCGCGGCGGCACGATCTGGTGCTGGTGTCGGACGAGATTCACTGCGACCTGACGATGCCGGGCGTCATGCACAGGGCAATGCCCCGGATCGAGGGCGTGGCCGACCGTCTGGTGATGCTGACCGCGACGACCAAGACCTTCAACATCGCTGGCGCACATATCGGCAATGTCATCGTGTCCGAGCCGAAGCTCAAGGCGCGGTTCGCCTCGCGGATGGCGGCGCTGGGCCTGTCGCCCAACTCCTTCGGTCTTGCCATGGCGACGGCGGCGATGTCGCCAGAGGGGGTCGAATGGCTGGAGGCGCTGCGCGGCTATCTCGACGGCAACCGGCGCCTGTTCGAGGAGGGTGTGGCGCAGATCCCCGGGGTCAGGCCCATGCCGCTCGAATCCACCTATCTCGAATGGGTGGATTTCTCGGACACCGGCATGACCCGCGAGGAGGTGCTGCGCCGGATCGAGGGCGACGCGAAGATCGCGGTGAACCACGGCACCAGCTTCGGGCGCGGCGGCGAAAGCTACCAGCGTTTCAACATCGCGACGCCGCGCGCCCGGGTGGCCGAGGCGGTCGCGCGGCTACAATCGGCCTTTTCGGACCTGCAGTAGACCCTCAGAGCCGGGGCAGTCTGAGCGCCGGCTCGGCCTCGCCCCGCTCGAAATCGACGGGAGCGGTGTCGGCGACGCGGCTGTGGCGCTTGAACTCGTAGACCCGTTCGCCCTCCTCCACCCGGGAGGTCATGACGAGGCATTGATAGAGGTGACGCGGACCGTCGTAGAGATCGACGAAGCCGTGCAGGATCGGCGCGTCCTTGGCGGCGAGGGCGAAGCCCGTCTCCCACATGCGCAGCACCGGGTGCACGGTCTCTGCGTCATGCACGCAGAGCCGTGCCGAACGGCGCTGCGCGGCGCGGCGCGCGGCCTCAATGGCGTCCTCGAGATCCTTGCTCAGGTAATCGGTCATATCGCATCCCCCTGCTTCCATCCTGCGCAGAAGAATGTGAAATTCAAGCGACGTTCCCGAAAAAGTCCTTTTCAGGCGCGGACCTTGGGGCGCAGCACATGCGGTTGCGCCGGGTCGTAGAGGGCGCTGTCGGGAAATCCCTGATCGGCGCCGAGCGCCGGGCCCACGAGGATCAGCGCGGTCCGGGTCAACTTGGCCGCGCGCACCTGCGCATGGATGTCCGAAAGCGTGCCGCGGATCACCTGCTGGTCGGGCCAACTGGCCCGGTAGACCACTGCGACCGGACAATCGGCCCCGTAGAAGGGTGTCAGCCGCCGCTCGATGTCGCGCAGGGCGCGGATGCCGAGATGGATGGCCAGCGTCGTGCCGGTGGCGGCGAAATTCTCGAGCGTTTCACCCGCCGGCATGGCGGTCGACTTCATCGACATGCGGGTGAGCACGATGGACTGCGCCAGTTCGGGGATCGTCAATTCCTGTCCCAGCGCGGCAGCGGCGGCGGTGTAGGCGGGCACGCCGGGGATGATCCGGTAAGGGATGCCATCGGCCTTGAGCCTGCGGATCTGTTCGGCGATGGCGCCATAGAGCGAGGGGTCGCCCGAATGCACCCGCGCCACGTCCTCGCCGCGCGCGTTAGCGGCGGCGATCTCGGCATGCGTCTCGTCGAGCGTCATCGGCGCGGTGTCGAGAACGCGCGCGCCCACGGGCGCGCCGGCCACCACCTCCTCGGGCACCAGCGAGCCCGCATAGAGGCAAACCGGGCAGGTTGCGATGAGGCGCGCGGCCTTGAGGGTCAAAAGCTCCGGATCGCCCGGCCCGGCCCCGATGAAATAGACGGTCATGGCGCGCTCCTTGCATCTCTAAACTTCAAATACTTATTTTGACCGGCGTCGAGTCTCCCGCCGACCCGATCAGCGCGCATCGATCTTCTTGGCATAGCCGCGCGGCGTCACCATGCGCGGCCCTTCCCCCAGCTGCACCAGCTTCGATTGCGAGGAGCCGACCAGCACCACGGTCAGCATGTCCACCTCGTCGACCTGCAACTCGTCGAGGCGGCGATAGCGGATCTCTTCCTCGGGGCGCCCGAGAGACGAAGCCAGAAGCACCGGCGTATCCGCCGGCCGATGCCCGAGCAGGATCTCGCGCGCCTCGGCCAGCAAGGTGCGGCGGCGCTTGGAGACCGGATTGTAGAAAGCGATGACGAAATCGCCTTGGGCTGCGGCGTGGAGCCGCTTCACGATGTCCTCACGCGGGGTGAGCAGATCCGACAGCGAAATGGCGCAGAAATCATGGCCGAGCGGCGCGCCGGCGCGCGAGGCGGCGGCCTGCAGCGCCGAGACGCCGGGCGTGCAGGTGACCTCGATGCGGCGCGCGGCATCCGAAACACCGCCCTTGTCCGCATCGCGGCCCAGCAATTCGAAGACCAGTGCGCCCATGGCATAGATGCCCGCATCGCCCGAACAGATCAGCGCCACGTCGCGCCCTTCGGCGGCGCGCTCCAGCGCGTAGCGGCAGCGATCCTCCTCGCCACCCAATGGGAAGTCGGCGCGCGGCTTTTCGGCGGCAAGCGGACCCAAGAGGTCGATATAGAGCCCGTAACCGACCAGTTCCTCGGCTTGCGCGATCAAACGCGAGGCTTCGGGGGTGCGCCAGCCCGACTGCCCCGGCCCGATGCCCACGACCGAGAGGCGGCCCCGGCGGCGACCGCGCAATTCGGTGATCGGCGCAGGCGCGATGGCCAGCGCGCAGGTGGCGTTGGCGCTCTTGCGCTTGGGGACGACGAGGGTCGCGTCGGGCCCGGCTTGCGCGAGTGCCGCGCCCTCGGAGACGCCGTGGCATCCGACCTCGGCAAAGACAACGTCGGAGGGCGTGGCGAGGCGCGGCGCCTCGGCCTCCAGCTCGGTGGCGGTGAAAAGGCGCAGCGGCGCGCCGATTACACGTGAAACATTCAGGATCGCGGGCTCGTCGGCCTTGAGGTCGATCGAGGCCATGGCCTGCACGGCCTCTGGCGCGATCCCGGCCTCGGCCAGCGTCTCGCGCACCAACGCGGCCAACTCCTCGGGCGGGCAGTCGCGGGCGCAGCCCAGCCCCAGCACGGCGCGCTGCGGTGCGAAGTGAAGATGATCGGGGCCGAGCCCCTGCTGCGGCGCCTCAGAGACGGTGATCCTCAGCGCATCGCCCCGTGGCAGGCCAGCCAGCCACGGCGCATCGCCGGTGACGGTCGCGCCACCGCCCGAAAGCAGCGCCGCCATCGCGCCCTTGGCATCGCCGGAATTGACCAGCCGGTAGCCCAACGGTGGCTCGTCCAGCGCCACGCCGAGCGAGACATCTCCCGCGGTGGTGACGGCGGCCGTTCCTTCCAGCGCCTCGGCGATGTGTTTCGCCAGCCGGTTGGCGCCGCGATGCCCGCCCAGAAGCGGGACCACGACACGTCCGTCATCGGAGACCGAGATCACCGGCGGCTCGGCGCGCTTGTCCGAAAGTTGCGGCGCGACCGCACGGATCAGGATGCCGCTCGCGCAGACGCCGATGACGGGCGTTCCCGCCGCGAAGAGATCGCGTGCGTGCTCCAGCGCATCGGCGAAGAAGGCGTCGGCCCGCTCCACCCGACCCTCGCGGCCATGCAGCGGCGCATCAAGGGCGTCGGCCACCCTCCGGGCCACGGTTTCGCCGGAGCGCGACAGCGCGAGGACAACGGGGGTCACAGCCAAGGATCGGCTCCCTTCGTGAGAATGATCATCGAGAAATAGGGGGCGGTGTCGGGCGCTTCGACCAGCGGGCGGACCACCTCCGCCTCCAGCGTGGCGCGCTCGACGTAGACGGCGCGGTCGGTAAGGCCGAGATCGTCGATCACGGCACGCACTTTCGGAAAATGCCGCCCGAGCTTCATGATCGCGACGCTTTCCGCGCCCTCGATCCGGGTGCGCAGCTCGGCTTCGGGCAGCGGCCCCGGCAGCACGGTCAGCCTTTCGTTGCGCGCGGCCAGGGGGCGGCGGGCGCTCGCGGCGGCGGCGGTGAGCGAGGTGACGCCCGGTACGACCTCCACCCGGTGACAATCCGCAAGGCGGGCGAAAAGATACATGAAGGAGCCGTAGAAGAACGGGTCGCCCTCGCACAGGCAGACCACGTCCTCGCCCGAATCCAAGGCTTCGGCGATCCGCGCGGCGCCTGCGTCATAGGCCGCCTGCGCCGGGCCGCGCTCCACCGTCATCGGCACATCCATGGCGATTTCGCGCGCATCCGACGCGATCAGCTCGGCGGCGATCGAGCGGGCAAAGCTCGCGCCGCCCGCCAACGTCGGATAGGCGACGACGCGCGCGGCCTCGATCAACCGCGCGGCGCGCAGGGTGATCAGGTCGGGCGCGCCGGGGCCGAGGCCCACGCCGTAAAGCGTGCCGCTCATCGCTTGATCAGGCTCCACTGGGTCACCGGCATCGCCGGCTTCCATCCCGTCAGACGACCAACAGGTGCCGCGCGCGCGACCGAGATCCGCACCAGATCGCCGCCATGTGCGGCATGCAGCGCGATCAGCGCCGCCTCGCTCTCCAGCGTCACGGCATTGGCCACCAGCCGCCCGAGCGGGCGCAGCGCCGACCACGCGGCGGCGAAAACCTCCGCCGACAGCCCGCCGCCGATGAAGATCGCATCGGGCGCGGGCAGACCGTCAAGCGCGGCCGGTGCCTCCCCCTCGACCAGCCGCAGCCGCGGCGTGCCGAGCGCCAGCGCGTTGGCTGCCGCCATGGCCCGGCGGTCGGCGCGCGGCTCGATGCCGATGGCGTTGGCATATCGCGCCGCGCGCATCCATTCGATCGCGACCGAGCCAGACCCCGCGCCGATGTCCCATAGCAGCGCGCCGCGCATTGGCATCAGCTTAGCCAGCGTCGCCGCGCGCAGCTCGCGCTTGGTCATCGTGCCGTCCGAGACGAAGAGTGCGTCGTCGAGCCCCGGCACGCGCGGGATCATCGCCGCGTCGGGGGCGGCGATGCAATCCACGGCCAATGTGTTGAAGGCGGGCACCTCGTGGTCCCAACTCTCGGCGGTTCCATCAAAGCGCGCCTCGGCCTCGCCGCCCATGTTGGCCAGCACCGTCATCAGGCTGCGGCCAAAGCCACGCTCGGTCAGGAACCGCGCGATCTGGCCGGGCGTGTCCGGGCCGGTGGTCAGGATCAAGAGCCGCGCCTGCGGCTGGATGAAGGCGATCATCTGCTCCACCGGGCGGCCATGCACGGTCAGCGTCTCGACATCCGCAAGGCTCCAACCCATCCGGGCAGAGGCAAGCTGGAACGCCGAAAGCTGCGGATGATAGACGATCTCGGCGGCGGGGATCGCGCGGCCGATCCGCGCGCCGACAGAAAACCACAGCGGATCGCCCGTGGCCAACACCACGACGCGTCGGCCCTTGAAGGAGCGAAGCCGGTCGATCAGCGCGTCGAACGGGCTGGGCCAGGCGACCCGCTCCGCCCCCACCGCGCCCGCAAGCTCATGGTGCCGATCGCCGCCGACGATGATCTCGGCGGCCTCGACCACGGCGCGGGTCGCGGGCAGGAGCCCATCCATGCCGTCCTCGCCGATACCCACGACATGCAGCCACGGCTCCGGTGCTGCGACAGCGTTCATGCCTTTTCCTCCGAAATCCCGTTGGCCAGCGCGTTCACCGCCGCCGAGGCCATGGCCGAGCCGCCCTTGCGGCCCCGGAGCGCCACGAAATCGCAGCCGCGCGGATCGCCCGCCAGTTCGGCCTTGGATTCCGCCGCGCCCACGAAACCCACCGGGAAGCCGAGGATCAGCGCCGGCTTGGGCCAGCCCGCGTCGAGCCGCTCCAGAAGATGGAACAGCGCCGTCGGCGCGTTGCCCACCGCGACCACCGCGCCCTTGATCTTCTCGCGCCACAGATCGACGGCCGCTGCCGAACGGGTCGTGCCCAGATCGTGCGCCATCTCCGGCACCGCCGCGTCGTTCAACGTCACCAGCACCTCAGTGTCGGGCAGGTGTCGCCGGATGATCCCCGCCGCCACCATTTCGCAATCGCACAGCACCGGCGCGCCCGCGGCCAACGCCGCGCGCCCCGTCGCCATCGCGCCTGCGGAGAACGCCAGCCGATCCGCGATCTCGACCATGCCGCAGGCGTGGATCAGTCGGATCACCATCGGGCGCAGATCCTCGGGAAAGCGGTCGAGCCGGGCCTCGGCGCGCACCGTGGCAAAGCTCTGGGCATAGATCCTGGCGGGATCGGTCTCGTAGGGACGCATCACGACCTCCGTCCCGAGCGGCACCGGCCGGGGGATTTGAGTATTTGACGAGTGAAGACGCTCACTTGCGCGACTTCAACACGCTCAGCGGCCCGAGCGGGTGGTCGGCCTGCGGGTAGACCGCGTGCTGGTGGTCATGGGCGTGATCATGGTGGTGAGCATGGCCATGGTGGTGATGGTCATGGGCGTGATCATGCCCGTGGTCGTGTGGCAGGTCATGCTCATGGGCATGGGCGTGACGGTCCGCAGCGTCGAGCCGGCACATGCCGGTGCAGAAATCGTCGCAGAGCGCGCAATCGGACACGTTGGCACCGGGCGCGTTCGCGCCCTGCCCCTCGACATGGTGATGATGACTTTCCTGCACCGCGCCGACCTCGGCTTCGAAGCCCAGCACCTGCGTGCGGTACTTGCACATGCCGCAGGTGGGCGGGACCGCCTCGCCCACGAGTTCGGTCACGCGCTCGGCAAAGGTGTTCATCACCTCCGGGTGGTCGCCGAGATAAGGCGCCTTGACGATCTCAAGCTCGGGGTGCGCCTCGGCCACCTGATCGGTGAAGCCATAGATGCGGTCGATCAGGATGCCCGAGAACAGGAAATACGGGAACACCACGACGCGGCGGTAGCCCAGCCGCGCCACGTGTTGGAGACAGGGCTCGACCAGCGGGAAGGTGACGCCGGAATAGCCGGTCTCGCACCAGCCGAAGCCCATCCCCTCCCACAGGAGACGCGCGATCTTAGACACGTTGCCGTTGGCGTCGGGATCGCTCGCCCCGCGCCCGATCACCACGAGGCAGGTTTCGTGCATCGGCACGTCCGAGGGGTTGGCGTCGAGCGCGCTTTGGATGCGATCGGCGGCGGCCGCGACCATGCGCGGATCGACCCCCAACTCGCGGCCATAGATGATCTCGATGTCGTGCTTGGCGGCATAGGTGTTGAGCACGGTCGGGATGTCGTTCTTGGCGTGCATCGCGGCAAAGAGCATGCCGGGCACAGCGAGGATGCGGGTGCAACCCTGCTCGCGCAGCCGGTCGAGCCCGTCGCGGATCACCGGATTGGCGAATTCGAGATAGCCGTATTCCACCGGCCAGTCTGGCGGCAGCAAAGCGGGCAGCTTCTCGGCCAGCACCGCGAACTCGTCCACTGCCGACTGGCTGCGCGAGCCGTGGCCGCAGATCATCACGCCGGTCTTGGACGCGCTCACGCGCGGGCCTCGTCGCCCTGATCGTCGGAGGTCTCGGCCTCTTCTTCCTTGCCCCCGCCCTTCAGCGCGCCCCACAGCCCGAGCGCGATGGCCAGGCCGATCGCCGCGCCGGCGACCCAATGGTCGTGACCGGCAAGGTCGGCCATGTGGCCGGGATGGGCCGCGGCCATCCCCGGTATGATGAGCGGGATCGTCGGCAGGAGGATGTGGCGCATCGCGGACCTCTCGATCTGGCAATGGCCGGCGCCCGCCGCGTCATGCGGCGGTGCGAGGACGACGTGGTGCTCGGGTCCCCTAAATGGGTCGACCCCCGCGCCACCGACCGTTCCGGCCACTTCGGGCTTCGTCGGCCCTCTCCATAGCCGTGGCGACGCCGGGGCGAAACCCCTCGAAGCGTCACTTCATGACGGGCGCGCGACTTGGCACCGACACCGCCACCGCCGTCCGGGCGGGCACGGCGAGGTCGATCTCGGGGAAATGCTCCCACGCCAGCGGCGCCTGCACATCGGCGAACTTGCCGCCGCCGCTGCGGGTCACGAAGCCGCCGCCGCCGGTCTCGAGATGAAAGCTCCGCCCATGCACGCCGCTCACCACATAGGTGTCGCCCGCCACGGAGAGCTGTCCGGCATGACCATCGACGCAGATCGCGCGGCCTTCCTGACAGGGGATCAGCCGCCATGTCGCCATGCGACCGTCCCCGGTGGGGGCGATCACCGACATCGGCCCCTTCTCGAACGGGCGTTCGGCATATTCCGGCGCGAAGGGCTCGGGCTCGGGCATCATCCGGACATGCGCCACCGGCGGCCTGACCGGCGGCAACTCCGCCGATTCGAGCAAGGGCATCACAAGCGGCTCCACCTGACCGCAGCCCGCCAGAAACAGCGCCGCCAACGCAGCGCCCTTAAATCCGTATCGCATCACGCCACTCCTCGTACCCGCACGTCACCGATCAAATAGCCGTGAGACGCATCGTTGCAAGCGGCATCAGCGCCGCCCGAACAGCTTCTCTATATCCGCAAGTCGCAATTCGACATAGGTGGGCCGCCCATGATTGCATTGACCGGAGCCGGGTGTGGCTTCCATCTCGCGCAGCAGGGCGTTCATCTCCTCGGCCCGCATCTGCCGACCCGAGCGGATCGAACCGTGGCAGGCGACCCGGCTCAGGATCGCGTCGAGCCGCACGGGCAGCGCCGTGGTGGCGTCGAGATCCTCCAGCTCGTCGAGAATGTCGCGCAGCAGGGCGGCCGCGTCGATCCGCCCGAGGATGGCGGGGGTTTCGCGCACCGCCACCGTGCCGGGACCAAAGGATTCAAGGCTCAGGCCGAGGCGCGACAGGTCCTCGGCCACCTCCAGCAGCCGCTCCGCCCCCGGACCGAGATCGACGATCTCCGGCACAAGAAGCGCCTGCGCCGCGACGCCGCTGTCCGCCATCTGCCGCTTGAGCCGCTCATAGACCAGCCGTTCATGCGCGGCGTGCTGGTCCACCAGCACCATGCCGGTCTCGGTCTGCGCAACGATCCAGTTGCCGTGAAGCTGCGCCCGCGCGGCCCCGAGGGGGAGCGCTTCGGCCCCCGCCGGGAACGTGTCCTTTTCGACACGGGCCGAGGGCATGTCCGTTCCCGACAGCCGCGCAGAGCGCAGATCATCGGGCACGGGGCCGGGCAGACCATGTGCGCTTTCGAAGCCGAAGCTCGATTCGGCAAGACCCGGCGCCTGCGCGGCCCGCGCCACGCTCATGGCGCGTGGCGAGGGGCGCTCCATCTGCCAGGCGTGGATGCTTGAGGCCGTGGCTACGCCGCGCGCGGGATGATCCTCCTCGTCGATGAGCCCACCCGCATCCCCCGTCCGCGCCGCCGGGCCGGGACGCATCATCGACAGCGTTTCGGTGGCCACGGTCGTCGAGGCGCGGTGCCCTGCCCCCGACAGCGCCGCGCGCAGGGTCGAGACGATCAGCCCGCGCACCGCTTGCGGGTCGCGGAACCGCACTTCGGATTTCGCGGGATGCACGTTCACATCGACAAGCTGCGGCGCGCATTCCACGAAAAGCGCCGCGGCCGGAAAGCGGTCGCGCGACAGGACATCCATGTAGGCCGCGCGCAGCGCCCCGGTGAGCTGGCGGTCGGTGACGGGGCGGCCATTGACGAAGACATGCTGGCTCACGCCCGCGCCGCGCGAATAGGTCGGCAGCGCGGCGAAACCGGTAAGGTGCAGCCCCTCGCGGCTGCCGTCGACGGGGAGCGCGTTGTCGTGGAACTCGCGGCCCAGAATGGCGGCGAGACGATTGCCCAGCGCGGTGACCGGATCGCCCGTCTCGGCATCGACGCGAAAGATCTCGCGCTCGCGCCCGTCGGTGATGTCGCGCAGGCTGAAGGCGACATGCGGCTCGGCCATGGCGAGACGACGCAGCGCCTCGGCCAGCGCCTGCGCCTCGGCGCGGTCGGTGCGCATGAACTTGAGCCGGGCGGGCGTCGCGTGGAACAGGTCGCGCAGTTCGACCACCGTGCCGCGATCGAGGGCCGCGGGCGCGACCGGCCCGAGACGGCCGCCGGTGACCGAGATCGTCGCCGCCTCCTGCCCCGCCACCCGCGAGGTGAGCGTCAGTCGCCCCACCGCGCCAAGCGAGGCCAACGCCTCGCCGCGAAAGCCGAAGCTGTGGATCTCCAGCAGGTCCGAGCCGTCGATCTTGGAGGTAGCATGACGCGCCAGAGCCAGCGGCAATTCGTCTGCCGTCATGCCACAGCCATCGTCGCGCACGCGAATCAGGTTCTTGCCCCCCGCCGCGATGGTCACCTCGATCCGCCGCGCGCCTGCATCGAGCGCGTTCTCCACCAGTTCCTTGACCGCCGAGGCGGGGCGTTCGACCACCTCGCCTGCGGCGATGCGGTTGATCGCCGCTTCGTCGAGTTGGCGGATCACGGGGCGCGGGGCCGGTTCGGCAGGGCTGTGCAGCGTCATGGATGAGAGACTAGCATGTCCTGCGAAGGCGGCGCGAGGCCTCACCGGGCGGGCAGGACCACCTCCGGCAGGGTGATCTCGGGGCCCGCCTCGGTCTCCAATCCCTCAGGCCGGCCCACCACCACGAAATGCAGGGCGCCGGGGTCCACCAGCTCGGCGGCAACGCGGTTCACCTCGTCGAGCGTCACCGCCTCGATGAAGGCGTTGCGTTCGGTGACGTAGCTCTTGGGCAGGCCGGTCACCTGCATTCCAACGAGGATGTCGGCGATCGGCCCGTTGCCGTCGAAGCGCAGCGGATATTCCCCGGTCAGGTAGGTCTTGGCGGCGTCCAGCTCCTGCTGCGTCACGCCTTGCGAGGCGATGCGCGCCCATTGGTCGCGGATCACCTCGATCGCCTGCGCCATGCGGTCATTGGCCGAGGCCAATGAGCCGATCCAGAATTCGGTGTTCTCCAGCGGCACCAGATCGGTGCTGACGCCATAGGTGAGACCGCGCTTCTCGCGCACCTCGGTCATCAACCGGCTCTCGAAGCCGCCACCGCCGAGGATGTGGTTGAGCACATAGGCCGTGAAGAAGTCCGGATCGTCGCGTTCGAGACCGGGCTGGCCGAACAGCGCGGTGGATTGCGGCGTCGGATAATCGATCACCTCGATGCCGCCCGACAGGCCAAACTCGACATGGCCCGGAAGCTCGGGGCCGCTTTCGGGCAGCTCGCCCAGCAGCTCGTCGACGAGCGCGCCCAGCTCCTCGGGCGTGATGTCGCCCACCGCACCCACATGCACGCGGTCGCGCGTCAGCGCCGCCTTGTGCGCCGCGAGGAGATCGTCCCGGGTCAGGGCCGCCACGCTTTCGGGTGTGCCGTTGTCGGGGCGGCCATAGGGATGATCGCCGAAGGCAGCCTCGTAGAAGGCACGACTGGCGAGGCGGCGCGGGTCCTGCGCGTCCTGCGCGAGGATCGACTGCACCTGTCCGCGCACCCGTTCGATCGCCACCGGGTCAAAGCGCGGCTCGACCAACGCGGCGCGCAGAAGATCCACCGCCGCGTCGCGGTTCTCGGTCAGCATCCGCGCCGAGACCGAGAGCGTGTCGGTGCCGACATTGAAGGAAAAGCTCGCCGCGAGATCTTCGCGTGCGGCCTGGAAGGCGCGGGCGTCCATCTCGGCCGCTCCTTCTTCGAGAAGACCGGTCATCAGGTTCACCGCGCCAAGCCGGTCGGAATCGTCGAGCCCGGTGCCCCCTTCGAAGCGCAGCTCGAGCGCCGTGAAGGGGATGGTGTGGTCCTCGACCAGCCAGGCGTCGATGCCGCCCGGCGAAGTCACCTCCTCGATCTCGATCTCGGCATGGGCCAGACCGGCGAGACCGGCACCGAAGGCGAGGGCCAGTGTCAGGATGCGGATCATTTGGGCTCCTCCTCGCGGCTGGACACGACGTGCAGCGTCACGCTCTGGTCGGGGTCGAACACGGCGCGGGCGGCGTCGAGCACCGCCTCGGCGGTAACGGATTGCAGGATCTCGGGCCAATCGCCCACATCCTCCACCGTCAACCCCTGGCTCAGCGCCGCACCGTAGCGCCGCGCCAGCCCTTCGACCGAATCGCGGGCATAGATTTCGGAGGCGCGGAGCTGGGTGCGGATGCGCACCATCTGCTCAGGCGTCGGGCCGGTGTCGAGAAAGCCCGTCACTACCTCGTCGAGCGCCGCCTCGGCCTCGTCGAGCGATACGCCGGGGCGGGGCACCACCGACAGCGAGAAGGTCGCGTCGTCGAGCGACATGCCGTGATAGCCCGCGCCGGCATGTAGCGCGATCTCGCGTTCGAACACCAGTTCCTCGCCCAACACAGAGGTAAAGGACGAGCCACCGAGGATCTCGGCGAGATAGGTCAGCGCCGCCGCCGTCTCCTGATCGTCCGAATCGCGTTCGGGCGCGAGATAACTGCGGGTGACATAGGGCTGCGACACCCGTTCGTCGGCATAGACGAGTTGCCGCGCCGCGCGCTGCGGCGGCTCTTGCGGGCGGACCCGTCCGGGCAGGTCGGGTTCGGCCGGGATCGGGCCGTAATGCTCCTCGGCCAATGCCAGAACCTCATCGGGGATCACGTCGCCCGCGACCACGAGGATCGCGTTGTTGGGCGAATAGTAGGTCTCGTAGAAATCGCGCACGTCGTCGCGGCCCAGCCCTTCGATCTCATGCATCCAGCCGATCACCGGGCGCCCGTAAGGGTGGTTGATGTATTGCGCCGCGACCATCTGCTCGCGCGCAAGGGCGCCGGGATTGCTCTCGGTGCGCTGGTTGCGCTCCTCGACGATCACTTGCCGCTCGGTCTCGATGTCCTCGTCGGTAAGCGCGAGGTCGTTCATCCGCTCGGCTTCCATCCCCATCATGAGCGGCAGGCGGTCGGCGGCGACGCGCTGGAAATAGGCGGTGTAGTCGGTCGAGGTGAAGGCGTTGTCCGAGCCGCCATTTGCCGCGACCGTGGCCGAGAATTCGCCCGCTTCGAGATCGTCGGTCGCCTTGAACAGCAGGTGTTCGAGGAAATGCGCGACACCTGAGGCGCCCTCCGGTTCATCGGCGGACCCGACACGGTACCACAGCATCTGAGTCACCACCGGGGCGCGGTGATCCTCGATCACCACCATCTCGAGACCGTTGTCGAGGGTATAGGTCGTCACCGCATCGCCCGGAACGACCACCGCTGCGGCCTCCTGCGCGGATGCGAGCGGGGCCAGCACCGGCAGGGTGAACACCGGCAGGGCAAGGATGACGGGGGCGGCCTGGGCCAGTTTGCGCAGCATGAAGTGCCTCCTTCGCTGCACCCAACCTACGGTGCCGCGCCGCCGCCGCAAGCGCCGCCACGGCTTCGTGAGCCGCCGCGAGCGATCAGAAGGGCGGTTGCAGCGCCGTTCCGGCCGAGCGGCGGCGCAGGGCCACCTCGGCCGGGTCGGGATCGGCGCGGTTCGCCGCCCCCGGCGTAGGTTGCGGCAGATCGAGCCGCGCGGGGATATCAAGCGGCTGCTGGGGCACCACGAGGGCGGGATCGGGGCCCGCCGGGCCATCGCCACGGCCGCAGCCCGCGAGTATCAGCGCGGTCAGCCCCGCGGCCAGTGCCAGTCGCATGTGTCGTCCCCGTCCGTCTCGTCCGAGACCCTGACTATCGCAGCTCATGCGCCGGGTCACGGGCTCTTTGCGCCACGCTTGCGACGGGGTCCCGGCCCGCCCGGGCCGGGACGCCCGTCTGGCTGCGGCTTGTCGCCGCCGAACAGCACCAGCCCCACCGCCCCCAGAAAGATCGCGATGTCGGCGATGTTGAAGGCATAAGGGTTCTCGATCCCGCAACAGCTGACGTTGAGAAAATCCGCCACGGCGCCATAGAGCACCCGGTCGATCACGTTGCCCAGAGCGCCGCCCACCAGAAAACCCGCCGAGATCCGCGCCATGCGCCTGCCGCCGTCACGGGCGATCCACACAAGCACCGCCGCCGAGATGGCGAGCGCCAGCGCCACCAGCACCCAGCGCATGTCGAAGTTCGCAAAGAGCCCGAAGTTGACGCCCCGGTTCCACGCCATGCGGAAGTCGAGGATGCCGGGGATCACCGTGATCTGGAGCCGCTCCATCAGCCCGAGCGCGTGCACCACGAGATATTTCGTCGCCTGATCGGCGAGAAACACCCAAAAGCCGGTCCAGAGGGTCAGTCGCACCGCGCGCCCCTCAATGCCGGAAGTGACGCATGCCGGTCAGCACCATTGCCAGACCCGCCTCGTTGGCAGCCGCGATCACCTCGTCGTCGCGCATCGAGCCACCGGGCTGGATCACCGCCGTGACGCCCGCGCCCGCCGCCTCCATCAGCCCGTCGGCGAAGGGGAAGAAGGCGTCCGAGGCAACGACGGATCCCTTGGCCGGATTTTCCGACAGCCCCAGTGCCTCGCCCATGCGGCCCGCTTTCGCGGCGGCGATCAGTGCCGAATCAAGGCGGCTCATCTGGCCCGCGCCGACGCCCACGGTCTGGCCGTCCTTTGCATAGACGATGGCGTTCGACTTCACGTGACGCGCCACGGTCCAGGCGAACATCAGGTCCTCGACCTCCTGCGTCGAAGGCGCGCGCTCGGTCACGACCCGGAGGTCGTCACGGCCCTTGAAACCCGAATCATGGTCCTGCACCAACAAGCCGCCCGCAACCTGCCGGTAGGTGAGGCGCGGGCTGCGCGGATCGGGCAGCGCCTCGGTCACCAGAAGCCGCAGGTTCTTTTTGGCGGCAAAGATGGCGCGGGCGTCGTCATCGGCGCCCGGCGCGATCACGACCTCGGTGAAGATCTTGGCGATCTCGGTCGCGGTCGCGCCGTCGAGGGGGCGGTTCAGCGCCACGATGCCGCCGAAGGCCGAGGTGCGGTCGCAATCGAAGGCCCGCGCATAGGCCTCCTTGAGCGAGCCGCCGGTCGCGACGCCGCAGGGGTTGGCGTGTTTGATGATGGCGCAGGCGGGCGCATCGCCGCCGAACTCGGCCACCAGCTCATAGGCCGCGTCGGTATCGTTGATATTGTTGTAGCTCAGCTCCTTGCCCTGGATCTGCCGCGCGGTGGCGACGCCGGGGCGCATCGAGCCGTCGGTATAGAAGGCGGCCTGCTGGTGCGGGTTCTCGCCATAGCGCAGGGTCTGGACGAGGGTGCCCGCAAAGGCGCGGCGGCGCGGCGTCGTCTCGCCGATGGCCGAGGCCATCCAGGTCGAGACGGCCGCATCATAGGCGGCGGTGCGGGCATAGGCCGTCTGGGCGAGCCGCTTGCGGAAGGCCAGATCGGTCTGGCCGTCGTTGCTTTCCAACTCCGACAGCAGTGCCTCGTAATCCTCGACATCGGTGACCACGCAGACATCGGCGTGGTTCTTGGCGGCGGCGCGGATCATCGCCGGGCCGCCGATGTCGATGTTCTCGATGCAGCTGTCGTAATCGCCGCCCTTCGCCACGGTCTCCTCGAACGGGTAGAGGTTGACCACCAGCAGGTCGATCGCCGGGATGCCGTGCTCGTCCATCGCCGCGACATGCGCCTCATCCGAGCGCACCGCGAGCAGGCCGCCATGCACGCGCGGGTGCAGCGTCTTGACGCGGCCGTCCATCATCTCGGGAAAGCCGGTGACCTCGGCCACGTCGCGCACCGGCAGGCCCGCGTCGCGCAGCGCCTTGGCAGAGCCGCCGGTGGAAAGCAGTTCCACGCCGCGGGCGTCGAGCGCGCGGGCGAGGTCCACGAGGCCGGACTTGTCGGAAACGGAGAGCAGCGCGCGGCGCAGCGGGGCAAGCGAGGTCATGGGTCGTCCTTCCTGATCCTGGTCCGCCGGCCTCACGCCGGATCGCCTTCTCCGCGCCACAGGTCGCGCGGGGCCAGCGCCGCGTCGCCCGATCTCACGAGCGACCAGCGGACGAGGGTCGCATAGGCCATCGCGCGGCCGGATAAAACCACCTGTTGCGTCGGCACCGGCCGGGGACGGCTCTTTTCGAGATAGACCGAGGGCGCCAGCGACAGCCGCGCGCCGCCGTCATGCGCCAGCCGCCAGACCTCGCCCGAGCGCAGCCGCAAGAGCGCCACCGCACCCTGCGTGTCGAGGGCTGGCTCCACATCGGGATGCAGGTGAAACCGGATGGTGAAGGCGACCCCCGGATCGCGTCCGGCATGGCTGGCCGCATCGAAGGCGCGTTCATCGGCGGGACCGAGCGTGGTCAACAGATCCTCACCCACCAGCGTCAGGCCGCCCCGGTCGAGGCCCAGCCTGCGGTCGTGCGTCAGGCCGAAAGCCGCGCGCCATGCGTCATGGCTGGCCTCGATCCGCTGCAACCCGTCGGAATCAGCCCGATGCGCCAGCACCTCGCGCGGCCCGTCGACCAGCGGTTCGCTCCCGCCCGCCCCCCTGCCGAGCCGGGCCGAAGAATGCCCGTCGAGGCAGAGCGTCGAATGCGACAGCGTGGCGCGGCCGGCGCGGCGCCAGTCGGGGCCGTGATGCGTGCCCGAGCCGCAGCTGACGATGAGTGGACGGCGACCGCAGGTCATCTCGAAGGCGAGGGTCGAGGCATGGGCGCGCGCCGCATCCGGGCCGCGCGGCGGCGGTGCCGCGTCGAGCAGAACGGTGGTGCGCGCGCTGGCGAGCCGCGCGAACCCCATGCGCAGATCGAAGGGCGATGGGCCCGCCGCCCCGCCCGCCTCAGCGAGCGCCCGCTCCAGCCGCCCTTCGGTCCCTCGCCCGCCGCCGTGAAACCGCGCCAGCCCGCCATCGGCATGGCGCAGCGCCCGCAAGGTCCGGGCCGCGCGCGCCATCGCGTCGCGTTGGGCGGGGGCGGTGGCCTGCCCGAGAATCACGGCGGCGGCGGCAAGTGCGCAGAACAGCTCGAGCAGCGCCTCGGGATCGCGCGAGGCGACGTCACCGCCGGGTCCGATGGCCGAGGCCGCCGCCTGCCCCAATGCCGCCGCCCGGCGCGCCGCATGACGCGGCGCCCCGAAGAGCGCCGTCTCGACCTGCAACAGCGCCGCGAGCGCCGCGATGCGCCCCGCCTCGTCCCCCGCCCTGTGCCAATGTCGCGCCAGCCAGCGCGATTGCATCGACAGGCTGCGCAGGAACGCCGCCTCGTCGGCCTGCGGCGACGGGCTCTGGCACACCCACGCGCTGTTGGAGAGCCAGCGCGTCAACCGTTCCGCAACGGCCTCCGGCGACCAGCCCGGCCCGCGCCCGTCGCCGTAACGCCCGATCCAGTCCATGAGCCAGACCCAGGCGAGGTCGCGCGACGCGGCCCCGCCCAGCGCCGCGAGGTCGTCGAGCCAACCAAAGCGGTGCTGCGTGGCGGTTTCAGGATCGGCCTCGGGCCCGAGCGACCAGATCGTGCGGCCCCGGCCCTCGACCTGCTGCCCGGCCCTGAGATGCCGCCCGGCCAGAAGATCGCGGCCGCGCGCGGGATCGCCGAAGCCTCGGGCACCGCCGGGTAGGCCAGGGCCGCGGGCACGGGCGCGCGCATGTCCGCGCGCCAGCGTAGCCGCTCGATCCCCCATCGCCGCTGCATGACCGCCACCGGCCTCTCCCCCCTACCACGCGCCGCCATGCTAGGGCCGGGCGCGGACGCATGTCACCCGTCTCGCGCGCCGGGCCGCAGGCAAGCGATGAAAAAGCCGTCCATGCCGCCGCGTTCGGCCCAGAAGTCGGGCCGCAGGCGCAGCCCCTCGGCAGCGATCCAGTCGGGCTCGATGCCGGGCCGGGCCAGCGCCTTCAGATCGTTGGTCAGCCCCTCGTGCCGGGCCAGCGCCTCCTCGACTTGCACCTCGCCCTCGTCGGGCAGGAGCGAGCAGGTGCAGAACACCAGCCGACCGCCGGGCTTCAGGAGCGTCAGCGCGTGGTCGATCATCTCGGCCTGAAGCTCGATCAGCGCGCCGAACTCCGAGCCGTCCTTGGCGTATGGCAGGTCGGGGTGGCGGCGGATCGTGCCGGTGGCCGAACAGGGCGCGTCGAGCAGGATCGCGTCGAAACCGCCCTCCGCCTCCGAGGCGTCGAACTCCAGCGCGTCGGCTTGCACGACCTCAGCCCCAAGCCCGGTGCGCGCGAGGTTCTCGCGCAGCCGCCCGAGCCGCGTCTCCGATAGGTCGAGCGCCGTGACCTGCGCGCCCGCGGCCGCGAGTTGCATCGTCTTGCCACCCGGCGCGGCGCACAGGTCGAGCACCCGCTCGCCGGGGCGCGCATCGAGCACCCGTGCGGCGATGGCGGCGGCGGCGTCCTGCACCCACCACTCGCCCGTGTCATAGCCGGGCAACGCCGAGACCTGCCCCGCCTCGCGCAGCCGCACCGACCCCGTGGGCAGCAGATCGCCGCCCAGCGCCTCGGCCAGCGCCGCCCCGTCGCCCTTGGGCGTGAGATCGAGCGGCGGTATCATGGCCTGCACCGCCTCCATCGCCTCGACCGACTTGCGGCCCCAAGCCTCGACCATCGGGCCGCGCAGCCAGTTTGGCAGCTTGGGGACCGGCATTCTGGCCCAGGCCTCGGGTGGCTCTTCGGCGAGCTTGCGCAGCACCGCGTTGACGAGGCCCTTGTAGCTCTGGGTGCGTTTGCCCTTGGACATGATCTGCACCATGGCGTTGACCACACCATGCGCCGCCGCCCCCTCCATGATCTCGACCGCGCCGAGCCGCAGGGCATTGCGCACCGCGAGCGGCGGCTGCTTGGTGAGAAACGGCTTGAGCGCCCGGTCCGCCGTCGGCAGTTGCCGCAGGACCTGCGTCGCGAGGCGCTGGGCGCGGGCCCGGTCGGGCGGCGACAGGCGTTCGAGCGCGCCCGCCGCGATGGTTTCGGACATGAGCCGCTGGCCCCCCGTCGCCTGCTCGATGAGGTGCAGCGCGGCGCGGCGCGCGGCGATGCCGTCGTCTGGGGCCGTGGCGCGGTCCTGTGTCATGGCGGGTCCGGGGGTTGTTGGAGACGGATCAGCACGTATATCCCGAGCATCCGCCGCACAAGCGCCGCCTCAGGAGAGACGCCATGGCCGACAAGACCCCCCAGATGTCCCCCGACATGCCCGAGGCCGCGAAGCGCGCCCTCGATGAGGCGCGCGCCCGGCGAGCGGCGCTGGACGAGGCCGCGAAATTGCCGACCGAGCTTGGCGGCCGCGACGGTCCCGAGCCGGTGCGCTACGGCGATTGGGAAAAACAGGGCCTCGCCATCGACTTCTAGGGTCTCAGCGCGCGAGGCCCAGCACGTCGACCATGTCGTAGGCGCCGGGCGACCGCCCCTGCCCCCACAGCGCGGCCTGAAGCGCGCCGCGCGCGAAGATCATCCGGTCGGTCGCCATGTGGCGGATCACGATCCGTTCGCCCTTTCCCGCGAAGATCACGTCGTGTTCGCCCACGATGTCGCCGCCGCGAATCGCCGAAAAGCCGATATGGCCCCGGATGCGCGGCCCGGTGATGCCGTCGCGGCCCCGGTCCGCGATCTCGGGCAGCGTCACGCCGCGCCCCTCGGCTGCGGCCTCGCCCAGCATCAGCGCGGTGCCCGAGGGGGCGTCGGCCTTGCGGTTGTGATGCGCCTCGACCACCTCGATGTCCCAGCCGTCGTCGAGGGCGGCGGCGACCATCTTGGTCAGCCCGGTGAGCAGGTTCACCCCGAGGCTCATGTTGCCCGCGCGCACCTGCACCGAATGACGCGAGGCAGGGATCAGCCGCTCGATCTGGGCCGCGTCGAAGCCGGTGGTGCCGATGACATGCACAGCCCGCGCCTGCGCCGCGAGATGCGCGGTCTCCAGCGTCGTCTCGGGCGTGGTGAAGTCGATCACCGCCTGCGCGCGCGCCATCGCCTCGAGCGGGTCGTCGCTCACCGCGACGCCCATGGCGGGGCCGCCCATCGCATGGCCGACATCCTGACCGACCCACTCGTGGCCCGCCCGCACCACCGCACCGGCGAGCCGCGCGCGACCGCTGTCGCAGACGGCCCGCACGAGCATCTGCCCCATCCGGCCCGCCGCCCCCATGATCACGATCCCCGGTGCTGTCTCGGTCATGCCCTAGTCCTTTCGAATGCTGCCCCTTCCTCGCGCGAGCCGCGCCCGCTTGGCAAGACCGGCCCCGGAGACTAGATGAAGCCGCATGAGCAAAACCCGTTCCTCCGAGCCCCGTGGCCCGTCGCAGCGTCAGCTGCGGGTGGGCGAACTGATCCGCCGCAGCCTGTCCGAGCTGCTGACCCGTGGCGACCTGCACGAGCCCGAACTGTCGGGCATGTCGATCACCGTGGGCGAGGTCCGGGCCACGCCCGATCTCAAACGCGCCACCTGCTTCGTGCTGCCCTTGGGCGGTGGCGACGAAGAGACGATGCTGGCCGCGCTGCGCCGCGCCAAGCCCGAGATCCGCTTCCTGCTGGCCCGCAACATGAAGCTCAAGCACGCGCCGGACCTCAAGTTCGAGATCGACCGCACCTTCGACCGGATGGACGAAACACGCCGTCTGCTGTCGGACGAAAAGGTCCGCCGCGACGTCGAAGCCGACGACATCGCCCCGGACGATGCCGGGCCGGACGGCGCGGAGGGGGACGCGGGATGATCAGGCACCTCGCTTTGGCCGCGCTCGGCCTCGGCGCGGCCTACGCCCTGCCCGCGTCGTCCCAGGCCGCGACCTGCGAGGATATCGATTACGAAGGGCTGTCCTACACCGCCTGCGAGGTCGACCCCGCCGGCGACGACCTGCGGCTGTTCCTGACCGATGCACAGGGCGGGCTCTATGGCAGCTTTCAGGCGATCGACCGCGAGGCGGACGGAGCGAGCTGGTCTTCGCGATGAATGCGGGCATGTACCATCCCGACCGCCGCCCCGTGGGGCAATATCTCGAAAACGGCGACGAGGTGATGCGCCTCGTCACCAATGCCGGCCCCGGCAATTTCGGCATGCTGCCCAACGGCGTGTTCTGCATCGGCGAGGACAGCGCGCGCGCGATCGAGACGCTGCGCTACGAGCGCGAGGCGCCCGAGTGCCGCTATGCCACGCAGTCCGGCCCGATGCTGGTGATCGACGGCGAATTGCACCCGCGTTTTTTGCCCGACAGCACCTCGCGCAACATCCGCAACGGCGTCGGCACGACCGATGCGGGTGACCGCGCGGTTTTCGTCATTGCCAATCAGCCGGTGACATTTCACGAGTTCGGCTCGTTCTTCCGCGACCACCTCGGCTTGCCGCAAGCGCTCTATTTCGACGGCAATGTCAGCCGCTTGCATGCGCCGGAGCTGAATCGCTCGGACTTCGGCTTTGCCATGGGGCCGATCGTCGGCGTGCTGTCGCCCGTTGACGAGGCGCGCCCCGGCGGCTAGGCCCCGCGACCTTACGGGATCAACGGGGGCGACATGGCACGCAAGCGCAAGGGACGCGACATCTCGGGCTGGCTCGTGGTGGACAAGCCCGCGGGCCTGACCTCCACGGCCGTGGTCAACAAGGTCAAATGGGCCTTCGACGCCAAGAAGGCGGGCCACGCCGGCACGCTCGACCCCGACGCCACCGGCGTGCTTGCCGTGGCGCTGGGCGAGGCGACCAAGACGGTGCCCTTCATCACCGACGCGCTGAAGGCCTACGAGTTCACCGTGACCTTCGGGGCCGCGACCAACACCGACGACGCCGAGGGCGAGGTCATCGCCCGCGCGGAGGCCCGCCCCACGGATGCCGAAATCAAGGAGGCGCTGCACGGCTTTGTCGGCGACATCGAGCAGGTCCCGCCCGCCTTCTCGGCGGTCAAGGTCGATGGCCAGCGCGCCTATGCGCGCGCGCGCGCGGGCGAAGAGTTGGAACTGGCCGCCCGCCCGCTCTGGGTCGAGAGCCTGATCCTGATGGACCGCCCCGACGCCGACCACGCCGTGCTCGAGATGGTCTGCGGCAAGGGCGGCTACGTGCGCTCCATCGCCCGCGATCTGGGCAAGAAGCTCGGCTGTCTGGGCCATGTGCGCGAGCTGCGCCGGGTGTGGTCGGGGCCGTTCACCGCCGCCGAAGGGGTGACGCTCGATCAGATCGAGGCCGAAGCCAAATCCGAGACGCTCGACCGGTTCCTGCGGCCGCTCGAGGATGGCCTGGCCGATCTGCCGCGCGTCACCTGCTCGGCCGAATCGGCCACGCGGCTGCGCAACGGCAACCCCGCCCCGGTGATCGCCTCGGGCCTCGATTACGGCGAGGAGGCATGGGCCGCGCATGAGGGCCACGCCGTGGCGGTGGGCCGGGTCATGGGGCCGGAGCTGCATCCCTCCCGCGTCTTCGTCGTCTGACGGCCGCGCAGCAAGACCTAGAACACCGCGCGCCGCACGAGGTTGAGCCCGGCGACCAGCAGCACCGCCAGCGTCACGCGGCGGAACGCCTGCTGGTCGATCCGGTCATGCGCCAGCCCGCCGAGCATCATGCCTGCCACCGCCGGGACGATCATGAAGAGCGAGAACGGCAGCGTCGCGGCGTTGAGCACGCCCGATTGCAGATGCGCGCCCGACAGCGCCAGCGCGCCGAGGCCGTAGATCACTCCCTGCACCCGGATCGAATCGCCCTTGGGCGTGTCGATCGCGGTGAGATAGGCCACCGTCGGCGGCCCCCAGACACCCGAGACCCCGCCGACGAAGCCCGAAAAGCCGCCGATCAGCGCCTCGATCACATTGGTCTTCTCCGGCACCTTCGGCTTCCAGCCCGAGAGCTGCAGGATGGCGAAGGCCGAGACCGGCGCGCCGATCAACAAAAAGAGCGCCTCGGTCGAGAGCACCCGCACCAGCTGCGCGCTGAGCGCCAGCATCAGCCCGCCGACGATCAGGTAGACGCGAAACCGCCTCACGGTGGAGAGCGCCGCCGCGCCGCCCTGTCGCAGCGCCTGCATGCCGTTGGTCACCAGCGTCGGTGCGATCAGCGCCGCCAGCGCCAGCTCTGGCGGCAGGAACAGCGACATCGCCGAGATCATGATCATCGGCATGGCAAAGCCGACCATCCCCTTTACGATACCCGCCCCGAAGCCCACGAGAACGGACAGCAGCACGAGCTGCGGCGGCATCAAATCGGCAAAGGGATACATGCGGCTCACAGATTATTCGGTCGCCGCAGTGGTGGCTGGAAAGCGGGGCCCCGGCAAGGGGCCTCAGCCGATCCTCTGGATCGCCTCGATCAGCCGCGCCCGCGCCGGCGGCAGGGGGCGGTCGCCGGAGCCGGGCACGAGCCGGTGCTCGATGAACCAGCCGGTGGTCCTGAGCGCGGCGACGATGTCGGCGGCCTCGGCCTCCCCCTCGCCGCGCAGCACCGGCGGCAGCGGCAGGAGCTTCGACGCCCATTCCCCCGCGCCCTCGCGGCTCACCGCGCGGCCCGACTTCGGGCTGACGAGATCGAGGCCCTCGGTCGCGCCCGTCACCGCGCAGGAGGTCAGATCGAGCGCGAAACCCATCTCCTCCAGAAGCGCCAGCTCCCAGCGCAGATAGGCCAGCGGCCAGATTTCGGTTTCGCCCAGCAGATCGAGCAGCGCCATGGTGCGATCGTAAAGGGGCGGGTGCGGGTCGCGCTCGGGCAGCACGGTGACGAGGAGCGCCGCCACGGCGTTGAGACCCGCCAGCGCCAGCCGGTCCTCCATCACTTGCGCTGCGCGCGAGCGTAGCGGTTCGAAGGTGAAGTTGCCCAGATGCTCGCCCAGCCGCGCCTTCCATGTCAGGTCGAGCTGCGCGCCGGGCTGCAAGAGCGGCGCGATACGGCGCGAGCCGCCGCCCCGCACCACACCCGCATGCAGGCCGTGACTGCGGGTGAAGACCTCTATGATGGCCGAGCCCTCGCCATGGCGGCGCACCCGCAGGAGCGCACCCTCCTCGCGCCACTCGATCATGCGCGGATCACGCGCGGGCGCGGCCCGGCTTGAACGGCGCCATGCCGGCGCGGGCCAATTCGTCGGCGCGCTCGTTCTCGGGATGCCCGGCGTGACCCTTGACCCATGTCCAGACCACCGTATGCCGCGCCGCTGCCTCGTCGAGGCGGCGCCACAGATCCTCGTTCTTGACCGGTTTGCCGGTCGAGGTCCGCCACCCCTTGCGCTTCCATCCCGCCATCCATTCGGTGATGCCCCCCTTCACATAGGCGCTGTCGGTCACGACGGTAAGCTTCGAGGGCTTGCCCAGCGCCTCGAGCGCGGCGATCGCGGCCATCAGCTCCATGCGGTTGTTGGTGGTCATCACCTCACCGCCCTTGAGCTCGCGCTCCTTGGTGACGGTCTCGCCATCCTTGGCCTGCAAAAGCGCGCCCCAGCCGCCGGGGCCGGGATTGCCCGAACAGGCGCCGTCGGTGAAGGCGAAGATCTTGGCCATGGAGGGGCTCCGGTCAAAGGGGTCGGGGCGTTCCCTTTAGGCGAAGCTCCGCCGTGCGGCAACGTACCCTTGGGAACCGATGCACCGGCTTTGGGGGTTCTTCGGGCGTGACTTCACCGAATTCGGAGCCTTTTCCATGTTCCATCACTCATCCAAACTTCAGTATCAGGTCCGCGTCGACAAGCCCTCGCCGGCCTTCGCCAAGCATCTGCAGCAGGCGATCGGCGGCATCGAGGGCGAGATCCGCGTCGCGATGCAGTACTTCTTTCAGGCGATGGGCGCGCGCGGGGACAGCAAGTACCGTGACATGCTGATGATGACCGCGACCGAGGAACTGAGCCACATCGAGTTTCTGGGCCACGCCGTGGCGCTCAACCTTGAAGGCGCGCCCGTCGAGGTACAGGACGAGGCGGCGAAGGACCCGGTCGTCCATGCGATCTTGGGCGGCATGAACCCGCGCCACATCCTGTCCTCGGGCCTCTCGGCGATGCCCGTCAACGCCAACGGCGTGCCCTTCGACATGAGCCACGTCTATGCGACCGGCAACCTCGCCGCCGACATGATGGCCAACGCCACCGCCGAATCGGGCGGCCGGGTGCTGGCGTCGCGGCTCTACAACATGACCGACGACGCAGGCATGAAGGACATGCTGTCCTTTCTCATCGCGCGCGACACGATGCACCAACAACAGTGGCTCGCGGTGATCGAGGAGCTGGGCGGCTGGGAGGCGGCTCTGCCGATCCCGAACTCCACCCCACAGGAGCACGAGGCGACCGAGCACAGCTACTATTTCCTCAACACCTCGCTCGACGAGCCGACCCCGCAGGGCCGCTGGACTTCCGGTCCCTCGCTCGACGGGCGCGGCACCTTCTCGGTCATGGAAAAGCCCGAGCCACTGGGCCAGAAGCCCGATCTCGGCAAGGCCAAGCCGAAGACCGGCACCCAGACCGAGCAGCAGTGACACGGCGCGGGCGGGCTCTTCGGACCCGCCCGACCTCCAAGGCCCGGGTGCGATGCCTGCTGGGCCAGATGCTCAATGAACCAACCTCGTCGCCTCGGGCCGACGTCGCCCAAGCATCGAAGAGTGAGATACGAGACGCGCCGATCGCCGCGGCGCGCGGCAGGTCATCACGCGAACAGGGGGCTCCAGCCTCGGGGCAAGCGCCGCGCGCGGGCCTCTCAGGCAGTTTCGCGCAGGATGCGCGGCACCTTGAACTCCACGTTCTCCTGCGCCGTCTCGACCAGCTTCACCGTTACGTCGTAGCGCGCCCGGAAGGCTTCGATGACCTCCTCGACCAGCACCTCCGGCGCACTCGCCCCGGCAGTCAGCCCCAGCGACCCGATGCCCTCGAGCGCGCGCCAGTCGATGTCGGCGGCACGCTGGACGAGTTGGGCATAGGCGCAGCCCGCCTTCGAGGCGACCTCGACGAGGCGCTTGGAGTTCGATGAGTTCGGCGCGCCGACGACCAGCAGGGCATCGCAATCGGGCGCCATCGCCTTCACTGCCTCCTGCCGGTTGGTGGTCGCATAGCAGATGTCTTCCTTGCCCGGCCCCTTGATCGCGGGAAACCGCGCCTTGAGGGCCGCGACGATGCCCGCCGTGTCGTCGACCGACAGCGTCGTCTGCGTGACATAGGCGAGGCGTTGGGGATCGCGCACCGCGACCGTGGCAACGTCGGCCTCGGTCTCGACCAGAAGCACCTCGCCCTCGGGCAGCTGCCCCATCGTGCCCACTGTCTCGGGATGGCCCGCATGACCGATCATGATCATCTGGAGACCTTCGGCGGAATGACGCGCCGCCTCGTTGTGCACCTTGGTCACCAGCGGGCAGGTCGCATCGACCTGGATCATCTCGCGCCGCGTGGCCTCGGCGGGAACGGACTTGGCGACGCCATGGGCGGAAAAGATCACCGGGCGGTCGTCGGGCGCCTCGTCCAGCTCCTCGACAAAGATCGCGCCCTTGGCGCGCAGATCGTCGACGACATAGCGGTTGTGCACGATCTCGTGGCGCACATAGACCGGGGCACCCCATTTCTCGAGCGCCATCTCGACGATCTTGATGGCGCGGTCGACGCCCGCGCAAAAGCCGCGCGGCGCGGCGAGATGCAGGGTCAGGGGCGGCAGGGTGGTCTCGGTCATCGGGGGGCCTCCGGGGCACGCTTGGCCGGTCGCATGGACGTCGCTTGGGATGCCGCACAGCTAAGCATTCCGGACGCCGAGGTCCAGCACCCGCCCCGACGCCGCGCTCAGTCCTCCTGATCCGCACCGCCTTGGGCGGGCCCATGCTGGCGGGAGGGGCGTCCAACGACATCGCGCAGCTCCTCCAGATCGATGAAGTTGTCGGCCTGCCTGCGCAGCTCGTCGGAGATCATCGACGGCGAGGACCGAACCGAGGACACCACCGACACCCGAACCGCGCGCCGTTGCAGTGCCTCGGCCAGGGACCGGAAATCGCCGTCGCCCGAGAACAGCACCGCGTGATCGATCCGCCCGGCGATATCGAGCGCATCGACCGTCAGCTCCACCTCCATGTTGCCCTTGATCTTGCGCCGCCCCTGCGCATCGGTGAATTCGCGCGCGGGCTTGGTGCGCATGGTGAAGCCGTTGTATTGGAGCCAGTCCACCAAGGGCCGGATCGGCGAATATTCGTCGCCGTCGAGCAGGGCGGTGTAGTAATACGCCCGGACCAACCGGCCCCGGCGCATGAACTCCTGCCGCAGAAGCTTGTAGTCGATGTCGAACCCCAAGGCCTTGCCGGTGGCGTGCAGGTTGGCGCCGTCGATGAACAGCGCAAGGCGTTCGTCCCGATAGAACATTGTCAAAAAAACCCCTATTGAAATACCGCCGAGCCTGATCGGGTCCGGATGATCGAACATGCCAATCCCCTCCCTGCCTCTCTTTGTCCGGGGAAATCAAGCGCAGGAAACACTTTGTATGCCGCAACGGAACAGTCCATACGTGCAGCCGATCAAGCGGCGGGCCCTGATCGCGCTGGGGGCCAATGCGGCGGCACCTCAGGGATCGCCGGCCCAGAGCCTGCGCGCGGCGATGGCACAGGTCGCAGCGCTGGGTTCTGCCGTGCGAGAGAGCAGGCTTTGGCGCAGCCCCGCTTTTCCGGCGGGCATCGGCCCTGACTTCGTCAACGCCGTCATGGTGCTGGAGACCGAGCGCGATGCTGACGACCTGCTTGCCGAACTGCACCGCGTGGAAGCGGCCTTCGGCCGCGAGAGGCAGACCCGCTGGGGACCACGCAGCCTCGATCTCGACCTTCTGGCGCTCGACGATCTGGTGCTGCCGGACCTCGCCGCGTGGTCGCTCTGGCGCGACCTGACCCCTGAAGCGCAGGCTCGCGAGACGCCGGATCGCCTGATCCTGCCGCATCCGCGGCTGCAGGATCGCGGCTTCGTGCTGGCGCCCTTGGCCGAGGTCGCGCCGGACTGGCGCCATCCGGTCACCGGCTTCGACGTGACGCAGATGCGCGACGCGCTGCCCACAGCGGCGCTGGATGGGGTGGAGCCGCTCGACTGACGGGCCAGCATGATGGGTCCGCTGCGCCTTGTGTTCCGGGCGCGTGCGCTGTATGCGTGCGCTTTCGAGGCCGTGCCGCGCGATTCCGCGTGCGGCGGTCCTTTGCCCAACCTCAGATGGGAGTCGTCCGATGGCCCGCGTGACAGTCGAAGATTGCGTTGACAAGGTTCCGAACCGGTTCGAGCTGGTGATGCTCGCCGCGCATCGCGCCCGCGAGATCACCTCCGGCGCGCCGCTCACCGTCGCGCGCGACAACGACAAGAACCCCGTCGTGGCGCTGCGCGAAATTGCCGACGAAACGCAGCAGGCCGACGATCTGCGCGAGCGGATGATCGAGGCGCACCAGACCCAGATCGAGGTCGACGAGCCCGAGGCCGATTCGATGTCGCTGCTGATGAGCCAGGAGGCCGACAAGCCGGCCCAGGACGACATGAGCGAGGAACGCCTGCTGCGCGAGTTGATGCAGGTCCAGAAAGAGGGCTGATCGCAGCCCGCACAAGGCCGGGGGTAGGACGACCCAGATGACATCCGCAGACGAGCTGATCGCTCTGGTCCGCAGCTACAACCCGGCCACCCGCGACGCGATGATCCGCGACGCCTATGCCTTCGGCGAAGAGATGCATGCCGGGCAGTTCCGCAAGTCGGGCGAACCCTATTTCATGCATCCCGTCGCCGTGGCGATGATTCTCGCCAAGCAGCAGATGGACGACGCCACGATCGTCACCGCCCTTCTGCACGACACGATCGAGGACACCCGCGCCTCCTTCGCGGTGGTTTCCAAGCGCTTTGGCCGCGAAATCGCCGAGCTGGTCGACGGCGTCACCAAGCTGACCAACCTGCAGCTCTCCTCGACCCGCACCAAGCAGGCCGAGAACTTCCGCAAGCTGTTCATGGCGACCTCCCGCGACCTGCGGGTGACGCTGGTCAAGCTTGCCGATCGGCTCCACAACATGCGCACGATCCGCTCCATGCGGCCCGAGAAGCAGGCCCAGAAGGCGCGCGAGACGATGGAGATCTATGCGCCGCTGGCGGGCCGCATGGGCATGCAGTGGATGCGCGAGGAGCTCGAGGACCTGTCGTTCCAGGTGCTCAACCCCGAGGCGCGCAACTCGATCATCCGCCGCTTCATCATGCTCCAGAAGGAGGCGGGCGACGTCGTCGAGCGCATCACCGCCGACATGCGCACCGAGCTCGATCGCGCGGGCATCAAGGCCGATCTGTTCGGCCGCGCCAAGAAGCCCTATTCGATCTGGCGCAAGATGCAGGAGAAGGATCAGGGCTTCTCCCGGCTGTCGGACATCTACGGCTTTCGCGTCGTCACCGACAACGAGGCCGACGCCTACCGCGTCCTTGGCGTGATCCACCAGCGCTGGCGCGCCGTGCCGGGCCGCTTCAAGGATTACATCAGCCAGCCGAAATCCAACGGCTACCGTTCGATCCACACCACCGTCTCTGGCCGCGACGGCAAGCGGGTCGAGGTGCAGATCCGCACCCGCGAGATGCACGAGGTCGCCGAAACCGGCGTCGCCGCGCATTGGTCCTACCGCGACGGCCTGCGGGTCGAGAACCGCTTTGCCGTCGATCCGGCGCGCTGGATCGCCCAGCTGACCGAGCGGCTGGAAACCGGGCATGACGACGAGGATTTCCTCGAGGCCGTGAAGCTCGAGATGTATCAGGATCAGGTGTTCTGCTTCACGCCCAAGGGCGAGGTGATCAAGCTTCCCCGCGGTGCCACGCCGATCGATTTCGCCTTCGCGATCCACACCCGCATCGGCTCCGCCTGCGTCGGCGCCAAGGTGGACGGGCTGCGCGTGCCGCTCTGGACCCGGCTCAAGAACGGCCAGTCGGTCGAGATCATCACAGCCGACGGCCAGCGCCCGCAAGCGAGTTGGATCGAGATCGCGGTGACGGGCCGCGCCAAGGCCACGATCCGCCGGAGCCTTCGCGAGGAGGACCGCGAGCGTTTTGTGAAGCTCGGCTCCGAACTGGTGCGCGTCGCCTTCGAGAACGTCGGCAGGCGGGCCACCGACAAGGCGCTGCGCACGGCGGCCAAGACGCTGGGGCTCGAGAGCGCCACCGAGCTTCTGGCCCGGCTCGGTTCGGCCGACCTCACCACCCGCGAGGTGGTGCAGGCGCTCTATCCCGAACTGGCCGCACGCGGCGACGCGCACGAGATCTCGAAGGAGCGGGCCGTGGCGGGCCTTGCGGCGGGACAGAGCTTTCGCCGCGCGCCCTGTTGCCAGCCTGTCCCCGGCGAACGGATCGTCGGCATCGCCTTTCGCGGTCAGGGCGTGGTGATCCACGCCATCGATTGCCCGGCGCTGGCGCATTACGAGGAACAGCCCGAACGCTGGGTCGATCTGCGTTGGCAGGACGGCACGCATGCCCCGGTCAATACGGTGAGCCTCGATCTGACGGTTACCAACGACGCGGGCGTGCTGGGGCGGCTCTGCACGTTGATCGGCGAGCAATCGGCCAACATCTCCGACATGACCTTTCTCGACCGCAAGCCCGACTTCTACCGCATCCTCGTCGACGTGGACCTGCGCGACGCCGAGCATTTGCACCGGGTGATGACCGCGCTTGAGGCCGAGAGCCACGTCTCCTCGATCGAACGCCACCGCGACCCGAGCCGTGCCGTCGCCTCCGCGACGACGACGGTGACGGCCGGGGCCTGATCGGGGCCGCGGTGGTCTTCAAGCGGCGCGACAGGCGGTCGGTGGGCCGCGCGGTGGCCGAGACGGTCTATCCGCGTGGCGGTTGGCGCCGGGCGTTCGGCTATGTGAGGCACCGGCTGCAGCGCCTTCCCGACACGCCCGAAAAGATCGGTCGCGGCATCTTCGCGGGTGTGCTGGCAAGCTGGACGCCATTCTACGGGCTGCATTTCGTGATCGCCGTGATCTTCGCCAAGATCGGCCGCGGCAACATGCTCGCCTCGCTCTTGGGCACCTTCTTCGGCAATCCGCTCACCTATGTGCCGATCGGCGTGGTGGCGCTTCAGACCGGCTATTTCATCATGGGCCACCCGCCCGGACGCGGGATCGAGACCTCGCTCATGGGCAAATTCGCCGCCGCGGGCGAGGATCTATGGCACAATTTCGGCGCGCTGTTCGGCCCTGATCGCGCCGACTGGCACGGGCTGGGGCTATTCTACCATCAGGTATTCCTGCCCTATCTCGTGGGGGGCATCCTGCCCGGGCTGATCTCGGCCTTCGCCTGCTATTGGCTTTTCGTCCCCGTGATCGCTGCCTACCAGAACCGCCGCCGCCGCAAGCTGCGCACCAAGCTGCAGGCCTTGGGAAAAAACCCTGAAAGCCCGGCTGACGACGGCACGGGACCGGGATAGGCTTCGGCCCGAAGGAGACCATTGGCATGACGGACCTCAGACTCGGCGTGAACATCGATCACGTGGCCACGGTGCGCAACGCGCGCGGCGGCGACACCCCCTCGCCCGTCCGGGCCGCAAAGCTCGCCGAGGAAGCCGGAGCCGACGGCATCACCGCGCATCTGCGCGAAGACCGCCGCCACATCTCGGACGCCGACATCGAGGCACTGATGGCGACGCTGAAGCTGCCACTCAACTTCGAGATGGCCGCCACCGACGAAATGCAGGCCATTGCGCTGCGCCACCGCCCGCATGCCGTCTGCATTGTCCCCGAAAAGCGCGAGGAGCGCACCACCGAAGGAGGGCTAGAGGTCGCGCGCGACGAGAATCGGCTGGCGCATTTCATCGCGCCGCTGCGCGATGCGGGCTGCCGAGTGTCGATCTTCATCGCCGCCGACCGACCCCAGATCGACGCCGCCGCCCGCATCGGCGCACAGGTGGTGGAGTTGCACACCGGCGCCTATTGCGACGCCCATGCGGCCGGCGACACTGCCACTCGCGACGCGGAGCTTGCGAAGATCGCCGAAATGGCCACGCACGCCCATGCGCTGGGCCTCGAGGTGCATGCCGGGCACGGGCTTACCTATGACACCGTCGGCCCCATCGCCGGTCTGCCGGAGATCCGCGAGCTGAACATCGGCCATTTCCTGATCGGAGAGGCGATCTTCCGCGGGCTGTCGCCCGCCATCGCGGAGATGCGTCGGAGGATGGAGGCCGCTCGACGGGTGATGTCCTGATCAGGTTCCCTTCTTGGTTGATCACGATATGCACGTGCGGGGGATGAAAATCGGCTTTCTGCAAAACATTGCCGAGACGGCAGCACCTTCCCGCCGATGCCTGCGGTGTTCCCGCCCTGCCCGAATTTGCGGCAGGAACATGATCCCGCCGCCGCAGTTTTGACCTTCAAGACCGCCGGGGACCACTCACACCCCCTGCCCCGGCGGTCATGACACCGGAGGAAAGGAACGCACATGTTCATGAAGTCCAAGAGCCTCGTCGCCGCCGCCGCCCTCACCGTCGCCGCATCGGGCGCCTTTGCCCAAGGGCAGGAAGGTCTCGTCAACGTCGCGGTTGACGACAACACCGTGCAAGTTCCCGTCGATGTCGCAGCCAATGTCTGCGACCTCGACGTGAACGTGCTCGCGGCCCAGTTCGTCGGATCCGACGAAACCGCCTGCGAGATCGACCAGAAGACCGCCGCCCAGAACGGCATCAAGTCGAACGGCAGCAACAATGCACAGGGCAACAACGGCCAGCAGAACGGCCTTGTGAACCTTTCGGTCGATGGCAACACCGTGCAGGCGCCGATCGGCGTGGCAGCCAATGTCTGTGACGTCGATGCCAACGTGCTCGCCCGTCAAGCCAAGGGCAACGACGATACCATCTGCGAAATCAGCCAGGAGCAGGCTGCCGAGAATGGCATCGACATGTCGGGCATGACTGACGGCACGGAGGCGACTGGCACGACCGATACGGTCACCGATGCGGCCGACACCGTGACCGACACGGCCACGGACGCCGCCGAAACGGTGACCGACACCGCCGAAGATGCGGCTGACGACGTGGAGAACGCCACCAACTGATCGCGCATCCTAAACATTCTTCGAGGAGGCGTCCGGCATACCCGGGCGCCTTTTTTCATTGGCAATTCTTCGAAAAATTCTGCCCGAATCATGGACCGTTCATTCTGGTCGCACGTTGGTACTGCAAGAGGCCCCCGAGGGGGCGCCCACCATATCGGAGACAGACATGAGCGACCATCTCGACACCCTGAAGAAGCTCCACACCCGCGTCATCGACAGCCGCGACGGTTACAAGCATTCGCGCGAGGATGTCGCTGACGAGCGTGGATTCGTCGGCTTCTTCGACCGCCGCATCGCCGAGCGCGAGCAGTTTCACACCGTGATCCATCGCCAGCTTGGCGCCGAGGGCGTGGACGTGAGCGAGAACGGCTCGACCGCTGCTGCCGCCCATCGTGGCTGGCTGTCCTTGAAGGATTCGCTGACCGGCAATGACGAAGCGGTCTATGACGAGATCATCAGTGGCGAAGAGCAGCTCCTGAAGCTCTATGACGATGCCATCTCGGCCACGACCGGCAAGCCCGAGTGGAGTTTCCTGTCGAGCCAGCGTGCCGACGTGGAAAAGGCGATCACCGAGCACGGGCGGAAAAGAGCCGCCACGCCGCCTGATCCGCAGATCCTTTTCGGTTCCATTTGCGCCGTCCTTCGGGGGCGGCGCATTTCGTGAGGACCCCTCATTGCCCGTATGGGCGGCATCGGCTAGCGAGGGGCCATGATCCTTGGCATTGGCACCGATCTCGCGAATATCGACCGCATCGCCGGCGTGCTCGAACGCCATGGCGACCGGTTCCGCAACCGCGTCTTCACCCCGGTGGAGCAGGCCAAGGCCGAGCGCCGCCGCGACGTGGCTGGCACCTACGCCAAACGGTGGGCCGCCAAGGAGGCATGCTCCAAGGCGCTGGGCACCGGGCTGCGCATGGGCATCGCCTGGAAGGACATGGCGGTGAGCAACCTCGCGACCGGCCAGCCGGTGATGGAGGTCACGGGCTGGGCGCGCGCGAGACTCGACGCGATGACGCCCGCGGACCACGAGGCGATCATCCATGTCACACTGACCGACGATCACCCTTGGGCGCAGGCCTTCGTGGTGATCGAGGCGCGCCCTCTCGCCGCGCGCTGATCGCTTCTTGCGACATGGTCCGAAGTCGCAAGGGCTCTAGGGAATCGCCATGCCCGTTGTCAGGCTCTGGCGCTGCGCCGTTGTGCGGGCTAGACGGCGTGCTTGGCGGTTTCCTTGACTAATTCCCCCGCCCCCCGCATGTAGCCCCGAAACCCCAAGGGACCCTTCCGCATGGCCAGCAGATCCGACACCGAGAAGCAGGGCTTCGTCCACAGCGTCTGGGAAACCGTCAAGACGGTGTTCTGGGCGCTGCTGATCGCGGGCATCTTCCGCACCCTGTTCTTCCAGCCTTTCTGGATTCCCTCGGGCTCGATGAAGGACACGCTGCTGATCGGCGACTTCCTCTTCGTCAACAAGATGGCTTACGGCTACTCCTATGCGTCGTGCCCCTCGGTCCGTCTGGCCTCTCTGGGTGTCGACATTTCGGCCGAGGATGTCTGTGGCTGGGCCAAGGGCGACAATGACCGTCTCTGGGGGGAATACCCCGAGCGCGGCGATGTGGTGGTGTTCCGCCACCCCGTGACCGGCGAGGATTTCATCAAGCGCGCCATCGGCCTGCCGGGCGACCGGATCCAGGTGCGCGAAGGGCGGCTCTTCCTCAACGATGAGGCGGTCGGGCAGGAACCGGCGGGCACCTTCACCGAGGTGATGGAGCGTCAGGGGCCGCAAGGGCTGATGCCGCGCTGCCGCAACGGCGCCGTCGGCATGGGGGCCATCTGCGAAAAGACCCGCTATACCGTGACGCTGCCGAACGGCGTGAGCCATGACATCCTCGACATCGGCAATCAGTCGTCCGACAATACCGGCGTCTATACCGTTCCCGAGGGGCATCTGTTCTTCATGGGCGACAACCGCGACAACTCCACCGACAGCCGGGTGCCGCAAAACGCGCGCGGCGTGGGCTTCGTGCCCTTCGAGGATCTCGTGGGCCGGGCCGACCGGATCATGTTCTCCTCGGCAGGGCGCTCGATGCTGGCCTTCTGGACCTGGCGCTCGGACCGCTTCTTCAAGGCAGTCGAGTGAAGCTTTCGGCCGAACTGCGTGCCTTTGCGGGCCGGCTGGGACACGAGTTTTCGCGGCCCGAGCTTTTGTCGCGCGCCGTCACCCATGGCTCGATCTCCGGGCCGATGCGCGATGACAACCAGCGGCTCGAATTCCTGGGTGACCGGGTGCTGGGGCTCGTGATGGCCGAGGCGCTGCTCGACGCGGATCGCGGTGCCACCGAGGGCCAGATCGCGCCGCGCTTCAACGCGCTGGTGCGCCGCGAGACCTGCGCCGAAGTGGCGCGCGAGATCGAGATCGGTGCGGTGCTGCGGCTCGGCCGGTCCGAGATGAAATCGGGCGGCCGCCGCAAGGAGGCGCTGCTCGCCGACGCGATGGAGGCGGTGATCGCCGCCGTCTATCTCGACGCGGGCTTCGAGGCGGCGCGCGGCGTGGTGCGCGGGCTTTGGGGCGAACGGATCAACCAAGTCGAAACCGATGCGCGCGACCCCAAGACCGCGCTTCAGGAATGGGCGCAGGCGCGCGGAGAGCCGCCGCCCGTCTATGCCGAGACAAGCCGCGAGGGACCGGACCATGCGCCGGTCTTCACGATCGAGGTGACGCTGGCCTCGGGCGCGTCGCACAACGCCACGGCCGGATCGAAACGGCAGGCGGAACAGGCGGCCGCGGCCGCGCTATTGAAACAGGTGAGCGAATGAGCGAGCACGACGAGACGCCGAAAGGCGACGAGACCCCGGCGGCCGCTCAGGGTGAGCCGCAGGCTGACGCGCTGCACGAGGACGGCCTTCCCGGCGCGCCCATCGGCGGCGATCAGGACGTCGACAAGGGCCCCACCGGTGCGGGCTATGTCGCCCTCATCGGCGAGCCGAACGCGGGCAAATCGACGCTGCTGAACCGCATGGTCGGTGCCAAGGTGTCGATCGTCACCCACAAGGTGCAGACCACCCGCGCCCGCATCCGCGGCGTCGCGATGGAGGGGCGCACGCAGATCGTGTTCGTCGACACACCGGGCTTGTTCCGGCCGCGCCGCAGGCTCGACCGCGCCATGGTCGCGGCGGCATGGGGCGGTGTCGCCGACGCCGATGTCGTGGTGCTGTTGATCGAGGCGCATCGCGGCATCACCGACGGGGTGAAGTCGATCCTCGAGAACCTCGGCGACCGCGTCGGACGCACGCCGGTGGCGCTCGCCATCAACAAGATCGACAAGGTGAAGTCCGAGGTGCTCCTGCAACTCACGCAAGATCTCAACGCCGCGCATCCTTTCGTGAAGACATTCATGATCTCGGCCGAGCGTGGCCATGGCTGCGCCGATCTCAAGGAATGGCTCGCCGAACAGATGCCGCGAAGCCTCTGGCTCTATCCCGAGGATCAACTCGCCGACCTGCCGCTGCGGATGATCGCCGCCGAGATGACGCGTGAGAAGCTGACGCTCCGGCTGCATCAGGAGCTGCCCTACGAGCTCACGGTCGAGACCGAGAGCTGGCAGGAGCGCGACGATGGCTCGGCCCGCGTCGACCAGATCATTTATGTCGCCCGCGACGGCCACAAGGGCATCGTGCTGGGCAAGGCGGGCGAGACGGTAAAGTCGGTCTCCAAGGCCGCGCGCGAGGAGCTGTCGGAGTTCCTTGGCCGCAAGGTGCACCTGTTCCTGCAAGTGAAGGTTCGGCCGAACTGGCTCGAGGAGAAAGAGCGCTATTCCGAGATGGGCCTCGACTTCAAGGACGGCAATTCTTGAGCCGTCTCGCCGCGGGCATCTGGGTTTCGGCCTATCTGACGCGGCTCAGGCTCGCCGACATCCCCGCCTTCGTCACCTCGAAAGGTGACGAGACGGCGGGGGCGGTGCTGGTGAAGTCGAACACGCTCGACGGGCAGGCGCGGCTGTTCCAGCGCAGCCTCGACCTGATGACCGGTGCACGGGTCTGGATCGTTCTGGCCGAGGGGCCGGAGCCGGAGGTCGACGCAAGCATCGAGAAGCAAAAGCGCTTCGACCCCGACCTGTGGGTGATCGAGGTCGAGGACCGGGCGGGCCGGACGCTTCTCGAAGAGGTGGGGCTGGCGGACTAGCCCCCGATGCGAGGCCGTCAGGCCGCGCGCCAACGCTCGAGAATGTGCCGCGCCACCATCAAGTCGAGATGCGCGCCGCCGCCATTCTTGAACAGGGTGATCTCGTCCGCGCTTTCGCGCCGGAACAGATCCGGCTCCGAGAACTCCGCCACCACGTCCTCGCGCGCGATCGCGCCCGTCTCCAGCGGGATCTTCAACTCGCCGATATGGTCGAGCGTCGTGGCGCGCGCATCGACAAAGATCCGCGCGCGTTGCAGCGCCCGGTCGTCCGCCTCGCGCATATGGGGCGTGAAGGCGCCGATCAGGTCGAGATGGGTGCCGGGGCGCAGCCAGTCGCCCCGCACCACCGGCGCTTTCGCCATGGTCGCGCAGGTGACGATGTCGGCGCGGCCCACCGCCTGCTCCAGATCCTCGGCGATCACGATATCCGGGTGCTGGACCTTCAGCCGCTCCGCCCCCGCCCGGGAGCGGTTCCAGACGGTGAAGCGGGCCTCTGGAAAGGCCGCTCCGTAAGCCTCGCGCAGCGATGCCGCGACGTTGCCCGCGCCGACGATCAGGATCTCGTGGCTGTCGGGGCGCGCGAGCTTCATCGCGCCGAGCAGGCTGTCGGCGGCGGTCTTCCACTTGGTGACGAGATGGAAATCCACCACGGCCTCTAGCGTCCCGTCCGTATCCGACAGGAGGTTCACCGCGCCGTTGATGCTGGGGCCGTCATTGCCCGGAAAGACCGTCACGACCTTCACCGCGATGCCCAAGCCCTCGATCCAGGCGGAGCGGTTCAAAAGCGTGTCCTCGCCCCGGTAGAGAAACGTGTCCGTCACTTGCGCGGGCGGCAGATCGTGCCCGGCCTCGATCGCACGGGCCATGGCGATCCAGTCGAGCTTCGCCTCGGCCTCGAAGGGAATGATCTCGGTCACGCGGCCTCCGCCTCATTGAGCAGCCCCTCGGCCACCAGCCTCTCGGCCAGCCCATCGGGGCCGGTGAAGTGATGCGTCTGCCAGCCACGCGCGCGGGCGGCGGCGATGTTGTCGGCACGGTCGTCGGTGAACAGGAGCCGCTCCGGCGCCACGCCGGTCTCGCGCTCCAGCCGCTCGTAGATCGGCGCGTCGGGCTTGGCCATGCGCAGGTGCCCCGACACGAACAGCGCGTCGAACTCGGCGAATACGGGATAATGCACGCGCGCGATCTCGAAGGTCTCGACCCCGAAGTTCGACAGCGCGAAGACCGGCACGCCGCGCGCCTTCAACGCCCGCAGGAGCCGCCCCGAACGCGGTATCTCGGGGCTCGCCATCTCGATCCAGCGATCATGCCACAGCGCGATCTCGGCGGCCCAGTCGGGATGCGCCTCGGCCAGCGCCATGACCTGCCCGTGGAACGCCTCGCCCATGTCGACCCGCTCGTTCATCGCGTGCAGTTCCACAGCGGCAAAGAGCGCGGCGCGCCGCTCCGCCCCGATCTCGGCGTCATAGAACCCTTCGGGATTCCACTCGATCAGCACGTTGCCGATGTCGAACACCACTGCATCCACGCTCATGATCCCGCTCCTTCGGTCTTGGCCTTGCGCAGCGCCCGCTCCAGCGCGTCGAGAAAGCGCGAGCGGTCGGATTTGGTGAAGCCCTTGCCGCCGCCCTGACGGAACGGATCGGCGGCGCGCAGATCGGCCATCAGGTCGCGGGTGGCGAGCACGTTGCCGATATTGGCCTGCGTCAGAGGCTCGCCATTGTGCTTGAGCACCTGCGCCCCCGCCTCGACGCATTTCGCGGCGAGCGGGATGTCGTTGGTGATCACCACGTCGCCCGTCCTGGCCCGGTCGGCGATCCACATGTCGGCCACGTCTGGCCCCTCGGGGACGATGATGGTCTCCACATAGGGGTTCTGCGAGGGGCGAAGTCCTCCATTCGAGACGATGGCGACCTTCACCTTGTGGCGGGTGCCCACCGTCTCGCATTCGGCCTTAACGGGGCAGGCATCGGCATCCACATAGATCATGACCAGAGCGCTGCGGCGTGGAAATCGACATGGTCCTCGATGAAGGAGGACACGAAGAAATAGCTGTGGTCATAGCCCTTCTGAAGGCGCAGCGTGCCGGGTTGACGCCGCTCGGCCATGGCGCGGGCGAAATGCTCGGTACCGAGCTTGTCGCCGAACTGGTCGGCGGTGCCGGTGTCGATCAGGAGCGGCCCGTCGAAGCCGGTCTTGGTCATCAAGAGCGTCGCGTCGTGGCGTGCCCAAGTGGCCTCGTCTGTGCCGAGATAGGCCTCGAACTGGCGGCGGCCCCATTCGCTCTGCGTCGGATGGCAAATCGGCGCGAAGGCCGAGACACTTCGGTATCGTCCCGGCAGCCGCATCGCCATGGTCAGCGCGCCGTGCCCGCCCATGGAATGACCGGTGATCGCCTGGCGCGCCTCGTCGATGGCGAACTGCCCTTCGAGCAGGGCGGGCAGTTCCTCGGCCACGTAGTCCCACATCTGGTAATGCTTCGCCCAAGGATCCTCGGTCGCGTTAAGGTAGAACCCCGCGCCCTGCCCCATGTCGAAGCCGTCATCATCGGCCACGCCCGGCCCGCGCGGCGAGGTGTCTGGAAACACCAGCGCGATGCCCTGCTCGGCGGCCCAGCGCTGCGCGCCCGACTTGGTCATCGCGTTCTCATGGGTGCAGGTGAGACCCGACAGGAACCACAGCACCGGCACCGGCCCCTCCTGCGCTTCCACGGGCAGGAACAGCCCGAAGGTCATCTCGGTGCCGGTGGCCTCGCTGGCATGCGAATAGACCCCTTGCACGCCGCCGAAACAGGTGTTTTCGCTGATTGTCTTCATGTCGTCTCCGTATCCGCCGAGATCACGGTGAGGATCTCTTCGAGCGGTTTCTTGTTCAATGCCGCCGCCGGGACGGTGGCGTCTTTGGCGGGGTGACCGACGGCAAGGATCATCACCGGTTTCTCGGCCACCGGACGGTCGCAGAGCCCGGTGAGGAACTTCATCGGGCTCGGCGTGTGGGTGAGCACCGACAGCCCCGACAGATGCAGCGCCCCGATCAGGAAGCCGGTGGCGAGGCCGACGCTTTCGGGCACGTAGTAGTGCTTGTAGCGCGCGCCGTCCTCGCGCGTGCCCCAGCGTTGCGCGAAGACGACGATGAGCCACGGCGCGATCTCGAGATGCGGCTTGGACGCGCCGGTGCCGATCGGCTCCAACGCTGCGATCCACTCATCCGGCGCGCCGCCCTCGTAGAAGGCGCGCTCCTCCTCCTCGGCAGCGGCGCGAATCTTGGTCTTCATGGGCGTGTCAGAAATGGCGACGAAGTGCCATGGCTGCTGGTTGGCTCCCGAGGGTGCGCGCCCAGCGGTGGCGATGGCGGTCTCGATCACCGCGCGCGGCACCGACCGGTCGGAGAAGTCGCGCACCGTGTGGCGCGTCGCCATCGCGTCATGATGCGCCAGCGCGGCGGCCTGCATCGCGGCGTCCGTCATGTCGCCCCGGTCCGGCAATGGCAGGGGCTGGTAACGGATCTCGCTCGTGGTCATCGTGGCCTCCCGCCTGCTGCCCCGCACTGTCGCCAATGGCGGCGGTGGGTGCAAGTCGGGCGCGGCGCCCCAAGGAGACCGCAAAAAGCCCGTATTCTAAAAGTGAAGGGGTCAGGGTGATGCCTCAGCCGCCGCCGATCAGCACCCCGGCGGCGAAGACCAGCGCGCCGCCCAGCACCACCTGGAAGGCCGCGCGCAGGAACGGCGTGTCCATATAACGGCTCTGAATCCAGGCGATGGCCCATAGCTCGATGAAGACCACGATGATGGCGGTGATCGTCGCCGCCCAGAAATGCGGGATCAGGTAGGGTAGCGCGTGGCCAAGGCCGCCCACGGTGGTCATCATCCCTGTGGCGATGCCGCGCTTGATCGGCGAGCCGCGGCCCGACAGCTGCCCGTCATCCGAGGCGGCCTCGGTGAAACCCATGGAGATGCCCGCCCCGACACTGGCTGCGAGACCGACGAGGAAGGTCGTATGCGTGTCCTGCGTCGCGAAGGCGGTGGCGAAGATCGGCGCCAGCGTCGAGACCGAGCCATCCATCAGCCCCGCCAGCCCCGGCTGCACATAGGTCAGCACGAATTGCCGCCGCGCAGCGTGATCCTCGTCGTCGCGCGCCTCGTCGTGCAGATATTCCTCCGCGAGGGCCTGTGCCGTGTCCCGGTGCCCGGCCTCGGCGGCGGCGAGGTCGCCCAGAAGCGCGCGGGTCGCCGCGTCGCGCGCATGGGCGGCGGCGCGGGCATAAAAGGCCCCGGCCTCGCGCTCCATTTCCGCCGCCTGCGCGCGGATCGTCTCGAGCCCGAGATTTTCGATCAGCCAGACCGGGCGGCGGGCGTGGAACCCCGCCACGTGCTCGCGGCGCAAAAGCGGGATCACCTCGCCGAAACGGTCGCGGTGCAGCGCGATGAGCTGGCGCCGGTGGTCGTCCTCCTCCTCGGCCATGCCGTCGAACACCGCCGCCGAGGCCGGATAGCCTTCGCGCAGCCGCTCGGCATAAAGCCGGTAGATCCGCGCGTCGTCCTCCTCCGAGGAGATCGCCAGCGCGAGGACCTCCTGTTCGCTGAGATCGTTGAACCGGCGACGCGAGGAGAATCCGGGAATCATGACCGCACTTTCTTTAGAATGATTCCAATCTATAGCCCTTCCAATGCGACGCAACCCGGCGCGACGACATGGCTGGCCGTCCTTCGGCGAGATGCCTATGCTGTCGACGATCCACAGGAGACGAGATGACCGCCGAACCGCAGGAGATCCGCAAGGGTCGCAAGTACGACCAGGTTCTGGACGGAGCCCGCGAAGTGTTTCTCATGGAGGGATTCGAAGGCGCCAGCGTCGATGACATCGCCCGTGCAGCGGGTGTGTCCAAGGCCACGCTCTACAGCTATTTTCCCGACAAGCGCCTGCTGTTTCTCGAAGTGGTGCGCAGCGAATGCAGGCGGCACGCCGACAACGCCATGGCCGAGATCCGCAGCTCCGGCCCGCCCGCCGAGGTGCTGGGCCGCGCGGCGCGACGCAAGATCGCCTTCTACACCTCGGATTTCGGGCTGCGGATGTTCCGGGTCTTCGTCGCCGAAAGCGCCCGGTTTCCCGATGTCGGCCGCGCTTTCTACAAGAGCGGCCCCGAGATGGGCCGCGCCCAGATGATGGAATATTTCGGGCAGGCGATGGAACGCGGCGAGCTGCAGATCGAGGATCTCGCGCTGGCCGCCGACCAGTTCCACGAGCTATGCCGCGCCGACCTGTTCTACCGCGCGATCCTCAGCGTCACCGAAAGCTTCACCCCCGAGGAATGCGACCGCGTGGCCGATGGCGCGGTAGCCACGTTCCTCGCCCGCTACGGCACCTAATCCTTGCGCCGCACCTGAAGCTGGTTGCCCTGCTTGCGGGTCTCGAAGCGCTTGAGATCGAGCACGAGGTCCGACAGCTTGCGCTTGCCATAGCTGCGCACGTCGAAATCGGGGTTGTCGGCGGTGATGTACTGACCGAGCGGCCCCAAGGGGTACCATTCGTCGTCATCCTGCTCGATCTTGTCCATCGCGCGCAGGATCAGCGGCACCGCCTCAAGCGGGGGCTTCTTGCCCGTGGGCGCGGCCGGTGCCTCGCCCTCGACCTGCGGTTGGTCCGGCTTGGGGGTGGACACGGGCTCGTCCATGATGTTCTCGATCATCACGAAGCGGTTGCAGACGTTGCGCAGGCTTTCCGGCGCCTTGGCCTCGCCGATGCCGATCACGTCGAGCCCCTGCTCGCGGATGCGGTTGGCCAGCGCGGTGAAATCGCTGTCGGACGAGACCAGCACGAAGCCGTCGAAGCGGCCCGTATGCAGGATGTCCATCGCATCGATGACAAGACCGATGTCGGAGGCGTTCTTGCCCTTGGTGTTGGCGGTTTCCTGATGCGCCACGAGGCCGAGGGCGCGCACGTTGTCGGCCCAGCCGCGCAGCCGCTCGGCCGACCAGTCGCCATAGACCCGGCGCAGGGCGGGCTCGCCGAAACTGGTGATCTCCTTGAGGATCGGTTTGGCAAAGCGGGCCGGGATGTTGTCGGCGTCGATCAGCACGGCGTAGAGCGGGCGGGTCTCGGGCATGTCGGGGCCTCCTGCGACGGGTTTCCCCGCCTGTCGCGCCCCCGGAGCCCGGCGTCAAGCCGGACCCCGGGGGCAAGGATCAGTAGACCACCACCGAACGGATGCTTTCGCCCGCATGCATGAGGTCGAAGCCCTTGTTGATCTCGTCGAGCTTGAGCTGATGCGTGATCATCGGGTCGATCTCGATCTTTCCCTCCATGTACCAGTCCACGATCTTGGGCACGTCGGTCCGCCCGCGCGCGCCGCCAAAGGCCGTGCCCTTCCAGGTGCGCCCGGTGACAAGCTGGAACGGCCGGGTCGAGATCTCGGCCCCCGCGGGCGCGACGCCGATCACCACCGAGACACCCCAGCCGCGATGCGACGATTCGAGCGCCTGGCGCATCACCGTGACATTGCCGGTGCAATCGAAGGTGTAATCCGCGCCGCCGATCAGGTCGCCGCGCCGCTTGGTCATGTTCACCAGATGCGAGACGATGTCACCGTCGATCTCCTTGGGGTTCACGAAATGGGTCATGCCGAAGCGCTCGCCCCATTCCTTGCGGTCATTGTTGATGTCGACGCCGATGATCATGTCGGCACCCGCAAGCCTGAGCCCCTGGAGCACGTTGAGGCCGATGCCGCCCAGCCCGAACACCACCGCCGTGGAGCCGATCTCGACCTGCGCGGTGTTGATCACCGCACCGACGCCGGTGGTGACGCCGCAGCCGATGTAGCAGATCTTGTCGAAGGGCGCGTCCTCGCGCACCTTGGCGAGCGCGATCTCGGGCAGGACCGTGTGGTTGGCGAAGGTTGAGCAGCCCATGTAATGCAGGATCGGGTCGCCATCGAGCGTCGAGAAGCGCGAAGTGCCGTCGGGCATCAGCCCTTGGCCTTGGGTGCCCCGAATCGAGGTGCACAGATTGGTCTTCTGGCTCAGGCAGGAGGGGCACTGGCGGCATTCGGGGGTGTAGAGCGGGATCACGTGATCGCCGGGCTTGAGCGAGGTGACGCCCGCGCCGACCTCGACCACCACGCCCGCGCCCTCATGGCCCAAGATCGCGGGGAACAGCCCTTCAGGATCGGCGCCCGACAGGGTGAATTCGTCGGTGTGGCAGATGCCGGTGGCCTTGATCTCGAGGAGGACCTCGCCCGCCTTCGGGCCTTCGAGGTTGACCTCCATGATCTCGAGCGGCTTTCCGGCCTGAACGGCGACGGCGGCACGTGTGCGCATGGGATGATCTCCGTTTTGGGGCGCGCCGCACTCCGGCGCGCTTTGGCGGGCAGGGTCGCGGAAACCGGCACGGAGATCAATGGCGCAGCCTCTTGTGCCGTCGCGCGCGACGGGTCAGGGTCCGGATCATGCGATACCTCATCCTGCCCCTTCTTCTGGCCGCCTGCGCGCCCTTGGCGCAGCCCCCCGGCCCCACGCCCCCGCCGGCGTCCAGCCCCGCCGATCCGGGCCGCTGCGGCGCGGCCGAGCGGCAGCGGCTCCTCGGCGCGCCGGTCACGGCACTGGAGCGCGAGCTGATCCTTGGACAGGTGCGGGTGATCCGCCCCGATGATCTGGTGACGATGGATTTCCGCGAGGATCGGATCAATTTCGAGATCGACGCTTCGGAGAGGATCGCGCGGATCTATTGCGGCTGATCCCATCGGGCCGGGAGGGGGCCGAATAGGGCCAGACCGGCATTCCGAACGGAATCCGGCCCGGACGCGGTCATGCCGCGCCCGGGCCGTAGAAGTTCGCGAACAGGCCCCGCCCCGTCGTGGATCAGGTGGGGGCTTTTATCACCGCGATGAGGCGGGTTGCCTGCCGCTGAACCCATTGTGACAGCGAGTCGCGGCGCGGATGCGGTCGGGCGCGGCCAATGCGGCGACGTTTTCGCGGCATTCGCGTGGCGCGGGCGTCGGCAAAGCCCCCGAGCCTTGAAATGCCGCCCCGCGCGCGTAACTCTGAAGACATGACGCTTCAGCCCCCCACGCCGTTTCCGGGCCGCCTGCCCGAGCAGGTCGCCTTCCATCGCACAGAGTTGGGGCCGATCCTGTCGGTCTATGGGCGCATGGTCGCCGCTGGCGAATGGCGCGACTACGCGATCTCCTCCTTGCGCGACATGGCCGTGTTCTCGGTGTTTCGCCGCACCGCCGAGACGCCGCTCTATCGCATCGAGAAACGCCCCAAGCTGCGGCAGCGGCAGGGGCAGTTTGCGGTATTCGGCCCCGAAGGGCAGGTGCTGCGGCGCGGCGACGACCTCGCGCAGGTGCTCAAGGTCTTTGACGCGCGCCGCTTCAGGGTGATCGAGTGAGCGTCACAGCCTGCGGCGATGCGTCACCGGCCCGCCGCCCTGCGCCTCGATTCTGAGCACCGCCTTTTTCGCATCCTCGTAGGTCACGGCCATGGCGTGCCCGTTGGCGTGGATGATGGTGTCGGGGTCCACGAGCATCGCCACATGCCCCTTCCAGAACCACAGGTCACCGCGTTGCGGCGGCTCGTTCGCGGCATCGCGACCTAGGCCCTGCTGCAGGTCGCTGTCGCCCGGACAGGCCACGCCGCAGGCCAGCAGCGCCGCCTGCACCAGCCCGGAGCAATCGATGCCGAGCCGCGAATTGCCCCCCCACAGATAGGGCGTGCCGAAGAACATCTGCGCCACCGTCACCGGGTCCGAGAAGGGGCGGTCGATCTCGCGCAGATGCTTCTTGGGAATGAAACCCTCGGGCGTCTCGAACAGGGCCTTCAGCTCGTGCAGCACGGTGATCCGGCTGCCGAAGCTCAGATGCGCGAGGTCGCGCGACTTGATGCTCTCCTCGGCATAGAGATGGGTGGCCGGGGTGGCGACGATGTGGGTCGCGGCACGCGGCGCACCGAGGCCCGCCTCATTGACATAGCCGCAATAGCCGTCGCGCGCGGCGCGGATGAAGGCCCGGCCATCGCGCCGCTCGAACAAATCGACGCCCTCGCCCATGAGAAGCTGCCGGTCGCGCGCCTCGTCCGGCGCAGCCAGCAGGTCGAGTACCGACCGCGTCACCCGCGCGCCTTCGCCCGACACGTAACGCTCGGCCGTGATCTTGCCCGCCAGCTCCAGCGCGGCGACGCGGCCATTGGCCGGGGTCAGGCGGCGATCCATGGCACTCACTCCAGATCCAGCAGCTCGGGCATCGCCTCCAGCAGCGCCCGCGCGCCCATGCCGACGCCGCCCTTGGGCCGCGCCGGGGCGGGTTTGGCGTTCCAGCCATAGATGTCGAAATGCACGTAGCGCGTGCCCTCGGCAAAGCGGCGCAGGAACAGTGCCGCCGTGATCGACCCTGCCATGCCGCCTGATGGCGCGTTGTCGAGATCGGCGATGCCTGGCTCGATCATCGGCTCGTAGGGGGCGTGGAACGGCATGCGCCAGACCGGGTCGGCCACCCGCGCCGCCGCCCGCCCGATCGCTGCCGCGTCGGCATCGGCATCCGTGTAGAACGGCGAGAGGTCGGGGCCCACCGCCACCCGCGCCGCGCCGGTGAGCGTCGCCATGGAGATCATCAGATCGGGGCTTTCCTCGGCCCCCAGCGCCAGCGCGTCGGCCAGCACCAGCCGGCCTTCGGCGTCGGTGTTGTTGTTCTCGACCGTGAGCCCCTTGCGGGAGGCGAGGATGTCGCCGGGACGGAACGCAGTGGCCGAAACCGAGTTCTCGACCGCCGGGATCAGCACGCGCAGCCGGATCTTCAGCCCCAGCGCCATGATCATCTGCGCCAGCCCCAGCACCGTCGCCGCGCCGCCCATGTCCTTCTTCATCAGCCCCATGGAGGCGCCGGGCTTGAGGTTGAGCCCGCCGGTGTCGAAGCACACCCCCTTGCCCACCAGCGTCAGCTCGGGCCCTGATCGCCCCAGCGCAGATCGACGAGACGCGGCGCGCGGTCGGCAGCGGCGGCGCGGCCGACCGTATGGATCAGCGGCAGGTTGCCCGCCAGAAGCTCATCTCCCTTCGTCACGGTCATGCGCGCGCCAAAACGTTCGGCCAGATCGGCGGCGGCGGCTTCGAGATCGGTGGGCCCCATGTCGGAGGCCGGCGTGTTGATCAGGTCGCGGGTCAGCGCCTCGCCCGCCGCGATGATGCGCAGCCGTTCGGCATCGACGCCCTTCGGCGCCACCAGCCGCGCTTGGCCGTGCTCTGGCTGGCATAGCGGTCGAAGCGGTAGCTCTCCAGAAGCCAGCCCAGCGCGGTCTCGTGCGCGAGGTCAGGATCAGTGGCTGGGTCGAGCGCATAGGTGCCCTCCGGCAGCTTCGATGCGGCGGAGGCGGCGATGAAACGTCCGCGCGCGCGAGCCTTGTCGTCGCCCAGGCCCACCAGCGCGCCCCAAAGCCCGCCGGAGGCGTCGGGCAGCGCCAGCACCGCACCCGGCCCGGCCCTGAACCCCTGCGCCCGCGCCCAGGCCTGCGCGACCTGCGGCAGATCGCCGAGCGCGGCGTCGAGGCCGTCTGGCGTCACGAGGCGCAAGGTTAGGGCATCGGTGCCGGGGGCGGCGAAATCGGGTGTCGGCATGGCTGTGGCTCCTCGGGGCGGGCGTCGGGGCGGGCGATCTCCGCACGCATCGGGGCGAGACTAGCCGCCGCCGCCGCCGCCGCAACCCGGATCGCGCGTCAGCCCGAGCGGCGAAGCGCGCCCAGCGCCCCGGCGCCGCAACGCCCCAGCCGCGCCACCGTCGCCCCGAGCGCCGCCGCGTCGCCACGCTTGGCGCAATCCTCGACGCTGGCCGCGACCCGCGCCATCTCCGACAAGCCGAGCCGCGTGGCCAATCGGCGCAGACCGCGCGCATCGGCGCGCAGCCGCCCGAAGGCGCAGGCCGACAGATGTGCCTCGAGCCGGGTCAGCCGGGCCGAAAGCTCGGCCGAGGGAGGCACGCCGCGCCGATGCGCCGCGCCCAGCATGGTGAGCAGGCGGGCCCGCAGCAACGCCTCGGCGGGCGGCTCGGGAAGCGGCATCATCGGCACGATGGCCTGCGGATCGGGGCATGTGTCAGCAAAGGTCATGACCGCATCTTTCGCCTCGATAGGTTCCGAAACCGTTGCGCTCGCACCGAGATATGTCTCGAATCTTCTCACAATTCCGCTTATCTGCGGCGGGACGACGCATGGAGAGCCACATGACCATCGCCAGACCCCTCCCCGACTATCTCGTAAAGCGCTATCACGGCTGGAAGGCCACCTCCTACGCGGAGAACAGCGCCTGGTACCGCAAGCTTGCCGATGATGGCCAGCATCCGCGCGCCATGGTGATCTCGTGCTGCGACAGCCGGGTGCATGTCACCTCGATCTTCGGCGCCGATCCGGGCGAATTCTTCATTCACCGCAACATCGCCAACCTCGTGCCGCCCTATGCCCCCGACGGCAATCAGCACGGCACCTCGGCGGCGATCGAATACGCGGTGACCGCGCTCAAGGTGCCGCATCTCATCGTGATCGGCCATTCGAGCTGCGGCGGCGTGCGCGGCTGCTTCGACATGTGCGAGGGCCACGCCCCGGCGCTCGAGGAGAAGTCGAGCTTCGTCGGCCGCTGGATGGACCTACTGCGCCCCGGCTATGCGCGGCTGCCCGAGGGCACCGAAGCCGAGCGCGTCGCGGCGCTGGAAAAGCAGGCGGTGCTGGTCTCGCTCGAGAACCTGATGAGCTTTCCCTACGTGAAGGAGGCGGTCGAGGAGGGCAAGCTGACGCTGCACGGGCTCTGGACCGACATCGGCGCAGGCGGGCTCGAATGCTACGATTCCGATCGCGGCGATTTCGTCCCGGTCTGATCTCTTTCCGATCTGGGCCGCGTCAGCCGGAACACCGGTTGCGCGGCAAAGATCACCAGCATGATCCGCACCAGATGCAGGACCGAAACATAGGCCACGTCCTGCCCCATCGCCAAAGCCAGCAGGCTCATCTCGGTGAGCCCGCCGGGTGAATACCCCAGAAAGCTGAGCGATAGCGGCAGGCCGGTGATCGCGGTAAGACCTGTGGCGAAGGCCACCGCCACCGCGATCATCGCCACCGACGACAACGCGCCGAGCGACAGGTCGCGTCCGATCTGCCGGGCGCTGACCCCGATGAAGCGGCAGCCGATCACCGTGCCGATCACCAGCTGTGCCACGACGATCAGAAACCCCGGCGGCGCCACGGTGACGAGCCCGGCGAGATGCAGCGCGCCGCTGAGCAGCATCGGTCCGGTGATCTGCGGCGCGGGCAGGCGCAGCGCGCCGCCCAGCGGTACGCCCGCTACCGCCGCGGCTCCCAGAAGCGTCCAGTCGAGCAGCGACAGCGCCGAGGCCGCGGTGCCGCGCGCCACCTCGCCCGAGCTGACATCGAGCGCGTAGCCATAGAACAGCACCACGAAGAGGATGACGAGCAGCACCCGCGCGGCATGGGCCAGCGCGATGCGCTTTTCGTTGCCGCCCGCCGCGCCGCCGAGGATCAGCATGTCGTTGAGCCCGCCCGGCATCGCCGAGAAGAATGCGGTGACCGGGTCGTAGCGCCCGATCCGGCGATAGACCGCGTAGGAAACCAGCGCCGTCACGGCGAGGAACGGCAGCAAAAGCGCGAAGCTCGCGGCGTAGCGCGACGCGGCGGAGAACATCTCGGGCCGCATCGCCGAGCCGAGCATCACCCCGATCACCGGGATCACCAGCGGGCGAAGCCGGTCCGGTCCGCGCACCGGAAGCGCGAGTACCGCCGCCAGCGTGTTGCCAATCATCGGCCCCAGCATCCAAGGCAGCGGCATGCCCGCGACGCTGGCGAGCCAGCCCGACAGCGCACCGATGACCAAGGCGAAGACGGCGCGGCGCCCCGGCACGAGGCCGCGCAGATACATGACGACATCATCCATACCGCCTGCTTAACGTCGCGGCGGGTGGAGGTGTAGGGGGATCAGCGGTGCAATTGGCGCTGCCGCTCGGCATATCGCGCGCGATCGGCGTCGCTCCGCTCGTCGATGCAGCCGGGGCAGGAGATGCCCTCCACATAGGCCGGGTCCTGCATCGCCCGCGGCGAGACCGGCATCCGACAGGCGCGGCACAGCACGTGGGAGCCGGGCTCCAACCCATGCCCCACCGCGACCCGCTCGTCGAAGACGAAGCATTCGCCGCGCCACAGGCTCTGCTCGGCGGGCACTTCTTCGAGGTATTTCAGGATGCCGCCCTTGAGGTGAAAGACATCCTCCACCCCTTGCGCCTTGAGAAACGAGGTCGATTTCTCGCAGCGGATGCCGCCCGTGCAGAACATGGCGATGCGCTTGCCCGCCAGCGCCTCTCGGTTGGCCTCCCACCAGTCGGGAAACTCACGAAAGCTCGCGGTGCCGGGATCCACAGCGCCCTCGAAGCTGCCCACTGCGACCTCATAGCCGTTGCGGGTGTCGATCACCGCGACATCGGGGGCTGAGATCAGTGCGTTCCACTCGGCGGGATCGACATGGGTGCCGACCTGCCCCAACGGATCGACGCCGGGTTGGCCCATGGTGACGATCTCGCGCTTGAGCCGGACCTTGAGACGGCGGAAGGGCGCGGCCTCGGCGGTGCTCTCCTTCCATTCCAGCCCGGCGAATCCAGGCCAGCCGCGCAGATGCGCGATGAGATCGAGGATCGCGTCGCGGTCTTCGGCGGCGACGGTGCCGTTGACCCCCTCGTGGGCGAGGATCAGCGTGCCGCGAATCCCGCGCTCGGCGCAGAAATCGAACAGCGCCGCACGATGCGTGTCGGCATCCGCGAGCGGGGCGAAGTGATACAGGGCGGCGACGGTGAACATGGCGCGAGGGCTTAGGCCGCAAGCCCGGCAGGCGCAAGACACCCGCCCATCGGGGCACGGGCCTTGGCTACTTTTCTCCGAAAATACTGATTCCGGGGCCGCGGCCCGGCGCATCGCTTTAAATGAGGCGCAGCCCCGCCCCCTTGACCATCCGCCCGACCACCGCCGCCGGGTAGCCCGCGGCCCGCAACTCCGCCAGCAGCCGCTCGGCGTCCTGTTCGGCAACAGCGGCGAGCAGCCCACCCGCCGTCTGCGGGTCGAACATCAGATCGGTGCGCGGCCCGCCCGCGCCCGTGATCACCGCACCTGCCCCAGACAGGTTGTCGGCAAACAGTGTCGAGCGCGTGCCCGCCTCGGCCAGGTCCAGCGCGCCCGGCATCAAGGGCACGTCGGCCACACGCAACTCGGCGCCGCAGCCCGACGCCTCGCAGATGCCTGACAGATGCCCCGCGAGGCCGAAGCCGGTCACGTCGGTCATCGCTTGCGCGCCCTTCAGGATCGCAGAGGCGCGTCCCTGGTCCTGCCGCATCGCGTCCCAAGCCTCCGCCACGGCCCGGCCCGGCGCCGCGCGCGCCATCTCGGCGGCCATGATCGTGCCCGAGCCGATCGGCTTGGTGAGGATCAGCACCGCGCCGGGCCTGGCCCCGCCGAGCGTCACGGGATCATCCTCGCAGATCCCCGTCACGGTGAAGCCCACCGTCAGTTCGGAGCCGAGCGAGCTGTGACCGCCAAGGATATGCGCACCCGCCGCGTCCATCACCTCGCGCGCCGCGCCCATGATCTCGACCATGGTCCGGCGCTGCATCTCGGCGCTCATGCGCGGCAGGATCAGGCTCACCGTCGCGGCCTGCGGCTTGGCGCCCATGGCCCAGATATCGCCAAGCGCGTGGATCGCCGCGATGCGGGTCATCAGGTCGGGGTCCTCGACGAAGCTGCGCAGATGGTCGGTCGAGATCACCTGCCGCAGGCCGCCGGTGACGATGAGGCCGGCGTCGTCGCCGGGCAGTGGCAGCACGTCGGCACGGGTGCGCGTGGGCAGCCCCGCCAGCGCCTCGCCCAGCGCGCCGCGCCCGACCTTGGCGCCGCAACCGCCGCACATCGGCTTGTCCCCCAGCGCTTCGACCACGCCCTCGGCCAACGGCTCGGGCAGCTTGGGCGTCGCCATCTCGGGCAGATCCGAGAGCTTGCCCATGAAGCGCCGGTCGATTCGGTCCTTCCAGCGCCACAAAAGCGGATGGGCCACCGCGCGGCCCCATTTCTCGGCCATGGCCGATTTGCCGCCCAGCGAGACGAGCTTGAGGTAATCCTCCTGCGGGCAATAGTCGCGCATCGCGCCACCCGACAGCGCCGCGCGCAGATTGTCGAAGAGCACCGGCGCCTGCCGTACCGCGAAGACCCCGGCCTTGGAGCGGGGCGTCTCGGTCATGTGGGCGCAATCGCCCACCGCGAAGACGTGCCGCGCGCTGGTTTCCAGCGTCGGCGCGACATCGACGAAGCCATCCGTGGTCGCCAGCCCGGTATCGGCGAGCCAGACCTGCGGCCGCGCCCCCGCCGCGCCGATGGTGAAGTCCGAAGCCACCTCGCGCCCGTCGTCGAGCAGCACGCGGTCGGCCTCGATCCGCGCCACCCCGGCCGCTTCGATCGCCGTGACCCCGAGCGCGCTCATCCGGGTCCGGACGATCCGGCGGGCGCTGTCCGAGGCCCCGGCCAACAGCCTGTCCTTGTCGATCACCGTCACGGTCGCGGCGCGGTGGCGCAGCCCATGCGCCGCCGCCATCGCCAGCTCGGCCCCCGCCACGCCGCCGCCGATCACCGCGACGCGCGCCGGGCCTTCGCCCGCGCGGAATTCCCCCCAGGCGCGGGCGAGCAGGCCCAGCGGCTTGGCCGGGACGCCGTGTTCGGCAAAACCCTCGACCTGCGGCATCCGGCTGGTCACGCCGACATCGAGCGAGGCCGCGTCGAAGCCGATGCGCCGCGCGCCCACGATTACCTCGCGCAGCGCAAGGTCGATCGCCTCCGCCCGCCCGAGGATCAGCCGCGCACCGGCAAAGCGCGCCAGCCGCACGAGGTCGATCTGCAGGATGTCGGCGTCGTAATGGCCAGCGACATGGCCCGGCAGCATCCCCGAATAGGCGGTGAGCGGGCCGGGATCGATCAGCGTGACACGCACGCCGGGCAGTGGATTCATGCCCCAGCGCTTCAGCACCAGCGCGTGGGAGTGACCGCCGCCGATGAGCACGAGGTCGCGGGTCAGGGGGATGAGAGGCGTCATGCGCGCAGACCTATCGCGGCGCCGCGCGCCGTGCCAGTGGAAGCCACGGTCACGGCACCAGCCAACTGCCCTGCCAGCCCTCCTCTCGCTCGAACCGCGCGCGACGATGGATGTCACCGATATGCAGCGCCTCGATCCGCAGGATCCGCGCGCGCAGCACGGCAAAGCGCGCCGGGCGTGGATTGGGATGCCATGCATCGGCGGCGGCGATCGGCGTGCCGGGCGGCGGCACCGTGCCGTATTGGCTGCGCGCGGCTTCCGGGACCTGCTCCCACAGCGCCTTTTCCTGCTCATGCGGCAGGCGGATCACATGCGCGCGCATCCGCACCTGAAGCGACGCCTCCGCATCCCAGAACTGCAGCATGGCGCGCGGCCCGTCGGTAAGCTGCAGCACCTTGGCCGCGTCGGCGTCGGAATGCACGTCGAGCGTCCAGTCCCCGGCGTCGAAGCCGCGCAGCACCATGCTGCGCGCCGAGGGCCAGCCTTGGGCGTCGCGCGTGGCCAGCACCGGCAGCCGCGACGCCGCGTCCTTGTCCGTCAGCCCCGCCATGATGCGCACGCGCACCAGATCCAGCAGCCCCGCAAGCGTCGTGATGTCACTCATAACCCGTTATCTCCAGATACCCTTTGCCCTCATGGCTTCCCGAGACCGTCACCGGCCCTTCCCAATAGGGCGGCGACAGCGCGTTCCACGCGGCCGCGTTCAACGCCTCGACCTCGACCGAGACGCTCTCCTCGGGCAGCCGCACCGCCCAGCGCACCGGCACCTGCGCCCCGTCGGTCCGCGCCGTCTCCAGCGGCTCGGCCTCGAACGCGCCGACATAGGGCGTCGTCGTCCCGTCGGCCGCGATCCAGCTGGCGTAACTGTAACCCGCCGCGTCGTTTTCGCGAAGCTGGAAGCCCATCAGCTTGGTACCGTCCTCGAAGGAGAGCGAAAACCAGTCCCAACCGGTCTGCCGGTCCGAGAGCGGCTGCGAGGACCATTCATGGTCGAACCATGCCGTGCCCGTGACCTCGACCGGCCCCTCGGGCAGCGTCAGGCGACCGGCGACATCGAAGAAGGGCTGCGAATAGTAATAGCTCGCCTGCCCCTCGCCCGACTTGACCGAGAACCCGTCCTCGCCATGCCGCACCAGCGGCCCCTGCGCGGTGAGGGTCATGTCGTAGGCGAAGGCCGGGCCGGAGGCGGCAAGCTCCAGCGCGTCGAAATCCGGCCCCGCCATGCGCCAGTCATCGATCCATGCCGCGAAGGGGGTGGGCGTCACCCCCGCCTGCCCGATGCCGCCCCGCGCGAGGCGCTGGGTGAACAGGTGATCATCGGGCGTGGTGACGGCGGCGTGGCCGAGCCATATCTGCGGGCTGTCCCATCCCGCCGCCTCGCGCGGGGCGAGCGCCGAGCGGAACAGCGTCCATTGCAGCCCGTAGGGCGTGCCGTCGGGGCCGGTGAGGTTGGCAGTGACATACCACCATTCGATGCGAAAATCGGGATGCGCGCCGTGATCGGCGGGAAAGGTCAGGACATGCCCCCGCGCGGGCAGGCCGAACCCGTCCGCCTCGCCCCCCAGACCGGCAAAGCCCTGCGCCTGCGCGAGGCCGGGCAGGCACGACAACAACAGCAGGATCCTAGCGTTCACTGGCAAACACTCCCAGAAGGGCGGCGGGCGGGGTGCGCGCCAGCCGGATCGCGGGCCACAACGCCGCAAGCGCTGCGGCGAGCAGCGCAAAGAGGCCGAGCTGCGCATAGGCCGCCGGAAACAGGGCCATCGGCAGCCGCCAGCCGAAAGCCGCGACGTTGACCACCGACAAAAGCACCCAAGCCAGCGCCAGCCCCACGGGCAGCGCCACCAGCGTCGTCAGCGCCGCCAGAAGCACCGCGCGCAGCATCTCCAGCGCCGCGAGGCGGCGGCGCGTCAGCCCCAGTGCCCAGACCGGAGCCAGCTGCGGCAGCCTGAGCGCCGCCAGCGTCAGGAGCGACATCAGGATCGCGAAGCCCGCCACCGCCAGCGTCAGCACGTTGAGCGCCGCCGTCACCGCGAAGGTGCGCTCGAACACCTGCAGTGAAAACCGCTTGAGCGCCGCCTGATCGGTGATCGCGGCTTCGGCCACGCCCTCGGCGATGAGAGCGGCGCGGATGCGAGGCACTTCGTCCGGATCGAGCCGCAGACCAAAGCGGCGCGGCACGATTTCGGGATGCAGCTCCGCGAACAGCGCCTCGGTGACGATCACCTGCCCCACCGGGTTGCCGTAGTCGCCATAGATGCCCAGCACCGGCAGCTCGGCTCGGGGGCCGAGCGACACCGCATCGCCCAAGCCCAGACCGGCACGGCGGGAAAGTTGCTCGTTGATGAGCACGCCTTCGCGCGCGGCGAGGCGCACCCACGGCGTCTCGACCGACTGCAGGAAGCGCCAGTTCTCGGGATAGGTCGGATCGGGCCGCGCGAGGTTCAGCTCGGCGGGCAGCCCGGCGACCTCGATCTCCACCGAGGCCAGCGGCAGCACCGAGCGCACGCGCGGCGCTAGAAATGCCTCGACCGTGCGGGCCTGCGCATCATCCGCTGTCTCGATATAGAGTTCGGGCGCGAGGCGCTGGTCGAGAAAGCCGGTGAAGGTCTGGCGGAAGGAGCCCACCATGGTCGAGACGCCGATATTGGCGGCCATCGCCAGCAACAGTGCCATGAGCGCCAGTGACAAGCCCGGAAGCTGCTGGCGCGTGTCGGCCCAGAACCACTGCGCCAACGCGCCGCGCGCCAGCCGCGCCGCCGCCGCCAGCACCGCCCCCAAGAGCAAGGGCAGCGCCAGCGCCGCACCGACGAGGCCCGCGCCCAAGGTGCCGAAGCCCGCGACCAGCCCGTCGCCCCAAAGCGCCAGCGCGGACGCGACGCCGATCAGCCCCAGCGCCAGCGCGCCCTGCCAGCGGGCGCTGCGCGCATCCGCCATCGCCCAAGCCCGTCTGCCACCCGCCGCCAGCAGCGGCATCGTCGCGATGCGCCACAGCGCCGCCCCCGCCGCCAGCGCCGTGCCCAGCACCGCGATGCCCAGCCCCGACAGCCACCAGACCGGGCGGAAGGTCAGCCCGCCCGCCACCTCGGCCCCGTAGAGGCCGCGCAGCGTCGCCGCCACGTCGGGCAGAAGGCTCGCCGCCAGCAGCCAGCCCAAGCCGACGCCGATCGTGCCCGCCACGAGCGCGATCCCGGTCAGTTCAGCCACCATCAGCGCCACCAGCCGCCCCAGCGGCACGCCCAGCGCCCGCATCGTGCGCAGCACCGGGCGGCGCTGTTCAAAGGCAAGGCCCACCGCGCCATGCACGATGAAGATACCCACCGCGAAGCACAGAAGGCCGAAGGCGGTGAGGTTGAGATGAAAGCTGTCGGTGAGCCTGCCGATTTCGGAGCCGTCCTGCGCCAAGCGCAGCGCGAGGTCTGGGGCGATCTCGGCCAGATCGGCGCGGCCCAGAGGCTGCTCCGGCGCGACCAGAAGCGCATCGACCCCGTCGCGCTCCAGCAGCCGCTGCGCCACCGAGATGTCCGTGAGGACCGTGCCCGGCGCCACGTCCGGCGCGACCACCCGCTCGGCGTCGAGCGCGGGCAGCGCGTCAAGCGCCTCGGCGCGGCCGAAGAGCTGCCCTACGCCGCTCAGAAACGCCGCGATATCGGCGTCCTCGGCCCCCGGCCCGATGCCGCCCGGTGCGGTCAGCGGTTCGATCCCGACGAGCCGGACCTCGCCCAGACGCCCCTGCACCACCGGGCTCACCTGCCAGCCCGCGCGGCGCAGCGCCACGTAGTCCGCAAGCGCGATCTCGCCGCCCGAGGCCGCTTCGATCCGCGCGTATCGCCCCTCGCCCAGCGTCGCGGCGGCGACGTCGTAGCTTGCGCGCGCCTCGGCGTTGATCGCCTGCACCCCCGACCACAGCCCCGTCGCCAAGGCCAGGCCGGCGATCAGGGTAAAGAGCTGCAACAGCGCGCGCCGCCAATGCGACAGCAGCGCCCAGAGCACCGTGCGGGTCACGCGATGCGCCCCGCGCGCAGATGCAGCCGCCGCCCCATCCGGGCCGCGTGATGCGTCGAGTGCGTGACCATCAACAGCGCCGCGCCGGTTTCGGCGACCAGTTCGAGCATCGTGTCCAGCACCGCCTCGGCGGTGGCCTCGTCGAGATTGCCGGTGGGCTCGTCGGCCAGCACGAGGCGCGGCCGCGCCGCAAGGGTGCGCGCGATGGCGGTGCGCTGCTGCTGGCCGCCCGAAAGCTGCTCGGGGTATTTCGCCAGATGCGGGCCGAGACCGAGACGCTCGGCCAGCGCGGCTGTCGCCGCGGCGTCGTGCCGCCCCGCGAGACGCGCCTGAAACGCGATGTTGTCGCCGACATTGAGCGAGGGGATCAGGTTGAACTGCTGGAACACCATTCCCACCGTGCCGCGCCTGAGCGCCGCGCGGCCGGAATCGTCGAGCGCCGTGACCTCCACCCCGTCCAGATCGAGGCGCCCCGCATCGGGCCGGTCCAGCCCGCCCACGAGATGCAGCAGCGTCGATTTGCCCGACCCGCTCTCACCGGTCAGCGCCATGCTCTCGCCCTCGTCGAGATCGAGGTCGATGCCGCGCAACACCGGCACCGGCGCGTCGGCGCCCGGAAAGCTTTTGCGGATATCTCTGAGTTTCAACAGCATCAGGCGAAGCTAGGCCATTCGGCAGGGCGGGAAACACCCGCGATGTCTCAGGTAGGGGGTCTTCCGGTCCGGCGGATTGCGGACGTAACGTCGCACGTCTCGCCCGCCCCCCTTGCGAAAGGGCGAAAAATTGGGCTTTTTGGACAAGGCCCATCGATGCCGGGCATCGAAAGACCGCCCGGATTCGAGGATACGCACCGATTTGACCCCCCATATGAGCCTGCGCCAGAGGTTGAGATCGGATCTCGCGCCCTGCCACGATCGGCTCGACCGCTTCTTTTCCGACATCGACCTGGCCACCCCGCCCGGTCTGTTGCTATTCCTGCGCGCGCATCGCGCCGCCTTTGCCACGATCCGGCCTGCGCCGGGCGGACGCACAGGCCAGCCCCTGCTCGACACGATGATCGCGGCGATCGACGCGGACCTGCGGCATCTGGGCACGGCTCCGCCGCCCCGCCTGACCTCCCTGACGCTGACCCATGCGGATGCGCAGGATTACGTCCTGCTCGGCTCCCGGCTCGGCAGTCAGGTGCTGCGGCGGCGCTGGCAGGCGGCGACCGACCCGCGCGTGCAGGGCGCGGGGGCCTATCTGTCGCTGCCGCCGCTGACCGACCGTTGGCGCGCGTTCTGCGATGCGGCGGGGGCATCGCCGGCCGATGGTACGCAAGCGGACGCCACGCTGACGCAATCGCGACAGTTGTTTGAACTCTTTCTGGCGGCGGGCCATGCTGCATGCCGCGACGCTGCCCCTCTAGTGAGCGAACGGACCGCCTGAATGACCGACATCGCGACCGACGCCACCGTAGAGCTCAGCAATTGCGATCGCGAGCAGATCCAGTTTCTGGGCCATGTGCAGCCTTATGGCTGCCTGATCGCCATCAGCGGCGACTGGGTGGTTCAGCACGTCTCGGCCAATATCGACGACATGCTCGGCCTCGACCCCGAGACCGCGATCGGCGCGCGGTTTCTCGACCTGTTTCCGCGCGAGGTGGTCCATCACCTGCGCGGGCGGATCCAGATCCTCAGTCAGGATTCGGGCGCAGCGCGGGTCTACGGGGTCGATCTGTTCGAGGACGGGCGCTATTTCGACGTCTCGGTGCATGCCTCGGGATCGAGCTACCTGTTCGAGTTCGAACCCAAGACCCAGCAGGCGATGCGCGATGAGATGTCGCTCGTGCAGCCGCTGATGGCCCGCGTGCGGCGCCGCCGCGAGATCCCCGCGATGGCGCGCGAGGCGGCGCGCGCGATGAAGGCACTGACCGGGTTCGACCGGGTCATGATCTACCAGTTCCAGCGCGACGACAGCGGAACCGTCATCGCCGAGGCCGCCCGTCCCGGCATGACGCCGTTCCTCGGGCTGCGATTTCCCGCCAGCGACATCCCGCGTCAGGCACGCGAGCTCTATGTCCGCAGCCCGATCCGGCTCATCATGGATGTGGACGCGGAACCGCAGCCGATCCTGCCCGCGTCCGGCCCCGAGGGCGCGCCGCTCGACCTGTCGATGTCGGTGACGCGGGCGGTGTCGCCGATCCATCTGGAATACCTGCGCAACATGGGCGTGGCCGCGTCGATGTCGGTCTCGATCCTGCGCGAGGGGCGGCTTTGGGGACTCATCGCCTGCCACCACGACACGCCGCATTACGTCGATTACGAGAAACGCTCGGCGGTGGAGTTGTTCACGCAGCTCTTCTCCTACGAGGTCGCCGCGGTCGAGACCGACGCCGAGCGCCAGCAGAGCCTGCAGGCGCGGATGCTGCATACGGGGCTGGTCGAGCACATGACCAACCCCAACGCCATCGGCGAGAACTTCGAGCATATCGCCCGCGCCATCGGCGAGGTGATCCCCTTCGACGGCATCACCATCTGGATCAACGACCGTTTCCATGCGCTGGGCTCCGCCCCCACGCGCGAGGAGTTCATGGGGCTCTTGCGCCACCTGCACGGCGTGGCGGCGGGCCGGGTCCATGCGACCGACCGGCTGATGGACCGCTACCTGGCCGCCGATGGTTTCGTCGAGCGCGCGGCGGGGCTGCTGTCGCTGCCGATCAGCCGGGGCCCGCGCGACTACATCGTGCTGTTCCGCCGCGAACAGGTGCAACAGGTCACATGGGCGGGCGATCCGGCCAAGCCCGCGCAGCCGGGGCCCAACGGCCTGCGGCTCACCCCGCGCAAGAGCTTCGAGGCGTGGACCGAGACGGTGCGCCACCAGAGCGCGCCATGGACCGAGAGCGAAATCGCCGCCGCCGAGACAATCCGCATCACCCTGCTCGAGGTGGTGCTCAAGATCGCCGATGATTCCATCGCCGAGCGCAAACGCGCGCAGGAGCGGCAGGAGCTGCTCATCGCCGAGCTGAACCACCGGGTGCGCAACATCCTCAACCTGATCCGGAGTCTCGTGTCGCAAAGCCGCTCGGGCGTCACCTCGGTGAGCGAATACACCCGCATCCTCGACGACCGGATTGACGCGCTGGCCCGCGCGCATGACCAGCTCACCAACTCGGACTGGGAGGCGGCCTCGCTCAGGGAGCTGATCGAAACCGAAGTCACCGCCTTCGTGGCCGAGCGCCGCGACCGGGTGCGGATCACCGGCGACGACGTACTGCTGGCGCCAGAGGCCTTTTCGACGCTGGCTCTGGTGGTGCACGAACTGGTGACCAACGCCGCGAAATACGGCGCGCTCAAGCATGAACACGGCACGGTGAACATCACCCTGACCCGGCGCGGAGACGACGGCCTCAAAATCGAATGGCGCGAGCGCGGCGGCGCGGCGGTGAAACCCCCGGAGGGCGCGGATTCGGCACAACGGTGATCGAACGCTCGATCCCGTTCGAACTGGGGGGCACGGCGGAGCTGCGTTTCGCGCTTACCGGCACGGAGGCGACATTCTCGGTACCGGCGCGCTTCGTATCGACCGCGCCCAAGCGCCCGGCCCCGGTGCAGACCCCGGGCGGTGCGGCTATGCCCGAAGTGCCGCCGGCGCGGCTTTCGGGGCGCGCCTGATCGTCGAGGACAACATGATCATCGCGATGGACGGGGCCGACATCCTGTCCGAGCTCGGCTGCGAGGAGGTCGCGACGGCAAGTGGCGTCGGCGAGGCGCTGCGGCTGATCGAGACGGGGCATTTCGACATCGCGCTGCTCGACGTGAATCTCGGGCACGAAACCTCGATGCCGGTGGCCGATGCGCTGCGGGCGCGCGGTGTGCCCTTCCTTCTGGCGACGGGTTACGGCGCGACAGACGGCATCGCCGAGAGCTATCCCGACGCGGTGATCCTCAAGAAACCTTACACGAAGCGCAGCGTGCAGACGAGTTTCACACTGCTTCTACGCGGTGAGGATCAGGCTGATGCCGAACCGGTCTGGACCTCGTCGTCCCGGCGGGGCAGTCTGCCGCCGGTATCATGAAGCGGGAGACGAAGGCATGGTCGGATCGAAATGGCGCGGCTTGACCGTGCTGACGGGGCTGGCGGTTCTGGCGGGCTGCGAGGCGGTACCGACGGCGGCCCCTGCCGATCAGGCCGTGCCCATGGCCTTCTCCGCCTGCCTGTCGCGGATCGACGAGACGGCGACACGGATCGGCCAGACGCCCGCCATCCTCGCCGAGACCTCCGACAGCCGCATCGTGCGGTTTCGTGACGAGGGCGAGATCGTCACCGTGACCTGCGACGCCACCACCGCCCGGATGGTGGTGCAGACGCGCCCCGCCCCGATCGAGGCCGGCGCCGTACCGGTCGAGGCCACCGCGAGCTTCTGAGACGGAAGTGAGGCGCAGGCCCCGCGCCGCCGGATGGCGCGCGGGGCCACGCGCCTGCGAATGCGCCAGGGGCCGGACCGAAGGGGGAGCATGATGGAGGATCGCCGCGACGAGATCGCGATTCCCGCCTGGGAAGGCGATCGGCTGGTGCCGGTCGACAAGATCGAGGTGCATCGACGCGGGCTGCGCCACCCGGCGGTGAGCGTCTTCGTGATGTGGCAGGGCCGCACGCTCCTGCAGCAGCGCGCGGCGGCCAAGTACCATACGCCCGGGCTGTGGACCAACAGCTGCTGCACCCACCCGCTTTGGGGCGAGGCCGCCGAGGATTGCGCCAAGCGCAGGCTCGGAGAGGAACTGGGGCTCGTCGATCTGCCGCTTCGGCACATGGGACAGGTCGAATACCGTGCCGCCGTGGGCAAGGAGTTGATAGAGCACGAGCTGGTCGAGGTGTATCTGGCGGAACCTTTGCGCGAACCCCGGCCCGTGCCCGACCCGCTGGAGGTTCAGGACACGGACTGGGTCACGCTCGAGGCGCTGCGCATCGATATCGCCGCGTGCCCCGAGCGTTACACGCCTTGGCTCGCCATCTATCTGGCCGAGACCGGCCTGACGCTATAAGCGTGGCTCACTTGTCGCCAGCGTCACCGGAAGGCAGCGACGCCAGATAGGCGAAGATATCGGTCGCGTTCTGCGGATCACGCACCCTGTAGGCCATCTTGCCGCGTGCCCGCCGGTCGTCCAACGCCGCGCGCAGCCAAGCGGTCGGGTCCTGGACGTATCCCGTGAACCGCTCTTGGGTCCATTCGACGCCACGCGCCTTCATTTCCTCCATGGCCTCGCCGTAGCGGAAGCCCTCGACCGACCCGATCACCCGCCCGTCGAGCGCATACAGGTTGGGTCCAGTGCGGGCGTTGCGACCGGCAAGCACCCGGCCATCGGGGTCCTGCACCACATGGCACGACACGCATTGCCGGCCGAACTGCATCTCGCCATTGGCGATGTCCTGCGACAAGGCCGGGGCCGACCAAAGCCCCAGCCCGGCCAAGGCCAGCGCGGCGCTTCGTGACAGCAAATTCATCGAGATCTCCTTGAACCCGTAAGTGACCGATGCCCCAGTCATCCTAGCAGATATATGCTCCGGGCAGGGCATCCAATCCCCACCGCGACACGTCACCGTGTCGCGGTGGGACGGGATCAATCGTGGGCGGCCAGACCTTCCATCACCCGGTCGAGCGTCGCGGGCAGCTGGCGCACCCGCACGCCGCAAGCGTTCTCAATGGCGTTGATCACCGCTGAACCCGATCCGCAGATCGCCAGCTCCCCGATGCCCTTGGCCTGCAGCGGGTTGGCCCAGTCGTCGCGCTCTTCGAGGAAATGCACGCCGAGCTGCGGCACATCGAGGTTCACCGGCAGGTGGTATTCCGCAAGGTCGCGGTTGACCATGTGACCATCACGCGGATCGTGCTCCAGCGCCTCGGTCAACGCGAGGCCGAGGCCCCAGATCATGCCACCATGGCACTGCGAGCGCGCGGTCTTGAGGTTGAGAATGCGGCCACAGGCAAACGTGCCCTCCATGCGCCGCACCCGCGTCTCGCCGGTCACGTCCGACACCGCGACCTCGGCGAAGACGGCGCCCCATGTCGCCTGCCGCACGTCCTGACCCGCCTTGCCCGGCTCCAGATGGCCCAGCGCACGCCATTCCTCTTCGCCCAAAAGCTCAGAGAGCTTGGTCTGACGGTTGTCGTGGATCGCGTGACCGTCCTTGAGCGTCAGCTCGGTCTCCTTGACGCCGATCTTCGCCGCCAACCGCTCGCGCAGTTCCATGCAGGCAAGATAGACCGCCGTCGAAGTCGAGGCCGCGCCAAAGCTGCCCCCCGAGCCGGAGGCGGGCGGCAGATCGGTGTCGCCGAGCACCGTTTCGACCTGCGAGGGCGCAAAGCCCAGCATCTCGGCCGCCACCTGCGTCAGGATCGCGTAGGAGCCGGTGCCGATGTCGGTCATGTCGCATTCGACCCGCACCCCTTGCCCGGTCAGCACGACACGGGCATGGGCCTCGATCATCATGTTGACGCGCACGCAGCCCGCCATGCCGGTGCCGATCCACCATTCGCCTTCGCGGCGCTGACGCGGGGCCGTGTGCTCCCAGCCGAACCGCTTGGCCCCCTCGCGCAGCGTCGCCTCCATGGTCGAGGAGGAGAAGGGCTTGCCGTTCTCGGGGTGCTTCTCGGGCACGTTGCGCAGTCGGAATTCCAGCGGGTCGATCCCGGCGGCCTTGGCCAGCTCGTCCACGGCGATCTCGAAGGCGGTGACGCCCACCGCCTCGCCCGGCGCGCGCACCGATCCGGCGGCGGGGCGGCGGATACGGGCGATATGATGCCCGACCAGCCGGTTCGGCGCGGCATATTGGAAATGCGTGCCCTGCGCCACCGGCTCGGAAAAGACCTCCTCGGGGAGCTGGCTCACGAGGTTTTCGTGACCGATGGCGGTGAGCTTGCCTTGCGCGTCGCAGGCCAGCCGGATGCGCTGTTTGGTCTCCGAGCGGCGGGTGACGGTCTCGAACACCTGCCGGCGGTGCAGCACCACGCGCACGGGCCGCCCCAGCACCTGCGCCGAGAGCGCCGCGGCCACCGCCTCGGGGGCGAGGCCCAGCTTGGAGCCGAAGCCGCCGCCGACATAGGGCGACAGGATGCGCACCTTTTCGGGCGCCACGCCCAGCACGTCGGCAAGCTCGTTCTTGTTGAAGCGCAACAGCTGGTAGGAGCCGCGCAGCGTCACCGCGCCATCCTCGTCCCACTGGGCGATCGAGGCATGCGGCTCCATCGCGGCGCTCGACATCGAGGACGTACGGTAGTCGTTGTCGATCGAGAAGGCCGCGCCCGACATCGCGCCGTCGAAATCGCCCTGCACGAGCTGCTTTTTCTCGGGCGTCTCAACTTGGGCCTCGCGGCTTTCGGCATCGAAGGCATGGGTGCCGTCGGGTTCGATCGTGACCATCATCGCCTGCGCCGCATGGCGCGCCTGCTCGAAGCTCTCGGCCACGACGCAGGCCACGGGCTGGCCCACATACCAAGCCTGACCCTGCTTCTGGACCGGGGATTTCCCGGCCATGCCTTGGGCGGCGTTGCGGATCATCCGCTCATCCTCGAGCACATGGAGCACGCCCGGCATCGCCTGGACCGCCTCGGCATTGGAGCCAGTGATCCGGCCGATCGTGGCGGCGCGCACGAGATAGCCGTGGGCCATGCCTTCGGGGGCAGTTTCCGCGGCATAAGTGGCGCGGCCCGACACCTTGAGCGGGCCTTCGGGCCGGTCCATGTCGGTGCCGAGAACCCCTTGGGCCATGCCGTCGAGGCGGCGGTCGTGGTCGGGGGTGTCGTGTTTGAGGTGGCGTATAGTTTCGAGTGTCATGCCGAAGCCTCCGTCGCCTGCGTCAGAACGGCGGCAAGGGTGCGCCGCGTCAGCGGGATCTTGAAATCATTGCCACCATATCCCTTCGCCTCGGCGAGAAGGATATCGGCGGCGCGGTCGAACAGGGCGGCCGAGGGTGCCGCACCCACGAGGGCGGCTTCGACGTCCGCGTCGCGCCACGGCATCGGGCCAAGACCGCCGAAGGCCAGCTGCGCCTTGGAAATCACGCCATCCTCGACTTCGATCACGGCGGCCACGGAAACCAGCGCGAAGGCATAGGAGGAGCGGTCGCGCACTTTGCGATAGATCTGGCGGCCACCTGCGGGGGCGGGCAGAAGCACCGCGGTGATCAAATCGTCGGGCTTCAGAACGGTCTCGATCTGCGGAGTGTCGCCCGGCAGGCGATAGAACTCGCCCAGCGCCACCTCGCGGCGGCCCTCCGCGCCCTCGATCTCCACTCGTGCGTCCAAGGCCCGCATGGCCACGGCCATGTCGGAGGGATGCGTGGCGATGCAATGCTCGGAGGTGCCGAGGATCGCGAGAATACGGTTCACGCCGTCCTTTGCCGCGCAGCCCGAGCCGGGCTCGCGCTTGTTGCAAGGCTCGCCCCGGTCATAGAAGTAGTAGCAGCGCGTGCGCTGCAGCAGGTTGCCGCCCGTGGTGGCCTTGTTGCGCAGTTGGCCGCTGGCACCGGCGAGCAGTGCCCTGCTCAGCACCGGCCAGCCGCGACGCACCCGCGCATCGGCGGCGAGATCGGAATTGGTAACGAGCGCGCCGATCCTGAGCCCGCCATCAGCCGTTTCTTCGATGCCGCCGAGATCGAGCCGCGTGATGTCGACGAGCTTACCCGGCGCCATCACCTCGAGCTTCATCAGATCGAGCAGGTTGGTGCCGCCCGCGATGAAGCGCGTCTCTTCGCTTCCGGCCTCGCGCACCGCCTGTGCCGTATCGCCGGCACGCACATAGTCGAAGCTTCTCATGCCCCGGCCTCCTCTCTGGCCACCTGCCGGATCGCGTCGACGATGCCGGGGTAGCACGAACAGCGGCACAAATTGCCGCTCATCCGCTCGGAAATCTCCTCGATCGAGGCATCGACCTGCGCTTCCAGATCGCCTGTCACGTTGCTGGGCCAGCCCGCCTTGATCTCGTCGAGCATCGCGGTGGCCGAGCAGATCTGTCCGGGGGTGCAATAGCCGCACTGATAGCCGTCATGCTCCACGAAGGCGAGCTGCAAGGGCGACAGGTCCTCGGGGGCGCCGAGGCCCTCGACAGTGGTGATCTCGTCGCCGTCATGCATGCAGGCCAACGTCAAGCAGGAGTTGATGCGCCGCCCGTTGACGATAACCGTGCAGGCCCCGCACTGGCCATGGTCGCAGCCCTTCTTGGAGCCTGTCAGCCCCAGATGATCGCGGAGCGCGTCGAGAAGAGTGGTGCGGGTATCGACGTCGAGCGCATGCCGCTCTCCGTTGATGTCGAGATTGAACTGCATGAGAGGCATCCTTCGTCGGCCGGACAGTCGGTCTCAACCGACACGGCCAAGCGAGGTTCCCCCGTATCAACTCCCCAGAGTGACCGCTCCATGCCACAACCCCGGGTCCTCGGTGACGAAGCCGGTCTCGTGCAGCGCGAGGCGCGCGTCGCGGCCCAGCGCCGGGATCGCATGGTCCATGCCATCGCGCAGCCGGGCAAAGCTGTGGCCCAGCGGCTCCAGCCGCCCGTCATCGCTGGCGCGCAGCCGCGCCGTCTCTACCGGATAGGGCCGAGCCTCGGGCAGGTCGAGACGGTTCAGGGGCACCACCATCCAGGCCGGAGTAAAGCCGAGATCGAGATCCGTGGCAGGCACCGGGGCTCGGCCTTCGAGCGCGAAGCCCGCGCCTTCACGCGTCATGCGAAAGGCCACCGGCCTCTCGCCGCGCAGCCCGGTCACATCCGCCGAGGTGCAATGCCAGCCTGTGTCGCAGCGCAGGGCGTAATCGAGCGCCACCGCTTCGCCCGCCTCGTCCCAGCGCGCGTGCCCCATGATCAACCAGCCCGTATCGAGCCGGGCGAGACGGCATCGATCGGTGCCATCGCGGTCGAGCCTGTGCCAGATCACGCTGGCCACGGTTGTGCCGGTCATCGCGCGCCTCTTCGGTCGATTTCGGCGGATCGTGGCACGACCGGCGCCATCCTGTCCACGATTCTGGGGGGTTGGCCGCTCAGCCCACGCCCAAGCTCCCGCCTTCAGGAGGTCTCGGAATCATCCTCGAAGATCCGCAGGAAGGCCGCCCCGAAGCGTTCGGCGTGGCGCGCCCCGAGCAGGCGTTCCATCGCCTCCATGTCGCGCGGCCGGGCGCTGGCCACCCGTGCCAACTCCTTGGCCGAGCAGGACATCGGTTTGTCATGCCCGTCCGCACCGCGCAGCAGATCGGCTTGCGCGGCCATCAGCCGGTCATAAAGCGATCCCGCCCCCCGGGTGGCAAGCTTGCGCCGCGCCGGGTGGACGTCTTCGGAGGCGCCGGTGACGACCGCAAGAAACTCGCGTCCGTAGCTTTCAAGCTTCTTGGCGCCGACACCGCCGATCCGCGCCATGGCGTCGAGGGTTGCGGGTTTGGTCTCGGCCATCTCGATCAGGGTCCGGTCGGTGAAGATGATATAGGCGGGCAGGCTCGCCGCCTCGGCCAAAGCGCGCCGCTTGGCCTTGAGCGCCGAGAGCAGCGGAGCGTCCTCTTCTGACACCATCTCGCGCACCTTCGGCCCAGAGCGTGCGGATTTGATCGTGTCGCGGCGCAGCGTGATGCTCTCCTCACCCCGCAGGATCGGGCGTGCGGCCTCGGTCATGCGTAGTGCGCCGTGGCGTTCGGGGTCGGGGCGCATCAGGTCGCGGCCCATGATCTGCCGGAAGATCGCCTGCCACTGTGCCTTGGAATGATCCTTGCCCACACCGAAGGTCGGCAGGTCCTCGTGGCCGCGTTGTTTCACCTTGTCGGTGGCATTGCCCATGACGATGTCGATCAGGTGACCCGCGCCGAACCGCTCATCGGTCCTGAGCGCGGCGGAAAGCGCCATGCGCACCGGCTGGGTCGCGTCGAAGGTCTCCGGCGGCTTGTCGCACAGATCGCAATGGCCGCAGGGCGCGCCGGGCGCCTCGCCGAAATAGCCCAAGAGCACGGTTCGGCGGCACTCCAACGCCTCGGCCAGCCCCAGAAGCGCATTGAGCCGCCCGTGATCGGCGGCACGACGCTCTGGCGGGGCGAGGCCCTCGTCGATCTGCTGGCGGCGGTAGCGGATGTCGTCGGGTCCATAGAGCGTCAGCGTTTCGGCGGGTGCGCCGTCGCGCCCGGCCCGGCCGATTTCCTGATAATAGGCCTCGATGGATTTCGGCAGGTCGGCATGGGCGACCCAGCGGATGTCGGGCTTGTCGATCCCCATGCCGAAGGCGACGGTCGCCGCGACGATCAACCCGTCCTCGCGCTGAAACCGGGTCTCGGCCTCGCGCCGGTCGCCCGCCTCCATGCCGCCATGGTAATGGAGCGCCGAATGCCCCGCCTCGCGCAGCGCGCCTGCCAAAGCTTCGGTCTTGGCGCGGGTGCCGCAATAGACGATGCCCGATTGCCCCCGCCGGGCGGCGGCGAAATCGAGGATCTGCCGTCGCGGGCTATCCTTGACCGCGAAGGCGAGGTGGATGTTGGGCCGATCGAAGCCGCGCAGGAAGGTCTCGGGTTGCTTGCCCGCGAAGAGTTTCTGGACGATCTCCTCGCGCGTTTCGGCATCCGCCGTCGCCGTGAAGGCCGCGAGCGGCACGTCCAGTTGACGCTTGAGATCGCCGATCCGCAAGTAGTCGGGACGGAAGTCGTGGCCCCATTGGCTGACGCAATGCGCCTCATCCACCGCGATGAGAGAGGCGCCCGCGCGTTTCAAAAGCGGCACCGTTGCCCCCGAGGCGAGCCGCTCGGGCGCCATGTAAAGGAGCTTGAGCCGTCCCTCGCGCAGGGCCGCCAGCACCGCGTCGGTTTCTTCGGGCGTGTTGCCCGAGGTCAGTGCGCCTGCCTCGACGCCCGCCTCGCGCAGGCCGCGCACCTGATCGCGCATCAACGCGATCAGCGGTGAGATCACCACCGTCACGCCGTCACGCACCAGCGCCGGCAGCTGGTAGCACAGAGACTTGCCGCCCCCTGTCGGCATGATCGCCAGCACGTCGTGCCCCGCCGCGACCGCATCGACGATTTCCTCCTGCCCGGGGCGGAAGGCGTCGAAACCGAACACGTCGCGCAGATGGGTCGCCGGGCTCATGTCGGTCCTCGTCCAGGTCTGGCGGAAGCCTCCGATGAGGCGCGACAGGGGTTACTTTGTTCTTGAAATACTCACGATCCCGACGCCGGGCCGGGACATTGCCCTTAGTAGAAGAGAGCCGCGTTGTTCCTGAGCACGATCTCGATGGCATAGATGCCGACGAGGACCACCAGCGGCGCAAGGTCGAGCCCGCCCATCTGCGGCAGGATGCGGCGCACCGGGGCATAGAGTGGCTCCAGCAGCCGGGTCAGACCGTCCCAGATCTGTGCCACCAGCGGCTGGCGCAGGTTCAGCACCTGAAAGCTGACCAGCCAGCTCATGATGAAATGCGCGAAGATGAAGAAGGTCGCGATGTCGAGGATGAGCATCAGGATCTGAAAGAGCGAGGTCATTGGCGGTCCGTCCGGGGCTTTGGGTCGCAACGACAGGTAAGGAGCCGAGCCCCCGAGGGCAATCCCGAAGGCCAAGGCTGCGACCAAGGGCCCTCGCGTCACCCGTTGACGTGCCCGTCAGCCCCACGCAACCTGCGCGGCGAGCCCCCCGGTCCCGGAGTTTGCGCATGTATCCCTTCATCCGAATGTTCTGGCAGTTCTGGCGCCACCGCGCCGACGCGCCCCTGCCCGTCACCGGCACGCATGAGAGCCGCCACATCGTGATGCCGTGGGATCTCGACATGTGGAACGAATTGAACAACGGTCGCACGCTGACGCTGTTCGACCTCGGGCGGATGCCGCTGTCGAAGCGGATCGGCGTGATCGATGGGCTGCGCGCGAATGGCTGGGGCATGGCCGTGGCGGGTGTCTCGGTGCGCTATCGCCGCCGGGTGCAGGGGTTCGCCCGGCTGACCATGCGGTCGCGCGCGGTCTGCTGGGACGATCGCTACGTCTATACCGAGCAGGGCATGTTCCGGGCGGATGGCGAATGCACGAGCCATGCGTTGGTGCGGCTGGCCATCACCGACCGCAGACAAGGCGGCGTGGTGAACCCGGCGCGGCTGATGGAAGCGCTGGGTCAGGACCCCGCCTCGCCGCCGATGCCCGACTGGATCGCCGGTTGGGTGCGTGCCGAGGCCGAGCGGCCCTGGCCCCCGATGGCGGATGCCCGGGCCGCGTCCGAAACCAGGGCCGCCTGAACGGCGGTGGGCGGACACTGCCCGCCCGCTCGCTTCGGCCCGCTCAGCGGCCCTTCTTCTCTCCGAGCGAAAGCGGCTTGGCCGCGCCCGAGTTGGCGGTGGCCAGCACCTTCGGCTTTTCCTGCTTGGGCTTCTTCGCCTCGCGGTTGCCGCGCTTGTTGTCGCCTTTTCCCATCACGATCTCACATGCTGAAAGGACCGCCCGGCGACACGCCGGACGGATGGTCCCGATGCAAATCAAGGTTGCCTGACCGATCGGTCAGGGCGGTGATCCTGGCAGGATGCGCGGGAGAGACTCACGTCTCGCACCGATGCACGGCTCAAATCTACGCCGTGCATGGCCGCTCCCGCAAGCGGTTCCGGTGCATCCACGCGTCACGACGCAGCGATCCGGCGGCGACCCGGCAGCATGGGCGGAGCGAACGGACCCCCATCCGCATCGGCGCTTGCCCCGGCCCCTGCCTGCCTGTCAGATCCGCCACGACAGGACGAGGGGACCGGCATGGCGACGATGAGACGGATCTGGGGCTGGATGATCTTCGATCTGGCGCAGCAGCCCTATGCGACGCTGGGGCTCACCTTCATCTTCGGCCCCTATTTCGCCGCCGTCGCCACCGCGCATTTCGCGGCCCAAGGGCTGCCGGAGGCGCTGGCCGACGCGCGCGCCCAGTCGCTCTGGGCCTCGGGGCAGACGGTGGCGGGGCTGTTCATCGCCTTCACCGCGCCGGTGCTGGGAGCTCTGGCGGACGCGTCGGGCCGCCGGATGCCATGGATCGCGGCGTTCTCGGCGATCGCCGTGATCTGCGCCGCCGGGTTGTGGATCCTCGAACCCGATGGCGAGATGCTGATCCCGGCGCTGGTGCTGTTCTTCGCGGGCTTCGTCGCCGCCGAATCGGCCACCAACGTCAACAACGCTCTGCTGCCCTCGCTCGCCACGGGGCCGATGATCGGCCGGATCTCCGGCTCGGGCGCGGCGCTGGGCTATTGGGGCGGGGTGGTGTCGCTGATCCTGATGCTGCTGTTTCTGGCCGAGAATGACGCGGGCCTGACCCTTTTGGGCAGGCCGCCCGCCTTCGGGCTCGACCCCGAAACGCGCGAGGGCACGCGCGCTGTCGGGCCTGTGATCGCGCTGTGGTACGCGGTGTTCATCGTGCCGTTCTTTGTCTGGGTGCGCGACGCGGGCCCGGTGGCGTGCGTGCCGGTGACGCCGCGCGTGGTCGCGGCGCGCCTGTGGAGGTCGCTGCGCGATGTGGCCCGCCGCCCCAGCCTCGCGGCGTTTCTCGGCGCCTCGATGCTCTACCGGGACGCGCTGGCGGCGGTCTATGCCTTTGGCGGGGTCTATGCGACGCTGGTGCTCGGCTGGTCGGTGATCCAGATTGGCGTGTTCGGCATCATCGGCGCGATTTCGGCGGCGATCCTGACATGGGCGGGCGGGCTCGCGGATGCACGGCTCGGCCCCAAACCGGTGATCCGCTTGTCGGTGTGGGTGCTGATCGCGGTGTCGGTGCTAATCGTGTCGATGACGCGCGACAGCCTGTTCGGCCTGCCGCTGCCCCCCGGCTCACCCCTCCCCGACATCCTGTTCTACATCTGCGGCGCGCTGATCGGCGGGGCGGGCGGGGCGCTCTATTCGGCCTCGCGCAGCTTGATGGTGCGCCACGCCGACCCCGAACGGGCCACCGAGGCCTTCGGTCTTTTCGCGCTGTCGGGCCGCGCCACCGCTTTCCTCGCCCCGCTGTCGATCACCCTTGCCACATGGATGAGCGGATCGACGCGCGCCGGTCTGGTGCCGGTGATCGCCCTGTTCGCGCTGGGGCTGCTTCTGCTAGGATGGGTCAACAAGAACGGAGACCGAGCAGCATGATCCGCCCCCTCGCCGCCGCCCTGCTGGGCCTCGGCCTTCTCGCCGCCTGCGAAGGCGAGCCCCCCGCGCCGCGCGCCGTGGTCTCGACCCACAATACCAACGACACCCGCGTGGCGAAGCAGCTCTTTGGCCATGTCCCGACGGCCTCGGCGCAGCGGCCAGAATCGATCGGCTTCTACTCCAAGGGCTGTCAGGCCGGCGGCGCGCAGTTGGCCGAGACCGGCCCGACCTGGCAGGCGATGCGGCTGTCGCGCAACCGCAACTGGGCGCAGCCGGAGGCCATCGACTTCATTCAGGACCTGTCGCGCAAGGCCGCCGCCCTGCCCGGCTGGAACGGCATCTATGTCGGCGACATGAGCCAGCCGCGCGGCGGCCCGATGCTCACCGGTCATGCCAGCCATCAGACCGGCATCGACGCCGACATCTGGCTACGCCGCGCCGACCGGCTGGACCTCTCGGTGGCCGAGCGTGAGGCGATCTCATCGACCGACATGCAGGCCCGCGGCGGCGCCTATACCAACGCCAACTGGACGCCCGAGCATATGGCGCTCGTGAAGGCCGCGGCCTCGGACCCGCGCACGGCCCGGATCTTCATCTTTCCGGGCGCAAGGTGGCGATGTGCGACGCCGAGACCGGCGACAGGTCGTGGCTCAACAAGGTGCGGCCGTGGTACGGGCACAACACGCATTTCCACGTGCGGCTGAATTGCCTGCCGGGCGACACCGCCTGCGAAGCCCAAGACCCGCCGCCGCCGGGCGACGGCTGCGACGACGCGCGCGAGTGGCAGGCCAACATCCTGAACCCGCGCCCCGCCCCGCCCGCCGATCCCGACGCGCCCGAGCCTAAGCCCAAGGGCGAGATCACCATGGCGGATCTGCCCGGCCAGTGCGCCGCTGTTCTGACGAGCGACTGAGCCCATGAAGGCAATGGTTCTGGCGGCCCTGCTTTCGGGCGGCGCGCCGTCCCAGCAGCAGGCCGATTACATCGGCAGCTATGTCTGGCCCGAAAGCGCGCATCGTTCGGGCGGGTTCTCCGCGATCGAGACCGAGGCCGGCGGGCTCGGCTTCATCACCGTGAGCGACCGGGCACGGATGATCGACGGGCGGTTCGAGCGAGATGCCGAAGGGCGCATCACCGGCATCGACATTGCGCGTTCCGAACCTCTGCGTTCCGGGCGCGAGGGGATCATGACGGCCCATCTGGCCGACAGCGAGGGGCTGGCCATCGGAGTTGACGGGCGGCGCTGGATCTCGTTCGAGGGCAAGGCGCGGGTGCGATCGGAGACCGGGCCGGACGGCCCCGAGGTCCTGCCGCGCCCCGAAGCCTTTCCCCACATGCAGTTCAACAGCGCGCTCGAGGCGCTGGCGGTCGACGAGGCGGGCGCGCTCTATACCATCCCCGAGCGTTCGGGGCGGATCGACAAGCCGTTCCCGGTCTACCGTTGGAAGGACGGGCAGTGGACGATCCCCTTCTCGCTCCCGCGGCGCGACAACTTTCTCGTCACGGGGGCGGATTTCGGCCCGACGGGCGGCTCTACCTCCTCGAGCGCGATTTCGCGGGCATCGGATTTCGCAGCCGGGTGCGCCGCTTCGCGCCCGACGGCACCGGCGAAGAGGTGCTGCTCGAAACCGGGGTCGGCGTGCATGACAACCTCGAAGGGATCTCGGTCTGGCGCGACGATCTCGGCCGGATCCGGCTCACCATGGTTTCCGATGACAATTTCCGCTTCTTTCAGCGCACCGAGTTCGTCGAATACGCGCTGGATGAATGACGATCCCGCCTCCTGTCGGGGATCGGCAACACTTCACCTTCCCCAACGGAACGTCACAAAAATTTCTGTTTGACGACGCGGCCTTCCATGCCAGCTTTGGGTCAGGCGAAACTCATTGAAAGGAGGTGATCCAGTGTCGAGAAGGGTATTGGAGAAATGTGTCGGGACAGCTTGGGGGGTGCGCGGCTGAGGCAGCCCTTGGCCGAACAACCCACCAGGTGGACCTCGGTCTAACCGACCCACCTCCTGAACTTCGAAGGGTCGTTTCCATCGCCGGAAACGGCCCTTTTCGTTTGTCGCCGGGGCGGCATTTTTTGTATCGCCCGCCCGGGCGCGCTATCTGGGGGGCGACGCCCCGGAGAACATACATGCTGCAGATCGACGACCGCATCACCATCGAGGATTGGGAGCTGACCGAGCAGTTCACCCGCGCTTCCGGCCCCGGCGGCCAGAACGTCAACAAGGTGAGCACCGCAGTGGAGCTGCGCTTCGAGGCCGAGCGTTCACCCAACCTGCCCGACCCGGTTAAAAGGCGGCTCAGGCGGCTTGCCGGGCGGCGCTGGACCAATGACGGAGCTGTCGTCATCTTCGTGCAGGACACCCGCCACCAGCCCCGCAACCGCGAGATCGCCCGCGAGCGGCTGGCCGAACTGATCCGCGCAGCGGTGCATGTGCCGAAGCGACGCGTGCCGACGAAGCCGACGAAGGGATCGGTGCGGCGGCGGTTGGAGGCGAAAAAGCAGCGCGGCGAGGTGAAGGCGCTCAGGAAGGGGCCGGAGGATTGAGACTTAAGCTTCTGGGAAGCGTCTCGTTGGAGATTGAACGAGCAAGATGATCTGTTCTCCTACTCTCGCCTATCAATCTAGAACACCCGAAACGTCTGCGTCGTCAGCGTCCGCTCGATCCCCTCGATGCCCATCAGATGCTCATTGAGATACATGCCGATATCCTCGCCCTCGGGGACATAGATCTTCACCAAGAGGTCGAAGCCCCCCGAAGTCGAATAGAGCTCGGAGTGGATTTCCTTGAGCGCGATGGCGTCGGCCACCTTGTAGGTGGTGCCGGGGGTGCAGCGGATCTGGACGAAGAGCGGGAGCGACATGGGATTTCTCCGGGGTCAGACGGTGACGGGAATAGCGTCCTGTGGGCCGACGCCGAAGACGCGCTTGTAGCGGGCGATCTCGGAGGCCGGGCCCATCGCCTTTTCGGGGTTGTCCGAAAGCTTCACGGTGGGGCGGCCCTCGGCGGCGACGGCCTTGCAGACGAGGGAGAAGGGCGCGAGCGCGTCGCCCGCCAGCCCCTTGAAGTCGTTGGTCAGCATCGTGCCCCAGCCAAAGCTCACCTTCACCCGGCCCACGAAGCGCGCATGCAGGTCGAGGATCTTGTCCGCATCCAGCCCGTCGGAGAAGATCACCAGCTTTTCGCGCGGGTCCTCGCCGCGCTCCTGCCACCACTTGATCGCCGTCTCGGCCCCGGTGGCCGGATCGCCCGAGTCGATGCGGATGCCGGTCCAGCCGGCGAGCCAGTCGGGCGCACGGTCGAGGAAGCCTTGGGTGCCGTAGGTGTCGGGCAGGATGACGCGCAGGTTGCCCTCATGCTCGTCATGCCAGTCGGCGAGCACGCGGTAGGGCGCCTCGGCCAGCGCCTCGTCGCTGTCGGTGAGGGCGGCATAGACCATGGGCAGTTCATGCGCGTTGGTGCCGATGGCTTCGAGGTCGCGGTTCTTGGCGATGAGGCAGTTCGAGGTCCCGGCAAAGCTCGCGCCCATGCCTTCGAGCATCGCCTGCACGCACCAGTCCTGCCACAGAAAGCTGTGGCGACGGCGGGTGCCGAAATCGGCGATGCGCAGACCTTGGGTACCGCGCAGACGCTCGACCTTTTCCCATGTGCGGGTCATGGCGCGGGCATAAAGCACCTGAAGCTCGAACCGCCCCATGTCGTTGAGGACTGCGCGCGAGCGCAGCTCCATGAGGACCGCGAGCGCCGGGATCTCCCACAGCATCACCTCGGGCCACGCCCCTTCGAAGGTCAGCTCGTACTGCCCGTCGCGCTTCTCGAGGTGGTAGGGCGCAGTCGCAGCCCCTCGAACACTCCATGAAGTCGGGACGGAACATCTGCCGCTTGCCATAGAAGGTGTTGCCGCGCAGCCAAGTGCTTTCGCCGCGGGTGAGCGAGAGCGAGCGGATATGGTCGAGCTGCTCGCGCAACTCGCCCTCGTCGATCAGGTCCGCGAGGCGGATCGACTTGGTGCGGTTGATCAGGGAGAAGGTGACCTGCGTGTCGCGGTGGTTGCGAAACACCGACTGGCACATCAGAAGTTTGTAGAAATCTGTGTCGATCAGCGAACGGACGATCGGGTCGATCTTCCACTTGTGGTTCCAGACGCGGGTGGCGATGTCCATCAGTCCAGCACCACGCCGGCATCGAGCATCGCCTGGCGCGCATCCTCGAGGCTGCCGTCGAGGTCGATCCCGCGCGACAGGCTCTCGATCACCGTGACCTTGTAGCCGAGCTTCGCGCCGTCGAGCGCGGAGTAGTTCACGCAGAAATCCGTGGCGAGGCCTGCAAGCGTGATCCCGGTGATGCCACGCTCGGACAGGTAGCCGTGCAGCCCGGTCGGCGTTTCGTGGTCGTTCTCGAAGAAGGCCGAGTAGCTGTCGATCTCGCGCCGGAATCCCTTGCGGATGATGAGGTCGGCGTCGGTCCGCAGGTCGGGGTGGAAGTCCGCGCCATTCGTGCCCTGCACGCAGTGGTCGGGCCAGAGCACCTGCGGCCCGTAGGGCATCTCGGTCATCGACATCGGTGCCGCGTTCTCGTGCTGGCTCGCGAAGGAGAGGTGATCGGCCGGGTGCCAGTCCTGCGTCAGCACCACTGCGCGGAACTCCTGCATCAGAGCGTTGATGCCCGGAACGATGGTGTCGCCCTCGGCCACGGCCAGCGCGCCGCCAGGGCAGAAGTCGTTCTGCATGTCGATGACGATCAGGGCCTCGTTGGCGGGGCGCATGGCTCTCTCCTCCGGTCTATGTCACCGAGGTAAGCTGCTGGCCGGCCTGCGTCAAATGGCGTGCATCGCCGCCACGATCTCTTCGGCCGCACGGGCGAGGCCGTCCGCGTCGAGCGATTGCGCCGCGACGGTGGCCGCGAATTGCGGATCATGTGCGGCGCGCGACCGGGCATAGGCCGGGTCGTAATGCTCGATCATCAGCGCCGCCGACAGCTCGACCATGCGGCCCTCGGACAGGAGCGCCTGCCAGCCATCGACCACCTCGTGGCCGCGATGCGTCCTCAATTGATCGAGAAGACGCGACAGCCGCGCGGGATCGGCACTGACATCCTCGTACCGGCGGGCGAGGAATGCGGCACGCGCCTCGATCGGTGCAGTGATCTCGATACGCGGCGCGCGGGTCATCAGCGCCCAGAGCGAAGGCGGCAGGGTGATCCGACCGATCTTGGAGCTTTCGGCCTCGACGAGCACGGGACGCTCGGGGTCGAGCCGGGCGAGGCGTTCGGCCAACCGGCTCTCGAAGCCCTTCTGCGCGGGCTGGTCGGCCGGATCGCCCCCCAGAAGCGAGCCGCGATGGTTGGCCAGCCCTTCGAGATCGAGCACCTGCCCGCCGCGCGCCTCGACCAGCGGCAGCAGCGCGGTCTTGGCGGTGCCAGTAAAGCCGTCGAGCAGCACGAGCCGATGCGGCAGGACGGCCTCGTAGAGCGCCGTATGCACCAGCCGCCGCCATGTCTGGTAGCCGCCCTCCACCACCTCGGCGCGCCAGCCGATCTGGGTCAGGATCGAGGCGAAGGAGTTCGACCGCTGCCCGCCGCGCCAGCAATAGACCAATGGCTTCCAGCGATATTCGCGATCGGCGAGCGGCCCGGCGATATGCTCGGCGGCGTTGCGCGCGACGATGGCCGCGCCGATCTTGCGCGCGTCGAAGGGCGAGATCTGCTTGTAGATCGTGCCGACCTCGGCCCGCTCGGCATTGGACAGGACCGGCAGGCTGATCGCACCGGGGACGTGGTCCTCGGCAAACTCGGCGGGGCTGCGCACGTCGATCACGTCGTCGAAGCCGTGGTCGAGAAAGGCAGGGATGGTCTCGAAACGGGTGCTCATGCGGTTCTCCCTATAGCGATCACGGATGCTCGGAAAGCGCGGCTCCTGGCAACCTCACTCTCCAACTACTCATGGCGCACCGTTCGGATGCGGCGGGATATGAGTATTTGAAGTGTAAAGTTGCCGCAGGATACGCCTCGAACGACAAGGGGCCGCGGTGCGCCACCGCGGCCCCCTACCCTGCCTTGCGGCGAGGATCACTCCTCGACGTCGAAGGTCAGCGCCTTGACCTGCTGGAACTTGCCGGTGTCGCGCAGCTTCTGCAGCACCCCTTCGGAGACCGCCTCGTCAGCATAGAGGATGGCGATCGCCTCGCCGGCGCGCTGGTTGCGGCCCAAGGTGAAGTTGGCGATGTTCACGCCGTTCTCGCCCATCATGGTGCCCAGCACACCGATGATGCCCGGCACGTCCTGATTGGTGGTATAGACCATGTGGCGGCCGATCTCGGCGTCGATGTTGATGCCCTTGATCTGGATGAAGCGCGGCTTGCCGTCCGAGAACACCGTGCCCGCGACCGAACGCTCGCGCTTGTCGGTGGTCACGGTGACCTTGACGTAGCCCTCGAAGGTGCCGGACTGATCCTGCTTGGTGGTCGAGATCTGGATGCCGCGCTCCTTGGCGATCACCGGGGCGGAGACCATGTTCACATCCGGGTTCGCCTTGCGCATGATGCCCGCCACCAGCGCCGAGTTCAGCGCGGCGAGGTTCATCTCCGAGACGACGCCGTCATAGAGGATGTTGATCGCGGTGATCGGCTCGTCGGTCATCTGGCCGATGAAGTTGCCAAGGTGGCCCGAGAGGCCGATCCAAGGGCCCATCACCTTGGCCTCTTCGGCGGTGATCGAGGGCATGTTGATGGCATTGGTGACGGCACCGGTCAGAAGGTAGTCCGACATCTGTTCGGCCACCTGCAGCGCCACGTTTTCCTGCGCCTCGCTCGTCGCGGCGCCGAGATGCGGCGTGACGACGACGTTGGGCAGGTTGAACAGCGGCGAGTTGGTCGCAGGCTCCTCGGCGAAAACGTCGAAGGCGGCACCGGCGACGCGGCCTTCGGTGATCGCCTCGGCCAGCGCTGCCTCGTCCACCAGACCGCCGCGAGCGCAGTTGACGATGCGCACGCTCGGCTTGAGCTTGGCGATGTTTTCCCTGGACAGGATGTTCTTCGTCTGCTCGGTCAGCGGCACGTGCATGGTGATGAAGTCCGAACGGCCCAGAAGCTCGTCCAGCTCGACCTTCTCGACGCCGATCTGGGCGGCGCGCTCTTCCGACAGGAAGGGGTCATAGGCCACGACCTTCATCTTGAGGCCATGCGCGCGGTCGATGACGATCGAGCCGATATTGCCCGCCCCGATCACGCCGAGCGTCTTGCCGGTGACCTCGACGCCCATGAAGCGCGACTTCTCCCACTTGCCCGCATGGGTCGAGGCGTTGGCCTCGGGGATCTGGCGCGCCACGGCCATCAGCATCGAGATCGCGTGCTCGGCGGTGGTGATCGAATTGCCGAAGGGCGTGTTCATCACGATGATGCCCTTCTTCGAGGCCGCCGGGATGTCGACGTTGTCGACGCCGATGCCGGCGCGGCCGATGACCTTGAGGTTGGTCGCGGCCTCGATCAGCTTTTCGGTGGCCTTGGTGGCCGAGCGGATCGCAAGACCGTCATAGTTGCCGATGATCTCGGCCAGCTTTTCCTTGTCCTTGCCAAGCTTGGGCTGGAAATCGACCTCGATGCCGCGATCGCGGAAGATCTGCACGGCGGCGTCGGAGAGGGCGTCGGAGATGAGAACCTTGGGCATTTGGATGCTCCTGTGGCGGTCGGACGGAATGCGTCCGGGGAATGGGGGAGGACGGGGCGCGTCAAACGCGCGCCCCGAGAGGCTTCAGGCGGCTTCGGCCTGCGCCTCGATCTCGGCGTGGAAGGCCCAGTCGAGCCAGGGCAGCAGCGCCTCGATGTCGGCGGTCTCGACCGTGGCGCCGCACCAGATGCGCAGGCCGGCGGGCGCATCGCGATAGGCGCCGATGTCGAGCGCCACGCCTTCCTTCTCAAGCCGCTTGGCGACCGCCTTGGCGAAGGCGGCTCCGTCGGTGATGCGCTCATCGGTGAACTTCAGGCAGACCGAGGTGTTCGAGCGGGTCGCCTCGTCCTCGGCGAGGTTGGCGATCCAGTCGCGGCTTTCGCAGAGTCCCAGACAGCCTGCGCGTTGGCATCGGCGCGGGCCTTCAGCCCTTCCAGTCCGCCGACCTCGCGGCCCCAGGCCAGCGCGACGAGGTAATCCTCGACGCAGAGCATCGACGGCGTGTTGATCGTCTCGCCCTTGAAGATGCCCTCGATCAGCTTGCCGCCCTTGGTCATGCGGAAGATCTTGGGCAGCGGCCATGCGGGGGTGTAGCTCTCCAGCCGCTCGACGGCACGGGGGCTCAGAATCAGCATGCCATGCGCCGCCTCGCCGCCCATCACCTTCTGCCACGAGAAGGTGGTGACGTCGAGCTTGTCCCAAGGCAGGTCCTGCGCGAAGGCCGCCGAGGTGGCGTCGCAGATGGTGAGACCCTCGCGGTCGGCCGGGATCGCATCGCCGTTCGGCACCCGTACGCCCGAGGTGGTGCCGTTCCATGTGAAAACGACGTCGGTGTCGTAGTCCAGGCTCGCCATGTCGACGATCTGGCCGTAGTCGGCGGTCCTCACCTCGGCGTCGATCTTGAGCTGCTTGACCACATCGGAGACCCAGCCCGCGCCAAAGCTTTCCCACGCGACCATCGTGGCCTTGCGAGCGCCGAGCATCGACCACATCGCCATCTCGACGGCGCCGGTGTCCGAGGCGGGCACGATGCCGATGCGATAATCGGCGGGCACGCCCAGAAGCGCGCGCGTCTCTTCGATCGCGGCGGCGAGCTTCGATTTGCCGATGGCGGCGCGGTGCGAGCGGCCGAGCGGCGCGTCAGAGAGCTTGTCGAGGCTCCATTGGGGGGGTTTGGCGCAGGGGCCGGAGGAAAAACGCGGATTCGACGGACGAACGTCCGGAGTCGTGCTGACCATTGCTGGTATCCTTGCAGATAAGCGCCTCTCGTTGGGGAGAGGTGTCCCGCCGCCGCATCTACGCCCCCTCATGCGCTTTCACAACGGGGAAATTGCCGTTAAGGCACCGCCAAACGTCGCAAGCGGGCCATCCCGCGTCACTATCGGAAACATCGCCCCATGTTCACCGCCCTGCTCCTCACCGCACCCGGCACTCCTCTCGACCCGCATCTGGCGGAAAACCTGCGCAGCGCCTGGGGCGGCACCGCGCTCGATTGGCTCGCCCCCGGCGAGGCGGTGGAGTTCGGGATCCCGATGGTGCCGGACAATCGCTGGCAGGTCTGGGCCGATCTTCAGGCAAGCCGCGTCGACATGGTGATCCAGCGCAGCAAAGGCCGCCGCAAGAAGATGCTTCTGGCCGACATGGACAGCACCATGATCCAGCAGGAATGCATCGACGAGCTGGCCGCCGAAGCCGGCGTCGGCCCGCGTGTGGCCGAGATCACCAAGCGGGCGATGAACGGAGAGCTCGATTTCGAGGGCGCGCTGATCGAGCGCGTGGGCCTTCTCAGGGACCTCGACGAGGCGGTGATCGCCCGAGTTCTGGCCGAACGGATCACCCACATGCCCGGCGGCCGCGAACTCATCGCAACGATGAAGGCCGATGGCGGTCACGCGGCGCTGGTCTCGGGCGGCTTCACCGCCTTTACCGAAAAGGTGGCCGAGGCGCTGGGCTTTCACGAGCATCGCGCCAACACGCTGCTGGCGGCAGGCGGCAGGCTCACCGGCGATGTGGCCCGCCCGATTCTCGGGCGCGAGGCCAAGGTGCAGGCGCTGCACGAGATCACCGAACGGCTCGGCATCATGCCCGATGACGTCATCGCCGTGGGCGACGGCGCCAACGATCTCGGCATGCTTGGGCTGGCCGGAACGGGCGTTGCGCTCCATGCCAAGCCGGTGGTGGCGGAACAGTGCGAGGTGCGGGTGAACCATGGCGACCTGACGGCACTGCTCTATATTCAAGGCTACCGAAAGGAAATGTTCTCTATTTGATCTTGCGCGACTCGGTTTGTCGTCCGACACTGACGCAGGGGCAGGCAGTGGCCGCCCCGCCACTGGGGAGGACGACATGGCAGACAAGCGTTTCATGTATATCTACCACGGCAACGGGATGAGCCCGCCCGAGAGCGAAGAAGCGGGTCGCGAGGCAATGGCCCGCTGGCAGGGCTGGATGGATGGCATTCGCGACAACATCGTCGACGAGGGCGCGCCGGCCGGGAAATCCCATACCGTGAGCCAGAGCGGCGTGACGCATGATGGTGGTGCCAACCCCGTCTACGGCTACACGCTGGTCACCGCGCCCGACATCGACGCGGCGATTTCCATGGCCAAGGACTGTCCGATGGTCGCCGATGGCGGCAGCGTCGAGGTCTGCGAGGCCATGGAGATGTGACGGATGGCCGGGTCCTCTGCGAGGTCCGGCCAGCGACCCTCATGCGCGGCACCGCCTCTTGGCGCCAGGCCCGGCAATGGGCGTTTCGCTTAGCTCAAGAGCGCCGACGCGGGCCGCGCCAGTTTCGGAGCACCGGCATCAGACGCTTTCTTGTCGCCGGGCGCTTCGGGCCGAACATGCCGGGGCGTATCAGGATTGCGGCGAGGTGCCATGTCTCGTTCCCAGCCCATCATCCTGCATCCATGTGATCCTCCATGTGGTCTTCCGACCATACCCAGTGGCAAAGCCGCCACAGTTCCAGAGTGAGGGTCCGAGGCCCCTGTCTGCGCGGATATCCGCGCAGACATGTGACCGGGCAGGGCTTTCCCATGGGGCGGGAATCTTGATAAGCCTCTGGCTATCGAGTTGAACCCGCCCCTTCCAGTCGAAAAGGCGCCGGGGGCATCCACGAGGCCAGACAGCTGGAGGCTGCTACATGATGTCACGACTTTTCCGCGCGATTGGGTCCCTGTCGGCAGGCGCGCTGATCGCCGCCGCCGCCACGAACGCCGCCGCGCAGGAGGCGTCGAACCGCGTCGCCGCAGAGACCGATTGGAGCGTGTTTCAGGAAACCGATCCGGTCGAGTGCTTTGGCGTCTCGGCCCCCAAGAGCCAGCTCAACACCAAGGACGGCCAGCCCGTCACCGTGAGCCGCGGCGAAACCCTTCTTTTCGTGTTCTATCGCCCCGCACAGGCGTCAACGGTCAGGTGACCTTCACCGGCGGCTACCCCTTCGCCTCGGGCTCCACCGTGACGCTCGAAGTGGGTGGTCAGGACTTCCAGCTCTTCACCGAAGGCGACTGGGCCTGGCCCGCCACGCCGCAGGATGACGCCGCCATCGTCACGGCGATGAAGCGCGGCGCCGATGCGGTGCTGACCGGCCGGTCCGGCCGCGGCACCCAAACCAAGGACACCTTCTCGCTGCTGGGCTTCACCGCCGCGGTAGACGAGGCGGCCAAGCGCTGCACGAGCTGATCCACGTCCCCCGGGGCGCCATGTTACACTGAAGCGGGGCCGGTTTTCCTTGATGACCGGGCCCGCTTTCCCATATGAGCCGGGCACCCCCGGCCCCGAGGTACCCCGATGACCGCCCCCGTCGCCCCGACTTCCCCGATCACGCAGGACGTGATGACCATCCCGCGCAAGGCCGCGCCGGGCCTGCCCAACCTCGTCGGCATGAGCCGAGACGCGATGCGCGAGGCGCTGATCGCGGCGGGCACGCCCGAGAAACAGGCCAAGATGCGGGTGAACCAGATCTGGCAGTGGATCTACCATTGGGGCGTGCGCGACTTCGAGGCGATGACCAACCTCGCCAAACCCTACCGCGAGCTCTTGGCGGCGAACTTCGTGATTTCCTTGCCCGAGATCGTCTCGAAGCAGGTCTCCTCCGACGGCACGCGCAAGTATCTCGTGCGGATCGCCGGCGGTCATGAGGTCGAGGTGGTCTATATCCCCGAGACCGATCGCGGCACGCTGTGCATCTCCAGTCAGGTGGGTTGCACGCTCACTTGCTCGTTCTGCCACACCGGCACCCAGAAGCTGGTGCGCAACCTCACCGCTGGCGAGATCATCGGTCAGGTCATGCTGGCGCGCGACGATCTCGAGGAATGGCCCACGCCGGGCGCGCCCAAGGACGAGACGCGGCTTTTGTCGAACATCGTGCTGATGGGCATGGGCGAGCCGCTCTACAATTTCGAGGGCGTGCGCGACGCGATGAAGATCGCCATGGATGGCGAGGGGCTGTCGCTCTCGCGCCGCCGCATCACGCTGTCCACGAGCGGAGTCGTGCCCGAGATCGCCCGCACCGCCGAGGAGATCGGTTGCATGCTGGCGGTGAGCTTTCACGCCACCACCGACGAGGTGCGCGACAAGCTGGTGCCGATCAACAAGAAATGGAACATCGAAAAGCTTCTGCAGGCGCTCAAGGCCTATCCCAAGCTGTCGAACTCAGAGCGGATCACGTTCGAATACGTCATGCTCAAGGATGTGAACGACAGCGACGAGGACGCGCGCCGTCTCGTGAAGCTGATCGAGGGCATCCCGGCCAAGATCAACCTGATCCCCTTCAATGAATGGCCCGGCTCGCCCTATGAGCGGTCGTCGAACAACCGGATCAGGGCCTTTGCCGACATCATCTACAAGGCGGGCTATGCCAGCCCCATTCGCACGCCGCGCGGCGAGGACATCATGGCCGCCTGCGGCCAGTTGAAGTCCGCGACCGAGCGCGCGCGCAAGAGCCGCGCCGAGATCGCGGCCGACGTTCAGGGATAAGGCGCGCGGGATCGACCGCGCGCCACGAGGGAGAGAGCCGTGAAGATCAAGCTCAACGGGATCGAATTCGACGTGGCGGCGGTGGATGCGAGGACGCGCGAAGCGATCCTCGGCGATCCGGTCATCGCGCGCGCCGTCTGGCGCGACGTCTACGTCTGGGACGCCACCGCGCAGGAGGGCAAGCACACCGGACCGGTGACCCAGACCGGCGCGATCCCGCTGGCCAACGGCATCTCGTTCTACGTGCCCAAGGGCGACGGGCCGGCCAAGAACGAGAGCGCCTCCAAGACTTCGGGCGAGCGGTTCCTCAAGGCGCTGGGTGTCTCCTCGACGCTCGACGTGCTCAAGGCGATGGCGCGGCTTCTCGGCATGCCACAAAAGACCCTGCCCAAGGAGTTCGACGCGCTCAAACCCGTGGCGTCCTTCAAGCTCAAGATGCATGTCGAACACTCGGTGTTGCGGCTGCGCAACGCGAGCCGCAACCTGCAGGCCTACCTGCTGGTGCCCGGCCAGATCGGCTTTCACCACGAGATCGCCGCGATCACGGATCAGCCCGGCTACGACGCGCTGATCGAAGACAAGCCCGAGCTGAAGACGCTGACGCCGCTGTTCCTCGTGCCCGCCCGTTCCAAGGCCAACCGCGAGATGCGCGCCACCGCGCTGATGGCGCAGACCCGCGATCTGGCGGCCGCGGCGCAGGGCAAAACGTCCGAAGAGCTGCCAGAGGCGCTGCGGATGCGTGTCGGCCGCAATCAGGCCGAGCTGCGGATGCTGGCGCAGGCCGGGCAGCAGACGGGCCAGCAGACGGGCCAGACCCGACCCGCCGCCACCACCGTCTGAGGCGCGGAACCCGCCGCCGCCACCGCTCGTTGGCCGTGCAACCGAAAACGGAGGCACGGCCATGAGCCATTCCGAAGGCGACAAGGTGAAATGGAGCTGGGGCAACGGCACCGGCACCGGCACGATCACCAAGGTCTATACCCGCAAGATCACCCGCACGATCAAAGGCTCCGAGATCACCCGCAACGCCAGCGAGGACGATCCCGCCTATCTGATCGAGCAGGAGGATGGCGACGAGGTGCTCAAGGGAGAAACGGAGATCTCGAAGGCGTGAGCGCAGGCCCGAGGGAGACCCGACCGCGGCGCGCCGGAGATCGCACAGTCCCCTGAGAAGCGAAAAGCGCGCCGCCGTGGCCCGGCGGCGCGCTTTTCGATGCATAGGAGCGGCCTCGCGCAGGTCCGGGCCCCCTGCCCCGGTGGCGTGGCCTATTCCTCCCGGCCGGGAATATGCTCGCGCCGCTCGCCCGCATGGGTCCAGCTGCGCATTGCCTCGAAGGCTTCGTCGGCGGTTTCGACGAACTTGAACAGCTGCAGGTCCTCGTCAGCGATGGTGCCGGCCTCGGCCAGCGCCTCCCAGTTGACGATTCGCTCCCAGAAATCGCGGCCGAACAGCAGGAAGGGCACCCGCTTCATCCGTCCGGTCTGGATCAGCGTCAGCGCCTCGAACAGCTCATCAAGCGTGCCGAACCCGCCGGGGAAGACGCAGACCGCCTTGGCGCGCATCAGGAAATGCATCTTGCGGATCGCGAAGTAATGGAAGTTGAACGCCAGTTCCGGCGTCACATAGGGGTTCGGGGCCTGCTCGTGCGGCAGAACGATGTTGAGGCCGACCGAACGCCCGCCCGCTTCCTGCGCGCCGCGATTGCCCGCCTCCATCACGCCGGGGCCGCCACCGGTGACGATGACGTTCTCGGTGCCGCCGGTCTCCAGCGACCATTCGGTGACCCGGTGCGCGAAGCGCCGCGCCTCCTCGTAGAAGGCCGAGAGATCGGCCAGCGTCTGGGTCCGCGCCGTGACCTTGCGCGCGGGCTCGGGGATGCGCGCGCCGCCGAACAGCACCACGGTCGAGTTGACCCCTGCCTCGTTCATCAGCAGTTCGGGCTTCAGAAGTTCGAGCTGCCAGCGCACCGGGCGCAGGTCGTCGCGCAGCAGGAACTGCTCGTCGGCAAAAGCGAGACGGTAGGAGGGTGACATGGTCTGCGGCGTCTGGGGCACCTGATCGGCGGTGCGCTGGTCCTCGTGGCTGTCGCGCATGAGGTGTCGTCTGTCCTTGGTCATGCCGGTTCCTTACCCTGGGGCGCGTTGCGCCGATTGCCGCATCCGGTCTATAGCCGCAGCCGAGCCGCATCACAAACCGGAGCCCGCCCCATGGCCGATACCAACACCGCCCAGCTCGAAACCGCGATTGAGGCCGCCTGGGAGGCGCGCGACACGATCACGCCCCAGACCACCGGCGAGACCCGCGAGGCGATCGAGGACACGTTGAACGCCCTCGATTCCGGCAAGCTGCGCGTCGCCGAAAAGCGCGGGCAGGACTGGCACGTGAACCAATGGGCCAAGAAGGCGGTGCTCCTCGGGTTTCGCATCAAGGACATGGAGATGCAGTCGGGCGGCCCGCAGGGCAGCGGCTGGTGGGACAAGGTCGACAGCAAGTTCGAGGGCTGGGGCGAGAACCGCTGGCGCGAGGCGGGCTTTCGCGCCGTGCCCAACGCCATCGTGCGCCGCTCGGCCTATATCGCGCCCGGCGTGGTGCTGATGCCCTCCTTCGTCAACCTCGGCGCCCATGTCGACAGCGGCACCATGGTCGACACCTGGGCCACCGTCGGCTCCTGCGCGCAGATCGGCAAGAACGTGCACCTCTCGGGCGGCGTCGGCATCGGCGGTGTGCTCGAACCGCTGCAGGCCGACCCGACCATCATCGAGGACAACTGCTTCATCGGCGCGCGCTCCGAGGTGGTCGAGGGCTGCATCGTCCGCGAGGGCTCGGTGCTTGGCATGGGGGTCTATATCGGCAAGTCGACCAAGATCTTCGACCGCGAGACCGGCGAAGTCAGCTATGGCGAGATCCCGCCCTATTCGGTCGTGGTCTCGGGCTCGTTGCCCTCGAAGGGCGGCGTGAACCTCTACTGCGCCGTGATCGTCAAGAAGGTCGACGCCCAGACCCGCTCCAAGACCGGCATCAACGAGCTGTTGCGCGACTGATCGACGCCGCGTTCCGGGCGCGGGCGCAGGAACCGCTCCCGCCGCCCGGACCTTGGGTGGGCATGATCCAGAGCCTGTCCCTTCCGCTTTTGCTGGCCGTCTTCGCTCTCGCGGGGGCGGCCGTCATCTTCTCATCGATCCGGGCCACCCGGCTGGCCGACATCATCGCCGACCGCACCTCCATGGGCGAGGCGATGGCGGGAGGCATCATCCTCGGAGGCGCGACCTCGCTCGCGGGCGTGGTGGTCTCGGTCAACGCCGCGCTCGACGGTGACGCCTCCTTCGCCTTTTCGAACGCGGTGGGCGGCATCGCGGCGCAGACCCTGTTTCTCGCCATCGCCGACCTGATCTACCGCCGCGCCAATCTCGAACACGCCGCCGCGGAGCCCGCCAACCTGTTTCAGGCGGTGATGCTGATGATCCTGCTCAGCCTGCCGCTTTGCGCCATCGCGGGGCCGGACATCTCCTATTTCGGCGTGCATCCCGTCTCGGTGGTGCTGTTCCTCGTCTATCTCTACGGCGTTCGCGTCTCGGCCCGTGTCTCCGAAGAGCCGATGTGGCGCCCTGTGATGACCTCCGAGACCCGCACAGACGAGCCGGAGGACGAAGACGAGGCCGGCCGCTCGGTGACCGGCCCGGCTCTGCGCTTTGCGGGGCTGGTGCTGGTGATGGGGGTGGGCGGCTTCGTGATAGCGCAGGTCGGCAGCGCCTTCATCGAACGCTTCGGGCTGCGCTCTGGCCTCGTGGGATCGCTGATCACCGCCGTGGTGACCTCGCTCCCCGAATTCGTGACCACCATCGTCGCGGTGCGACGCGGGGCGCTGCAACTTGCCGTCGGCGGGATCATCGGCGGCAACACCTTCGACACGCTGTTTCTCGTGATCTCGGATCTGAGCCTGCGTGAAGGCTCGCTCTATCACGCGGTCGGCACGACCGACCTCTACTGGCTCGGCACCGGGCTCTTGATGACCGGCATCCTGCTGGCCGGGCTGATCGCGCGGCAGCGCGAGGGCCCCGCGAGGATCGGCTTCGAGAGCGTCGCCATGCTTGCGGTCTATGCCATCGCCGCCACGGTCGAGGTCGTGGGGTAAGGCCAATGTCCCGATGTCGCCCGATCAGGCCAGGCCGCAGACCAATATCGCGCGGCGGGGAACGATTTCGTGAGCGGCTGGTTACCGCTGCAACAGCCCGGAATGTCCGGGCCTCAGGTTTGGAGTGACGACATGACGGGTGTGGGTTGGTTCATGACCATCATCATCGGCGCGATCGCCGGATGGCTGGCCGAAAAGGTGATGAAGGCGGATATGGGTCTGTTGATGAACATCATCATCGGCATCCTCGGCGCGCTGCTGTTCAACTGGCTGCTGAGCCTGATCATGGGCGAGGCACTCGTGGGCTGGATCGGATCGCTGATCGCGGGCTTCATCGGTGCCTGCATCCTGATCTTCCTCGCCCGGTTGGTGCGCGGCAAACGCGCCTGACATCCGGCAGGATCGGACAACCGAGACCCCGCGCCAGCAAGGCGCGGGGTCTTGCGTATCCGGCCCCGCGATGCCACCTGCCTGCCGATCGAATGAGGGAGACGCGCATGGCCGAGAAGCAGGACAAGCCCAAGCGGGTGCAGCAGGTCTACACGCTGCTGGTCGAGGTCGGCCGCAAGCAGGGCGACGGCCTCCCCGAGGAAGCCACCGGCGCCGCACTGATGTGCTATGCCTCGGGCGTCGACGAGGCCGAGGCGGTGCGCGAGACCGTGGCGATCCTCAAGCAGGCCGATCTCGCCCCTCTGGATGTCACCGGCTACGGCACGCTCGACGAGCGTCTGGCCGAAGGTCACGACATCGAGGAGGAGGAGCGCGAACTGATGGGCCGCGCGCTCGAGGAGAACTCGGTCATCGTGGCGCAGATGACCCCGTTCTTCGAGGACGCCAAGGGCGGTTCCGACACGCTTCATTGATCCGCTCCGCGATCCCGGTCGATTGAAACCGCCCGGCCCGCGCGTTACGCCTTCTCCGAGCCGAAGGAGTGACCGGATGTCCCAGACCATCGATCCCGCCGACCTGACCGCGCGGCTGATCCGCTGCGCCTCTGTCACCCCCGAAGAAGGCGGCGCGCTGGTGCTGTTGCAGGAGATGCTGGAACGGGCGAGCTTCGACTGCACCCGCGTCGACCGGAACGGCATCGCCAACCTCTTCGCCCGCTGGGGCGCCAAGGACGCCGAGAAGAGCTTCGGCTTCAACGGCCATACCGACGTGGTGCCGGTGGGCAACCGTGACGACTGGTCGGTCGATCCCTTCGGCGCAGAGGAGAAGGACGGTCAGCTCTACGGGCGCGGCGCCTGCGATATGAAATCGGGCGTGGCGGCCTTCGTGGCCGCTGCCATCGATTTCGTGCAGACGACGCCGCCCGATGGCGCGGTGATCCTGACCATCACCGGCGACGAGGAGGGCGACGGCGTCGATGGCACCCGTGCGCTGCTCGACTGGATGGACGAGACCGGCGAGCGGATGCGGATGTGCCTCGTGGGCGAGCCGACCTGCCCCGAGAACTTCGGCGAGATGATCAAGATCGGGAGGCGCGGCTCGCTCAACGCCTTTGTCACGGTGACCGGGACGCAGGGCCACGCGGCCTATCCGCACCGCGCCAACAACCCGATCCCCGCGATGGCGCGGCTGGTCGACCGCCTGTCGAACCATGCGCTCGACACCGGCACCGAGCATTTCGACGCCTCGACGCTGGCGGTGGTGACGCTCGATACCGGCAACCCGGCCACCAATGTGATCCCGCGCCAGACCCGCGCCACGCTCAACATCCGGTTCAACGACCTGCACACGGGCCGCAGCCTGAAGGAATGGCTCTGGGCCGAGGCGGACTGGGTCGCCGAGGAGTTCGGCGTCGAGATCGGCATCGAGGTGAAGGTCTCGGGCGAAGCTTTCCTGACGCCGCCGGGCGAACTTTCGGCCATGGTCGCCAGAGCCGTCGAGGCCGAAACCGGCATGGTGCCGGAACTGTCGACCACGGGCGGCACCTCGGATGCGCGCTTCGTCAAGAACCACTGCCCGGTGGTGGAGTTCGGTCTCGTTGGCCAGACCATGCACCAGGTCGACGAACGGGTGGAGATCGCGCAGATCCACCGGCTCAAATCCGTCTATACCCGCATCCTCGAAAGCTACTTCACGTGAAACACGATATCATCGAGACCACCGATCTCACCCACTGCCACGCGCTGCGCCGCACCGTCTTCATCGAGGAGCAGAACGTCTCCGAGGCCGAGGAGATGGACGGGCTGGACCACGAGGCGATCCACCTGCTGGCCACCTGCGACGGCACGCCGGTCGGCACCGCGCGGCTGCTGCTGCGCGGTGAGACCGGCAAGATCGGCCGCGTCGCGGTGCTGCGGACGCATCGCGGCACCGGCCTCGGGGCGGCGATCATGCGCATGGCCGAGGAGGTGCTGCGCTCGCGTCCCGGCGTCACCCAGCTCTACCTCTCGGCCCAGACCCACGCCCTGCCCTTCTACGAAAAGCTCGGCTACACGGCCTACGGCCCCGAATACGACGACGCGGGCATTCCGCATCGCGACATGGAAAAGCGGCTCAGGAGCTGAGCGCGCGACGTGATCGCGTGACGAGACCCCATGCGCGTGCTACCTGCACGCCATGAACAGATTGCCCTCCCGCGACGAGATCCTGCAATGGATCTCCGACAACCCGACCCAGACCGCGAAACGCGACATCGCCCGTGCCTTCGGCATCAAGGGCGCGGCGCGGATCGACCTCAAGCGCATCCTGCGCGAGCTCGAGGCCGAGGGGCATCTCGAGAAGAAGCGCAGGACCTACCGCGATCCCGAGCGGCTGCCTCCGGTCTCGGTGCTCTCGGTGCTGCCGCCCGACGCGGATGGCGACCTCTGGGCCCGCGCGCTCGAATGGCACGGTGAGGGCGAGGGTCCCAAGGTGCTGCTGCTGCCGCGCGAAAGCGACGCGGCGATGGGCGCGGGCGACCGCATCCTTGCCAAGCTCACCGCCACGCCAGGGGAGGAGCACGACTACACCGCGCGGCTGATCCGCAAGATCGGCACCAACCCGCTGCGCATCTTGGGCATCTTCAAGAAGGCCTCCGAGGGCGGGCGCATCGTGCCGATCGACAAGGGCGTCGACAAGCAGTGGATCGTCCCCGAAGGGGCCGAGCACGGCGCCAAGGACGGCGAGCTGGTGGAGGCCGAGCAGGCCGGCCCCAAGGGCCGCCTCGGCCTGCCCAAGGCGCGCGTGATGTCGCGCTTGGGCGATCCGACCGCGCCGCGCGCCGTCTCGCTCATCGCGATCCACCAGCACGGCATTCCCGACCATTTCCCCGACGCGGTCCTTGCCGAGGCCGACGCGATGAAGCCCGCGGGCCTCAAGGGTCGCACCGACCTGCGCGAGCTGCCGCTGATCACCATCGATCCGTCGGATGCGCGCGATCACGACGACGCGGTGCTGGCCCAGCCCGACGACGCCCCCGACAACGAGGGCGGGCACATCCTCTGGGTCGCCATCGCCGACGTGGCTAATTACGTCACGCCCGGCTCGGAGCTCGACCGCGAGGCGCGCAAGCGCGGCAACTCGACCTATTTCCCCGACCGGGTCGTGCCGATGCTGCCCGACCGGCTCTCGGGCGATCTGTGCTCTCTGCATGAAGGCGTGCCGCGCGCGGTGATCGTCGTGCGCATCCGCATCGACGCGGAAGGCAACAAGATCGGCCACAAGTTCGAGCGCGCGCTGATGCGCTCGGCCGCTTCGATGTCCTACGAAGAGGCGCAGGAGGCGATCGACGGCACCCCGACCGACCGCGCCGCCACCATGCTCGACGAGGTGCTGCGCCCGCTCTGGGCCGCCTACGCCGCGCTGAAAAAGGCGCGCGAGCGGCGGCAGCCCTTGGAGCTCGACCTGCCCGAGCGGCGGATCGAGCTGAACGAGATGGGTCAGGTGACGGCCATTTCCTTCAAGGAGAGGCTCGACGCGCACCGGCTGATCGAGGAGTTCATGGTGCTGGCCAATGTCTGCGCCGCCGAAACCCTGATCGCCAAGCGCCAGCCGCTCTTGTTCCGGGTCCACGAGGAGCCCAACCCCGACAAGCTCGACGCGCTGCGCGAGGTGGTGAAGGGGTCGGGGCTGGTGCTGGCCAAGGGGCAGGTCCTCAAGACCGCGCATCTCAACCGCTTGCTGGAGCAGGCGCAGGGCACCGAACAGGACGAGTTGATCAACCTCGCGACGCTGCGCTCGATGACGCAGGCCTATTACAACGCTGAGAATTTCGGCCATTTCGGCCTCGCGCTGCGCGATTACGCGCATTTCACCTCGCCGATCCGGCGTTACTCCGACCTGATCGTGCATCGTGGCCTCGTCTCGGCGCATGGCTGGGGCAAGGATGGCCTGTCGGATCACGATCTTGAACGCCTCGACGAAACCGCCAAGCAGATTTCCGACACCGAGCGCCGCTCCATGCTGGCCGAGCGCGACACCACCGACCGCTACCTCGCCGCCTTCATGTCCGACAGGATCGGCGCCGAGCTGCCGGGCCGGATCAGCGGCATCGCCCGCTTCGGCGTGTTCGTGAAGCTCGACGAGACCGGCGCCGACGCGCTGGTGCCGATCCGCTCGCTGGGCAACGAGTTCTTCCATTACGACGCCGCGGATCAGACCCTGATGGGCGCAGACAGCGGCCGGGTCATCGCGCTGGGCCAAAGGGTTACGGCGCGTCTCGTCGAAGCCGCGCCGATCTCTGGCGGGCTCATTGCCGAGCTGGTCGAGATCGACGGCGCGACCATGCCGCGCGGCCCCTCGCGCCGCCCCGGCAAACCGCCGCGCCACAAGGCCGGTGCCGCCAAGAAGAAGGCCGCCGTCAAGGCCAAGAAGGAAAAGCGCAAGGTCACGCGCAAGCGCTGAGCCCGCGAACGCCCTTGGGGCAGCAGTACCGCTGCCCCGACCATGCGGGGATGGAGAGGCTTTGGGCCTGAGCGGTTTCCCGCCGCTGGCCACCCTGCCCCGTGCCGACTCGCCCGCTTCGCGGTAGTGCTGCCACAAAGCAAAAGGAGCGGGCGGTGCGGAACTTGACGAGCTTTGGACGGACGGGCCTTCTGGGCCTTACAATCGCGGCCCTGGCGTCCTGCGGAGCGGTCTCGGGCCCGCTCGACAGCTCGCCCCGGCCCCCGGCCCGTGCGGAACAGATGGACGAGAACATGCGACCCCGACCCAACGCAGGCTTTTCGAACTGGGTCGGCGGCTACCGGTCCCGCGCCCTTTCGGCTGGCGTCTCCGGGGCCACCTTCGACCGTGCCTTCGCCTCCGCGGGCTACATCCCCGGCGTGATCGAAAAGGACCGCAACCAGGCCGAGTTCACCAAGTCCCTGGGCGATTACCTCTCCACTGCCGCCTCGGACACGCGGGTCGAGACCGGACGCGCGATGCTGTCGCAATATTCGAGCCTGCTCTCCGAGATCGAGGCCCGCTACGGCGTCGATCGGCAGACCGTGCTCGCGGTCTGGGGCATGGAGAGCAATTTCGGCAAGCGGCGCGGCGAGATCCCCGTCATCTCGGCGCTGGCGACGCTGGCCTATGAGGGACGGCGCGGCCGCTTCTTCGAGCAGCAGCTCACCTCGGCGCTCAAGATTCTGCAGAACGGCGACGTGACCCCTGAGAACATGAAGGGCAGCTGGGCCGGGGCGATGGGCCACACCCAGTTCATCCCCACGAGCTACGAGGCCTATGCCGCCGATTTCCGCGGCGACGGGCGGCGCGACATCTGGTCCGACGATCCGACCGACGGGCTCGCCTCGACCGCGAAGTACCTGTCGAACTTCGGCTGGCGCAAGGGCCAGCCTGGGGTGTCGAGGTGGTACTGCCCTCGGGCTTCAACTACGGCCTCGCGGGCGGCGCCAAGAAAAGCGCGGCCGAATGGCAGGCGCTCGGCGTGCGCGCCGCGACCGGCGGCCAGATCCGCGACTTCGGCGCCGCCGAGATCCTCGTGCCGGAAGGCGCGCAGGGCGTGGCCTTCATGACGTTCAAGAACTTCGACGTCATCAAGCGCTACAACGCCGCCGACGCCTATGCGATCGGCGTGGGGCATTTGGGCGACCGCATCGCCGGGGGCGCGCCGCTGCGCACGAAGATGGCCATGGGCCGAACGCTGAACCGGGCCGAGCGCTCGGAGGTCCAGCAGCGGCTGACCGCGCTGGGCTATGACACCGGCGGCAGCGACGGCATCATCGGCCCCAATTCCATCGCCGCAATTCGCCGCTACCAGCAGGCAAACGGCCTGGCGGTGGACGGCTTCGCCTCCGAGGCGCTGCTCAAGCGGCTGCGCTGAGAAACGAGCCGCCCTTCGGGGCGGCCTTGCTCATCCGGCGGGGTCGCAGGCCTCGCCGCGCATGCAGGCGGCCAGCCGATCACGCGTCGCGGCGTCGGGTGCCGCCTGCACCTTGCCCGGGCAAGGCTCCAGATCGACGACCAGTTGCCCCTCCTCCTCACGTGCGAAGATCAGCACCTCGTCACCAGGCGCGAGGCTGCCGCACCACGGCCCCGCGCAGGAGGGTTGCAGCAGCACCGCCGTCTCCACGGGCGTGTCGAAACCGGTGGGGCCGAGCTGGTAGCCAGAGAGGCCCGCCGGGATCGCGGGCGGCGTGGCGTTGGCGGGAGCGGCGGCGACGGAGGGGGGCAGCTTCGAAGCGTCGAAGCTCAGGCGACCTACAAAGGCGCGGTAGCTCTCGGGCGCGGCATGGATTTCCACGAAGCTGCGGACCGGGTCGGGAACGAGGCAGGACAGCGCGGCGGCAGGCTGGGCCGCCACCGCAAAAGCCAGGCTCAGATAAGCGGTCCGAGCTGCGCCAGAGCCTGCTCGTAGACCTGCCGCTTGAAGGGCACGATGGCCGAGACCAGATCGGCGGGGTCGATCCATTTCCATGCGCTGAACTCCGGATGCTCGGTGGCGATGTCGATATCCCCGTCCGTCCCGGTAAAGCGCATCAGCACCCAGGTCTGGGCCTGGCCGCGATAGCGGCCGCCCCAGATATGCGGCACCACGTCGGAGGGGAGGTCGTAGCGGAGCGGCGCTTCGGTCTGGGCCACCATGATCACCTTGTCGGGCGTCACGCCGGTTTCCTCGCCCAGCTCGCGCAGCGCCGCCGTGGTCACGTCTTCGCCCGGGTCAATGCCGCCCTGCGGCATCTGCCAGGCGTCCCGGTCGCGGTCGATCCGCTGGCCGACGAAGACCTTGCCTTCGGCATTCGCCAGCATCACCCCGACGCAGGGGCGGAACGGCAGGGCGGCGATCGAGGCGGGTCTCACTGGGCGGTCTCCCCCTCGTCGGCCTCGGCCGGGGCCTCGGCGCGCTCGTCAGGATCGGGCAGCGCGCGGGGACCGAGCGCCGAGAGACCCTTGAGGATGTCGATCGCATAGGCGAGCTGGTAATCCTGCTCGCGCAGTTCGGCGGCGGCCTCGGCCCGCGCGCGATCCTCTTCGAGCTGCTTAATCTCGTCCTCTGTCAGGCTGTCATTGTCGAGGCTGCCGCGCAGATCGGCCTCCGAGCGCAGCGAACGCGGCGTCGTCGTCTCCTCCTCGGTCTCGTCCACCGGTGCGGGGCGTGGCTGTTCGACGATGATGTCGGGCGAGATGCCCAGCGCTTGGATCGAGCGTCCCGACGGCGTGTAGTAGCGCGCCGTGGTCAGCCGCATCGCGCCCTCGCCACGCAGCGGCATCACCGTCTGCACCGATCCCTTGCCGAAGCTCTGGGTGCCGACGACGATGGCGCGGCGGTGGTCCTGCAACGCGCCCGCGACGATCTCCGAGGCCGAGGCCGAGCCGCCATTGACCAGCACCACCATCGGCTTGCCGTCGATCAGATCGCCGGGGGTGGCGTTGTTGCGATCCGACTGCGCCACGTCGCGGCCACGGGTCGAGACGATCTCGCCCGCCTCAAGGAAGGCGTCGGAGACGTAGATCGCCTGGTTCAGCAGGCCGCCGGGGTTGTTGCGCAGATCGAGCACCACGCCGTTGACGTTGTCGAGCCCGCCCGCCTTCTCGATCTCGTCGGCCAGCCCCGATTGTAGGTCGGGGAAAGTCTGGTCGTTGAAGGTGGTGACGCGCATCACGATGGTGTCGCCTTCGGTGCGCGCGCGCACGGCGTTGAGCTTGATCGTGTCGCGGATGATCGACACGTCGAAGGGCTCGTCCTCGCCCTCGCGCACCACGGTGATGATGATCTCCGAGCCGACCGGCCCCCGCATCAGGTCCACCGCCTCGTCGAGCGTCAGGCCGAGCACGCTTTCGCCATCGACGGCGGTGATGAAATCACCGGCGAGGATACCTGCGGCGTCGGCGGGTGTGCCGTCCATCGGCGAGACGACCTTGACGATCCCCTCCTCCTGCGTGACCTCGATCCCGAGGCCCCCGAACTCGCCGCGCGTCTGGGTGCGCATGTCGGCGGCGTCCTCGGGCGAGAGATAGGAGGAATGCGGGTCGAGCGAGGTCAGCATGCCGTTGATCGCGGCCTCGATCAGCTCACCCTCGTCAACGGTCTCGACATATTCGGCGCGGATCCGCTCGAAGATGTCGCCGAAGAGATCGAGCTGCTCGTAGACGCTGGCGTTGCGCTCGGCTTCCTGTGCCACGAGCGGCCCTGCCACCTGCGTCGTGACGACGAGCCCGAGCGCGGTGCCGCCGAGTGCCGCCAGTACCAGTTTCCTCATGCGCAACATTCCCTCTGCCTGCGGCGCGTGCCGCAATTTGGGCGCGCGCCGGTCAGGCCGGCGCGAACCATGTCGCGGGGTCGACGGGCGCATCGCCCTCCCGCACTTCCAGATAAAGCGTTTCCGGCTGGCGTGCGCCACCACCCTGCGCCGTTTCGGTCAAGATTTCGTGCGGCGCGGGCAGCTCTCCGCCCATCAGGCCGATGGCCGCGCCCTCCGGCAGGATCTCCCCGGTACGGCCATAGACCTCGGCCAGCCCCGCGAGGATCACCAGCACGCCGGCGGCCGGCTCGAGGATCGCCACATTGCCGTAATCGAGCAATTCGCCGCGAAACCGCAAGGTCGCCGCGACCGGCGTGGAGACGAGGCTGCGCGGCGCGGTGGCGATGACGAGGCCGGGCCGCGCGACGCCGGAGGCATCCGCCTCGCCGAAGCCGCGCAGCACCTGCCCCTGCACCGGCAAGGCGATGCTGCCCTTGAGCGCCGAGGCGTCGGGTACCGTGCTCGACAATTCGGTGTCGACGGTCTGTGCCAGCCCCGAGGCAAAGGCGTCGAGCGTGTCGGTCGAGGCCAGAAGCAGGGCCGTCGCCACCGGGTCCTCGCTGAAGCGCAGCGGCAGGTCGGTGCGCTCCGAGATTGCCTCAGAAAGGGCGCTGCGCGCCGTCTGCGCCCCCGCGAGCCCCTCCTCCAGCGTGCCGATAGCGCTTTGCTGCAAGGCGGCGAGGTCGGCGGCCTCCTGCAGATCGGCGCGCAGCGCCTCGGCCTGGGCCTGCAGCGCCGGCGTCACCTCGGTCGCGATGAGGCCCGAGCGCGCGGTGCCCAGAGACCCCGCCGGGTGCAGCAGCAACAGCGGCGCGGGCGCGCGCGACATCGACAAGAGCGCCCCAAGAAGCCCCGCGATCTCGGCCCGCTTGGCGCCAAGCTCCACGGCAATGGCCCGCTCGCGGATCGCGGCGCGGCGCAGCCCGTCGCGCAGCGCCTCCAGCCCTTCTTCATAGGCGCGCACCGTCTCGGTCAGCGCCGCGACCCGGTCGCGCGAGGCCTGCGCCGCTGCGAGCGACTGGCTCGCGGCGGCAAGCCGCGCCGCCGCCGCCTGCGCCGCCGTCGCCGTGTCCTGCGCCATGGCGGTCCCGGCAGGTCCGGCCAGCAGCGCCAGCGCGAGGAGCAGCGCCGCCCTCATTCGATGAGGCTGCGCCCGGTCATCTCGGGCGGCAGGTCGAGCCCCATGAGATCGAGCAGCGTCGGCGCGAGATCGGCGAGCCGGCCTTCGCGCAGCCGCGCGCCCTCGGGCCCGCCGAACAGCGCCACCGGCACCGGGTTGAGCGTGTGAGAGGTGTGCGGCCCACCGGTCTCGGGGTCGATCATCGTCTCGCAGTTGCCGTGATCGGCAGTGACGATCATCACGCCACCCGCCTTTTCGAGCGCTGCGCAGACCCGCGACAGGCCCGCATCCACCGCTTCGCAGGCGCGGATCGCCGCAGCCAGATCGCCGGTATGGCCGACCATGTCGGGGTTGGCGAAGTTGGTGACGATCAGGTCGTAGCCCTTCTCGATCGCGCCGACGAAAGCTTGGGTCACCTCTTCGGAGGACATCTCGGGCTGCATGTCATAGGTCGCGACATTGGGCGATTTCGGCATGAACCGGTCCTCGCCCTCCTCCGGCTCCTCCTTGCCGCCATTGAGGAAGAAGGTGACATGCGGGTATTTCTCGGTCTCGGCCAGACGGAACTGCGTGCGGCCTTTGGCAGCGACCCATGCGCCCAGCGTGTTGACGATGTCGCGCTTGGGGAACACCGCCTTGTACCATGCCACGTGCCGGTCGGAATATTCCACCATGCCCAGACGCGCGGCGAGCGCCGGGGTGGCGCCCCGATCAAAGCCGTCGAAATCGGGATCGGCTATGGCGGCGAGGATCTCGCGCGCGCGGTCGGCGCGGAAGTTGAGGCAGAAGAGCCCGTCCTGCGGCTGCAGGCCCTCGTGGTCGCCGATCACCGTGGCGGGGATGAACTCGTCGGTCTTGCCCGCGTCCCAGGCCGCCTTCACCGCCGCGAGCGGGTCGTCGGCGCGGGGGCCTTCGCCCCGCATGATGGCGTCATAGGCGGTCTTCACCCGGTCCCAGCGGTTGTCGCGGTCCATGGCGAAATAGCGGCCGATCACGGTGGCGATCTTCGTGCCCTCGGGGAGCCTTTCGATCAGGTCCTCGAGATAGGCGTCCGCCGAGGACGGCGCCACGTCGCGCCCGTCGGTGATGGCATGGATCGTCACCGCCACGTCGCGATCGCGCAGCGCCTTGGCGGCAGCGACGATATGGTCGAGATGGCCGTGAACACCACCATCCGAGACGACGCCGAACAGATGCGCCGTGCCGCCCGAATCCTGCAATGTCTTGGCGAAGTCGACGATCGCCTCGGCATCGAAGAAGGAGCCGTCCTCGATCGCGAGGTCGATCTGGCCCAGATCCATCGCCACGACCCGGCCCGCGCCGATATTGGTATGGCCGACTTCGGAGTTGCCCATCTGGCCCGAGGGCAGGCCGACATCGGGTCCATGGGTGGTCAGCGTCGCGTGCGGGCCTTGCATGATCCGGTCGAAGGTCGGGGTCTTGGCGAGGGCGGGCGCGTTGCCGGTGGTCTCCTCGCGCTGGCCCCAACCGTCGAGGATGCACAGGACCACGGGTTTGGGTATCGCCATCTCGAAAGCCTCCTCGGAAAATCTCGTGGTCAGTCCTGAGGCAAAGCGGCGGCGATGTCCACCAAGGCGGGATCAGACCCTGTGATAGGGCGATCCGGCGAGGATCGAGGCCGCGCGGTAGAGCTGTTCGCACAGCATCGCGCGCACCAGCATGTGCGGCCAGACCATCGGCCCGAAGGAGAGCATGGCATCGGTACGGACGCGCAAGGCGGGGTCGATCCCGTCGCACCGCCGATCACGAAGGCGATTTCCGCGCGGCCCTGATCGCGCCAGCCCGCGAGCATCTGCGCGAAATCGGGCGAGGTCATCTCGCGACCGCGCTCGTCCATGGCGCAGATCACGGCGCCGTCCGGAATGGCACGGTCCAAGAGCGCGGCCTCGGCGGCCATGCCGCCACACTTGCGGTCGTCGACTTCGCTGATGGTGAGAGGGCCGAGGCCCAGCGCCCGCCCGGTTCGGTCGAACCGGGTGGTGTAGTCGTCGACCAGCACGCGTTCGGGGCCGGATTTCATCCGGCCCACCGCGCAGATCCTGACGCGCATCAGCGGAAGCTGTCGGCGGCCGCCCCGGAAGGCGCCCACATCTTCTCCAGCTGGTAGAACTCGCGGACCTCGGGTCGGAACACGTGCACGATCACGTCGCCGGTGTCGATCAGCACCCAGTCGCCGGTTTCCTTGCCCTCGGTCTTCGAGAGCACGCCGTATTCCTGCTTGAGCTTGTCGGTCAGGTGTTCGGCGATGGCGGCGACCTGACGGGTCGAGCGGCCCGAGGCGATCACCATGTAATCGCCCATCTCGGAACGCCCGCGCAGATCGATCTGCACGACCTCTTCGGCCTTGTCGTCATCGAGGGAGACGAGGATCGCTGCCAGCAGCTTTTCGCTCGTCGCGGAGGGCGCCCGGCCATCAGGCCCGCGCCCTGGGGAGCAGCTTGCGCCGCTTGGGTGGAAAGGGACAGGTCATCATCCTCCGGTTTCACGCCGCCGACTTTGCCCCGGCGCCGGGCATATGTTCAATGTAGCAAGGCAGGGGCCCGTTTTCAACGATCCCGGTCCTCGCCTGCCGTCACTCGGCGGCGGGTTGCGCGACACGCAAGGCGGAGCCATCGAGCACCCGAACCTCGCGTTGCGGAAAGGGAATCGAGATGCCTTCGGCCTTGAACGCATCCCAAAGCGCGAGGAACACGTCGCCGCGGATATTGGTGAGCCCCGCCGTCGCATCGTCGATCCAGAAGCGCAGGGTATAGTCCACGCTCGAATCGCCGAAGGCGGTGATATGGCAGACGGGGGCGGGCTTTTCCAGAACCCGCGTGCAGCCCGCTGCGGCGGCGGTCGAGACCCGCCGCACGAGGTGCGGGTCTCGCCGTAAGAGGCGCCGAAGGAGATATCGATGCGCACCGAGTTGTCGGAATGGGTCCAGTTGACCACCTGCGTGGTGATCAGGTCCTCGTTCGGAATCAGGTATTCCTTGCCGTCGCGGGTGACGACGGAGGCGTAGCGCGCGCCCAGAGTCGAGATCCAGCCGAAGGTCTCGCCGAGCGAGATCACGTCACCGGGCTTGATCGATTTGTCCAGAAGGATGATCAGCCCCGAGACGAGGTTCGACACGACCTTTTGCAGGCCAAAGCCCAAGCCCACGCCGATCGCGCCCGACAGCACGGCGAGGCCGGTCAGGTCGACCCCCACCGCCCGCAGCCCGACGAAGACCGCGATGCCGTAGAACAGAAGCTGCGACAGCTTGACCGCCAGCACCTGCATCGAGGGGCTGATCTCGCGGTTGCTCTCGATCCGGTGCGCCGAGGTGCGCGCCAGCAGGCGCGCGATGAAGAAGGCCACGCCCAGCACCAGCGCCGCCTTGAGCACCAGAAGTACCGAGATCCGCAGATCGCCCAGATCGATCGAGAGGCTGTCGAGCAACCGCGCGGTTTCGTTCGTCAGGTCGAGGATGCGCAGCGTGATCCAGGTCCAGGCGCCGTAACGCACCACGCCGCGCAGCAGCGGGTTCGAGATCAGGCGCGACACCAGCGCCACGAAAAGCCACCCCGTGGCGAGATTGGCCACGATCCGGAGCACGGCCGCGCCGCCCAAGGGCGCCAGCTGTTCGACCACGGCGACGGCGATCCAAGCCAGCACCACGAACAACACCGCGCGCAGCCGCCGATGCAGCGTCACCGCGTAGCGCATCCGCCAGCGCGGCCAACCGCTGCGCTTTCGCATCCAGTCGTGCAGCTTCGGCCCGAGCCAGGCCCGGCCCAGATGCGCCAGCGCGAAGGCCCCGAACAGGATCGCGACCTGCCAGGCGTTCCAGGGCTGCATCACGCCCTGCGTCACCCGTTCGGCATCCTGCAGGAGCCGTTCGCCGAAATCGCTCGCGGCGGCGGCGATCACCTCGGGCGCCTCGGCCGCCTGCTGCGCCATCTCGGCGGCGGTCTCGCCCGCCTCCGCCGTGGCAGCCCCTGCCACGTCGTCCAACCCGGTCTCCGGCTCCATCGCCCGCTCCGCCCTGCCTCATTGCTCCGGAGCATGTAGCGCCCCCGCCCCCCCGGTCCAGCCGCTACGACGTCGTGACGCCGCGACGGGGCGAGGTGCGCCTGTGGGGCCGTGCGCGGGCCTCTTGTGCCGCAGGGTCCGACGGAGTATCTGGGCGCCATGACACGGGTCTTCGACATGGACGATCGCGCGCGGCTGCCTTGGCGGTTCTTCGGCGCGACCTGCACGATCCTCGCGCGGCTTTGACGCGGCGGGGCGCGATTGCGCGCCCGATCGACCCTTGGGCGCGCAATCGCGCCCCGTCACCTACATCCAGCCGCAAGAGGATATCTCCCATGACCGGCAAGACACTCTACGACAAGATCTGGGACGCCCATCTCGTTCATCAGGCCGAGGATGGCTCGAGCCTGATCTACATCGACCGCCACCTCGTGCATGAGGTCACCAGCCCGCAGGCCTTCGAAGGCTACGCATGGCGGGCCGCCAGGTGCGTGCGCCCGAAAAGACCATCGCCGTGCCGGACCACAACGTCCCCACCACCGAGGGGCGCGACAAGGTCATCGAGAACGAGGACAGCCGGATCCAGGTGGATGCGCTCGACAAGAACGCCCGCGATTTCGGCATCAACTACTATCCCGTCTCCGACGTGCGTCAGGGCATCGTCCACATCGTCGGCCCCGAGCAGGGCTGGACCCTGCCTGGCATGACGGTCGTGTGCGGCGACAGCCACACCGCGACGCATGGCGCCTTCGGCGCGCTGGCGCATGGCATCGGCACATCGGAGGTCGAGCACGTGCTCGCGACCCAGACGCTGATCCAGTCGAAGTCCAAGAACATGAAAGTGGAGATCACCGGAAAGCTGGCGCCGGGCGTCACCGCCAAGGACATCACGCTTTCGGTGATCGGCAAGACCGGCACCGCGGGCGGCACCGGATATGTCATCGAGTATTGCGGCGAAGCGATCCGCGCGCTGTCGATGGAAGGCCGGATGACGGTCTGCAACATGGCGATCGAGGGCGGCGCCCGCGCCGGGCTGATCGCGCCCGACCAGACGACCTTCGACTACGTCAAGGGCCGCCCCCACGCGCCGAAGGCCGCGCAGTGGGAGGCCGCGATGGACTGGTGGAAGACACTCTATTCCGATGACGACGCGCATTGGGACAAGGTCATCACCATCCGCGGCGAGGACATTGCACCGGTCGTCACCTGGGGCACCTCGCCCGAAGATGTGCTGCCGATCACCGACGTCGTGCCCGCGCCCGAAGCCTTCAAGGGCGGCAAGGTCGAGGCCGCCAAGCGCGCGCTCGACTACATGGGGCTGACCGCCGGCACGCCGCTCAAGGACATCAAGATCGACACGGTGTTCATCGGGTCCTGCACCAATGGCCGGATCGAGGATCTGCGCGCCGCGGCCGCGATCCTCAAGGGCAAGAAGATCAAGGACGGCATGCGCGCCATGGTCGTGCCCGGCTCGGGCCTCGTGCGCGCGCAGGCCGAGGAAGAGGGCTTGGCCGACATCTTCAAGGAGGCGGGTTTTGAGTGGCGCCTCGCGGGCTGCTCGATGTGTCTTGCCATGAACCCCGATCAGCTCTCGCCCGGCGAGCGCTGCGCCGCGACCTCGAACCGCAACTTCGAGGGGCGTCAGGGCAAGGGCGGGCGCACCCACCTGATGAGCCCGGCGATGGCGGCGGCCGCCGCGATCACCGGACATTTGACCGACGTGCGGGAGATGATGTGATGGACAAGTTTGAAAGCTTCTCGGGCGTCGCCGCCCCCATGCCGCTGGTCAACATCGACACGGACATGATTATCCCCAAGCAGTTCCTGAAGACCATCAAGCGGTCGGGGCTGGGCGTGAACCTGTTCGCCGAGATGCGTTATCTCGACGACGGATCGGAGAACCCCGATTTCATGCTCAACACCCCGGCCTACCGCAACGCCGAGATCATCGTCGCTGGCGACAATTTCGGCTGCGGCTCCTCGCGCGAGCACGCGCCTTGGGCGATCAAGGATTTCGGGATCAAATGCGTGATCGCGACCAGCTTCGCGGACATCTTCTTCAACAACTGCTTCAAGAACGGCATCCTGCCGATCGTGCTGCCGCAAGAGCAGGTCGATGTGCTGATGAAGGATGCCGAGAAGGGCTCGAACGCGCGGCTCGACATCGATCTCGAGAATCAGACCGTGACCACCTCCGAGGGCGAGAGCTTCGCCTTCGAGGTCGACCCGTTCCGCAAGCATTGCCTGTTGGAAGGCCTCGATGACATCGGCCTGACCCTGGAGAAGGTCACCTCGATCGACGGCTTCGAGGCGCAAGCGAGTCAGGCCCGGCCCTGGGTCTGACCTCCGATCCATCCAAGGTTGATTCGACCATGAATGAGGCGGCCCCAAAAGGGCCGCCTCATTGCATTTGAACCCTGTACGAACGGATATTGCCGCAAGGTCATCTTGGAACAACATCATATGGTGCCCTGTTAGGGGCTTGGCCCTACATACCAGCCTCGGCACTGCTTCATTCTGGGTGAAATGCCGCATTATGGGTCCATTACTGCGCCTCGCACGTCGCAAAAGCGCCGCAGTTCAAGGGCTTCTTGTTAACTATTCGTTGCTGCCTTCATCGGGAAAGGGCACAAATAGTGGCAGGATTGAGGCAAATCGGCCCGCATGGGCCGTATCACGCCGGTACAGAGCCGCGACAAGCAAACGTGGCCGCCCGGTGCAGGAATGGGCAGACTATGGTCACGCGATTGACAGGAGGACTCCTGCGAGCGGCGCTGGTGGTGTTGATGATCGCGACACCTTCGATGCTGCTGCCGGCAGGTGGATCGGGCACCCCCGAAATCGTCGCCCTCGTGGCGCTGGCCGCCGGGCTGTTCACGGCGGTCGAATACACCTCGCTTTCGCCGAGCCTCGTCGAATTCCGCGACGCCCAGCCCTTCAACCGGATCCGCTTCGTGACCACGGCCGCGGCGGTGTTCCTGCTGTCGTTGATGATCCGCGACGCCGCGGGCGAGGCCTCGACCATCACCGCTCTCGTCGTCGCCTTGGCCACACCGCTGGGCCATGCGCTCGACATCCCCTATTCGCCGGTGCGGTTGGTGATGCTGACCCTGCCCGAGGGCACGCCCGCCGTGCTCGCCGATCAGGTGCGCACCGGTGCTGCGCTGAGCTACCTGATCTCGCTGGGGTCGCTGGTGACCTTCGCGGCAATGCTGCGGTTTCGCGGCTGGCCGATGCGCAGCGGCAATTTCAACGTCTGGATCAACCTGCCCACCTTCGACCCGACCGCGGGCCCCGACGTGATCTGGCGGCTGCGCCGTGACGGGCAGTTCAACCTCGTGCTGGGCTTCCTGCTGCCCTTCGTGATCCCGGCGCTGATGGCCCTTGGCGGGCCGGTGTTCGGCCCTCTCAACCTGTCGAACCCGCACACGCTGATCTGGACCCTCACCGGCTGGGCCTTCCTCCCGGCGAGCCTTTTGATGCGCGGCGTGGCGCTGCAACGCGTGGCCGACATGATCGGGGCCCAGCGCGAACGCGCCACGGCGCGCGAGGCCGGGCTGCTCCCCGCATGACGCCCGGGGCGCGCGCCCGTGTCGCCGCCCCTCTCGTCCTTACCACGCTGCTGCTGGCCGGCACCGCCCCGGCCGAGCCGATCCGCCTCGCCACCTATGATCCCGGCCTGAGCCGTGACGGGCCCGGCCTGCTGCTGCGCGACATCCGACGCGGGGAGGCGCAGGCCTCTGATGCCGCCCGGATCATCGCCCATGCCGCCCCTGACATCCTGCTGCTGACCGGCTTCGACCACGACTCGCAAGGCGTGGCCCTCGCGGCTTTCGCGACGCTGCTGCGCGACACCGGCGGGCCGGACTATCCGCATCTGCTGACCCTGCCCTCCAATGCCGGGCTCGCCTCTGGGCTCGACCTCGACGGTGACGGGCGCAAGGGGGCCGCGCGCGACGCACAGGGCTATGGGCGCTTTACCGGCGACGGCGCGATGGCGCTGCTGTCGCGATTTCCGGCGGAACCGGTCCGCGACCTCACTCCCATGCTCTGGCGTGACCTCCCCGGCGCGACCCAACCTGTATCCAACGGCGCGCCCTTCCCGTCCGAGGCGGCGCAGGCGGCGCGGCGATTGTCGAGCACCGGGCATTGGGTGCTGCGGCTGCGAACGCCCGACGGCCCGCTCACCCTCATGGGGTTCGCCGCGACGCCGCCGGTGTTCGACGGCCCCGAGGATCTCAACGGGCTGCGCAACCGCGACGAGATCCGGGCGTGGCAGCGGCTCATGGATGGCGATCTCGGCGCGCCCCCCTCCCCCCCCTTCGCGATCCTCGGCCTGGCCAATCTTGATCCCGCCGACGGCGCCGGGCGACGTGCTGCGATGCGCGACCTCCTGGGCGATCCGAGGCTCATCGATCCACGCCCCGCGAGCGCCGGGGGCCGCGCCCATGCCGACGCCAATCACGCGGGCGACCCCGGCCTCGACACCGCCGATTGGGACGCGGCGCCCGATGGCCCCGGCAACCTGCGCGTCGATTACATCCTGCCGTCGCGCGCGGGCCTTTCAGTGATCGAGGCGGGCGTGGTCTGGCCCGAAGGCGGCGAGATCGCCGAGATCGCGGCCCGCGCCTCGGCGCATCGTCTGGTCTGGGTCGACGTTGAGTTGGAGTGACGCCCCGCTCCGCTCCGGGAAACACCCCGCGCAAACTTGACCCTGCGGCGGCCTCGGGCTACCGCATCGCCATTCCATTCGTTTCAAATCGGAGCGCGCAACGTGTCCAATCCTTCCCTTCTGATCCTCGCCGGAGACGGCATCGGTCCCGAAGTCATGAACGAGGTGAAGAAGATCATCGGCTGGTACGGTGACAAGCGCGACCTCGCCTTCGACGTCGAGGACGATCTCGTCGGCGGCGCCGCCTTCGACGCCCATGGCACCCCGCTCACCGATGCGACCATGGAAAAGGCACAGAACGCCGATGCGGTGCTGCTCGGCGCCGTAGGCGGGCCGAAATACGACACGCTCGACTTCTCCCAAAAGCCCGAGCGCGGCCTCTTGCGCCTGCGCAAGGAAATGGACCTGTTCTCGAACCTGCGCCCTGCGCAGTGCTTCGACGCGCTGGCCGATTTCTCCTCGCTCAAGCGCGACGTGGTCGCCGGGCTCGACATCATGATCGTGCGCGAGCTGACCTCCGGCGTCTACTTCGGCGAGCCGCGCGGCATCCACAAGGAGGGCAACGAGCGCGTCGGCGTCAACACCCAGCGCTACACCGAAAGCGAGATCGCCCGCGTCGCGCGCTCGGCCTTCGAGCTGGCCCGCCGTCGCAACAACAAGGTCTGCTCGATGGAGAAGGCCAACGTCATGGAATCGGGCGTGCTCTGGCGTCAGGTGGTGACCGAGATCCACGAGGCCGAGTACGCGGATGTCGAGCTGAGCCACATGTATGCAGATGCGGGCGCGATGCAGCTCTGCCGCTGGCCCAAGCAGTTCGACGTGATCGTCACCGACAACCTCTTCGGCGACCTGCTGTCGGACGCCGCCGCGATGCTGACCGGCAGCTTGGGCATGCTGCCCTCGGCAAGCCTCGGCGCGCCGATGGCCAATGGCCGCCCCAAGGCGCTCTACGAGCCGGTGCACGGTTCGGCCCCCGACATCGCGGGTCAGGGCAAGGCCAACCCGATCGCCTGCATCCTGAGCTTCGCCATGGCGCTGCGCTACAGCTTCGATCAGGCGCCGAGGCCGAACGGCTGGAGAAGGCCGTCGAGAAGGTGCTCGCCGATGGCAAGCGCACCGCCGATCTGCTCGGACCCGAGGGCGGCACGCCGATCTCGACCGCCGAGATGGGCGACGCGATCGTCGAGGCGCTCGACGCCTCGCTCTGAGCGACCTGCGGGCGGGGAAAACCCGCCCGCCCTCCCGCTCCCCGCCTTGCATCGCCCTCCGGGCTCGGCCAATGGTGGCGCCAACACCAACAGGCTGACCGGGAGAACGCGCATGGGCAACAATGCGAAAGGCGCGCTGCTGGCGCTCGTGTCCTTCGGCGTCTTCGCCACGCATGACGTGATCGTCAAGGTGCTGGGTGGCGGCTACTCGCCGGTGCAGCTCATCTTCTTCTCGGTGACGCTCGCCTTCCCTTTGGCGATGTTCATGATCATCGGCGACCCCGAACCCGGCACGCTGCGCCCGCGCCATCCTTGGTGGGTGGCGCTGCGCACCGCCGCGGGTCTGCTCACCGCGATCTCGGCCTTTTACGCCTTTTCGGTGCTGCCCCTTGCGCAGGTCTACGCCCTCATCTTCGCCTCGCCGCTGATCATCACCGTGCTGGCGATCCCGGTCCTGGGCGAAAGCGTCGGTCCACGCCGCTGGGGGGCGGTGCTGGTGGGGCTCGTGGGCGTTCTGGTGGTGTTGCGCCCCGGCGCGACCGAGCTGGGGCTGGGGCATCTCGCGGCGCTGGGCGCGGCGATCGGCGGCTCCACCGCCTCGATCATCGTGCGCAAGATCGGCAACGAGGAGCGGCCCATCGTGCTGCTGCTCTATCCGATGATCGCCAACTTCGTGGTAATGGGTGCCGCGCTGGCCTTCGTCTACAAGCCGATGCCGGTGTCGCATTTCGGACTGATGGCGCTGATCGCGGTGCTGGGCTGGATCGCAGGCCGCATCATGGTGTCGGCCTACTCCACCGGCGAGGCGGTGGTGGTCGCGCCGATGCAATACAGCCAGATCATCTGGGCCACCGCCTATGGCGCGCTGTTCTTCGACGAATTGCCGGACGGGCCCACGGCGCTGGGCGCGGGCATCATCATCGCCTCGGGGATCTACATCGTGGCGCGCGAGGGGCGCGGCGGCAATTCGGCGCATCGTCCCGTCTCGCGGACCCGGCTGCGCTACGAGACCGGATCGAGCCCCCGCGCCAGCGTGCTCAAGCGATTCCTGCGGCCCGGACGGTTCCGCGCGGAATGAGCGCAGGCCCTCTTGCAAAGCCGCAAGCAAGGCGTTAGGTCGGCGCCACGGTCGGAGTGTAGCGCAGCCTGGTAGCGCACCTGCTTCGGGAGCAGGGGGTCGGAGGTTCGAATCCTCTCACTCCGACCAGTTTTTCCCCGCATGACAGCCTTGCGACGTCTTCGGACGCTTTCCCTTCCGTGGCGAAACATGTAGGGACCTCACGAACTTTCAGGAGGCTCCAGAACATGGGCTACAAGGTCGTCGTCGTCGGCGCCACGGGCAACGTGGGTCGCGAAATGCTCAACATCCTGGACGAGCGCGCGTTTCCGATCGAGGAAATCGCCGTTCTCGCCAGCCGCCGCTCGCTCGGCACCGAGGTGAGCTTTGGCGACCGAACTTTGAAAACCCAGGACCTCGCCGCCTTCGACTTCACCGGCTGGGACATCGCGCTCTTTGCCGTGGGCTCCGAGGCCACCAAGGAATACGCCCCCAAGGCCGCCTCGCAGGGCTGCGTGGTGATCGACAACTCGTCGCTCTACCGCATGGACCCCGACGTGCCGCTGGTGGTCCCCGAGGTCAACGCCGACGCGGTGATGGGCTATACCAAGAAGAACATCATCGCGAACCCCAACTGCTCGACCGCGCAGATGGTGGTGGCGCTCAAGCCGCTGCACGACCGCGCCCGGATCAAGCGGGTCGTCGTCTCGACCTACCAGTCCGTCTCCGGCACCGGCAAGGACGCCATCGACGAGCTGTGGAACCAGACCAAGGGCATGTATGTCCCCGGTCAGGAGGTCGAGCCTTCGGTCTATCCGCGCCAGATCGCCTTCAACGTGATCCCGCATATCGACGTCTTCATGGAAGATGGCGGGACCAAGGAAGAGTGGAAGATGATGGTCGAGACCAAGAAGATCCTCGACCCCGCGATCAAGCTCACCGCGACCTGCGTGCGGGTCCCGGTCTTCGTCGGCCACGCGGAATCGATCAATATCGAATTCGAGGAGTTCCTCGACGAGGACGAGGCCCGCGACATCCTGCGCGAGGCCCCCGGCATCCTCGTGATCGACAAGCGCGAGCCCGGTGGCTACGTCACCCCCGTCGAATGCGTGGGCGACTATGCCACCTTCATCTCGCGTATCCGTCAGGATGGCACGGTCGAGAACGGCCTGAACCTGTGGTGCGTATCCGACAACCTGCGCAAGGGCGCCGCGCTCAACGCGGTGCAGATCGCCGAAGTGCTGGGCCAGAAGGCCCTCAAGAAGGGCTGAGCCCGCCTCAGACCTGCACGAGGCGGCGCCTTGCCTTGCGCGCCGCCTCGCCTACAACCCTCTCCGGCGGAGCCGGGACCACTGCCCCGGCCCCACTGTCGCGCACCTCAATTATCGCGCATGTTAACGTAGTCCCAGGACTGGATCGTGCCCTCATGGGCATCGATGATCAGGGACACCTCGCTCCCATAGCTGTCATAGGCCACGATCCGGCGCGCCTCGGCATCGACAAGCCGTGCCTCGCGGTAGCCCTGTTCGGACAGCTTTGCGATCACCCCGTCGAAATAGCCAAGCACGTCCTGCGCCAGTGACAGGGACGGCGCGATCAGGGCCACGCCCATGGCGCAGCCTGCCAGAACATTGAATCTCATAGCGTATCCAATCTTTAACTGACGGCTCCATGCCGGCCCGGCGCGGATCGCGCCGTGGGATGACCGTCGAACTGATTGCAAATCGGAGACGCTTCGCGCTCCTTTTGACGCTACGTCACCAATGCATCGAAACTACACTTTTCGAGCTCATACCGCAATCTTGTGCCGGTAAAGCGGCCCATCTCCGCATTATCCGAATACAACCTCAAGGAGCGCTGGACTTCTTAAGTCTCTGCCCATCGGGCATTTTTGCAAGCCGCGATCCTAGTCTGAAACGACAGCATTCCAAGGATGCACCACGCGCCCGCCCGCAACCCCAAAGTTTCTCGCCAGCGCCCGGCGCAACCAGGAGGCTGAACCGCTTCCCTGATAGATTCGCCTGTCCCCCGAAGGCCCCGCAGCAAGAGGACGGTCCCGGTCGGACGACAGGCGAGGTGGCTGTAGGGGGGCGCATGATTTTCCGTGCGGGGGAACACAGAACAAGGTCACGTCCGTCAAGCTGG
>NZ_BATB01000001.1 GCF_000466965.1 Limimaricola cinnabarinus LL-001
GACCGGGACAGAAAGAGGAGCGCGGACAATCTGCTTCATATCTCCCGCCGTTCGGAACCTGACCTGATGTGATGGCCGCCGAAGCCCGACTTCGAAGCAGTGCCGCAGATCATTTGGGCTCGGCGGGTCCGGTGGTTCGCCTCCTCGGCAAAGGGTGCGCGCAGCGTAGAAGAAGCTCCTTTGCCCGGGCGGCCGCATGCAGGGACTTTGTGACGCTGAACGTTTCCGGCCGATCCCGGTCGAACCGAAATACTGGCTACGACCCACCCCAGTACGAGGAAAAAAATGATCAGCACGGGACTTCACATACCTGCCGCCACGCTCACGAAGCTCGCCAAGATGGTGGCGGAGGTGCAGCGGCAAACTGCCACGATGACACTTGCGGAACTACGGAAAGCGCCGCGGGAACGGTACGCTCCGACGATTTCGCACTTCGTCCGCACGGATTTCACCGCCACGGGAGCGGTCGAGGCTTTCGTCGCCAAGCGGCTTGTCAGACCTGACCACACCCAGTCGAAGAACGGGTTTATTGCCGACATTCCGATCATCGAGGATGCAAGGTACGGTGCCGAACGCATTGTTGGTGAGTGTGGCAGGTACCTGCTCGACCGAGAGATCGAGCGGCGTACACGAAACGACTTGCGGGAGTTCGTCTGCTTGACGGCTGATGAGCTCAGCGCTGCTTGGGATGAGTTGGCACCTCTGAGGAGTATCTTCGGCACCTCCTCATGGCGATGCGGGTGCCTGAGCGAACGACTTCGTCTGCGGCTCCTCGAGCAAGAAATCAAATTGCGTGAAACCGAGGCCAACCATCAGCGGCTCGTTGCGATCGCGGCAAATTCTGAGTTTCTGGCTCAGTGCCGAAAGGCCCTCGAGACAGAAACAGAGCGAGCGCTCTTCCGTCGCGAGCAGATCGACCAAAGTCGATACGGGTCCTTCTACGTTTCCAGCGACTTCCAGGCCCGTTCTCACCTCGATCAGTCGGTCATCGAGTATCGCAACTGGAAAGGTTGGAGGGCCTGAGCTTCAGCCTTCAAAAGGCAGATCGGCTGGCACGTGACCCGTCGCGATGGGTTCGGCCAGCCCATCTTTTCTTCGCGCCCTGAGCTTGGCCTGTGAGACGCGCACCAATCTCAAGCGGTTAGCAGACAGGTGAGCGCATTTCGTCCGACATGCAAGCGCCGGGGGGGGGTTGATCAATCGCGCCGCCTCGCGCGTCGGGATAGGACACGTGCTCCGCCAGTGCGCTCACCCTGCTCCGGTCATTCGATTTCCCCGCTCCACCAGGCACTTGCCCAAAGTGCCGGGTTGAGCGGGAAAACAGGTATGCCGACGAGCATTAGCTCACCGGCGACCCGCCGGCGATGCACTCGCCGACCTGTTCGGCGTCTTGAGGGGAGAGGTCGAGGAGAGGACCCCCTCTCCTTGCCGGGGCCGGGGAGGCCCGAGCAGGCGGGGCGGTGGGGAAGGAGTGCGGAACGACCTCCCCACCCCGTCGGAGACGCCAGGGGGTTTCCAAAGGGGGAGTGGCGAACGATGACCCTTGGCCCGCCAGGAGGCGCCGGAGTGCAGGGGTGGCGAGCGCCCTGCCGCCGTCCGCGCAGGACCGCCCGCCGCGCAGGCGCCCCGCCGGAGGCGCGGGGTCCGGGGCAGCGCCTCGGCGAACGGGAGAGCTGCGCGCAACGAGACGAAGGCCGGTGCGCGCAGCTCAGTAGTGAGTACAGAGTACAGAGCTGCGCGCATCCCGGGAGGCGCCCGCAGGGCCGCCCGAGGCGGTCCTGATCCCGATCGGTAGCGACGGCCTTGGCCGGGACGCAATTCCCCGGAATGGAAGAGCCAGAGAACCTCATCGTCCAGCGATATCAGCGCGTGACCTGTTACAGCCTCGGCGGGGTCGAAGCCCATGGGAAACGCCTCGGAGACGATCTCGAACATGTCGATCCCACTCGCACGCACCTGAACGAGTATCTCGTAGGGCACGAGCATCTTCGTGACATCGCCAACGAGCACATTGCGCGCATGCAGAAGGACAACGGCGTACGTAAGGCAGCGGGACTGCGCCGCAGCCGACATACTTCCCAAGCCAGAGAACTCGAAGACGCCATCGAGGGGGCCGGGGACGATCCGCACGCGCTGGCGGAGCTCGTCGGCTGGCCGTGGGACCTCAAGAATGTCGCTCCGTTCACTGAGGGCCTGATCTCCGTCTCGCACGAATGGTTCCTCGACTGCGAGGGCAGCGAAGACCCCGCCAAGATCGATGTCTTCCGCGACTTCGTCATGGGCTATCTGGAGGAGGAGTTCGGCGATGAGGTGCTCTACGCCCGCTTCGACCGCGACGAGAAGACCCCGCACATCTCGTTCATCGTTGCACCCGAGCACGAGAACAAGAGGACCAAGCGGCGGGAGCTGAGTCATCATCGACATCGACTGTTCGGCATGAAGGAGGTGCAGCCGCTCTTCGAGGGCGACGAGCCCGACCCGAAGCTCACTCGCCGGAGCTACGAGCTCCTCCAAGATCGTATTGCCGACTTCGCCCAGCGTCAGGGTCTCGACCTCCAGCGCGGCGAACGCCGTGCCGCCAAGGAACGAGCCAAGCGGATACGTGGCGAGGCGGTATGCAAGCGCAGGAACATTTCGCCGGCTCGCGGCCGTGAGTTGGCCGCGATGGAGGCCGAGGCTGCCGTCGAGGACCGGAAGGAAGCAGTGAAGGAAAGGGCCGCGGCGGTTGAGGACAGGAAGGCTGCTGCACAGGAGCGAGCCGAGGCAAAGGAAACGCTCGTCGGGGTCCGAGCCAAGCAACAAGCGGCTGAACAGGCCCGGCGAGAGGCCGCCACTGCCAGTGCGGCTCTGGCAGCCAGAGAGCAGTCCCTGCGCATAGGGACGCAAGCTGTCATAGCCGAAGAGCTCACCTACTCGCCGCCTTCAGCAGAACGGCCCGAGGGCCTGACTTGGGGGCGCAACAAGCCGAAGAGCAAGAAGCGGCGCGAATGGCTCATGGAAAAGATCCAGCCGGCGCGGGACTGGATCGTGGGCTTCGCCCGGACTACGTTCGGCCTCCACAAGCGCATCGCTGCCAAGCTGGCAAAGCAGCAAGCTCGCGCAGCCGCCATCATCGACTTCGAAAAAGCCCAGAACCAGACGCCTCCGAAGTCGATGCTCGACATCGTAAACCTGAACGAGGCAGGACCCGACGACGAGCTGCGACCGATCCCGGGGGCATGGGCGGTGCCCACCGACTTTACGGTCGAGCGCCTCGACGAACATCTTCGAGGTCTTACTAACACTGATATCTGCGACGCCTACGCTCCGACGCGAGACGCAGCGGACTTCGCAGAGCATGATGACATCCAGGTTCGTTACCGGGCTGGCCAGCATCATCTTGCCGAGGAAGCAGCACGTCGTGGCTTGGTCATCGAGTTGCGCGAGCACCACCCCGGCCAAGCCACTGACGCCGGGCGCGCGCTTCTGCACACCGACTCTCCGCCCCGGGCCCTTCACGTGATCCGGACAAATCACGCCCGCGAGAGGCGGCGGGGCAGCTGAGGCTTCCGAGGCCTCCCTGCCCTTCTCACCGCCGATGCGAGCAAGGCTACTGATCCGTGCTCGGCAGAGCGGAGAAAATCATCGGTAGATCCCCGGTTTCGGGGCCGACGATTTTCCGGCTCCCCCGAGCGCGTTTGGTCGCATTCATGTCATTGCCCTCCTCCAAGGCGCCGCCGGACTGGCGCAGGGCGGCAAGGATGTCGGCACGTTCTGCCAAGCGCGACTCCGCGGCGGCCAGTTCAGCCTGAATGGTCTCAAGCTGCAAACGCAATGTTTCCGCCTGCTTCTCCGCCGCATCGGCCCGGTCGCGCTCGGCATCGCGATCGGCTTCGACGACAGTGACGACTTCCTGCATCTGCGCCAGATCGGTTCGGTGGTTGCCGCGCTCAATCGCCAGAATGCGCTTCGTGTCGACGAGTTCACCATTCAGAAGCTCGCGGGCTTTCGCCCAAATCGCCTTGAGACCCTGATCATTCGCGAGGCGCAGTTCCTCGGGAATATCGGGCATGGACGCAAGGCGCGTCTCGATCGCACCGAGCCGTGCCTCCACCAGGCGGGCTGCCTCGCACAGACGCGAGAAGGAAGTTTTGATGACCGCGTTGAGCTGGACCCGGGTGGGATTCTTGCCGTCGTGCTCGGCGCGAAAAGCGAGATACGCTTCTTCGACGCGTCGCAACAGCTCCGGGTTGATCGACCTGGGGTCTTGGGATGGGGAAGGCTCTGGCGCGGTCATGGCGAACTCCGTGTAAGATGTAACGTCCGGTAGCGGTATTACCGGGTATTACCGCCCCGAAGGGGGTGGCACAGAGAACATTGGTCCATATGGGCCAGCCCAAAACGATCCAAGCACGATTTTCGAAAAGCTCACGATTTCGGGGCTTTGACACAGCATCACCTGACCCGGATGTGCATCTGTATGGAAAGATTGCTGGCTCGCAGCACATCAGCCCGAGCCTTGTTTTTTCGAGTGCTGGGCCTCCAGGCATGGCTGCCAGGTATTGGCCCCTCAACGGTGGCCAAACCTATCAGTCGCTACGGCTGGTAATTCCGGCACCTGAAGGCCGGGCCTGTATCATGGCGGTGGCGCTCGGAGCAGCGACGGGCTTCGGCAGCTTGGCCGAAGCCGGCGGTCCGACGCGCTGCGGACGTTCCGACCACCGAAATTCGGCTAAAGTTGGCCGCTGTTTCCGACCAGGAAATTTTGGCTTTTCCCGTTCAATGCATCCGTCCTCACGCACTTCTGGGGGTTCTTGAGCTTCCATAGGTTCCGCAGGTTCTCACCCCGACTTTTTCTTTTTGCCTCAATGACATGACGAGGATCGGCCGGCAGAGATCCGGCATTCCCGGGCAGAAATTCGGACTTTCGGGGCAGAACTTCGGAGTGCGCGGACAAGCTGACGGAGTATTTCGGCAGGAACGGGCCCCGTTCAGACCACCGTCGGCACGGCTCAGGCAGTTTTCCGGCTGGGTCAGACAATTTTGCGGGTGGTTGTCACGGGTTCTTTTTCCGAGCGGTTCGCTTCGGACCCAGATCCCCTCTGAACAACAGGAGGGACCTCATGTCCAAACCCACAGAATACCTCATGCCCAAAGAATTAGTCGCCCTGGTGGAGAAGGCCAAACCATCACTGCACCTGCTCCGGCTGTTTCACGGCTGCTATGCCTTTGTCGATTCTCAGAAGCACCTCTCGGTCGGCGTCATTGCGACAACCGGCCTTCGGGGTTGTAGCGTTGCATGCTCGGACATTGCGGCGATTGCCGGCTCCCCCGGTGGAAAGAGCAATGCCTGGGTCGAAGCCGCCATCGACGCCGGTGATTGGCGCCACCTGTTCTCTCACCTGAGCCTGGATACGACTGGGCGCGACCTGACCTTCAAGTTCGCTCCCAAGGTAGGGAATGCGTGGCTTCGGCAAAAAGCGGACCCGTTCGCGATGCTCGACAGCGAGGAGGTCCGGAAGATAAGTTCGGCCAACGAAGTACTCTTCTACACACAGGCGGCGATGGTGCATCGGGCGGAACAGCCGATGTTCAATCTGCCCTTCATCTGTCCGATCTCGCAGCCTTGGAACGATGACACCAAGAAGACGTGGCTACGGATCGCCGTCCGGGTAGGACAGAAGCTCGGACAGGATTACGTCTTCATTCCCAAGCGTGACCCTCTGAACCGCCTCGTCGTGGCAGTCGTGGTCAAGGTCGTGACCTCGTCCTCCCTTTGGTCACCTGGAGCGCTCTTCCCACGGCCGCCATGCCCCCCCGTCAGCGTGGTTCATGACAGCGGCTTCTCCAGTTTGAGGAAGGCAGAACTCATAGCTCGTCGGAACTGGACCCGCGCGACGGGTTCATGATCCAAACCATTAAGAAAACGAGACAAGTCGAGGAGTAGCCAACTTAGACTTGCCTCGGGTTCGGCCTGACGAGAACTCCATGGGGAATATCCTTGCCATACAACCTTGGCACCAGGGTCTATGTATCCAGGTTCGTAAGCATCGGCGGATCGCCACCGCTTGTTGCGTGTCCAAGTTACAGCCTCTACACGTTGGGCCATCCGCCATCGCACGAAGTACCAAGAAGCGGAGCAGTAGCAGTAGGGCATAGGTGGCCGATCCACAGGAAGCCTCAGCCCCAACGCCATTCGTTCTTGTTATGTTCTCAGATCCAGTGTAGCAAGACTGCACGCAAGCGCACAGTATAAGGAAGCAAGAACGATATGGATTCTTCGTCTTTTCCAAACACCCTCACTGTCGATAGCGAGAAATCCGCTCAGTCAGTTCCGGTTTCCGCCGCTGCGTCGAAGTACGCCTATACGTCGAAATCTGGACACTTCGCAGGCCTCATGCATGGTGACTCAGCTACAATGCTGAAGTCACTGCCGAGTAATGTCTTTAATGTAGCTGTCACGTCACCCCCTTACTTTTGGGTGCGAGATTATGGCTATGACGACCAGCTCGGCCACGAAGAATCTGTGGACGCCTACGTCGAAGCTCTAATGGGAGTTTTCGATGAAGTAAAACGGACGCTCCACCCTGAAGGTGTCTTCTTTCTGAATATCGGTGATACCTACTATTCAGGAAATGGGCAACCGCACGGCAGCGACCCGAAATGTTCCTCCCGAAACTTCCTCCGCACGAAGGTCCGTCCTGTCGATATGAGCGGGTGGGATATTCCGAAGAAAAGCATGATTGGCATACCGTGGAAAGTTGCCTTCGAAATGCAGCAGCGTGGCTGGACGCTTCGTAGTTCGATCATCTGGAACCGCTGCAACGCTTTCGTCGAACCAACTGCGCGGGATCGGCCATATCGGCAGTACGAATTTGTCTTTATGTTTTCCAAAAGCCGTTTTTACAGCTTCGACCGCTCGAAGCTGGTCGAGGAAGATGTCTGGAACATCCCAATAGAACGCAACCGACGCGCCAGTCACAACGCCGCGTTCCCTTCGGAGCTTGTGCGTCGTTGTATTGAGGTCGCCAGTCCACCGAACGGCCATGTTCTCGATCCCTTTGTTGGAAGCGGAACATCCATCCTGACTTCTATGGCCAATCACCGTAATGTTGTCGGCATCGATATGAGCGATGACTATATCGATTACGTTCAAGGCGCAGTCGAGGCTGAAGAATACCAATCTTCGTCTTGGGGTGAACTCGTAGAACGCCTTCAGAAGCCGTCCCCGCTTTGGGATGACTGGACAGGTAACCGACAGAACTTCCGCAAGCCGGGAAAATCGAAGAAAGAGTAAATCGTGCAGTACTTCGATATTCCGACAATTAAGCAGTCGATAGAAGCGCTTCAAGAGGTCAGTGCAAATTGGCTGATCCCCGCTTTTGTTTTCGCCGCAAACGATATCGGCACAAGTGCCTTTGTGGACATGTCCCAGCAAGCTGGCACCGATCGCTTCCTTGACCAATATTTCAACGCTGACTTGGTAGGAATCGACGCTTTCCCGTCTGGGAACAATCTGCTTCGCCCTCGCCTCAAAGGCATTAAATGGAAGAGTGGCAACTTCGCTGGCGACTACATGATCCGCCAAGATACGAAGATGTGGGGCAATCTCTTTTCCAGCCGTGGCTACCGTGAAATGCGGATGCAAGGCCAGATTGAAGGCGAGAAAACCACCATTCGCCTTACAACAGACTTTCAGTCCGCCTTTGAAGAAGAAATTCCTGACGCGTTCGAGTTTGAAGATTTCATGGTCTGGCTTTTTGCCTTCAAAGGCTTTCCAGACGACATTATGAGCTGGCAGGCTCTATATGATTACCTTTTGCAGAATGAACTCGAAATCCCAAGCTTCCAGCCCCCTTACCAGGGCAGGTTCAGATTGACGCAAGATCGCGATTGGCCTGCGACATCGAATGTTCGACCTTCGGATGAAGACTTTATTAACGAACTTGCGCCTCGCTTAGCAGCATATCTCGCTGAGCCGCCCGCGACTGAAACCGATGCTGCCATAAAGAATCCTATTAGCGCCGACGATGCAGTATTGGCAATTATTCTCAATGCCATCAACAAGAAAACCAGCCATTCGTTTCTTCTTGCTGGGCCGCCAGGTACGGGAAAGACTAAATATGCGCATGATATCGCTGACTATCTGACTGACGCAGATGAGAGCCGCATCCTCTTTCTTCAGTTTCATCCAGCCTTCGGCTATGATGATTTCGTCGAAGGTTTCAGACCAGTCGAAGCCAAGGACGCAAACGGAGGTGACATAGGGGTCACTTACAGGCTTGACTCGCGGCATTTCCTAAACTTTGCAAATCAGGCAAAATCCGACCCTAACAATCATTATGTTCTTGTAATTGACGAACTGAACCGCGGTGATGTGGCGCGTATTTTTGGTGAGCTCCTGACGTATCTGGAGCTTGACTACCGTGACAAGGAGTTCACGCTCGCTATTTCTGGTACGAAAACCAAGCTACCTCGCAATCTGATTGTCTTGGCTACTGCGAACCCGTTTGATCGCTCAGTTACTGATCTCGATGATGCACTTCTGCGTCGCTTTATTGTCATCTCAATGGAGCCGGACAAAGTATTTCTTCAGAAGTACCTGAAGGACAAGGGAGTTGAAGAACGTGTGCTTACACGCGTTGTGCGTCTGTTCGATATATTGAACGAATCCTTTCCGGCAGGCTTTGGCCACACCAATTTTCTGCATGTTCGCAGCGTCGAAGATTTGGCTCATGTATGGGAAGGACGAGTAAAGCTCGGCTTGCAGCGCACGCTTTTCCATGACCGCCAAAGGTTCAACAGCATAAAGGAGGAGGTAGATCAACTGCTTGAAGTTGATGAAGAAGCGGAAGCGGCTGGAAGCGATGAAGCGGCCGCGGCAATCGATGTGGCGATAGAAGGTTGAGTCGAGCGACGTCAATGCCACCTCCTGAAGCACGAGTTATCGAAATCGCAGAACGTGGAAGACACTATTTTCCGCGAAGCGAACTCGTGGACCACCATGGGCGCTCGCTCATCCTTCCCGAAACTCGCGAACTAAAAGCGATTGAACTTAAAGACGTTTCCGATGGCATAGATCTCGTGGCGCTCGGATTAATTGGATTCTTGCCGCTCACCAGCTCGATCACTCTTAACATTGTCCCAAAATTTCCAATCGAAAATTTGTGGGCAATGCTGGAGATTGGCGGCGAAACATACGCCCGGATTCTTCCGACAATTAGGCGCTATCAAGTCACAGAAAAATCTACACCTATACACCTTCTTGCGCGGAGCTTTTGCCACTATTTGCGTAAGGCGCTTTCAGCAGGATTTGAGCGCAGCTATTACCCGCGCGCCGTGAACGGCTTCTACCAGCCACGTGTCGAGTTTGGCCAAACTATAAGCCGCTACCTTTCACGCGGAAACCCCATTAATACTGTTTCAAGCGTATTTGAATTCGGACTCGATAGTCCAATAAATCGGGTGGTAAAGGCCGCGTGCCTCCGCTTCGCTCGAATTATTCCACCCACGAAAGACTGGGATGAGGAACGCCGCCTCATTCAGATCGCACTCGATACGTTGCGTCGCGTCAATGAGCGTGAACCGACCGGGCATGACTTTTCCCTCGACGAGAGCGTCTCGCTGAGGCTCCGCAGCAATTATGAGGCCTTGCTCCGCGTCTATCATCTTTTACTGACAGGCGGCGGAATCGCCTTTACGTTCGAACCAAGAGGAAAAGAGCTCCCCTCGTTCCTCTTCAACCTCGAAGATGTGTTTGAGAGATTTATCCGTCAGACCTTCGTAGAGGCTCTTCGCCCCCAGCGGATTTCTGTTCTCGATGGTAACAAGCATCAAGGCAGGCTTTTCGAGGACAACAGTACCTACCCAACAAAGCCCGACTTGATTTATCGGCGAGGCAAGAAGGAAGTTCTTGGCCTCGGCGAAGTGAAGTACAAGCCAAAAATCAAGGAAGTTGATCGCTACCAGATTATTAGCCATGTCACAGCTGCCAGCGCGCAATTCGGGGTTCTATTCTCTCCAGCCAACGAAGGTGAGAGTCAGGGCCTTAAGCGCATCGGCCGCATGTCAACAGGCGCAAAATTTTATCACTACCGTGTAGATATCCGCGGCGATATCCACTCCGCCCGGGCTCAGATGGTGAAAGATATCTCTGCATTGCTACCAGCAGGTATAAATGCCGATGCCATTTCGGTATAGCACTTTTGTTTCGCACAAGCGTTGACGGCCTCTTCGGCGAACGGCGATGTTTCGCTAATCCCATGGAGGCCGGATCTTTTTCGTTCCCGTCGCGCCTCAAGTTGGCGCTGTTGTAGAGCTCAAGCTTGAGCCTTAGTTTTCCGTTTCCCCAACGAGGTCTTGCCGCGCGAACGTTCTCGGCAGCGCCGAGGGTTGAGAAGCGGTTCATGAGGGCATTGCGGATGTGGACTTCAGCGGACTGGCGGTCGGGGTTTCTCGCGGCGATGCGCTCCCCGAGCGGATCGTCACCCATGAGGTAGTGTAGCTCCTGGCTGGCCTGATGGGTTTCGGCGGGCCGAGTTGATCAGTCCGTCTGCGGGGCAGGCACGAGCACTTCCAGCGTCATGTAATAGAGCGCTGCACCGTCCCTCCTCGGTCTGCTCCATCAGGATCGCTCCTACCAGGCGTCGAATGGCGACCTCATTGGGGAAGATGCCAACAACATCGGTGCGCCGTTTGATCTCACCGTTCAGGCGCTCAGTCGGATTTGTCGAATGCAGCTCTGTCCCGTATTGCTGGGGAAAGGTCATGTAGGCAAGGGCATCCTCCTTGGCCCCGTCCAGGAGGGCAGCAAGCTTCGGCAGCTTGCCTCGCATCTGGTCGGCCATGAGGGCCATTGCGTTCTGGCGGCGCCGTGGTCGGGCTGGGCGAGGGCCGTGGCAATGAACGCTGACACGACCCTGCGGCTGCTCTTGCCGGCATGGGCCAAGGCGTTTCGCTGGAAATGCACTCGGCAACGCTGCCAGGTCGTGGACAGCACGCGGGCGGTAGCAGCCTTGATGCCTTCGTGAGCATCGCCGATCACAAGCTTCACGCCGGACATCCCTCGGCGCACGAGGTCGCGCAGGAAATCGGTCCAGAACGTCTCCGCCTCGGAAGGGCCGATGGCCATGCCAAGCACCTCGCGACGGCCATCGGTGTTCCCACCCACGGCGATGGTGACGGCGACGGACACGATGCGGCCGCCTTGGCGGACCTTGAGATAGGTCGCATCGATCCAGAGATAGGGCCGCTCGCTCTCGATCGACCGGTCAGGAAAGCATCGACCCGATCGTCGATCTCTTCGCACAACCGACTGACCTGGCTCTTGGCGATGCCGATGCCGCCCGTGGCCTGCACCAGATCGGCCATGACACGCGTCACAACACCGTGGACGCAGGCCTTCTGGATTACCGCCATCACTGCCTATTCAACGTCCCGCCGGGGCTCCAGGAACGAGGAAAAGTAGCTGCCCGTCCGCAGCTTGGGAGTGCCCAGCTCTACGTTCCCGGACCGCGCCTGCCAGTCCCGGTAGCCGTTGCGCTGCGCCCGCCGCTCAAGGCTCATCTCGCCATAGGCGGCGCCGGTCTGGCCGCCGACCTCGAGCTCCATCCGGCGCTCGGCGGTAAAACCGATCATCTCGCGCAGAAGATCCGCGTCACCGCTCTTCTCCACAAGCTCTCTCAGGTCCATCAGGGGTTTGGTCATCGGGGTCATCCCATTGTTCAGGTTGGCTTTCGCCCTCCGACCCTATCGAGAAAACCGATGGCTGCTTCAGCTACACCATACTCCGCGACACGACCGCCTAAAGCTACTCGGCGAGAGGATCATGTAACGAAATCCCGACCGCTAAACTGCCGAAATCCAGATCTGCATCGCCATCATGAACCGCTTCTCGACCTTTGGCAGGGCCGAGGTCGAAGCCGTCCACTGAAGAAAGGCAGAAAAAGAGGCAGTCATGCTCGAGACGGATTTGCGCAACATCGCCCATTCGCGTGCCCCACATTGTGTCCCAAATTGCGTCCCAAAATAGTGACTCGGCGCAGGCGCTTAACTGCCACTTGGCGCAAATTTAGCTATATAACAGAGACTTACCCGCCACCCGCAGACTGAGATCGATTGTCGGGTGGCGGAGGAGGTGGGATTCGAACCCACGGTACGCTCTCACGCACGGCGGTTTTCAAGACCGCTGCAATCGACCACTCTGCCACTCCTCCGGCGCACTCGCCCTAAGCACTGCGGCGCGATTCGGAAAGAGGTCCGATCACGCGATTTTCCGCGAGCTGACGCGCTACCGGCTTTCAAAGCCGCACGCCCCCCCGATATGTTCGCCACGCATCGCCGACCACCCGATCGCGGGCGGCGGTGAACAGACAAGAGCGGACCGGGCAACGGTCCGAGCGGGCAATCGAGGGACGACACATGCCAGCCACCATTACTGCGCGGCCGGTCGCGATGCTGCTGGGCACGCTGCTCGCCCTCGGTGCCTGCGGCGAGACCGGCTCCGCCACCGGCCCCGGCGGCGCCGACCGCACCGAGATCGTCTCGCGCGACGTGGAGGCCCCGGGCGTGTTCCAGGTCACCGATTCCGGCCTGTGGGACGGGCGCCCCTCGCTGGGCGGCGTCTGGGTCGCCTATCCGGAGGTCGACGTCGAACAGATCGGTCAGGTCGTCATCCGCAACGAGGCCAATGGCCGCTTCGTGATCGGCGCGCTGTTCCGGCGCGAGCGCGAAACGCCGGGACCGGCGCTGCAGGTCAGCTCCGAGGCCGCCGAAGCACTGGGAATGCTCGCCGGTGCGCCCGCCCGGCTCAATGTCACGGCGCTGCGCCGCGACGAAAGCGCCGCCCCCGAGGCCCCCGGCGCCACCACCGATTTCGACGACCCCATGCCGATCGCCGCCGTGCCGCTGCCGCCCACCGACGGCGCCGCCGGGGCTCCGGCGGCGGCACCCGAGACCCTCGCCCCCGCGCCTGCGACGCCCGCCCTCGAGACGCCCGCCCCGAGCGGCGATCTCGATCGGCCCTTCATCCAGATCGGCATCTTCTCGGTCGAGGCCAACGCCCGCGACACCGCCACGGCGATGGAGGTCGAGGGGCTGGCCGCGCGCGTCGTCACCTCCGAGATCCAGGGTTCGAGCTACTGGCGCGTCGTCGTCGGCCCCGCCGCGGCGGCGGAGGCCCGCGACGCGGCGCTGGTGCGCGTCAAGGCTTTGGGCTTCACGGATGCCTATTTCGTGCGAAACTGATCCGGGACCGGGCCGACGCATGGCCCGGTCTCGACCTCTTCTTCCCGGCCGCCGCCGCGTGGCCCGCCAACCGACCGGAGCGACCTTGATGATCCGTGCCGTCTTCCTCGCCGCCGCGACCCTCGTCGCTCTCACGCCCCTCGCCCATGCGCAGGGCTTCGAGACACCGGCCCGCGCGGCCTATGTGCTCGACCACACCACGGGCACCGAGCTTCTGGCCAAGAACGCCGACGAGGCGCTGCCGCCCGCCTCCATGTCCAAGCTGATGACGCTCTACATGGCCTTCGAGGCGATCGCCTCGGGGCGGCTGTCGGCCGATCAGCGTCTGCCCGTCTCCGAACATGCCGCCTCCTATGGCGGCTCTTCGATGTTTCTCGACACCACCGACCGTGTGCGGGTCGAGGATCTGCTGCGCGGGGTGGTCGTGCTGTCGGGCAACGACGCCTCCGCCGTGCTGGCCGAGGCGCTGTCGCCGGACGGAACCGAGGCGGGCTTTGCGCGGCTGATGACCGAACGCGCCCGCGAGATGGGCATGATGAACTCCACCTTCGCGAACTCCAACGGCTGGCCCGATCCGCGTCAGCGCATGTCGATGCGCGATCTGGGCATCCTCGCCAGTCACCTGATCTCGGATTTCCCGACCTTTTACCCGATGTTCGCCGAGCAGGAATTCGAGTTCGATGGCCGCGTGCCGTCGAACAGCCAGAACCGCAACCCGATCCTCGGCCTCGGCATCGGCGCCGACGGGCTCAAGACCGGTCATACTTCCGAGGCGGGCTACGGCCTCGTCGGCTCGGCCAAGCAGGGCGAGCGGCGGGTGATTTTTGTGATCACCGGCCTCGACAGCACGGAATCGCGCCGCGTCGAGGCCGAGCGGATCGTCAACTGGTCATTCCGCCAGTTCGCGCAGCGCGACATCGGCGCCGCCGGCACCCGGATTTCGGAGGCCGAGGTCTGGATGGGTGAGCGGAACCGGGTCGGCCTGACGCTGGCCGAGGACGTGTCGGTGCTGCTGCCCGTCATGTCGGGCGACGATCTCGCCGCCGAGGTGGTCTATCAAGGCCCCGTCGAGGCCCCGATCGAAAAGGCCAGGCATTGGCCGAGTTGGTGATCGCGCGCGAGGGGATGCCCGCGACGCGAGTACCGCTGGTGGCCGAGACGGGCGTGGCGCGGGGCGGCTTCGTGCCGCGGGTCAAGGTCGCGGCCTCGGTGCTGTTCGATCGCTTCGGTCCCGAGGGGCTCACGCTGCCCGGCCTCGATCCCTTGGCCGAGGACCCTGCCCCGGAAACCGACGCGACCCCCGAGGCGGAGCCCGCCACCCCCGCCACCGAAGACGAAACCTGATCCACCGGTGTCCGGCCTCTTCATAAGCTTCGAAGGCATCGACGGCTCGGGCAAGTCCACCCAAGGGCAGCGTCTGGCCGAGACGCTGCGCGCCGCCGGGCGCGAGGCGGTGCTGACGCGCGAACCGGGCGGCAGCCCCGGCGCCGAGGAGATCCGGCGGCTCGTGCTCACCGGCGATCCTGCGCGCTGGTCCGCCGAGACCGAGCTTCTGCTCTTCACCGCCGCGCGGCGCGACCATCTGGAGCGGACCATCCGCCCGGCGCTCGAGGCCGACAGGATCGTCATCACCGACCGCTTCGCCGACAGCACCCGCGTCTATCAGGGCGCCACGCGCGGCGACCTGCGCGACACGGTGGACCGGCTGCACGCGCTGATGATCGGCACCGAGCCGGACCTCACCTTCCTGATCGACATGGACCCCGCCACCGCGCTCGAACGCGGCCTCGCGCGGCGTTCGGGCGAGGACCGGTTCGAGGATATGGGGCTGGGGTTCCAGGAAACGCTGCGCGCGGGCTTTCTCGATCTTGCCGCCAAGGCCCCGGAGCGGTTTCGCGTGATCGACGGCGACCGCGCGCCCGACGAGGTGGCCGCCGAGATCGCGGCCATCGCCCTGCCCCGCGCCGGGATCGCGCCATGAGCGAGGATCTGCCCGATCCGACCGGCCTGCCCGGCCTGCCGCACCCGCGCGAGACGGCGCGGCTGATCGGGCAGGACGCGGCGGTGGCCGAGTTCCTCGCCACGCAGGCCGGGGGGCGGATGCATTCGGGCTGGCTCGTCACCGGGCCGATGGGGGTGGGCAAGGCGACGCTGGCTTACCGCATCGCGGCGCATCTTCTCGCCGGGCGCGACGCCTCCGAAGGGCTGGAGATGGCCGCCGATCACCCCGACCTGCGGCGTATCCGCGCCGGGTCGCATCCGCGTCTCTTCGTGCTCAAGCGCGGCCCCAACGACAAGGGCGACCGGATCTCGGCGCAGATCCGGGTCGAGGAGATGCGCAAGCTCAAGAGCTTTTTCCATCTCAGTTCCACCGATGGCGGCCACCGCGCGGTGATCGTCGACGCCGCCGACGAGATGAACCTCTCGGCAGCCAACGCGCTTCTCAAGGAGCTCGAGGAGCCGCCCGCCAACACCACCTTGATGCTGATCTCGCACCAGCCCTCGGCCCTGCTGCCGACGATCCGCTCGCGCTGCCGGGTGCTGCGGCTACGCCCGCTCGAACCCGCCCCGCTGGCCGAGGCACTGGCGCAGGCCGGTGTCGCGAGCGAGGCGCCCGAGGCGCTCTCGGTGCTGGCGGCTGGGTCGGTCGGCGGGGCGGCCCGGATCGCGCAGGCCGACGGGCGCGCGCTCTACGCCGATCTGGTGGCGCTGCTCTCGGGGCTGCCGCATATCGACCGGCCCCGCGCCATCGCCATGGCCGATGCCTGCGCCGGCAAGGGGGCCGAAACCCGGTTTCCGCTGATGCTCGATCTGATCGACCTCCTGCTGACCCGCGCGGCGCGCGCCGGGTTGATGGGCGCGCCGGATCTGGAGGGGGCACCGGGCGAGGCGCGGCTTCTGACGGCGCTGGCGCCTGATGCGCGGGCGGCGCGGCGCGTGGCCGAGCTTCAACAGGAGTTGTCGGCGCGGGCGCGGCATGGGCGGGCGGTCAACCTTGACCCTTCGGCGCTGCTTCTAGATATGCTGTTGAGGATCGAAGCGATGGCGACCGGTGTCGCCGCAGCCTGAGGCCAGATGACTTCTCCAGATTTCCAACTCGTCGACGCGCATTGCCACCTCGACTTTCCCGACTTCGCCGAGGAACGCGAGGCGGTGATCGCCCGTGCCTTGCAGGCCGGCGTGACCCGGATGGTCACGATCTGCACCAAGCTGAAGAACGCGAGTGCCGTGCGTGCCATCTCGGAGGCGCACGACCCGGTGTTCTGGGCCGTGGGCACCCATCCGATGAGCGCCGCGGACGAGCCGCTCGCCTCGGTCGAGGATCTCGTGGAGCTCGCTCGGCACCCCAAGATGGTCGGCATCGGCGAGACCGGGCTCGACTACCACTACACCGCCGAGAGCCGCGCGGTGCAGCAGGAGAGCCTGCGCATCCACATCGAGGCGGCGCGCCGCACCGGCCTGCCGCTCATCATTCACGCCCGCGACGCCGATGACGACATGGCGCGCATCCTCGCCGAGGAGCACGCGGCGGGCGAATACGCCTGCATGATGCACTGCTTCTCCTCCTCCGCCGCGCTGGGGCGGGCGGCGCTGGATCTCGGCTTCTACCTGTCGATGTCGGGCATCGCGGCCTTTCCGCGCTCGGGCGAGCTGCGCGAGATCTTCAAGAGCGCCCCGCTCGACCGCATCCTGGTCGAGACCGACAGCCCCTATCTCGCGCCGCCCCCCCATCGGGGCCGCCGCAACGAACCCGCCTATACCGCCTATACGGCCAAGGTCGGTGCCGAGGTCTTCGGCCTCTCCCTGCCCGAGTTCGCCGCCCGTACCTCGGCCAATTTCGACCGGCTGTTCTCCAGAGCCGCCGGCTGGAGTCGCGCATGAGCGACCGGTTGGAGGCGCGCATCCTCGGCTGCGGCTCCTCGGGGGGCGTGCCACGCCTTGGCAATCTCTGGGGCGATTGCGACCCCGCCGATCCGCGCAACACCCGCACCCGCTGCTCGCTCCTGCTGACGCGGCACGGGCCGGGCGGCGTCACGCGGGTGCTGATCGATACCTCGCCGGACCTGCGCGCGCAGATGCTCGACGCCCAGGTGGGCGAACTCGACGGTGTGGTCTGGACCCATGCCCATGCCGACCACGTGCATGGCATCGATGATCTGCGGATGATCGCCTTCAACATGCGCAGTAGGCTGCAATGCTGGGCCGACGCGCCCACCACAGAGGCGCTGATGCTGCGCTTCGGCTATGCCTTCGAGACGCCCGCGGGCTCGGCCTACCCACCGATCTGCGACCTGCACCCGATCGACGGCGACGTGGTCGTGACCGGTGCCGGCGGCGAGATCCGCCTCGCGCCCTTTGACCTCGTGCATGGCAACATCACCGCGCTGGGCCTGCGCTGCTGCGGGCTGGCCTATCTCCCGGACGTCAACGAGATCCCAGAGGCGGCATGGCGGCACCTGCAGGGCCTCGACTGCCTGATCGTCGACGCGCTGCGCCGCAGCCCGCATCCGAGCCACGCGCATCTCGCCCTGACGCTGGACTGGATCGAGCGCGCCGCCCCGGGGCGCGCGGTGCTGACCAACATGCATTACGACCTCGACCATGCCACCGTCGCGGCCGAAACCCCCGACTACGTGACACCTGCCCATGACGGGATGACGCTGGTCTTCGAGCTCTAGGCAAGGGGTCCCGCCCCTTTCGATCCGACCTCACGCAAATCCGCGGCTCCGTCCCGCGCGGAGGCCCGAACATGCTGCTGCTGCTGACCGTCACGCTGCCGGTCTTTCTGGTGCTGGGCTTCGGCTATCTCGCCGCGTGGCGCGGCTGGATCGGCGAAAACGCGATCGACGGGGTGATGAAGTTCAGCCAGAGCTTCGCGATCCCCTGCCTGTTGTTTCTGGCCATCGCCCGGCTCGATCTGGGGCAGGAATTCGATCTCACCCTCTTGGGCAGCTTCTATGCGGGCGCGCTGGCGGGGTTCTTCGCGGGGCTGTTCGGAGCGCGGCTGATCTTCGGTCGCAGCTGGGAGGACGCGGTGGCGATCGGCTTCGTCGGGCTGTTCTCGAACTCGCTGCTGCTGGGTCTGCCGATCACCGAGCGCGCCTACGGAGCCGACGCGCTGCAGGCCAATTTCGCGATCATCGCGCTGCATTCGCCGTTCTGCTACGCGGTGGGGATCACCGCGATGGAGCTGGCCCGGGCGCAGGGCAAGAGCCTGCGGCAGCTGCCGCTCAAGGTGCTGCGCGGCATGGGGCGCAACGCGCTGATCCTCGGCATCGGCCTCGGGGCGCTGGTCAACCTGTCGGGGCTGGGGCTGCCCGAGGTGGGGATCGAGGCGCTCGAGATGATGGCGCGGGCGGGGTTGCCGACCGCGCTGTTCGGGCTGGGCGGCATCCTCTACCGCTACCGCCCCGAGGGGGACATGCGGGTGATCCTCTATGTCGTCGCAGTGTCGCTGGTGCTGCACCCGGCGGTGGTCTGGGGCGTGGGCTCTCTGGCAGGGCTACGCGTCGAGGCGTTCCGCTCGGCAGTGATCACCGCGGCCATGGCGCCGGGGGTGAACGCCTATCTCTTCGCCTCGATCTACGGCTCGGCCAAGCGGGTGGCCGCCTCGGCGGTGCTGATCGGCACGGTGGCCTCGATTCTGACCGCGACGCTCTGGCTGGCGCTGTTGCCCTGATCCGCATCGGACGCGAAACGCCCCGCAGGTGACCTGCGGGGCGTTCGATGCCGTGTCACGGGTGGGCCCGGCCTCAGCCCGGCGACATGCCGCGCAGCCGCTCGGAGCGGCGCCGCAGCACCTCGAGCGTGACCAGAAGCACCACCGAGATCGAGATCAGCACCGTCGCGGCAGCGAGGATGGTGGGCGAGATCTGCTCACGCAGGCCGGTGAACATCTGCCAAGGCAGCGTCTTCTGCCCCGCGGAGCCCACAAAGAGCACCACCACCACCTCGTCGAAGGAGGTGATGAAGGCGAACAGCCCGCCCGAGACCACGCCCGGCAGGATCAGCGGCATCTGCACCTTGAAGAAGGTGCGCACCGGCCCCGCCCCGAGGTTCGCCGCCGCCCGCGTCAGCGAACGATCAAAGCCCACCAGCGTCGCGGTGACGGTGATGATCACGAAGGGGATGCCCAGAGCGGCGTGGGCGAGCACCACGCCCCAATAGGTCCCCTGCAGGCCGATCCGGCTGTAGAAGAAATACATGCCCGCCGCCGAGATGATCAGCGGCACGATCATCGGCGAGATCAGGATCGCCATGATCGCCCGGCGGAACGGCACGTGCGGCTGGCTCAGACCGATCGCCGCGAGCGTGCCGAGCGCCACCGACAGGAAGGTCGCGACCGGCGCGATCTTCAGCGAGTTCCACAAGGGCACCTGCCAGTCGGGGTTGGTGAAGAAGTCGCGGTAATGCTTGGTCGAATAACCCTCGGGGTCGAGCGCCAGCATCTCGGGCGTGAAGGTGAAGAAGTTCTCGGCGTTGAACGACAGTGGGATGATGATGAGGATCGGCGCGATCAGAAAGAAGAAGATCGCCGCGCAGATCACGAGGTAGGAATAATGCCAGACCTTCTGGCCGGTCGAGGCATAGGGGGGAAGTCCAGCCATGTCTCAGCCTCCCAGCTTGACGTTGTCGATGCCGACGATGCGGTCGTAGACCCAGTAGAGCGTGAGCACGAGCGCCAGCAGGATGGTGCCCAGCGCGGCCGCGAGGCCCCAGTTCAGCGACGACGAGATGTGGTAGGCGATCCGGTTCGAGATGAAGACGCCGGAGGTGCCGCCGACGATCTCGGGCGTGATGTAGTAGCCGATCGACAGGATGAAGGCGAGGATGGAGCCCGCGCCGATGCCCGGCACCGAGAGCGGGAACCACACCCGCCAGAAGGCGGTCCAGTCGTTCGCCCCCATGGATTTGGCGGCCCGCATGTAGGAGGGCGGGATCGTCTTCATCACCGAGTAGAGCGGCAGGATCATGAAGGGCAGCAGGATATGCGTCATCGCGATCACCGTGCCGGTGGCGTTGTTGATCAGCTGCAGCCGGTTGAGATCGTCCACCAGCCCGAGCCAGACCAGCGTGTCGTTGATCACGCCCTGCTGTTGCAGCAGCACCTTCCAGGCGCTCGTCCGCACCAGAAGCGAGGTCCAGAACGGCAACAGCACGAGGATCATCAGCACGTTCGCCGTGCGCAGCGGCAGCGTCGAGAGCAGGAAGGCGATCGGGTAGCCCAGCAGGATGCAGGAGAAGGTGATCGCCATCGACATCCACATGGTGCGCCAGAACAGCTTGAGATAGATCTGCTCGCTCTCCGGGCGCCATTCGGCCTCGCCGCCGGGGCCGTTCATCATGTCGACCGAGTTGAGAAAATAGCCGTCGGTGTAGTTCGGGCTGTAGGTCTTGATGACCTGCCAGACGTCGGGGTCGACCCAGTCCTCATCCGACTCCTCGAACAGCGCCTTGATCGAGACGCTTTCGAAGTTCGAGACATCGACATCGGGAAAGCCGGAGGGCGACGCGCCGTTCGCGAAGTCGCGGTAGAGCGCGGTATAGACGAAATCCTCGACATCCTCCTCGAGCGGGTCGTCCTCGTTGGCCTCGACGGTCAGCGTGACCCACGCGTCCCACGCGTCGGCGGTAAAGGGCAGCGCCTCGCGGATTTCGTCGTCGGCCATCCAGTTCGACCACGCGACGGGGTCCTCGAGTGCAGGTGCGGCCTCGACGAACTGGTCGGTATAGATATCGGTGTCAAAGCGGCCGACATCGCGGCCGGTGCCGCGGAACAGCGAACTCAGGCCGGTCGATTCGTAGTTCAATCGGCTGCCCAGACGGGTGTGCGACTTGTATTCCGCAGCGATGAAAAGATCGGTGTAAAGCGCCTCGTAGACCGGCTCGCCGGGGGCCGCCTCGGGCAGGTTCTGGTCCTCGCGCAGCGCCGCCACGGTGCGCGGCAGCGTCTCCGAGACGATCTGGTTCTCGACTGAGCGGAACAGCATTTCGGCGATCGGGGCCACGAAGGCCACGAGGATGAAGACCAGCAGCGGCGAGATCAGCAGAAAGGCGCGCAGCTTCTCGCGCCGCAGCGCCCGGTTCAGGCTGTGCTTGAGAGGTCGGCCGTCGGCGGCCAGCATCGGGCCGTTTTCGGTCACCTCGCCGCCCGGAAGCACCGCCATCGGCTGGCTCGGGGGTGTCGTCGCGCTGTCGGTCATCATGCCTCCGGGATTGGGGGTGGGACGGGGCCATGGCGGCCCCGCCCCGTCATGCGGTCAGGCCGGAGGCCTTACTGCGCGAGCCAGGCTTGGAACTTGGCGTCCAGATCGTCGCGGTAGTCGGCCCACCACTCGTAGTTCTGCACGAAGGCGCCTTCCGAGTTCTCGGGGTTGGTCGGCATGTGCGGCGCCATGTCGATGCCGAGCGTGGCGTGCTCGCCGACCAGCGGCGCCGAGGATTTGCGGGCCGGGCCGTAGGAGATGTACTTGGCCTGATCCGCGAGACGCTGGGTGTCGGTCGCGAAGTAGAGGAAATCCTTGACCCGCGCGAGCTGCGGCTCGTCGAGGCCCTCGGGGATGATCCAGCCGTCGAGATCGTAGGACTGGGTGTCCCACATCATGTTGACCGGCTGGTCCTGCTCGACGATCAGGCTGAACAGGCGACCGTTGTAGGTCGAGCCGAAGACCACCTCGCCATCGGCGAGAAGCTGCGGCGTGTCGGCGCCCGAGGACCACCAGATGGTCTCGTCCTTGATGGTGTCGAGCTTGGCGAAGGCGCGGTCCTGGCCTTCCTCTGTCTCAAGCACGTCGTAGAGTCCTCATAGGCGACGCCGTCACAGATCAACGCCCATTCGAGGTTGTTGTGCGGGCGCTTCTCGAGGCTGCGCTGACCCGGGAAGGTCTCCAGGTCGAACACGTCGCAGACGCTCTCGGGCTGCTTGCCGTCCCATTCGGCCACGTCGTTGCGATAGCCGAAGGTGTAGGAATAGGCGATCTGCGGGACAAAGCAGTCGGAGACCAGCATCTCCTCGCCGAAATCCTCGGAGGCCGGGGTGCCGTCGGGCGCGGGTGCGAGGTCCTCGTCCGCGTCGATCTCCATCGCGAGACCTTCGTCGCACAGGCGCATCGCGTCGGCGGCGGTGGCGTCGACCAGATCCCAGGTGACGTTGCCCGCCTCGTTCTGGGCGCGCAGCTTGGCCACGGCCTCGGCCGAGCTTTCGTCCCAGGTGACGGTGACGTCAGGGTTGGCCTCGAGATAGGGCTCGACATAGGCCTTGAGCTGGCTTTCCTGATAGGCGCCGCCCCAGCTGACGATGGTCATCTCGTTGGCCATCTCGGTATGCGCCTCGGCGCCCGCCATGGTGGCGGTGGCCACGAGCGCGGTGGTCGCTGTCAGTAGACGAGTGATGTTCATTCAGAACTCCCGTTGTATACCCGGTTCTTGGTGTCACAGGGGGCGCTGTCCGGGCGGCGGCACCCCGCTTGGCCGCGCCCGTTTCCGTTGCCGGGGGGCGCGGAGACGCACGCTCAGGCGTCGAGCGCGCGGCAATCCTCGGCGAGCCAGCCGATGCGGATCTGTTCGCCCGGCTTCAGGCGCGGCTGGTCGGGGGCGTTGCGCGTCTTCATGATGAAGTCATCGCGCCCGGCGACCTTGAGCCGCGTCCGGAAGGTGTCGCCCATGTAGATGAACTCCTGCACCGTGGCGGGCAGCGTGTGTGCATCCGCGTGCAGACGTTCGAGGTTGGATTCGACCCGTTCGGGGCGGATCGAGACGCGGGTGCGTTCGCCCACCTTCGAGACGTTGACCGGCAGCGCGTCGATCAGCTCGCCATCATCGAGCCGCACGAGGCAGGAGGTCGCGTCGATCCTCTCGACCACGCCCTCGAGCGTGTTGTTCTCGCCGATGAACTGCGCGACGAAGCTGTTCTGCGGCTTTTCGTAAAGCTCGTCCGGCGGCGCGAGCTGCTGGATCCGCCCGTCATCGAACACCGCGACGCGATCCGACATGGTCAGCGCCTCGGTCTGGTCGTGCGTGACATAGACCACCGTGATGCCCAGGCGATGCGCCAGATCGGTGATCTCGAACTGCAGCGTCTCGCGCAGCTGCTTGTCGAGCGCACCCAGAGGCTCGTCCATCAGCACCAGCTCAGGCTCGAACACCAGCGCGCGCGCCAGGGCGATCCGCTGCTGCTGACCACCCGAAAGCTGGGTCGGACGGCGGTTCTTGAACTCGCCCATCTGCACCATGTCGAGGGCGCGGGCGATCTTCTTCTCGCGCTCGGACTTGCCCAGCTTGCGCACCTCGAGCGGGAAGGACAGGTTTTCGCCCACTGTCATGTGCGGAAACAGCGCATAGTTCTGGAACACCATGCCGATGCCGCGCTTGTGCGGCGGGATGTTGTTGATCGACTTGCCATCGAGCCGGATCTCGCCATGGGTGGCGGTCTCGAAGCCCGCGAGCATCATCAGGCAGGTGGTCTTGCCCGAGCCCGACGGCCCGAGCATGGTCAGGAACTCGCCCTTGGGCAGCGAAAGATTGAGATCCTTCACGACGAGCTTCTCGCCGTCATAGCTTTTCTGCACGCGTTCGAACTCGACGAACGCCTCTGAACTCGAGCCTTGGGCCAAGCCTTGCTCCCTGTTGTAATGCCGGCGGATTTTTTCCGCACTTGTCGAGCAAGACTAAAACAAGCTGCCCCCCGCATTGCAACCGAATAGCCGACCCGTGACCATGACGCCGGGTCACATCTCAAAGGGGCTGCGTCGAAGTGCCTGCCACGCAGGCAGTGGCGGAGTTCAACGCGGCGCGATGCCGCAGTCGATGTGGGACCAAAACGGAACAACCATGAGATGTATTTTTATAGAATTTTCACTTTTTGCGAGTCTCGGCTGTCGCTGATGGACAATCTCCTGTCGGATTTTGCCTCCGCCCGGTTGCCCGAACGGGCCTCCACCGCGCCCTTAAAAGCCGCCCCTTCCAGCTGCATGACGAACGAAAAAGGGCCAGCGTTTCCGCGGCCCTGCGATCCGATGCTCGTCTGCTTTGGGAGATCCGGCGGCCCGCCTTGCCGGCGGGCCTGCCTGAATGGTGCGGTCGAGAAGACTCGAACTTCCACGGGTGTTACCCCACAGCGACCTCAACGCTGCGCGTCTACCAATTCCGCCACGACCGCACGTAATCAGGTAGGATGGCGGCCTCATAGCCTCGGGCTTCGGGGGAGCGCAAGAGCGAATTTCGCCAGACCCGGCGTCAAGCGCAAGAAAGTCGGGCGGTGGCCCGGGCTTTGACTTTTCCGCCCCCCCGCGCCACCCCATCTGCGACGAGGAACGAAGCGGAAAGCGGAGCGCGAAGAATGGTCGACTGGATCGTGAGCGACGGGCTGACGCCCTATGAGGACGCGGTCGCCGCCATGGAAACCCGCGCCCGCGCGATCGCGGCGGGCGCGGCCCGCGAGGCGGTCTGGCTGGTCGAGCATCCGCCGCTCTACACCGCCGGCACCTCCGCGCGGCCCACCGACCTGACCGAGCCCGACCGGTTTCCCGTGCACCTCAGCAAGCGCGGCGGCCAATACACCTATCATGGCCCCGGACAGCGCGTGGTCTACGTGATGCTCGACGTCGGCGCGCGCGGCCGCGACGTGCGCGCCTTCGTCAAGTCGCTCGAAGGCTGGATCATCGGCACCCTTGCCGAGTTCAACGTCACGGGCGAGCTACGCGAGGGCCGCGTCGGCGTCTGGGTGCAGCGACCCGACCGCCCCCTCACCGCCACGGGGGCGGTGGCCGAGGACAAGATCGCGGCCTTGGGCATCCGCCTGCACAAGTGGGTCAGCTACCATGGCCTCGCGATCAACGTGGAGCCGGACCTGTCGCATTTCGGCGGCATCGTGCCCTGCGGCATCGCCGAGCACGGCGTCACCAGCCTCGTCGATCTGGGCCTGCCGGTCACCATGGCCGATCTCGATACGGCGCTGGAGCGCAGCTTCACCGATCATTTCGCGGGAACGCCGCGCCGCGCCGCGTCGCTCTGAGGCCATCGGGCAACCCCGGCACGAGACGGCCTCCTGCGGCACCGTGACCGTTGCCCTGCCCCGCTTCTCCTTCTAGAAGGACGCCAATTGCCTGCGCGTCGCTGCGTGCGGGCCCGTCAGGCAACCAAACTCGGGAGAGCCACATGGCAGACGCCGCCATCCACGGCCACGGACACGAGGACAAGCGGGGCTTCTTCACCCGCTGGTTCATGTCCACCAACCACAAGGACATCGGGATACTGTATCTCTTCGCGGCGGGCTTCGTGGGCCTGCTGTCGGTGATGCTGACCATTCACATGCGACTCGAGCTGATGCAGCCGGGCGTGCAGTTCATGTGCACCGAGAACGTCAGCGGCAACCCGATCATGACGGTGCTGCGCTCCTGGGTGCCCACCGCCACCGAGGCCTGCACCCCCAACGGCCACATGTGGAACGTCGCGATCACCTATCACGGCGTGCTGATGATGTTCTTCGTCGTCATCCCGGCGCTGTTCGGCGGCTTCGGCAATTACTTCATGCCGCTGCAGATCGGCGCGCCGGACATGGCCTTTCCGCGGCTGAACAACCTCAGCTTCTGGATGTTCATCGCCGGTGTGGCACTGGGCGTCGCCTCGCTGTTCTCGCCGGGCGGCAACGGCCAGTCGGGCTCGGGCGTGGGCTGGGTGCTCTACCCGCCGCTCTCGACCTCCGAGCCGGGCATGTCGATGGACCTCGCGATCTTCGCGGTCCACGTCTCGGGCGCCAGCTCGATCTTGGGCGCGATCAACATCATCACCACGTTCCTCAACATGCGCGCGCCGGGCATGACCCTGCACAAGGTGCCGCTCTTTGCGTGGTCGATCTTCGTCACCGCCTGGCTGATCCTTCTGGCTCTGCCGGTGCTGGCCGGCGCGATCACCATGCTGCTGACCGACCGCAACTTCGGGACCTCGTTCTTCCAGCCCGCGGGCGGCGGCGACCCGATCCTGTACCAGCACATCCTGTGGTTCTTCGGTCATCCCGAGGTCTACATCATCATCATCCCCGCCTTCGGCATCATCAGCCACGTCATCGCGACCTTCTCGCGCAAGCCGATCTTCGGATACCTGCCGATGGTCTACGCGATGGTGGCGATCGGCGTGCTCGGTTTCGTCGTCTGGGCGCACCACATGTACACCGTGGGCATGTCGCTGACGCAGCAGTCCTACTTCATGATGGCCACCATGGTCATCGCGGTGCCCACCGGCGTTAAGATCTTCTCGTGGATCGCGACGATGTGGGGCGGCTCGGTCGAGTTCAAGACGCCGATGCTCTGGGCCTTCGGCTTCCTGTTCCTGTTCACCGTGGGCGGCGTCACCGGCATCGTGCTGAGCCAGGCCGGCATCGACCGCGCCTATCACGACACCTACTACGTCGTGGCGCACTTCCACTACGTGATGTCCTTGGGCGCCGTGTTCGGCATCTTCGCGGGGATCTACTTCTACTTCCCCAAGATGACCGGCAAGATGCTCCCCGAGCTCGCGGGCAAGATCCACTTCTGGATGATGTTCATCGGTGCGAACATCACCTTCTTCCCGCAGCACTTCTTGGGCCGTCAGGGCATGCCGCGCCGCTACATCGACTACCCGGAGGCCTTCGCCACCTGGAACCTCGTATCGTCGCTCGGTGCGTTCCTGGCCTTCGCGAGCTTCGTGTTCTTCATCGTGGTACTGTTCTACACGCTGGCCCGCGGCAAGGTGCATGGCCTCGCCAACCCGTGGAACGAATACGCCGACACGCTCGAGTGGACCCTGCCCTCGCCGCCGCCGGAGCACACCTTCGAGACGCTCCCCAAGCAGAGCGACTGGGACCGCAGCCACGCCCACTGAGGCACGGCCCGCGAGACGAGATCGGGGCCCGGCGGAAACGCCGGGCCCTTTTCGCATCCCCCCTCCCGAACCGGCCCGAGACACATGATGCCCATCGAATGGACTCTGCGCCCTACCGACGACGCCCCCACGCGGGCCCGGCTGCAGCTCTGGCCCTACCGGTCGCTGCCCAAGCGCGGCTTTGCGGGCTTCATCGGCGGCACCGCCGCGCTGATCGCGCTGCCGCTCGTCACGGTGCTGGGAACGCCGGTGCTGTGGGCCCTGCTGCCGTTCCTCGCCGCTGCCGTGGCCGGGGTCTGGTGGGCGCTGTCGCGCAGCTACCGCGACAGCGAGGTACTCGAGACGCTCGAGATCGACGAGCGGCGGATTCGCCTGACCCGTCGCGAGAGAGGCCGCGCCGACCGGGTCTGGGAGGCCGATCCCTACTGGGTCGAGTTGCGGCTGCACGAGGGCGACCGACCGGTGCCGGCCTATCTCACGCTGCGCGGCGCGGGCCGCGAGGTCGAACTCGGCGCGTTTCTACCGGAGGATGAGCGCCGGGAGCTGGCCGAGAAGTTGCGGCGGCTTCTGACCCGCCTCTCCCGGCATTGAACCGCGCAATATACCGCCGCGTCGTTACGTCGCCATGGAACTCCGGCCCCGATATGGGCATTTTCATGGCAACGGAGGATTCGTCATGCCCAAGCACACCGCGCCGAAAGAAACGATCCGCAGGCTGGCCCAGACCGGGCGCGCCATTCTCGAAGGTCTGGTCGGCGCACTGCTGCCTCAGCCTCGTCCCCAGCATCGGCCCATCCCGATTCCCGTCACGCCGCCCCGCCGCCGCTGACGGCCTGCCTCGCGACGGCGACACCGAAATCCTTGAACGACAAAGGCGGCCCCCGCTTGGGGAGCCGCCTCTTTCTTGCCCGACGGCGCAAGCCCCGTCTCAGCCCTTCTTGTCGGGCAGGTCCTTGCGCTTGGTATGGGCCATGTCTTCGAGCTTGTTCTCGCTCATGTCGTCATACATCTCTTTCGAGGCGCCTTTCAGATCCTTGACCTTGGTGTCGCCCCGCTTCGCCGAAAGCGCCGCTCCCGCCGCCTTCTGCTGTGCCTTGGATTGTGCCGGCATGTCGGTCCTCCATTCACTGGATGCCCGCAAAACGCGAAGAGCCCGCCCCGCGTTCCCGTCAGTTCAACTCAGACGATCGCGCACCAGCGGGCCGACCCGGCCGAAATCCATCCGCCCCATGTAACGCGCCTTGAGCGCCGCCATCACCTTGCCCATGTCGCGGATCGACCCGGCATCGGTTTCGGCGATGGCCTGGGTCACGGCGGCCTCGGTCTCGACTTCGGTCAACTGGCGCGGCAGGAACTCCTCGATCACCGTGATCTCGGCGCGCTCCTTCTCGGCCAACTCGAGCCGACCGGCCTCGTCATAGGCGCGCGCGCTTTCCTGGCGCTGCTTGACCATCTTTCCCAGAATGGCGAGCACGACCTCGTCCGAAACCAGCCCCTCCTCACCTTCGCCCCGCGCGGCGATGTCGCGGTCCTTGATGGCGGCATTGATCAGGCGCAGCGTGGAGAGGCGCTCGGCCTCCTTGGCCTTCATCGCATCCTTGAGGGAAGCGTTGAGCTTGTCGCGCAGGGTCATCTGGTCCCGTTCCGGATTGTTGCAGACACAAGCGGGCAAGCTACCCGTTTCGGCGGGGCCTGACAACAAGCCGCGCCGGGTGCCGCCGCGTCTTGATTCTTCCGCGCCCTGCCCCTAGGTAGCGGCGGGTTTCACTACAGGAGCAATGACGCCATGCCGATTAATGTTTCCGGCAAGCCGACCGCCTGCCTCGCGCTCGCGGATGGGACCGTGTTCTACGGGCAGGGCTTCGGCGCTCCGGGCCGCACCGTGGCCGAGCTGTGCTTCAACACCGCGATGACCGGCTACCAGGAGATCATGACCGATCCCTCCTATGCGGGTCAGGCCGTCACCTTCACCTTTCCGCATATCGGCAACACCGGCACCACCGACGAGGATGACGAGGCCGCCGATCCGGTCGCCGCGGCGATGATCGTCAAGTGGAGCCCGACCGAGCCTTCGAACTGGCGCGCCACCGAGACCCTGTCGGCATGGCTCGCCAAGCGCGGCCGCATCGGCATGGGCGGCATCGACACCCGCCGCCTGACCCGCGCGATCCGCCAGCAGGGTGCGCCGCATGTCGCGATCGAGCACAACCCCGAGGGCAATTTCGACCTCGAGGCGCTGGTCGCCGCAGCGCGCGACTTCAAGGGCCTCGTGGGGCTCGATCTCGCGCGCGAGGTCAGCTGCGTGCAATCCTACCGCTGGGACGAGATGCGCTGGGCCTGGCCCGACGGCTTCAAAACGCAGGAGAACCCGCGTCACAAGGTCGTGGCCATCGATTACGGCGCCAAGCGCAACATCCTGCGCAGCCTCGCCTCGACCGGCTGCGAGGTCACGGTGCTGCCCGCCACCGCCACCGCCGAGGAGATCCTCGCGCTGAACCCCGACGGTCTGTTCCTGTCGAACGGCCCCGGCGATCCGGCGGCCACCGGCGAATACGCGGTCCCGGCGATCAAATCGGTGCTGGAGCAGTCGCAGATCCCGGTCTTCGGCATCTGCCTCGGCCACCAGATGCTGGCCCGCGCGCTCGGCGCGCAGACAGTGAAGATGAGCCATGGCCACCACGGCGCCAACCACCCCGTGAAGGACCGCGAGACCGGCAAGGTCGAGATCACCTCGATGAACCATGGCTTCACCGTGGACAGCCAGTCGCTCCCCGAAGGGGTGATTGAGACGCATGTGTCGCTGTTCGACGGCTCGAACTGCGGCATCCGCATGACCGACCGGCCCGTGTTCTCGGTGCAGTACCACCCCGAGGCCAGCCCCGGCCCGCAGGACAGCTACTACCTGTTCGAACGCTTTGCCGAGGCCATGGAAGCGCGTCGCGGCTGACGCGTTAACCACGCGTTAACCCGAAACCACCGAGCATCGGGCAGTCTTTCGCAAGGAAAGCCGCCCGATGAACGCCTTTCCTCCGCCCCGCGCGGCGGAGGTCGTGACTGGCCCTGAGGCCGCCCCGCCCGTCACGCCCGGCCGCTTCGATCCGTTCCGGCAACCGCCGGACCTGCGGCTGTTGCACCGGCTCGGCGCGACGCGTGCGCTACGGTTCGGGGTGATGCCGTGGCGCCGGATCGGCGGGCGCACGGTCGTGCTCTGCGCCGTCCCGCCCTCGCAGGAGGCACGCGACGCGATGGCCCGCGCCGGGCTGGGCCGGCTGCGCTGCGCCACCTGCACGTCCGAGGCCCTGCGCGCCGCGCTCGAGCCGCATGTCGCGCCGGTGCTCCTGATGCGGGCCGAGGCGCGGGTGCCGCTCGACCAGAGCTGTCGGGGCGTCGGACGCAGGCCGTTATGCCTGCTCGCCGTCACTGCCGCGCTCACGGCCACCCTGTCGGCCGCATTTGCTCCCTGGGCGGCGTTGGCGCTGCTCTGCGCCCTTTGCGCGCTGACCTCCTGCGCCAACACCGCGCTCAAGCTCGCCGCCATGATCGCCACGCTGGGCCGCGCCCCGGCACGACCGCCTCCCGCCTCGTCCGCCGCCGACAGGCTGCCCGTCGTCACCCTTCTGGTGCCGCTGTTTCGCGAAGGGGCGATGGCGGCGCCGCTGCTGGAGCGGCTGGGGCGGCTCGACTATCCGCGTGACCGGCTCGACCTGTGCCTGATCGTCGAGGCCTGCGACACCGAAACCCGCGAGACGCTGGCCCGCATGGCGCTCCCCCCCTGGGCGCAGGTGGTGGTGGTGCCCGAAGGGCGCATCCGCACCAAGCCGCGCGCGCTGAACTACGCGTTGTTCTTCACGCGTGGCAGCATCATCGGCATCTACGATGCCGAGGACGCCCCCGCCCCGGACCAGCTTTTGCGCGTGGTGGCGCGCTTTGCGGCCTGCGGGCCGCAGACCGGCTGCCTGCAAGGTGTGCTCGACTACTACAACGCCCGCTCCAACTGGATCGCGCGATGCTTCACCCTCGAATACGCAAGCTGGTTCCGCGTCGTTCTGCCGGGGCTCGACCGGCTCGGCCTCGTGGTGCCGCTGGGGGGCACGACGCTGTTCCTGCGCCGACACGCGATCGAGGCGGTGGGCGGCTGGGACGCGCACAACGTCACCGAGGACGCCGATCTCGGCGTGCGTCTGGCACGGCGCGGGTTTCGCACCGAACTGATCGACAGCGTCACGCTCGAAGAGGCCAACGCCCGCATCTGGCCCTGGATCAAGCAGCGCTCGCGCTGGCTCAAAGGCTACGCGATGAGCTGGGGCGTCGCGATGCACGACCCCGAACGGCTCTGGCGCGAGCTTGGGCCGTGGCGCTTTCTGGGGGTGCAGGTGCTGTTTCTCGGCACGTTGGCGCAGTTCGCGCTGGCCCCGGTGCTGTGGTCGTTCTGGCTGGTGATCTTCGGGATGCCGCATCCGATGTCGCCATGCTGCGCCCCGAGAACCTCACGGCGCTGGCCGTGGTCTTCTTGCTCTCCGAATGTGTAACCTATGCGGTCGCGGCGCTGGCGGCCCATCGGGCCGGGCGGCCCCGGCTGGCGCTCTGGGCACCGCTGTTGCAGATCTACTTCCCGCTCGCCACCATCGCGGTCTGGCGTGCGCTGTGGCAGGTGCTGCACCGCCCGTTCCACTGGGAAAAGACCCGGCACGGCATCTTCGCGCCCTCGACGCCGCTCAGGTCGCCGCCTCCACCTTCGCCGCGTCGAGCTTCAGACGGGTGACGAAGGCGTGGCTGATGTGATCGCGCAGCGCCCGGTCGGCGGCGTCGCCATCGCCCGCCTCGATCGCCGCGACGATCACCGCGTGCTCCTCGAGCGCGCCGCGCCCGCGCCCTTCGGCTGCGAGCGAGGTCGAGGCCAGAAGCGCCATCGAGCGGTGGACGAGATCGAGCTGACGCACCAGAAAGCGGTTGTGGCTGGCGAGGTGGATCTGCTTGTGAAAGCGCCGGTTGGCGCGCGACAGCGCGGCGGGATCGTTGACCAGCGCCTGATCGGCATCGAGCATGTCGCGCAGCACCCGCACCTCCTCTGGCGCGGCGTGGCGCGCCGCCAGCCGCGCGGCCAACCCCTCGAGCTCGCCGCGCACCACGTAGAGCTCGGCCAACTGCGTGTGATCGAGCGAGGCCACGATCAGCGAGCGGCCATCGCGGGTCAGCATGCCTTGGGTCTCCAGCCGCTGCAGCGCCTCGCGCACCGGGGTGCGCGACACGCCGAACCGATCCGCCAGCTCGCTTTCGACGAGCCGGTCGCCGGGGTGGTAGATGCCGCCGTCGATCGATTCGAGGATCAGCCCGTAGGCGTCCTTCTGCGAGGGTCTGGTGTCCTGCATGCGCGGCCTTCCCATGGGTCGAACGACGATAGCCCCTGCGCGCGGCCCTGTTCAACCCGCGCCCGGCTTGCCGCGCCCTGCCCGCGACCATAGTGTCGCGCCATGACCGACACGCTCCGCTCCGATCCCGCCACTCACTATGCCACCGATTTCGCGCATGTCAGGGCATGGGTCTTCGATCTCGACCACACGCTCTACCCGCCGCGGGCACGTCTCTTCGACCAGATCGAGGGGCGGATGCGCGCATGGATGATGCGCGAGCTGGCCATCGAGGCCGCCGAGGCCGACCGGCTGCGCGCCGATTACTGGAGCCGCTATGGCACCACGCTGGCCGGGCTGATGGCCGAGCACGGCCTGCCCGCCGATGATTTCCTGCTCGATGTGCACGACATCGACATGGGGTCTCTCGACCCCGATCCGGCCCTCGCCCGCGCCATCGCGGCGCTGCCGGGCCGCCGCATCGTCTATACCAACGGCACACGGCCCTACGCGTTGCGGGTGCTGGCGGCGCGCGGGCTGTCGGAGGTGTTCGACGCGGTCTACGGCGTCGAACACGCGGGCCTCGTACCCAAACCCCAGCGCGCCGCCTTCGAGGCGGTCTTCGCGCTCGACGGGCTGGCCCCTGAACAGGGCGCGATGTTCGAGGACGACCCGCGCAACCTCGCGGTGCCGCACGCGATGGGCATGCGCACGGTGCTGGTCGGGCCGCCCGGGGCGCTGGCCGCCGATCACATCCATCACCACACAGACGATCTCGCGGGCTTTGTGTCGCAGCTGGTGCGTTAGGCTTTCCCGCACCCGTATGGCGGCCTATCTCTGCTGCATGACGCGCAACATCGACATCCTCGTCTCGGGCGGCGGCATCGCCGGCCTCTCCGCCGCCGCCGCCTTCGGCACGCGGGGCTTCTCGGTGCTCTGCGTCGATCCGGCCCCCCCGGTCAGGGACATGGCCGAAGCCGGGGCCGATCTGCGCTCCACCGCCTTCCTGCAACCCGCGCGCGCCTTGCTCGACAGCGCCGGCCTGTGGGACCGCCTCGCGCCACACGCCACGCCGCTTCAGGTGATGCGGATCGTCGAGGCCGGGCGCGGCACGGCGGTGAGCCGCGATTTCGACGCCGCCGATCTCGGCCCCCTGCCCTTTGGCTGGAACCTGCCCAACTGGCTCCTGCGCCGCGAGATGGCGGCGCGGATCGAAGGTATGACCCAAGTCGAGTTCCGGCCGGGTTGCGGCTTTGCCGGGCTGACACCGCGCGACGACCGGGCGCTGGTGCGGCTGAGTGATGGCAGCCGCGTCTCGGCCCGGCTGGTGATCGCCGCCGACGGTCGCGCCAGCCCCGTGCGCGAGGCCTGCGGCATCGGCGTGCGCACGCGGCGCTACGGGCAGAAGGCGCTGGCCTTTGCCGTGACCCATGAAAGACCGCATGACAACGTCTCGACCGAGATCCACCGCTCCGGCGGGCCCTTCACGCTGGTGCCGCTCCCTGATCTCGACGGCGCGCCCTCCTCGGCGGTGATCTGGATGGAGCTGGGGCGCGAGGCCGATCGTCTTTCCGCCCTGCCGGTGAGCGATTTCGATATCGAGGCCACGGCCCGTTCCGAAAGGGCGCTGGGGCGGCTGCACCTCGTGACCCGGCGGCAGAGCTGGCCGATCATCCTGCAGACGGCGCGCGCGCTTACCGCGCAGCGGGTGGCACTGGTGGCCGAGGCCGCGCATGTGATGCCGCCCATCGGCGCGCAGGGGCTCAACACCTCGCTGGCCGACATCGCCTGCCTCGCCGATCTGGCGGCCGCGCGCCCAGAGGGCCTTGGAGATGCGGCGATGCTGGCGACCTATGCCCGAAGGCGCGCGGGCGACATCACGCTGCGCGAACACGGGATCGACGCGCTGAACCGCATCGCCATGGCGGGCGGACCGCTGGCGCAGGCGGTGCGTGGGGCTGGCTTGGGCGTGATGCACGACCTGCCGGCGCTGCGGCTCGGGTTGATGCGGCTGGGGCTCGGCGCGGGCAAGTCCCGCTAGAGCGGGCCGGGCAGCCGTTCCTCGGACAACAGAACGTTGGCCTCGACCGGACCGATCCCCGGCAACGTCATGATCCGGCGCCGCAGCACCCGCTCGAAATCCTCCAGATCGCGCGCCACGACCCGCAGGCGGTAGTCATAGAGCCCCAGCACATGCTCGACCGTCTGCACCTCGCGGATGGCGCAGACCGCGCGTTCGAAATCCTCGAGGCTGGCGCGGCCCCGGCTGGCGAGCTTGATGCCCAGAAACACCGTGACGCCGAATCCCAGCGCCGCCGCATCGAGATCGAGACGCCGCCCCTTGAGCGCGCCCAGATCGCGCAACCGCCGGATGCGCCGCCACGTGGCGGGCTGCGACAGGCCAAGCTCGCGCCCCAGATCGGCGGCGGGACGGGTCGCGTCCTGCGCGAGGGCGCGCAGCAGGAGGCGGTCGAGGGCGTCGAGATCGGTCACAGCGGCAGCGCCTCGTCGGACTTCACCACGCTCAACGTCATCAGGCTTTCGATGTCGGCGATGTGCGGCAGCACGAGGATCTTCTCGCGGTAGAGGTCGCGGTAATGGCCCAGATCGCGCGCCACGATCTGCAACCGCACGTCGACGCGGCCGAGAAATGTCTGGATCTCGATCACCTCGGCCACCTCGCGGGCGCGGGCAAGAAACTCGTCGAAGGCGCGCGGCTGCGTCTTGTCGAGCGTCACCCGCAGGCTGACCGCCACCGCGAATCCCAGCGCCTTCCAGTCGATCACCCCGCGCACCCCGCGCAGCACGCCGGCCTCCTCGAGCCGCGCGAGACGCCGCGCGCAGCGCATGGCGGTGAGACCGGCGCGGTCGGCCAGCTCGGCGGTGGAGAGGTCGGGCGCCTCCTGCAGGAGGCGCAAGAGGCGGCGGTCGGTGTCATCTTGCATGAAAATCATGATATCCGGGGCATTGGAGAATGACCATCATGACGAGGGCATGATTTTTATGCGGTTTCCTCCTCGCATCCCCGCCACCGATCCCTATGGTGCCTTCAGAACGAATAACGGGACTTCGAAAGGACCAGATCATGCGCGTTTATTATGACCGCGATTGCGACGTGAACCTCATCAAGGACAAGAAGGTCGCGATCCTCGGCTATGGCTCCCAAGGCCACGCCCACGCGCTGAACCTGCGCGATTCGGGCGCCAAGAATCTCGTCGTGGCGCTGCGCGACGGCTCGCCCTCGCGCGCCAAGGCCGAAGGCGAAGGCCTGCAGGTCATGGGCATCGAGGAAGCCGCCGCCTGGTGCGACGTAATCATGTTCACCATGCCCGACGAGCTGCAGGCCGAGACCTACCGCAAGCACGTGCATGACCACCTCAAGGAAGGCTCAGCCATCGCCTTCGCGCATGGCCTCAACGTGCACTTCGGCCTGATCGAACCCAAAGCCGGCGTCGACGTCATCATGATGGCGCCCAAGGGTCCGGGCCACACCGTGCGCGGCGAATACGTCAAGGGCGGCGGCGTGCCCTGCCTCGTCGCGGTTCATCACGACGCGTCCGGCAAGGCCATGGAAATCGGCCTCAGCTACTGCTCCGCCATCGGCGGCGGCCGCTCGGGCATCATCGAGACCAACTTCCGCCAGGAATGCGAAACCGACCTGTTCGGTGAGCAGGCCGTGCTCTGCGGCGGTCTGGTCGAGCTGATCCGCATGGGCTTCGAGACGCTGGTCGAGGCGGGCTACGAGCCCGAGATGGCCTATTTCGAGTGTCTGCACGAGGTGAAGCTCATCGTGGACCTGATCTACGAAGGCGGCATCGCCAACATGAACTACTCGATCTCGAACACCGCCGAATACGGCGAATACGTCTCGGGCCCGCGCATCCTCCCCTATGAGGAGACGAAGAAGCGCATGAAGGACGTGCTCACCGACATCCAGAACGGCAAGTTCGTGCGCGACTTCATGCAGGAAAACGCCGTGGGCCAGCCCTCGTTCAAGGCGACCCGCCGCCTCAACGACGAGCACCAGATCGAGCAGGTCGGCGAGAAGCTGCGCGCGATGATGCCGTGGATCTCCAAGGGCAAGATGGTCGACAAGGCGCGCAACTGAGCGTCGCCACAACCCGGAGTTGCCAATTGGCAACATCGACAGGGCGCCTCCGGGCGCCCTGTCCATTTGGACATGTCCGAACCGAGTCTTTCGTATAGAGTCGTGTTAAGGCCATGTTTTCCATGAAGTCTCGCCGCAATTTGGCGCGACGTCATTCCTGTATGACTTAACAGGAGTATCACCCATGCTTTCCGGCCTTACCTCCGCCGTCACGTCCGGCCTGCAGTCGGCCTTTTCGAACCAGACGTCGACCACCAACTCCGTGACGAGCGCCACCTCTTCGACCGAAACCGCCGCGACGAGCGGCGCGACCGCCAGCGCGACGACCGCCGTCTCGACCGAAGACACCGTCGTCTCGGCATCGCGCGCCACCGGCAACACCGAAGCGCAGAGCAGCACGGCCCGGCGCGACGACGCGGCCGCCCGCAGTTCCACCGCGGCACGTGCCGTCAGTGCAGAAGCGGCCGCCGAGACCGCCGCCCAGGCGAACGATCTCGCCCGCTCGCGCGCCGAGGCACTGGCGACGCAGGACAGGCTGCGTCAGACCACGCTGGTCGCCACCATCTCGGACGGCGGCTCCAGCGCGCCGAAGATCGCTTTGGTGGAGGACAAGCCGGCTTCGACCGAGGCCGCCGCGACGCGCTATGCCGCCGCCAACACCCCGGCCGCACCGGCCAAGGCGCTCGCCGAACTGCGCGCCTGACAGGGCTGGGGCCGGCTTAGAAGGCCGGCCCCGCCACGATTCGCATCGCATCTCATGCGAACCGGTCTAGCGCTCGATCACGTCGAAGCGATGCGTGGCCAGCACCTCTCCGCCGACCCGCAGCACCGCGACGATGTCGCGCCGCACCGGGTGGCCGATGTGAACGCGCACGTTCTGGTTGGCACCGGCATGGACCTGCTGGGTGCCGAGCAGCTTCATCGTGCCGTCCGGTCCCTTGGTATAGATCTCGACCATACCGTTGCTTTGGGACCGCACCACGCCCACGTCGATCACCGATGTCTGTTCCTGGATGCGGCTCAGAGAGGGGAACGCATTCTCCCCGGTCGTCGCCAACGCGCCCGTGGCCGAAGTAGTGAAGATTGCCAGAGCTAAGAGTTTTCCATACATGGTTTGAACCCTTCCGTAACATGTCGGGTCATACGACCCACGGGAACAGGCTGCGCCCCGTTCGACCATCTGGCGACCTCTGAAACATCACAAGATCGATCCGAAAATTTGAAGAATTTGACCCCTTGAAATTCGGCTCCGGCGCACCGGTCCTCCCACTCGCGCAGTCGTGAACATCTCAATTGCCCCCTCCGCACCGATTTCAACCATAAGGCAGGCCAGTGTCATCGCGGATATGTGATTGATGCGTGATCAGCCGTTATATTCCGTGAAAGTGTCACACGCGGAGGTCCGATGCGCGTGAACAGTCGGTGTGCAACACCCGAAGCGCAGCATTGAAGCGGACCGAATGCCCTTGTGGATACATGCCGGGGTCATGGACTTTGCCGCGTCGTCGTGCTGAAGCGGGCGCATGACCGCGCAACCGACACCCGCCAACTGGCTCTCCATCCTGCTGCTCGGCCTGATCTGGGGCGGAACCTTCGCCGTGGTCCGGCTGGCGCTCGACGGCTATGGTCCGGTCACGGTGGCCTGCGCGCGCACTGCGCTGGGGGCGGTGGCGATGCTTGGGCTGATGCAGTTGATGCGGCGCCGCGTGCCGCCGCTCACCCGAGCACTGGCGGGCTACCTCGTGGCGATCGGGCTGCTGTCGACGGCCCTGCCCTTCCTGCTGCTCTCATGGGGGCAGCAATACGTGCCATCGGCCTTCGCGGGGATCTCGATGGCGGCGCTGCCGCTCTTCGTGCTGCCGCTGGCGGCGCTGTTCTCGGACGAGCCGTTCCACTGGCGCAGCGCCATAGGGGTGGGCGTCGGCTTTCTCGGGGCGCTGGTGCTGATCGGTCCGGGCGTTCTGGCGCCGGGGGCTGGGCTCTCGGCTTGGGGCCAGATGGCGTGCCTTGCCGCGGCCCTGTCCTACGCGGTGGCGTCGATCCTGACCCGGCGCTGCCCGCCGATCGACGGCATCGTGCTGACGGCGCTGAGCCTGACGGTCGGGGCGATGGTGCTGGTCCCGGCGATGCTTCTGACCGAAGGGGTGCCGGGCTGGACAGGCGCGGTGCCGGGCGCGGCGCTGGTGTTCCTCGGCCTGCTGCCCACGGCGCTTGCGGCGCTGATCCGGGTGACGGTGATCCGCTCGGCCGGCTCGGTCTTCATGACGCTGGTGAACTATCAGGTGCCGGTCTGGTCCATGGCAATCGGCGCCTTGGGTCTGGGCGAGGCGCTGCCTTGGCGGTTCTTCATCGCGCTGGCGCTGATCCTGACCGGCCTCGGGATCAGCCAGGGCCGAAACCTGCGCGGGTTGCTCGCCCACGGGGCCCCGGCCCGGCAAGGCGGGGCCCGCTAGGTTCAGGCGACCGCCTGCACCTCGGCGACGATGCCCTCGACCACCTGCGCGAGTAGCGCGTCATCCTCGCATTCGGCCATGACACGGATCAGCGGCTCGGTGCCGGACCTGCGGATCAGCAACCGTCCCTTGCCGTTCAGGAGCCCTTCGGCCTCCGAAATCGCGGTCTTGACCGAGGCCGCATCGAGCGGGTCCTGCCCTGGGGCATAGCGGACGTTCTGAAGAAGCTGTGGTACCCGCTCGAATTGGCGCACCAGCGCGCTGGCGGGCTTGCCCGTCTCGATCATCGCGGCGAGGAACTGCAGGCCCGCCAGCAGCCCGTCCCCGGTGGTGGCGTAATCGGTCATCACGATATGGCCCGACTGTTCGCCGCCCAGATTCCAGCCACCGCGCCGCATCGCCTCGACCACGTAGCGGTCGCCGACCTGCGTGCGTTCCAGCGTGAGGCCGCGCGCGGTCATGAACCGCTCCAGCCCGAGATTGGACATCACCGTGGCGACCAGCGTGCCGCCGCGCAGCCGGTCCTCCGCGGCCCAGCGGCCCGCCATCAGCGCCATCAATTGGTCGCCATCGGCGATCTGGCCGGTCTCGTCGATGATCATCACCCGATCGGCGTCGCCGTCGAGGCAGATCCCCAGATCCGCGCCCTCCTCGAGCACGCGGGCCGCGGCGTGGCGCGGCGCGGTCGAGCCGCAGTTCTGGTTGATGTTGGTGCCATCCGGAGAGACGCCCACCGGGATCACCGTGGCGCCAAGCTCCCACAGCACCTCGGGGGCGACCCTGTAGGCCGCGCCGTTGGCGCAATCGATCACCACCTTGAGCCCGTCGAGGCGGCGGCCTTGCGGAAACGTCGCCTTGACCCGCTCGGCATAGCGGAAGCGGCCGTCATCGACACGCTTGGCCCGGCCTATATTGGCAGCTTGGCAGGCTCGATCTCGCCCGCGACGATGGCCTCGATCTCGGCCTCGGCCTCGTCAGAGAGCTTGAAGCCATCGGGACCGAAGAACTTGATGCCGTTGTCGTGGTGCGGGTTGTGGCTGGCCGAGATCATGATGCCGACATCGGCGCGCATCGAATGGGTTAGCAGGCCAACGGCGGGCGTCGGCACCGGGCCGAGCAGCAGCGCGTTCATCCCCGTGGAGGTGAGCCCCGCGACCAGCGCGTTCTCGAACATGTAGCCCGACAGCCGCGTGTCCTTGCCGATCACCACGCGGTGACCGTTCGAGCCGTCATTGCGGAAGTAACGACCGGCAGCCGCGCCAATCCGGAGCGCGATCTCGGCCGTCATCGGCCAGGTGTTGGCGGTGCCGCGCACCCCGTCGGTGCCAAAGAGCTTGCGTGTCATTCGTCCCATCCCATCACTGCTCTGAGCAGGCTCAGCGCCTGCTTCGTTTCCTCGACGTCGTGCACCCGAAGCACATGCGCCCCCTGCTGCGCCGCGATCAGCGCCACCGCGACCGAGCCGGGCATCCGCGCCTTGGGGGCCTCGGCCCCCGAGATCGTGCCGATGAACCGCTTACGCGAGACCCCCAGCAGCAGCGGCAGGCCGAAGCCGTGAAACAGAGGCAGGGCGCGCAGCAGGGCGAGGTTGTGGTGCAGATCCTTGCCGAAGCCGATGCCCGGGTCCACCAGAAGCCGCGCACGGGCGAGGCCCATCGACAGCGCCGCCTCGATCCGCGCGGCGAGCGCGTCGTGCACCTCGGCCACCACGTCGTCGTATCGCGGCGCACGCTGCATGTCGGCGGGGGTGCCCACGGCGTGCATCAGGCACAAGGGCGCATTCGCCTCGGCCACCACGCCCGCGAGATCGGGATCGAAGCAAAGCGCCGAGACGTCGTTGATCATGTCGGCGCCTTCGGCGAGCGCCGCGCGGGCGACCGCGGATTTGCGGGTGTCGATCGAGATCGGCACCGTCATGCCGGCCGCGCGCAGCGCCGCCACCACCGGGACCACGCGGGCGATCTCCTCGGCCACGGGCACCTCCGTCGCGCCGGGCCGGGTCGATTCGCCGCCGATGTCGAGGATCTCGGCCCCTTGGGCCACGAGCAGCCGCGCCCGCGCCACCGCCGCCTCGCGCGTGGCGTGGTCACCGCCATCCGAAAAGCTGTCTGGCGTCACGTTGAGGATGCCCATGATCCGGGGTCGGTCGAGCGGCAGGCCGCAGAGCGGCGGCCGCGCAGCGCTCAGCCGGTCGCGCAGCGCGGCGTCGAGCGCTGCGGCCTCGACCGAGGCACCATCATGGCTGGCATGGGCGAAGCGCGGGCCCGACTGACCGGCCAGCGGCAGGCCCGGCTCGGGCGAGGCGGGCCAGAGCGGCAGCGGCGCGGCCGGGTTCAAGACGCCACCCCCGGCAGAGCGATGCGGCGCAGCGGCCGGGTCGTCGCTACGGGCTGTTCCAGCCTTGCCGCGCCGACCAGCACGATCTCGCGCGCGTCGAGCGTGTCGGCCAGCCAGAAGGCCAGATCGCCAGCTCCCGTGCCCTTGGGCCCATCGAGCGCGCTTACTGCCATGCGCGCCGGGGCCCAGAGCGTCGCCGCGCCCTTGCGCTGGGCCCAGTCGATCTCGGTGCGGTTGTCGCGCACCTCGACCTCGGGCAATTCGGACGACAGCCGCCAAGCCGCCTGATCGAGCGCCAGAAGCTCGATCCGGCCCTGGATCGCCGCGTCGTCGGCCACGGCGGAGACGGCAGGTTCGGTCTCTACGCACAGGATCAGCGGACCGGGACCGTCGAGCAGCGCCTCGCGCCACGGCGACGGATCCGCCGCCGCTTTGGCCGAGATCAGCACTACGACCGGGCGCGGTGCAGTCGAGGGCGGGCGTGTGCTGGGCCCGGCGCGCATGATCTCGACCCCGAGCGCGCCGGGGCCGCGATCGAGCTTGCGGATACGCACGAAGACCCGTTCGGCCTGCGGCTCGGCGAGGATGCGTTCGGCGATGCGCTCGGCCAGCGTCTCGAGCAGGTCGAGCCGCTCGGTCGCCAGCGAATCCGCCACTGCCTCGGTCAGCCGGTCATAGGAAAGGATGCGGTCCACATCGTCGCCAGCGGAAGGCGCGGGTGCCAGCTCGGCCACGATGTCGAAGGCCAGCCGTTGCGTGGCGCCGCGCTCGGCGCGAAAGGCGCCGATCTCGACCTCGATGATGTGATCTTGCAGCAGGATGCGGTCGCGCAGGCCGGAGGCCGTCGCCGCGGCGCGGGCCTGCGGATGCTCGAATGCGTGGCGGGTCTCATCGGTCATCTGGCCACTCCGGGCTTGCGGGCATGGGGCATCTAACCGTCCCCCGCCCTCCCGGCAAGCACGGGCCTCAGTTCGAGGCGGTGCGGGTGGCCTCGCGGTAGAACAGATGCGCGCCGATCGCGGCGGTCTGTGGGATGCGCCCGGCCCAGGAGGGGTTCACCGCAGTGGTGTGGTAATGCGTGGCACCGCCGGTCAGCTCGCGCGGGCCGTCGCCGATCATGATCTTGGCAATGCGGCCCAGCTTGCTCCACGAGCCGCGGTCATTGACCGTGTCGGGGATGCCGTCGCAGGTATAGGAGAACTGACAGGCGTATTTGCGCCCTGTGCCCTGATTGACCACGCCACAGACCGTGCGGGGGTAGTCGGGGCTGTCGACGCGGTTGAGGATCACCTCGGCCACGGCGAACTGGCCTTTGAGCGACTCGCCGCGCGCCTCGAAATAGAGCGCCTCGGTCAGGCATTCCCATTCCGCGTCGCCCTTGGCGGCGGGCAGCGATGCCATCAGGACGTCGTAATCCTGCGTGGTCTGGGAGGCGATGCTCAGCCCGCGCTCGGCGGGGGCGGGCAGCGTGGTAGCCTCGGCGCTGGCGGCGAAGGGAACAATTTCGCCCGAGCCACGTTGTTGCCCCAGAAGCAGAGCGAGCCGGTCTTCCGCAGCGAGGGCCGAGACCGTGCCATTCTGCGCCGCAGCGGAGCCATCTTCGCTGGCGGTGGCTGGTGCTGCGGCTATCACCGTCGCAAGACAAGCCATCGCGCCAAAGCTGGGCAGGCGCAGAAAGTTCAGTCGCTTCATTGCAGTGTCCCCGGTTCCTCGCGGTATGCCCCGCGCTGGCAGGTGGCGGGGTATGGGAACAGGTCGGGAGTGTCTACCTTCGCGTCACCCGACTCGTCGGGAACCGGCGATTCCTTGCCACAGTTGCAAGCTGAAAATCGCTTCTGTCCACATGCGGCTATACGATAGTGGTGTTTTTGTCAGCCTTTGCCCCATCGAGTAGCGCCAGCTGTGCCGCCGCGAGGCGCGCGACGGGCACCCGGAAGGGCGAACAGGAGACGTAGTCGAAGCCCTGCCTGCGGCAGAACTCGATCGCGTTGCGCGATCCACCATGCTCGCCGCAGATCGAGAGCGTGACGTCCGGTCGGCCAGCCCGACCGCGCTCGGCCCCGATCTGCAACAACTCGCCCACGCCTTCAAGGTCGAGGCTGTGGAACGGGTCCTCCTCGTAGACGCCGTTCTTGACGTAGATCGACATGAACCGTCCCGCATCGTCGCGCGACAGACCGTAAGTCATCTGCGTGAGGTCGTTGGTGCCGAACGACAGGAAGGCCGCATGCTGGGCGATGTCAGCGGCGCGCAGCGCGGCGCGCGGCGTCTCCACCATCACCCCGAGACGGTAGTCGAACTCGGCCCCCGAATGCGCGCGCACCTGCGCCGCCACGGCGTCGATCCGCGCCTTGACCAGCTCGACCTCCTTCATCGCCGAGACCAGCGGGATCATCACCTCAGGCACCACCGGATCGCCGTCGCGGCTCGCCTGCACGGTCGCCTCGAAGATGGCGCGGGCCTGCATCTCGTAGATCTCGGGCACGGTGATCCCGAGCCGCACGCCGCGCATCCCCAGCATCGGGTTGTATTCGGTGAGCGCCGTCACCCGCGCCTCCACGTCCGAAAGCGTCACCGCGAGCCCGTCTGCCAGATCGCGCATGCCGGCACGGTCCGAGGGAAGGAATTCGTGCAGGGGCGGGTCGAACAGGCGGATGCAGACGGGCTGGCCCTGCATGATCTCGAACAGCCGCGCGAAATCGGCGCGCTGCATCGGCAGGAGCCGCTCAAGCACCGCGCGGCGCGCGCCTCGTCCTTGGCGAAGATCATCTCACGCATCATGCCGATGCGCCCTTCTTCGAAGAACATGTGCTCGGTCCGGCACAAGCCGATCCCCTGCGCCTGGAAATTGCGCGCGGTCTGGGCATCGGCGGGGGTGTCGGCATTGGCGCGCACGCCGATGTCGCGGAAATCGTCGGCCCAGTCGAGCAGCGTCCGGAACGCCCCGTCGAGCACCGCCTCGAACATCGCGGGCTCGCCCGCCAGAACCTCGCCCGAGGTGCCGTCGAGCGTGATGATCTCGCCCTCGGAGAGCTTGCGCCCCCCCGGCGCCACCATCTGGCGGCGCTTGGCGTCGATGATCAGGTCCGAAGCGCCGACCACGCAAGGCAGGCCGAGGCCGCGGCCGATCACGGCGGCATGGCTGGTGATGCCGCCGCGAATCGTCAACACCCCTTCGGCCGCATGCATGCCGCGGATATCCTCCGGCGTGGTCTCGCGGCGCACGAGTATGCAAGGCTCACCGCGCGCCGCCGAGGCCTGCGCGGCGTTGGCGGAGAACACGATGCGCCCCGTGGCGGCCCCCGGCGAGGCAGCGATGCCGGAAACGATCAGGTCGCGCGGGGCCGAGGGGTCGACATGGCGGTGCAGAAGCTCGGACAGGGCCTGAGGCTCGACCCGGAGCACCGCCTCCTCGCGCGGGATCATCCCGTCCTCGGCCAGCGCCACGGCGATGCGCACGGAGGCGCGCGAGGACCGGCTCACCCGCACCGCGTCGAGTACATGCAGGCGGCCCTCCTGCAGCGTGAACTCGATCTGCATCTCCTCGCGCAGGCGCTCGCGGCACAGATGCCCCATGCGCAGCAGCCGCTCGAAGGCGTCGGGGCACAGATCCTCGAAGGAGGGGCCCCGGTCGTCCCGGGTGAGATAGATCGCCCCGGCCCCGGCCTTGAGCGCGTCGCGGCCCTGGCTCTGGCTGAGATAGCGGCCCGTTACCTGCGGCTGGCCGGTCTGGCTGTCGACGAACTGGATCACGCCCGAGCCGCATTCCCCCTGCCCCACGCCGAGCGCCATCTGCTGCACCACAAGGCCGAGACCGGCATCGGCGGGCGCGCCCTTGGCCTGCCGCAACAGCCGCGCCGTCGTCCCCTCCCAGGCGCGGGCCATGGAGCGCAGCACCTCGCAAAGCTGCACCGTAATGTCCTGGGGGAACGGCTCCTCGGCCTCGGCCTCATAGGCGGCGAGCGCGGTGCGCAGCGCGTCGGGGCCGGGATGGTCGGGGAGGTCGAAGCTGTCGGGGTCGAGCCGCGCGACATGCACGGCCCAGGATTGGATGAAGCGCAGGTAGAGCGAGGTCGCGGCCTCTTCGCCGACCTCCTCGCACAGCCGCGCGTGGCGCAGATCGGTCATGCCGATGTTGAGGATTGCCCCCGGCCCGCCCCAGTCGGGGTCCTGGCTCGACGGGCGTACCGAAAGGAGAGGTGCCTCGTCGAAATGGCGCATGATCTGCGACAGGTCGGGCATCCGTCCCTGCGCGATGGAATGCACGCAGGAGAACGACAGCGCCACCGTGGTCGGCAACGGCAACCCCATGCGCACGAGGCGCTGCAGACACTTGGCCCGACCGCCATGGCGCACGGCCGACATGTCGGCCTCCGGCGTGATCGGCAGGATCTTCGGATCTCGTGGCAATTGCTGCACTGCGGCACTCCTTGTCGCCGCAAGATAGGCCGTGCGAGGCGATCCGCCAAGCACGGCCTTGGTATTAAGCGCTCAGCCTTCGATTTTCGTCAGGTCCGCCACCGCGCCGCAGGTCGCGCGGATGCGCGACAGCAGGTTGAGCCGGTTGCGGCGCAGCACCTGATTGTCGGCGTTGACCTGCACCGCCTCGAAGAAGGCGTCGATCGGGGCGCGCAAGCTTGCCATCGCGGCCATCGCGGCGCCGAAATCCTCGGATGCCATCGCCGCGTCGATCTTGGGCTGCGCCCCGTCGAGCGCCGCGAAGAGCGCCTTTTCCTCGGCGCTCTCGGCGAATTTCGCGTCGGCGCCATAGGAATACTCGACCCCGTCCTTTTCCTCGGCCTGGGTCAGGATGTTGTTGGCGCGCCTGAAGCCTTGGGTGAGGTTGGTGCCGTCCTCGGTCTTGAGGAAGGCCGCCAGCGCCTCGGCCCGGGCCACCAGAAGCGTCAGGTCGTCATTGCCGGGCATGGCGATGCAGGCGTCGATGACGTCATGCGGGATGCCCTCGGCGCGCAGGTGCACCTTGAGACGGTCGTGGAAGAACGACATGAGGTCGTCGGCGCTGGCGCGCGCGTCGGCCTCGGCGAGCAGGTCGCGCAGCTTCAACCGCAGCCCGTTCGACAATACCAGACGGATCACCCCCAGCGCGGCGCGGCGCAGCGCGAAAGGGTCCTTGGAGCCGGTGGGCTTTTCGTCAATCGCCCAGAAGCCCGCCAGCGTGTCGAGCTTGTCCGCCAATGCCACGGCGACCGAGACCGGCGCGGAGGGCACGGCATCGGAGGGACCGAGCGGCTGGTAATGCTCCTGCGCGGCGGCGGCGATCTCGGGGGAGAGGCCCTGCGCTTGCGCGTAATACCGCCCCATCAGGCCCTGAAGCTCGGGAAACTCGCCGACCATCTCCGAGCGCAGGTCGGCCTTGGCCACCCGCGCGGCCTTCTCGGCGGCGTCGGCCTCGGCCGAGACCTGCGGCGCGATCTCGCGGGCGAGGGCCGCGATGCGGGCGATGCGGTCGGACTGGGAGCCGAGCTTGTTGTGGAAGGTGACGTTGGACAGCCCCTCGACCATGGCTTCGAGCCCCCCCGCCTCGACGATGCGCAGGTCGTTCTCCCAGAAGAACTTGGCATCCGACAGACGCGCGGCGAGCACCTTGCCGTTGCCCGCGAGGATGGTGGCGCCGTGATCCGGCGTCTCGATGTTGGCGACGGTGACGAAGCGGGTGATCTTGCCCGATCTGGGGTCGCGCACCGAAAAGAACTTCTGGTGCTCCTTCATCGAGGTCTGCAGCACCTCGGGCGGCAGGTCGAGGAACTCCTCGCCGATCTCGCCCATCAGCACGACGGGCCATTCGACGAGGCCCGACACCTCGTCGAGAAGCCCGCGATCCTCGACCAGAGCGAGCCCTTGGGCGAAGGCTTGGGACGAGGCTTCGGACCAGATCGTCTCGGCCCGCTCCTCGGCGCGCAGCATCACGCGAGCGCGCTTCAGCTTGGTCTCGTAATCCTCGAAGGAGGACACGGTGAACGCATCCGGCCCCATGAAGCGGTGGCCGCGCGTGGCGGCACCGGCCTCGATGCCCTCGATCTGCATCGGCACGACCTGCGCGCCCTGTTCATCCGTCAGGATGCACAGGATCGAATGCAGCGGCCGCACCCAACGCAGATCGCCCGCGCCCCAGCGCATCGATTTGGGCCATGGAAAGTTGCGGATCGCCGCGTCCAGCACCTCGGCCACGATCGCCTGCGCCGACCGCCCCTCATGGGTGATCCGGGCGAAATAGGCCTGACCCTTCTTCTCGTCGCGGATCTCAAGTTGATCACGGGTGAGGCCGGTCGAACGCAAAAAGCCCTCGAGCGCCTTTTCCGGCGCGTCGGTGCGCGGGCCCTTGCGCTCCTCGACGGTGTCGCGGCTGGCCGCGGTCAGCCCCTCGACCGAAAGGGCAAGGCGGCGCGGCGTGTGAAACGCCCCGGCGGAGGCATAGGTGAGGCCGGCTTCGATGAGGCCGTCGGTGACCATGCGCTTCAGGTCGTCGGCAGCCTTCGCCTGCATGCGGGCGGGAATTTCCTCGGAAAACAGTTCGATCAGCAGGTCGGGCATCAATAGGTCCTTCGGGTGGGGTCGGGCATCCGGGCGGGGCCGGGTCGCCGTCGAAGACGATTTCGCCGCAGACGTTGATCTGGTTCCAGGCGAGCGCGCGCCCGTCGGGCATGACGGCGAGCACGCGGTCGATGCCATAGGGTTCGTTGAGCTTCCAGACATAGGATCGCGCCTGACCGCTCTCGAGCGCCTCGCCCACCTCGCGCGCGTCGAAGCAGTCGAACCAGCCGGGGGCGACCAGCGGCTCGGCGCGCTCGTGGATCACGGCGTTGTCGAAGGCACTGGCGTCTTCGATGGTCATGCAGGCGCGAAAGCGGATCGGCGAGCTGTTGCTGTCGATGGCGCGCAGGTTCGACACGGCGACGGGGACCGGCGCGGCCCGGTCGTCAAGCACCACGACCTCGCCCACTTGGGCCGGCGTCAGCTCGTCGTAATAGGCATAGACCTGCAGGTACCACATCAGCACGCCCGAGAAGAGCGCGAAGGCCAGCAGCACCGAGATGACGATCCGGGTGATCATGCGGCGCCACCGGCGCGCGTGGTCACGAAGGCGTCGGCGCAGGCCTTGGCCAGCGCCCGGACGCGGCCGATATAGGCCTGCCGCTCGGTGACCGAAATGACGCCGCGCGCGTCGAGCAGGTTGAACAGGTGCGACGCCTTGATCGCCTGATCATAGGCGGGATGCGCCATGACGATGCGCTTGCCGGTGCGCGGGTCCTCGGCGGGGGCCGACAGGATCTTCGCGCATTCGGCCTCGGCATCCTCGAAATGCCGCAGCAGCATCTCGGGCGTGGCGGTGTCGAAGTTGTGGCGCGAATACTCTTCCTCGGTTTGGCGGAACACGTCGCCGTATTTGAGCGCGATCGGCGCGTCGGGGACGTTGAACGGCATCTCCATGACGTGATCGACGCCGAGCACATACATCGCCAGACGCTCCAGCCCGTAGGTCAGTTCGCCCGAGACGGGGCGGCAGTCATGGCCGCCAACCTGTTGGAAATAGGTGAACTGCGACACCTCCATGCCGTCGCACCAGACCTCCCAGCCCAGGCCCCAGGCCCCGAGCGTCGGGCTTTCCCAGTCGTCCTCGACGAAGCGGATGTCGTGCAGGCCGGTGTCGATGCCGATGGCGCGCAGCGAGCCGAGATAGAGGTCCTGCAGATCCTTGGGTGAGGGTTTGATGATGACCTGATACTGGTAGTAGTGCTGCAGCCGGTTCGGGTTCTCGCCGTAGCGCCCGTCGGTGGGACGGCGCGAGGGCTGCACATAGGCCGCGGCCCACGGGTGCGAGCCCAGCGCGCGCAGGGTCGTCGCCGGGTGGAAAGTGCCCGCGCCGACCTCCATGTCGTAGGGCTGCAGCACCGCACAGCCCTTCGAGGCCCAGTAGGACTGCAGCCGCAGGATGATTTCCTGAAAGGAGCGGGGAGCGTCGGTCATCTGGGGGCCTCTCGCGGGTTCACGGATCGCGGGTCTGCTTACGGCGCGGCGCTGATAGCGTCAATCATGGCGCGGGCGCGCAACAGCCCCGTTCCGGTGCGGCGCTTTGGCATGGCCCCTGCCCGGGGCAATGCTATGCTCGCAGGCCAGATCCAGAACAACGGGACCCGCGATTCACATGAAACGACTGCTTGCAGCCCTGCTCGCCACCGGTTTCTTCTCTGGCGCGGGATGGGCGCAGGAGGGCGGCGTCTGGCTGCAGGTCGAGGCGTTGCCGACGCTGAACCGCGCAGAGAACCGCGCGCGCGCCTATGCGGGGCGTTTCGACGCGGTTTCGGGCTATGCGCTCGGCAGCGGCTGGTACGGCATTGCGCTGGGTCCCTACGACCCCGCCGAGGCGCAGCGTCTTCTAGGTGAGTTGAAGGCGGCGGGCGCGGTGCCCGGCGACGCCTTCGTGGCCGACGGGGCGCAGTATCGCTCGCGCTTCTGGCCGGTAGGCGCGCGCGGCGATGCGCCAGGCCGCGCGCCGGTCGTGGCCGAGACGGCCACCGCGCCGGCGACGCCCTTGCCCGAGGGGGCTGGGCCGGGGGCGACCTCGCCCGAGGCCCCTGCCCCCGCCCCTCGTGTCGAAACGCTGGCCGAGGCGCGCGCCTCGGAGCGCGATCTCGATCAAGCCGCGCGCGAAGAGGTGCAGGTCGCGCTGCGCTGGGCCGGGGTCTATGACGCAGGCATCGACGGGGCCTTTGGCACGGGCACCCGCGCCGCCATGGCCGCTTGGCAGCGGCAGAATGACCATGAGGAAACCGGCGTGCTGACCTCGACGCAGCGCGCGGCGCTCATCAATGCCTATGACGCGGTGCTCGACGGGCTTGACCTCGCGGTGGTGACTGATGATCAGGCGGGGATCGAGATCGTGATGCCGACCGCTCTCGTCGCGCGCGGCGAGGCGCAGCCGCCCTTAGTGCGCTACGACGCCAGCGGCGAGGAGGCGGTGCGGGTGCTGCTGATCTCCCAGCCCGGCGACGCGCGGCGTCTCGCCGGGCTCTACGAGATATTGCAGACGCTCGAGCTCGTGCCGCCCGAGGGGGCGCGCGGGCTCGACACGAACCGCTTCGTGATCGAAGGGGCGGATGACAGCCGCGTCACCCATGTCGAGGCGGCGCTGATCGACGGCGCGATCAAGGGCTTTGCTCTGGTCTGGCCCGCGAATGACGACAGCCGCCGCGCGCGGGTGCTGTCGGAAATGACGGCGAGCTTCAAGGCGCTGCCGGGTGTGCTCGAACGCGGCAAGGTACCCGCTGACGAGGCGCAGGCCATTGATCTGGTCTCGGGGCTGCAGATCCGTACACCGCTGCGCGAGCGGGCCGGCGTCTTCGTCGATGCGCGCGGCATCGTCGCCACGACAACGGAGGCGGTCTCGGGCTGCGGCGACGTGGCGATCGACGGGCAGCTCGGTGCGACGCTAATGATGCAGGACGCGGCTTCGGGTCTCGCGCTGCTGCGTCCTGCCACGCCGCTGGCCCCGCGGGGGGTCGCCACGTTCCAGACCGGCGTGCCGCGCATCGACGACAAAATCGCCGTGGCCGGGTTCCCCTATGGCGGCGCGCTGTCGGTGGCGGCGACGACCTTCGGCCGCCTCGCCGATATTCGCGGGCTCGGCGGCGAGGAGGATCTCAAGCGACTCGACCTGAACGCACAGCCCGGCGATGCGGGCGGGCCGGTGCTCGACATGGGCGGCGCGGTGCTGGGGCTATTGCTGCCGGGCGACCGCCAATCGGGCCGGGTGCTGCCCTCCGGCGTGGCGCTGGCGCTTGAAAGCGAGGTCGTGCTCACGGCGCTCGAAGCTGCAGGCGTCGAGGCCAAGCGCACCGAGGCGCGTATCGAAGAGACGGTGCAGGCCGTGGCCCGGCGCGCGGGCGAGATGACGGCGCTGGTGAGCTGCTGGGAGTAAGGCGCAGGCCGGGATGGCAGGCGGTCCCTGCCCGCCATCCCGGGTCGTAGATCAGGCCAGGATTCAGGTCAGGCCCGGCGTGAGCCGGATCAGCGTCGGCCCGTCGGCGGCAAGCGCGCGCTCGAGCGCCGGCGCGATCGCGTCGAGGCTTTCGGGCGTCTCTGCCTCCGCCCCCCAAGCCCGGGCCAGCGCGCAAAAATCGGGGTTGCGCTGATGCACCGCGCGCGGCGCGATCTGAGCTGCGACCATGCTGGCCTCGATCTCGCCCAACCGCTCATTGTCCCACACCACGAGCGGCAGCGACAGGCCCAGCTCGACCGCCGTGCCCAGCTCCTGAATCGTGTATTGCACGCCGTAATCCCCGGCGAGCGCTACCACCGGCACCTCAGGGCGGCCCACCGCCGCGCCGATCGCGGCGGGCAGCGCGTAGCCCAGCGTGCCAAAGCCAGAAGGGTGATGCCACAGCCCCGGCGCGGATGCGGGCCAAGCTTCGACCGCCGCATAGGCGATCTGGGTCATGTCCGAGAACACCATCGCCTCCGGCGGCAGCGCCTCGCGCAGCGCGCCGATCACCGCCAGCAGCCCCGGCCTGTCGGCGTCGATCTCGGCGAACCAGCGTCGCCGCGCGGCGTCGATCCGGTCGGGCTGCCAGTCCGAAGCGGCGGCCCCCTGCCCCAGCGCCGCGCCGATCATCGCCAGCCCCGCCGCTGCATCACCGGCAAGCCGCAGCTCGGACCGGGTGTCGGCGGCGAGGATCGCGGGATCAATGTCGAGCCGGATCACCCGCGCATGGTCGTCGAAGCCGGGCGTCTCGCGCCACAGATCCGTCTCGGACAGCGCGCAGCCCGCCACCAGCACCACATCGGCGCGGGCGATCTCGCGGGCGCTGTCGGGCCGGGCAAGAAAACTGCCGAAATGTAGCGGATCGCCCGGTGCGATGACGCCGCGCCCGGCGCTGGTCACGAAGCTCGCGGCCCCGAGCCGGGCCGCCAGAGCGCGCGCCTCGGGCGCAGCCCCCCTGGTGCCGCCCCCGAGGATCAGCAGCGGCCGGCGCGCCTCGGCCAGAAGCCGCGCCGCACGGGTGACGATACCGGGATCGGGGCGGCCGGGCGGCTGGGGCCGCACGGCGGGAGGGGCGGCGGGCGCGGCCGCCTCGAGCAGTGGGATCGGAACCTGCATATGCGCAGGCCGCGGGCGGCGCTCGGCAAAGCCAGCGAAGGCGCGATCGAGCAGCGCATAGGCGTGATCGGCGTCGCGCGCCTCCTCGGACCACGCGGTGACGGCGGCGGCAGCGGCGCGCTGGTCGCGCATCTCGTGCAGGCGGTGATCGGGCGGGCCGCCATTCGGAAGACAGGAGGAGAGCGCCAACACCGCGACGCTGTCGGACCAACTCTGGCCCAGCGGCGTCATCAGGTTGCACAGCCCCGGCCCCGAGATCACGCAGGCCACGCCGGGCCACCCGGTCGCGCGCGCATAGCCGTCGGCCATGAAGCCCGCGCCCTGTTCGTGGCGCGCCAGCACATGGCGCAGCCCCGCCTCATCGAGACCGCGATAGATCTCCTGGTTGTGGACGCCGGGGATGCCGAACACCACCTCGACGCCGCGCGCGGCCAGCGCATGGGCCAGCTGCACTCCAAGAGGGCGTCGGTCTTGCGGCATCACGATCTCCAGAACTCGCGGGTGACGACCACCAGCACCACCAGAAGCTCGAGCCGTCCGATGAACATGGCGATGGTGAGGATCCACTTGGACACATCCGGCAGCGGCTGGAAGTTGCCCGCCGGGCCGATGATCGGCCCCAGCCCCGGCCCCACATTGGCGATGGAGGTCGCGGCCCCTGACACGCTGGTGATGAAGTCGAGACCGGTCAGCGACAGCAGCACCGAGGTGATGCCGATCGAAACGATGAACACCACGAAGAAGGACATCACCGAGGACAGCACGTCCGGCGGCACCGGCCGCCCGTCATAGCGCGGCATGAAGACACCGTGCGGCTGGTGGATCTTGCGGATCTGCGCCGCGATCGAGGCGAAGAGGATCTGGTAGCGGAAGATCTTGACCGAACAGGCGGTCGAGCCGGCGCAGCCGCCGATCAGCCCGATGAAGAAGAACATCGCCACTGGGAACGGGCCCCATGTCATGTAGTCGGCGCTGGCATAGCCGGTGCCCGACATGATCGAGACCACGTTGAACAGCGATTCGCGGAACGCGACCTCGCTGAAGCCATGGGTATAGTCGGCCAACGACAGCGCGATCAGCAGCACGCAGACGAGGATCGTCAGGAAGAAGTCGCGCACCTGCGTGTCGCGCAGCAGGGGCCGCGCCTGACCGGCGGCGAGCTGCACGTAGCGCACGAAGGGGAGGGCCGCGAGAAACATGAAGACCGTGCCGACGTAATGCGCGCCCGCGCCATAGGCCGCGAAGGAGGCGTCGGTGGTGGCGAAGCCGCCCGTCGAAATCGTGGTCATCGCGTGCACCACCGCGTCGAAGGGCTCCATGCCGGTGGTGATGTAGGCGAGGATGCAGGCCAGCGTCAGCCCGACATAGATCACCGAGATGCCGCTCGCGATCTCGGCGGCGCGGGGCAGGATCTTGCCCATGGTCTCGAAGGCTTCGGAGCGGAACACCTGCATGCCGCCCACCTTGAGTTCGGGCAGGAACACCATGGCAACGACGATGATGCCGATGCCGCCCAGCCATTGCAGGATGCCGCGCCATAGCAGGATGCCTTGCGGCAGATCGTCGAGACCTGTGAGCACGGTGCCGCCGGTGGTCGTGATCCCCGACATCGCCTCGAACACCGCGTCGGTGACGCTGCTGTCGGTGGCGCCGAGGATGAAGGGCAAGGCCCCGAAGCTCGGCAGCGAGATCCACACCGAGGCGGTCACCAGAAAGGTCTGGCGCAAGGTGAGCTTGGGCTTCACCCCGTTGTGGCACGACAGCGCCGTCAGAAGGCCGGTGAGCAGCGTCAGTACGGCGCTTTGGAGAAACACCGGCCAATGGCCGTTGCGTGCCCCGATATCGGCCAGCATCGGACCCAGCATGGTCAGACCCAGCACCGACAACAGAAGGCCGTTCACATATCCGACGGGGCGCAGGTCGATCATGCCGGAGCGTTGTCCCAGCCCCCTTGCCCTGTCAAGCGAAGGGCGCGGGCACGCTGCGGAACGTGGCGCGCCTGCCGCGGCGGCGGCAGCGCGCGGCTTCAGCCGGCGTGAAGCAGGCTCGCGAAGAGCTGCGGATCGAGGCTTTCATTGGCGAAGGTCGTCCCTTCGGTCAGCAGGCTCACCGCGTCGTGGCTGTGCAGGCTTTCCTGATGGCTGGCCATCACGCGAAAATCGCCGATGCGCGGATCGGCCATGAGCTGCTCGGCAAAGAGCCGGGCCGCGTCCTCGACGAAGATCGGGTTGGCGGCGTTGAGCTCGGCGAAGGCCTGCTCGTCCTCGCGCTTGACCATCACCTGCGTCTCGGTCGGCACGGCGGCGCGGGCCATCTCGACCAGATCCTCGAACCACAGCACCGGGCCGGGCTCGGCCACGACCGAGAGCCGCGCGACGGACCGCTGCGAATGCGGCGTGGCGAGCTGGCCGCGGAACTGGCGCGCATGCTCGGAAAGTTCGAGAGAACACGGACAGGTCGAGGAATAGACATAATCGAGATGGATGATCTTCTTGGCCACACCGGCCTGTTCCACCAATTCGAGCGTGAGGTCATAATATTGATAGCCCGAGAGCCCCGAGCGCAGCGAAGGGCGCAGCATCGGAAACCGCACGCGCATCTGGATGCGCGCGTCGAAGCTCTTGAGATCGGCGATGTAGTCGGCGAGCGCCGCCTCGATCACGTCGAAGGAGAAAGTTTTGTCGGCATGGCGGTAGAAGGACCGCATGATGCGCGACATGTTGATGCCCTTCTTCTCGGCCTCGAGGCTGACCGTGCCGGTCACGCTGGCCTCGAGCGCGATGTCGTCGCCGTCGCGGGTGTGGAACTTGATCGGCAGGCGGAAGTTCGAGATGCCGACATGCTGGATCGCGCGCGCGGCGCCGCGGATTAGGCTGGAAGGACCGTTCTGCAGGTCGGGCAGCATCGCGCGGTAGGCGTCGTCGACGACGAAATCCTCCGGGTAGGCGCGCGCCAGCGCCGGGTAGTTCGACAGCTCCTGCCCCGGCACCAGCCGACCGATCAGCGGGTCGAGCGTGGCGACCTCTTCGGGCGTGGCGAGCGTGGCCCAGCTGCGCAGCAGGCGCAGCGCCGCAGCCGCGTCGTCGCGGTTCGGAACAGGGTGGGAATCATTGGAGCGATGCAGATCGCGGGTGGCTTGCGTCACGAGGGATATCCTCCGGTCGGTCGACCCCCACCATATAGGAGGTCTGCGAGTGATGTTCAGGCCTGCCGCGATCTGCCCGGTCCGGTTTTCCGAACTCAGATGGCCGCGATTGCGTGTCTCAGATCCTCGATCAGATCCTCGGCATCCTCGAGCCCGACAGACAACCGGATCAGGCCCGGTGTGATTCCAAGTGCCGCTTTTTGTGACTCCGGCAACCTTTGATGCGTGGTCGATGCCGGATGGGTCGCGATTGACTTGGCATCCCCAAGGTTGTTCGAAATGATCACGATGTCGAGAAAATTCAGAAGCTTGAATGCAGCTTCTCGCGAACCTGCGTCGAAAACGACGACAGTGCCGCCGGCGCCATCTGCCGCTCGACGAGGTCGTGCTGCGGATGGGTGGGCAGACCGGGGTAGATCACCTGGGCCAGTTTGCTTTCCTGCGACAGGGCCTGAGCCACGCGCCCGGCGCTTTCGGTCTGCGCGCGCACACGAAGCTCGATGGTCTCCAGCCCCTTGAGCATGAGCCATGCGCTGAAGGGCGAAAGCGAGCCGCCGGTGTGCTTCATGTAGGGCTCGACCACGCCGCGGATGTGCTCCTCGGTGCCGAGGATCACGCCGCCCAGCGCCCGGCCCTGACCGTCGATATGCTTGGTGGCCGAATAGACGACGACATCGGCGCCCTGGGCGATCGCCTCCGAATAGACCGGCGTGGCGAAGACGTTGTCGCAGACCACCTTGGCGCCGACGGCGTGGGCCAGCTCGGACACCGCGGCGATGTCGACCACCTCGAGCGCCGGGTTCGAGACGCTCTCGAAGAACACCGCCGCCGTGTCGGGGCGGATCGCGGCGCGCCACTCGTCGAGGTTCTTGCCGTCGACGAAGCTCACCTCGACGCCGTAGCGCGGCAGGATCTCCTCTAGGATGTAGAGGCACGAGCCGAACAGCGCCCGGCTCGACACGACATGGTCGCCCGCCTTGAGCATGGAGGTCAGAGCGCCGTTGACGGCGGCCATGCCGGAGGCGCAGGCGAAGGCGGCCTCGGCCCCTTCGAGCGAGGCCAGCCGGTCCTCGAACATCTTGACCGTCGGGTTGCCGTAGCGGGCATAGATGAACTCGTCGCCCTCGATCTTGACGAAACGCTGCTCGGCGGCCTCGGCACTGTCATAGACGAAGCCCTGCGTCATGAAGATCGCCTCGCTCACCTCGCCATACTGGCTGCGGCGGGTGCCGGCGTGAACCGCGCGGGTGCGTTTGCGATATTCGGTCATGTGATGGCCTCCGGGCCGAGTTGTTCCGGGGCGGCACGGTCGGTCGCGGCACAGAGGCCGCGCCCCGGTCCGGACGCCGCTGTCTGACGTCGCGATAGCTGCCGGCCCGGTCCCGGTCAAGCGTGGCACCGGCGCGGCCCGTTCCGCCCCCGACCGGTCCCGCCTGCCCTGCCCGCTTGCATCCGCCGCGTGGCCTGCCAGTCTTGCCGGATCACCGCAGGAGGATCCTCGCCATGCCCGACCCCATCGATCTGCATTACTGGCCCACCCCGAACGGCTGGAAGGTGTCGATCGCGCTCGAGGAGATGGGCCTGCCCTACGCGGTGCATCTGGTGGACATCGGCGCGGGCGATCAGCGCCGCCCCGAATTCCTTGCGCTGTCGCCCAACGGCCGGATGCCCGCGATCACCGATCCTGACGGCCCCGACGGCGCGCCGGTCTCGATCTTCGAAAGCGGTGCGATCCTGCAATATCTCGCGCGCAAGACCGGCCGTTTCTGCGGCGCGACCGAAAGGGCGCGCATCGCGGTTGACCAGTGGCTGATGTGGCAGATGGGCGGGCTGGGGCCGATGGCCGGACAGGCGCATCATTTCCTGCACTACGCGCCGAACCTGACCCCGCCGCAGGACATCGCCTATGCCAAGGACCGCTACAGGGGCGAGGCCGCGCGGCTTTACGGCGTGCTCGACCGGCAGCTCACCCGCGCCGAGTTCGTGGCGGGCGACGACTATACTATCGCCGACATGGCGGTGTTTCCGTGGGCCCGGCTCTGGGCGCGACAGGAGCAGAAGATCGAGGATTTCCCGCATATGGCGCGGTGGCTCGACACGCTGGAGGGCCGCCCGGCCACCGCGCGCGGCGTCGCGCTGCATCTCGACAGGAGGCAGGGCACGGCGGACCGCGACCAGCAAAGGCACATGTTCGGCCAGCGTTAGGAAACGACCCCGGCGGCCCCGCGCATGCGCCGGGCCACCTTGTGCCTCAGAGACTCGAAATCCGAGGGGCTATTTCTCGGGCTCGATCATGTAGCACTGCAAGGCCGCGATCTGCAGCCACAGGAACACAAAGAGCGCCGCCGGAAAGGCGAAGGTCTCGAGCTTGACCCAAAGCTCCTCGGACTGGGTGCGCCAGATGATCTCGTTGGCCACGGCGAGGGCTGCGAACATCATCGCGAGTCGACGGGTGAGCAGCAGCCAGCCCTCATGGCGCATCGGCAGCGCCTCGCCCATCACCCATTCGAGCCAGCTCTTTCGCAGCAAGAGCCCGGTCGCGAGGATCACGGCGAAGAGGCCATAGACGATGGTGGTCTTCATCATGAAGAACCGCTCGTCGTTGAACCACGCGGTGAGGCCGCCGAAGAAGATCACCATGAAGGCGGTGAAGATCTGCATCCGGCTCAGCGCCCCGGTGAGCACCCAGAGCGCACCCATGGCGGCGAGCAGGATCGGGATGAAGATCAGCGTGGCGAGGATGAAGCCCGAATATTCCGTTCCCGCGATCACGAAGCTGTCGTCCTTGATCCTGAGATAGACAAGGAAGAAGGCCAGCGTCGGTCCCAGTTCCAAAGCCTGCTTGAGCCAAGGGCTGATGTTGCGTTGCGCCATTTCCGGTCTCCCCTATGGGCGCACCGCGCCCGCTGTCGGGCCTGACATACGCGTTACACCCCCTTTGGACCAGTCCCCGGCGGCTTGGCACCGGGCCGGGAACACGGCGCGGTGATGCGCCGTTGTCACGCAAACGACCAAGGGAGACCCCGATCCATGCTCGAAGCGCTGCAAGCCGATCTCGCCACCGGGTTTCGCTCCACCGGCCCGTGGGTCGCGGCGATGCGGCTCATGGCGGCGATCGTGCTGACCGGGATCATCGGGATCGAGCGCGAATGGCGAGGCAAGCCCGCGGGACTGCGTACCCATATCCTCGTGGGGCTCGCCGCCGCGCTCTTCGTGATGCTGGGCCAGGAGGTCACGCAGCTCGATTTCGGCGGCACCGACGACAAGCGGATCGACCCCTTGCGCCTGATCGAGGCGGTGACCTCGGGCGTGGCCTTCCTCGCGGCGGGCATCATCTTCACCTCCAAGGGCGAGGTGCGCAACATCACCACCGGCGCGTCGCTCTGGCTCGCGGGGGCCGTGGGTCTGGGCTGCGGCGCGGGGCAGATCCCGCTTGCCGCAATGGCCAGCGTGATGGTGGTCGTGGTGTTGATGCTGCTGCGCGAGGTCGAGCGTCTGCTCGGCTGGCACGACTAGGCCAGCTCTCCTTCCGCGCCCGTCAGCGCGCGGGCGAACTCCTCGGGGTCGAAGGGCGCGAGATCGTCGATCTGTTCGCCCACGCCGATGGCATGGATCGGCAGGCCGAAGCGGTCCGCCAGCGCCACCAGCACGCCGCCGCGCGCGGTGCCGTCGAGCTTGGTCATCACGAGGCCCGACACGTCGGCGATGTTGCGGAAGATCTCGACCTGGCTCAGCGCGTTCTGCCCCGTGGTGGCATCGAGCACGAGAAGCGTGTTGTGCGGCGCATCCGGGTCCTTCTTGCGGATCACCCGGACGATCTTCGACAGCTCCTCCATGAGATCCTGCCGGTTCTGCAACCGTCCGGCGGTGTCGATGAGCAGCAGATCCGCGCCATCGGCCTGCGCCTTCGTCATGGCGTCATAGGCGAGGCTCGCGGGGTCGGTGCCCTGCGGTGCGGTCATCACCGGCACGCCGGCGCGGTCGCCCCAGATCTGCAGCTGTTCGACGGCCGCCGCGCGGAAGGTGTCGCCCGCGGCGATCACCACCGACTTGCCGGCCTCGCGGAACTGGGAGGCGAGCTTGCCGATGGTGGTGGTCTTGCCCGAGCCGTTGACGCCGACGACCAGCACCACCTGCGGCGTCTTGGCATAGATCGGCATGGGCCGGGCGACCGGCTCCATGATGCGGGAAATCTCGCCTGCGAGCAGGTCCTTGATCTCGGGCACCGAGAGTTTGCGGCCCATGCGCCCCTCGGCGATGTTGGCAGTGACGCGCAGCGCCGTCTCGACGCCCATGTCGGACTGGATCAACAGCTCTTCGAGCCGCTCGAGCATGGCGTCGTCAAGCTCGCGGCGCGGTGCGGTATCGCCGCCTCTGCCGAACAGGCGGCCGATCAGGCCGGGCTTCTGCGCGGCGGGTTCGGGTGCCGGTTCGGGATCGCGCTCCTCGCGCACCGGTGGCGCGGTGGGCGTCACCGGTGCGGCGGGCATGCCGGGGGTCACCGGGGGCGAGACAGGCGGCACGGCGTCAGGCGTGGCGGGACGCGGGCCTGCGGGGGCGCTGGGCTCGGGGCGCCGCTCGGGTTCGGGTTTGGATTCGGGGGCGGGCTGCGGCTCCGGAGCGGAGGGCGCAGGATTTGGTTCGGGGATCGGCTCGGCAGTCGGTTCGGGCGCGGCGGTCTCCTGCGGCGCGGCGCTGTCGGCCCCCTCCTCGACGATCTCCTCGAGCCCGCGGTCGAGCTTGGACGACGAGGTGAAGAGTCGGTCTTTGAGTTTTCCGAAAAAGGACATGCGCCGCCCGGTCCTGCTGTCTTTGATGTTACCTCCTTCACCTAACCCTTGCGAGGGATCTTGGAAAGGGAGGGGCGTCCGCGCAAGGATGCCCTGCCCACCGCCTTCGAGGTCGTCATGCCGTTCGCCTTCGCCACCGCCACGCTGCTGCCGCTGCCGCTGATCGCGGCGGCGATGGTATGGGGCGGGATCTGGGCGCTGGTCGCGCCGCTGGCGCTGACGCTTCTGGCGGCCACGCTCGACGAGATCGGCGCGCGGCTCGCGCCGCCGCGCCCGGGGGCGGAGTTCCCGGTTTCGGGCGCGCTCTCGACGGCGATCGGGTGGGCGCATTTCGCGGTGCTGGCGGGGGCTGTCTGGGCGCTGGCGGGCGGCTGGCTCGGAGCATTGGAAAAGGCCGCGGTCTTCGCCGCCGCCGGGCTCTGGCTCGGTCAGGTGGGCAACGCCAACGCGCATGAGTTGATCCACCGCTCCGCGCGAGGGGCGCGCAGGCTCGGGGTCGCGGTCTATGTCTCGTTGTTGTTCGGGCATCATGCCTCGGCGCATCCGCTGGTGCATCATGTCCGGGTGGCGACCCGCGACGACCCGGCCACCGCGCGGCGCGGCGAAGGCTTCTGGCGCTATGCGCCCCGCGCCTGGCGCGGCGGGTTCCGCGAGGGGTGGCGCGCCGAGACGGCGCGACGGCGCGCGGGCGCGCGCGGAACGCACCCTTACCGGATCTATGCGAGCGGTGCGGCGCTGGCGCTCGGGGCTTCGCTGCTGCTGGCCGGTTGGGGCGGGGTCGCCGCGCATCTGGCTCTCGCCGGATTCGCGCAGATGCAGCTGCTGCTGTCGGACTACGTGCAGCACTACGGTCTGGAGCGGGCGCGGCGCGGCGATGGCCGCCCCGAACCGGTGGACGCGCGGCACAGCTGGAACAGTCCGCACCCGGTCTCCTCGTGGATGATGCTGAACGCGCCGCGCCATTCGGACCACCACGCACGCCCCTCCCGGCCCTACCCCGCGCTCGATCTGCCGCAGGCGGCACCGATGCTGCCGCGCAGCCTGCCGGTGATGGCCTGCCTCGCGCTGTGGCCCCGCGCATGGCGACGGGTGATGGACCCGCGCGTGGCGAAATGGCGCGCAGCGGAGCGGAAGGGGCTGGCGGCGGAGGTGGCGGAGTGAGAGCGTGGGGCATGACCCATTCCCTTCTCAGCGCGCCATTGGCCCTCGCCCTTCTGCTCTCACTGACCTTGGCCGCGCCCTTGGTCGCGCAGGAGCGCAGGCCGCTCGGGGCCGAGGAATTCCAGAACCGGGTCGAAGGCCGCACCCTGACCTATGAGAGCCAGGGCCAGCCCTATGGCAAGGAGCGTTACGGCCCCGACCGGCAGGTGACGTGGTCGTTCCTCGACGGGCGCTGTCTCGACGGAACGTGGTATCCCAACGCGGGCGCGATCTGCTTTGCCTATGAGGACGGTACCGGCCCGGAATGCTGGCGCTTTTACGACGAGGGCGGGCGGCTCAGCGCCGAGTTCATCAACGACCCCGCGACGCCGCAGCTCTACCAGACCGACGAGAGCACGGCGCCGCTGTCGTGCCAGCCCGAGGTCGGCGTCTAAATGGGCGTCTAAAGAAGCGTCCCTTGTTCGGGCGGCGGCGGCGCGGGCTTGGCCGCGCGCTTGGGCTTGCCCCCCTGCCCGACCTGCATGCGCCCGTCGCGGAACTCGATCTCCAGCGACGCGGCCGCTTGGGCCGCCGCGACGTCGGTGACCACCGCGCCGTCGCCGCGCACCACGGCATAGCCGCGCGCCAGCGTCGACTTGTAGCTCAGCGTATCGAGGAGGCGCGCCAGCGCCACGAGGCGGTCGCGCCTCTTGTCGAGGGGTCGCTGCACCAGATCGGGGCGCAGCCGTGCCGCGATCTGGCCAAGCGTCCGACGCTCCTGTTCGACCGCGCGCCGCAGCGCCGACGGCCCGAGGCGCAGCCCCTGAAGCAAGAGCCGCTTTTGCGCCAGCCCCGCGCGATGCGCCCCCGGCAGCCGCGCCGAGGCGGCGTTCAACCGGTCGCGCCCGCGTTCGACGGCGCGGGTGACGAGGCCGGGACGCAGCGGATGGTTCGACAGCTCGATCCGCTTGCGCGCAATGGCGGCGCGCAGCGCGCCCGGCAGCCGGGTATCGAGCGCGTCGAGCCGCTGCGCGGGCCCCATCAGCAACGCTTCGGCACGCGGCAGGGCGCGCGACAGGTCGCGCAGCCGCTCGGCCCGCCTGTCGAGACCCGCGCGCGAGCATTGCTCCAGCCGCGCGCCGAACTGCGCCAGCGTGGCCCGAAGCTCGGCCCGGACCGGCACCGCCATCTCGGCGGCAGCGGTGGGCGTGGGCGCGCGCCGGTCGCTCGCATGGTCGATCAGCGTGGTGTCGGTCTCGTGGCCCACCGCCGAGATCAGCGGGATCGCGCTCTCGGCGGCGGCGCGCACGACGATCTCCTCGTTGAAGCCCCACAGATCCTCGATCGAGCCGCCACCGCGCGCGACGATCAGCAGGTCGGGACGCGGCAGCGCGCCGCCCGCGCTCATCGCATTGAAGCCGCGGATCGCGGCGGCCACCTCGGCGGCGGAGGATTTGCCCTGCACGGCGACGGGCCAGACCAGCACCTTGCGCGGAAAGCGGTCGCGCAGCCGGTGCAGGATGTCGCGGATCACCGCGCCCGTGGGCGAGGTCACGACGCCGATCACCTCCGGCAGATACGGGATGGGCCGCTTGCGCCCCTCGTCGAACAGCCCCTCGGCAGCAAGCGCCTGCCGCCGCTTCTCCAGCATCGCCATCAGCGCGCCCGCGCCTGCGGGCACCACCTCCTCGACATTGAGCTGGTAGCGCGACTGCGATCCGAAGGTGGTCATGCGCCCGGTGGCGATGACCTCCATCCCCTCCTCGGGGCGATGCGACAGCTTGGAGACCTGTCCCTTCCAGCTGACGCTGGCCAGGACCGAGCGGTCGTCCTTGAGGTCGAAATACATGTGGCCGGTGCGCGCGACGGTGACGCGGCCCACCTCGCCGCGCACCCGGACATGGCCGAATTCGCCTTCGATGGTCTTCTTCACCGCACCCGAGATTTCGGACACGGTGAACTCATGCGCGTTGTCGCCCGCCTCGGGGCCGTCATCTTCGAAGAGGTCCATGCGCACTGTGTGCACCAGCGCGCGGGGCGGTTCAACGGGCGGCGGTGATTGCCCCCCGGCCCCGGCGCGCATAGAAGCGCCCCGACGGCAGGCTTTGGCGGGAGACGCGACCATGAACATCCTCATCCTCGGGTCCGGCGGGCGCGAACACTCCATCGCCTGGGCGGTGCTGCAGAACCCGAAATGCGACCGGCTGATCGTGGCGCCGGGCAATGCCGGGATCGCGCAGATCGCCGAATGCGCCGACCTCGACATCCTCGACGGCGACGCGGTGGCGGGCTTTGCCGCCGAGAACGCGGTGGATCTGGTCATCATCGGCCCCGAGGCGCCGCTGGCGCTCGGCGTGGCCGATGCCTGCCGGACGGCGGGGCTGCGGGTGTTCGGCCCCTCGGCCGAGGCGGCGCGGCTCGAAAGCTCCAAGAGCTTCACCAAGGCGATCTGCGACGCAGCCAAGGCCCCGACCGCCGGCTATGCGCATTTCACCGATCTCGACGCCGCGCGCGCCTATCTCGAAACGCGATCGATGCCGATCGTGATCAAGGCCGACGGCCTTGCCGCTGGCAAGGGCGTGGTCGTGGCGATGGAGCGCGACGAAGCGGTCGCGGCGCTCGAGCACATGTTCGGCGGCGAGTTCGGCGCGGCCGGCTCGGAGGTGGTGATCGAGGAGTTCATGGAGGGCGAGGAGGCGAGCTTCTTCGTGCTGGTGGACGGCGAGACGGTGCTGCCGATCGGCACCGCGCAGGACCACAAGCGCGTAGGCGACGGCGACACCGGCCCCAACACCGGCGGAATGGGCGCCTATTCGCCCGCGCCGATCCTCGATGAGACGGTCGCGCGCAAGGCGCTCGACGAGATCATCCGCCCGACGATGCACGAGATGGCCCGCCGCGGCACGCCCTATTCCGGCGTGCTCTATGCCGGGCTGATGATCCGGCACGGCCAGCCGCGGCTCGTGGAATACAACGTCCGCTTCGGCGATCCCGAATGCCAGGTGCTGATGATGCGGCTCGGGGGGCAGGCGCTCGACCTGATCCAGGCCTGCGCCGAGGGCCGACTGGACGGCGTCGAGGCGCAATGGGCCGAGGATCACGCGCTGACCGTCGTGATGGCGGCCAAAGGCTATCCGAACAGCTACGAGAAAGGCTCGCGCATCCAGGGTCTCGACGCGCTTGAGGAAAGCTCTTCGGCCATGGTGTTCCACGCGGGCACGGCGGCGAAGGAGGGCGGCATTGTCGCCGCTGGCGGGCGGGTGCTCAACGTCACCGCGCGGGGCGAGACGCTCGCGCAGGCGCGCGAGGCGGCCTATGCCATGGTCGAGGCGATCGACTGGCCCGAAGGGTTCTGCCGCCGTGATATCGGCTGGCGGGCGCTGCCCGGGACGATCTGACCCCGCCGGAAACCGGCCAGTCCGCGCCGTACGCATTCGAACGACAAAGCCACCAGGCACCGCGTCGTCTCTACGCGGTGCCCTTGGCAACTTCGCTCTGAAAATACTCGAGATCCGGCGCATCGGCCTGGCGCCACGCAAAAGGGCCGCACCATCGGCGCGGCCCTTCTCGTCGCTTTGGCGTCTCGATCAGGCGGCGGCGGCGCGGCTCACCAGCACGCCGTCGATCTCGCGGGCGGCGGCGGCTTCATCACCACCGGAAACGGCGGCGATCTCGCGGATCAGCCGCTCGAGCGCGGCCTCGTAGAGCTGACGCTCGGAATAGGACTGCTCGCGCTGGTCGTCGGCGCGGTGCAGGTCGCGGACCACCTCGGCGATGGCGATGAGATCGCCCGAGTTGATCTTCTGCTCGTATTCCTGGGCGCGGCGCGACCACATGGCCTTCTTGACCTTGGCCTTGCCCTTGAGGGTCTTCATGGCGTGGGCCACGACGTCGGGCGAAGACAGCGACCGCAGGCCGGCCTCGGTCGCCTTGTGCGTCGGCACGCGCAAGGTCATCTTGTCCTTCTCGAACGAGATCACGAAAAGCTCGAGCGACATGCCCGCCACTTCCTGCTCCTCGATCGAGACGATCTTGCCGACGCCATGCGCCGGATAGACGACGAAATCATCGGGGCGGAATTCGTTCTTCTTCTTGCTCATGACGTCCTTCCTGAACGACCCCAGCAGGTGAGCGGCGCGCGAAAGGCCCGGCAAACCGAAGGGTTCGTCGGGGGCGCGGACGGCCAGATGGGATCTAGGTTTGCAGCAGCATTACCAGATCAATATATCACAAAAATGCCCCCCAAGGAAGCGTCCCGCGCGCATCGCGGCGAAACGCCTTGAGGACAGGACGTTTTGGTCAGGGTCGCGTCGTCATCCGGCCGCGTGGGGCGAATCAGCCGCCTTCACCGGGGGCCTCGGAGAACATTTCCATCTTGCCCTCCTTGCCGTCCATCTCTTCCGCGCTCGGCAGCGGATCCTTCTTGGTCACGATGACCGGCCAGATCTCGGAATACTTGCGGTTGAACTCGACCCATTTCTCGACATCCGGTTCGGTGTCGGGGCGGATCGCGTCGGCCGGGCATTCGGGTTCGCAGACACCGCAGTCGATGCATTCGTCGGGATGGATGACGAGCATGTTCTCGCCCTCGTAGAAGCAGTCGACGGGGCAGACCTCGACGCAATCCGTATACTTGCAGGCGATGCAGTTGTCCTTGACGACATAGGTCATTGGCGGGCCCTCGATGCTTGTTGCGGCCTAGCTAGAGCAGTCCGCAGGGTCATTCAAGCACCCCCGGCCCCTCGCCTACCTCTCACCGGGTCCCCCATCGGGTCGATGATCGGCCCCGCAATCGGGCTGCCGATCATCGGCCGGCGCGGCAGGCGGATCGAGATCGTCGTAGAGACCGCGCGCCTCGGAGGCCGGGCCGCGCCGTTCGCCCAAGGCGAGAACCCGCACGACCCTGATCAGCCCCGCCTGCGGAAAGGTCAGCACATCCCCCGGCCCCACCCCGCGCGAGGCGCGCGCGGCGGGCTGGCCGTTGACGCGCACCCGGCCCTTGGCCACCAACGCCGCGGCGAGACCGCGGGTCTGAAGAACCGGGCCTGCCAGAGCCATTTGTCGAGGCGCAGCGTCTGGCGCGGCGCCTCTGCGGGGGTCGTGTCGCCCTTTCTCAATCGCGCTTGAAGCCTGCGAGCGCGGCGGCGAAGGGGTTGTCGGGATCGATCTTCTTCTCGCGCGACGGCTGCGATGAGAAGTTGCGCGGGCGCTCGTCTCGCTCGGGCTTGGGGCCACGGCGCTTGTCGCCCCGACCTTCGCCACGGCCTTCGCCTTTTCCGTTGGGCTTGCCGCCGGGCTTGCCCTTGACGCCGCGCGGGGCGTCGCCCCGGTTGCCTTCGGGCCTTTGGCCCTGACCGCCCTGCCGGCGGCCCTTCTGACCCTCACCGCCCCGGCGCTGCCCGCGCCCGGCCCAAGTAAAGGTGTAGAAGGTTTCCATCTCGGCGGGCTCGGTAGTCGCGGTCACATCATGCGCGACCTCGGGCGCGGTCTCGCCCACGGCGATGGTGCCGGGCGGGATCTCGGTCGGGGTGCCGGCCGGGATGCCCACGGGCGGATCGCTGTCGGGCATTTCGTCGGGTGCGGGCGCGGGGCCGCGATCGGGCGTGCCGCCCGGTACCTCGGCGGGCGCGCTGTCGGGCTCGGTGCCCGGCACGTCCGTCGGGCTCGCCGGCGCGTTGTCGGGCCGCTCGGGCATCTCCGGCGTCTCGTCGGGAAGATCCGGCTGCTCGGGCGCGTCGGGGGGCGTGATGCCGGGCGTATCGGGCTGGGCCGGAGTTTCGGGCGGCGTGTTGCCGGGCACGTCGGGACCCTCGGGCGCGGGCGGCGTGGTGTCGGGGGTCTCGCCCGGCACCTCCTCGGGCGCGGCGGCCTTGGCGGGCTTGGCCTTGGGCCGCTCGCCCTTCTCGGCCTTGTAGCCCAGACCCGACATCAGCTCGGCGAACTGCTCGAGCGTGAGACCGGTGATCGACAGCATGTCGGGCACCGCTTCGAAGCCGCCCTTGCTGTCGCGGTCGCGCAGCATGTCGGCCAGACGCTCCAGCATGTCGATGCGGATCGCGCGCTCACCCGCTGCGCGGTAGCCCGCCATCGCGTAGTAGCCCGGCGCCGCGCCGCGCGTCGCGGGCACAGTGACGAGGCCCGGCGGCGGCGTCTCGGGAAACTCCTGCAGGTTCTTCGACAGCGCCCAGAGCACGAGGCGGATGCGCGTCGGCGCGGGCTTCAGCAGCGCCGGCATGAAGACGGTAAACTGGCCGAAACGGATGCCATGCTTGCGCAACGCGCCGCGTGCTTCCTGATCGAGCGCGCGCACCTCGTCGGCGATGTCGCCGCGCGGGATGACGCCGAAATTCTCGACCATCCGGTAGGCAAAGCCCTTGGCCTGCCCGGTCAGCGTCTCGTCATTGCCCAGCGCCAGCAGCGGCTCCTGCGTGGCGGCGACCTTGCGGTCGATGAAATGCTGCAGGCGGCGCTTCACCTTGTCGGTGATCTCGGGACCGGCCTCCTCGTCCACATAGGCCGCGACCTGCGGCTTGAACGGATCGGCGCCGGAGACGAGCTTGCCCACCGCAGAGGAGCCCCACATCAGGCCGCCCTGCTCGGTCACGTCGATCTCGGTATCGGGTGCGTTGTAGAAGCGGTCCGCGCGCAGGTGGAATTGCGGCGCGAGCGCCTTGTCCGCCGCCTGCCGCAGCGTCTTCGCCTCGTCCGGGCTTCCGGCCTTGTCGGCGCGGAAGCGGAAACCTTCGAGCCGCCCGACGTACTCGCCCTCGACCGTCACGTCGCCGTTGTCTGTCACTTCGGCCACCATGACCTCCTTCTGCTTGAGTCGCCGGGCCAGAACGCTGGTCCGCCGATCCACGAATCTTTGCGTCAGCGCGCCGTGCAGCGCATCCGACAGGCGATCTTCTACTCCGCGCGTCACGTCGCGCCAATGGCTTTCGTCCCCGACCCAGCCCTTGCGCTGCGCGACGTAGGTCCATGTGCGGATATAGGCCAATCGTTTCGACAACGCATCGATATCGCCGTCGGTGCGGTCGATGCGCTCGATGCGCTTGGCGAACCAGTCGTCGGGGATGCGACCGCGATCCTGAAGATGCGCGAAGATCTGCCCGACCATGTCGGCATGCTCGCCCCGGCCGATGCCGCGAAAATCGGGCAGACGGCAGACATCCCACAAGAGCCGCACCGAAGAGCCGTCATGCGCGCGCGCGGCGATCACCGGATCGGCGGCGAGCGATTTGAGCGCCGCGAGATCGTCGCTTTCGCGCACCCGGCCGAGCCACGGGTTGTTGGTGCGTTGCTCCAGCGTCTGGATCAACCGCTTGAGTGAGCCGAACTGCAGCTCGGAGTTGCGCCAGAACAGCCGGGTGACGGGCCGGAACTGGTGGTTCTCGATCGCCTCGATCACCTCGTCATCGAGCGGCTGGGCCTCGCCGGTGACGCCGAAACTGCCATTGGTGCGGTGCCGCCCCGCCCGGCCCGCGATCTGTGCCAGCTCGTCGGGAGCGAGATGGCGCATCTTGTGGCCGTCGAACTTCACCAGTGAAGAAAAGGCCACGTGGCCGATGTCGAGGTTCAGCCCCATGCCGATGGCGTCGGTGGCGACGAGGTAGTCGACATCGCCGTTCTGGTACATCTCGACCTGCGCGTTGCGGGTCCGGGGCGAGAGCGCGCCCATCACCACCGCAGCCCCGCCCTTCTGGCGGCGGATCAGTTCGGCGATGGCATAAACGCTGTCGACCGAGAAGCCGACGATGGCCGAACGTTCGGGCATGCGGCTGAGCTTCTTCGAGCCCGAATAGCTCAGCGTCGAGAGCCGGTCGCGGCGGATCGTCTCGGCTTCCGGCACCAGCGAGCGGATCGCCGGACCCATCGTCTCGGAGCCGAGAAACAGCGTCTCGTGACGCCCGCGCGCGCGCAAGAGCCGGTCAGTGAAGACATGGCCGCGCTCGGGATCGGCGCAAAGCTGGATCTCGTCCACGGCGAGAAAATCGGCGTCCATCTCGGGCATCGCCTCGACGGTGCAGACCCAATAGGCGGCGCGCGGCGGCACGATCCGCTCCTCGCCCGTCACCAGCGCCACCACCGAAGGGCCGCGGGCCTTGACGATTCGGTCATAGACCTCCCGCGCCAGAAGCCGCAGCGGCAGGCCGATGATGCCTGAGCGATAGGCTAGCATCCTCTCGATCGCGTAATGCGTCTTGCCGGTATTTGTGGGGCCGAGCACGGCACCGATGCGCGAGGGGGTCATGGGGGGAGGTCCTGTATCGCCCTTGGGGCGTGTAAGTTCAGAGCGTGCGGCCGCCAAGCATGATGTCGAGGCGCTGCGCGGCGGCGAGGGCCTCGCTGTCATGCGGCGTCAGGGCGAGCACCCGCCCCCAGACCTCGCGCGCGGCCTCGGGGCGGCCCATTTCCTCGAGCAGCGCGGCAAAGCCCTGCAGCGCCCCGAAATGACGCGGCTCGCGCTCCAGCGCCGCGCGCAGATCCTCGATCGCGGGGCCGGTGAGACCGGCGACGTAATAGGCATTGGCGCGCAGCACATGCGCCTCGGCCAGATCGGGGGCGTGGTCGATGGCGGCGGTCAGATGCTCGATCGCGGCCTGCATGTCGCCCTCGCCCAGCGCGGTGCGGCCCCGCTCCACCAGCAGGTCGATCGCGGCGGAGCCGCTGCGCGACCAGGCCTCGCGGATCCCGGCCGCCAGTTCGGGCGTTTGCTCGGGGCCGGCGCCCTGAAGCTCGTCGAACAGGCGCTCGACCTCCGGATCGGCCTGCGCATGCGCGAAGGTCACGAAGGACAGGCCGAAGGCCAGTGCCGCGAGGACAGGTTTGAAGGGAAGAATTCTTGCACCCATAGTCCATAGTGTAGGGGCGCGCCTGCGCCGAGACCAGAGGTTGCCCCATCACAAGGACCAGATCGGCGGCCATCCCGGTCGCCGCGAACGCGAAGGACGACGCTATGAGTGAGTTGGTGAGCCAAGCCGTGACGGCGCTCAACGCAAAGATGGACGGGCAAGGCCTCGATGGTGGCCCCGCCAAGTTCGTGATCGCGGACGAGGGTGCGATCATGATCGACGAGAACGGCGCGCGCGAGGGAGACGAGCCTGCCGAGGTGACCCTCACCGCCGAGGCCGAGACGTTCCAGTCGATCCTCGAGGGCGATCTCGACGCCACGGCGGCCTTCATGCAGGGCAAGCTTTCGGTCGATGGCGACATGGGCCTCGCGATGAAGCTGGCGGCGGTCCTTGGCTGACGGCGCGGGCCGCCCTGCCGCACCGTTCTTTGCGGAGGTGGCCTGCGGCCCGGCGGCGGCGCACTGGATCGCCGCTGCCGACGGGGTGCGTCTGAGGGCCGTGCACTGGCACGGCCCTCAGACGCCGAAGGAGCCGGTGAAAGGCACGGTGCTGATCCTCACCGGGCGCACCGAATACGCCGAAAAATACGGTCGCATCGCCGCCGATCTGGTGGCGCGCGGCTTTGGCTGCGCGACGCTCGACTGGCGCGGACAGGGGCTGTCGGACCGTGCGCATGACGACGCGATGCGCGGCCATGTCGATAGCTTTGCCGAATATCAGGACGATCTCGACGCGCTGATCGCGCATGTCGATGCGCTGGGCCTGCCGGGGCCCTACCACATGCTGGCGCATTCCATGGGCGGCTGCATCGGGCTGCGCGCGCTGTTGCGCGGCGCGCCTTTTGCCACCGCCTGCTTTACCGCGCCGATGTGGGGCGTGCTGATGCGCCCGACCTTGCGGGTCGCCGCATGGGGGCTGAGCAGCGCCTCGCGGCTGGTCGGTCTGTCGCACCTGCCCTCGCCCGGCCGCTCGGCCACGCTCGAGGACGCGGCCGAGGCCGCCGAGGCCAACATGCTGACCCGCGACGTCGAGAGCTTCGACTGGGTGCGCCGGCAGGTCGAGGCCCATCCCGAGCTCGGCCTCGCCGCCCCGTCGCTGCACTGGCTGCACGAGGCGCTGCATGAGACGCGGGCGCTGTCGCGGCTGGCCTCGCCCGACCTGCCCTGCCTGACCTTGCTTGGCGACGAGGAATGGGTGGTCGATTCGAAGCGCATCGGCGACCGGATGGCCCGCTGGCCCGGATCGGAGTTCGAGGTGATCGCGGGCGGACGGCACGAGCTTTTGATTGAGGATGCGGCGACGCGCGGCGCACGGATCGACCGGATCACGGCGCATTTCGCGCGGCAGGCAGGATCTTAGGCTATTCGGCCGCCCCGAGGTGCCCGACCGATGGCAGATCCTCTCCCGACACCGGAAGGCGGGAATGGGCCGGGTGCCCGCCCGCCACCGTGTCGTGCAGCCGCTCCGACGGATCGCGCCCGACAATGCGCCGCCCGCGCGACAGGAACAGCTTGTTCCAGCCGCGCCATGTGCTGACCGAGGGCGCCCCGGCATCGACGGGAAAGCGGTCGCGCCAGCCTTCGGGCAGGCTCAGGCCGCAACTTTCCAACCGCTCCAGCATCCAGACCAGCGGAATATTGGCGAGCGGCCGACTTTCGAGCGCGTCGCCTAGCTGACCGCCGATGTCGCCATGCGTGCCACGAAACCAGACCTGTTCGAGATGCCCCGAGAACCCTTCGGGCGTTACCCACAGCACCGGCTCGTAAGCGTGGCGCGTCTCATCGAGCGCCAGCGCGTGAAACCCATGCAGCACATGGCTGCCGAGCCGGTGGTCGTGGAACATGTGATTGGACCGGGAATGGCGCCACGCCCCCGGCAGCCGCAGCCCCAGAGAGGCCACCGTGTCCCATACGCCCACGGCCTCGATCTCCACGTGGTCGTGGCAGTGCAGCCGCGCGAAGGCGCGGGCGGCCTCGCTGGGCTCGGGACCGCGATGGCGGTAATAGCGATAGGCGTCGCGCACGTTACGCTCGGTCGCCTCCTCGGCGCGCAGAAGACCGACCCGGCTGATCACCCCCGCAAGCGAGCGCACCGCATAGGCCCCGCGCGAGTAGCCCACGAGGATGATCGTGTCGCCGGGGCGAAACCGTGAGGCGAGCACGCCATAGGCGCGCCGGATCAGCCGGTTGATGCCGCGTCCCATCATCACGTCGAGCGTCTCGGCCCAGCTGCCCCACTGGATCCCCGCCTCGTAATGCACGGTCAGGTTGGCGTGCCGCCCGCTTTCGCGCAACAGCTTGTAGGTCAGCCCGGCATTGGTCTCGAACCCCGCCCTGAGCGTCGACATGGTGCCGTCGAGGATGATGACATGGGTGGCGGCGCCACGGGCGCGGGGCTGGCCCTCGGCCTGCCGGGGCCTGCGTCCGACCAGTCCGAGCAGCCAGTCACGAACGCCCATCCCGGCCTCTCCCGTCTGCCCCGACCGTGCCTGCCCTGTCCGCCCGCCGCATCCCGATCCTTCCGCCGTTAACCTTTACCCTAAGGGACGAGCCGGGTCTGTCCAGAGCCGTGACACCAGTCCCTTTTCATATGTGCCATATCCGTTGAAACAGGTGGTTACCCCCACGAGATAGGCGCCCGCCGAACGAAACAGCAGCCAGTCACCCTCCTGCGCGCAGCCTGGCAGGCACGTCTGGCCCGGCAGCCGATCGAGGCTGTCGCAGGTCGGGCCGAACAGGGTGAAGGGCATGGTCGCCTCGGGCGCGCGGTGGTCATGCGCGATCAGGTCCACGCGTGGCACGCCGATCGAGGGGCATTCCGACAGTCCGCCATAGGTGCCGTCGGCCAGATAGAGCGCCGCCCCGCGCCGTGCCTTGATCGGCACGGCATAGACCATGGCGTCGGCCACCAACGCGCGCCCCGGCTCGCAGACCAGAGCGGGCGCGCCGTCGAACGCGGCATGCGCGCGGCCGATCGCCGCGAAGATAGGGGCCAGTTCCGGCTCCGCCCCGTCGCGCCCCGAGGGAAACCCGCCGCCCACATTGAGCCGCGCCAGACGCACAGCGGCGGCGCGGGCCAGTCCGTCGCAGGCTGCCATGTAGGCGGTCCAGGCGTCGGGATCGGCGCATTGCGTGCCGACGTGAAAGGTCATCGAGACGCGCAGGCCCAGCGCGGTCGCGCGCGTCAGAAGCGCCAGCGCCAGATCGGGGGCCGCGCCGAACTTGGTGCCGAAATCATAGGCAGCACCCGCCACCGGAAGCTTCACCCGCACCGCGACCTCCGTGCCCGGTGCCACACCGCAAGCCGAGAGCTTGTCGAGTTCGCCCATGTCGTCCACCGACCACGAAGCCACCCCGGCCGCGATTCCCGCGCGGATCTCGGCGCGCGACCGCACCGGGTTGTGGTAGTGCAGCACGGCTTTGGGGCACAGCCCGCGCAGCAGTGTCATCTCGGCGGGCGACGCTACGTCGAAGCCGCGCATTCCCCCGGCCGCGAGCTGGCCGATCACGCCCGGATCGGGGTTGGCCTTGACCGCATAGGTCACCTCGCCCGGAAAACCGTGGCGGAACCGGTCATGCCGCGCCGAGAGCGCCTCGGGGCAGACGAGCAGCACCGGGGAGTCGCCGCCATACCGGGCGAGCCAGTCCCGCGGCGTCTCGGCAAGGCGCGTGTCGGCGGTTTCGGGAAGGGGGATCGGGGTTTGCAGCATCAAGGGGCCTCCTCTCCTTCCATGCTGCGCCCCCGCCCCGCCGGACCCTAGCGGCGATGCGCGCGATATGTCTCGACCTGTCGGCAGATCGACGGCAGGATCGCCGATATGACCGAACGAGACCCGACAGATGCCCGGCTGATCGCACTTTTGAGCGAGAACGCCCGCGCGCCTGTCGCGCATCTGGCGCAGCGGCTCGGTCTCGCGCGCTCCACCGTGCAGGCCCGGCTCGACCGGCTGGAACGGTCGGGGGTGATCGCGGGCTATACGCTGCGATTGTCGCCGCAGGCGCGCGGCGGCATCTGCGCCACGGTGCTGGTGCAGATGACGCCTGCGCGACAGGCTGCCGTTCTGGCGGGGCTGAAGCGACTGCCCGAGGTCGAGACGGTGCACACCACATCGGGGCGCTTCGACCTCGCCTGTCGGCTGCGCGCGGACACCACCGAGGCGCTGGATGCCACCCTCGATCGGATCGGCGCGTTCGACGGGGTGAAGGCGACCGAGGCGCTCATTCACCTGAGCACGCGCATCGACCGGGGCTGATCCCTTTTCCTCCCCTGCCCGCCGCGCTAGAGACAAGGCCGATCTCACCGAGGAGCCCCGGACATGGCGATGGAAAAGACGTTCGATGCGGCCGAGGCCGAAGCCCGGCTCTACGAAGCATGGGAACAGGCGGGGGCATTCCGCGCAGGCGCTGGCGCGCGCCGGTCCGAGACCTTCTCGATGATGATCCCGCCGCCCAACGTCACGGGCTCGCTGCATATGGGCCATGCCTTCAACAACACGTTGCAGGACATCCTTGCGCGCTGGCACCGGATGCGCGGCTTCGACACGCTGTGGCAGCCCGGGCAGGACCATGCGGGCATCGCCACGCAGATGGTGGTCGAGCGCGAGATGGCCAAGGCGGGTAACGAGACCCGCCGCGAGATGGGCCGAGAGAAATTTCTCGAGAAGGTCTGGGAGTGGAAGGCGCAGTCGGGCGGCACCATCATCGATCAGTTGAAGCGCCTCGGCGCGTCCTGCGACTGGGATCGCAACGCCTTCACCATGTCCGGCGCGCCCGGCGCGCCCGAGGGCGAGCAGGGCAATTTCCATGACGCCGTGATCAAGGTCTTCGTCGACATGTACGACAAGGGCCTGATCTATCGCGGCAAGCGGCTGGTGAACTGGGACCCGCATTTCGAGACCGCGATCTCGGATCTCGAGGTCGAGAACATCGAGCAGCCCGGCAACATGTGGCACTTCAAGTACCCTCTGGCCGGCGGCGAGACCTATTCCTATGTGGAGCGTGACGAGGACGGCAATGTCGTCTTCGAGGAAGAGCGCGACTACATCGCCATCGCCACGACGCGGCCCGAGACGATGCTCGGCGACGGCGCGGTGGCGGTGCATCCCGACGACGCGCGCTATGCGCCGATCATCGGCAAGCTGTGCGAAATCCCGGTCGGCCCCAAGGAGCATCGCCGCCTGATCCCGATCATCACCGACAAGTACCCGGAGATGGACTTCGGCTCAGGCGCCGTGAAGATTACCGGGGCGCACGACTTCAACGACTACGAGGTCGCCAAGCGCGGCGGCATCCCGATGTATCGCCTCATGGACACCAAGGGCGCGATGCGCGCCGACGGCGCCCCCTATGCCGAGGCCGCTGCGCGCGCGCAGGACGTGGCGAAGGGTGCCGAGATTTCGGTCATGGAGGCCGACGCGCTCAACCTCGTGCCGGACGAGTATCGCGGGCTCGATCGGTTCGAGGCGCGCGAAGCGGTGATCGCCGACATCACCGAACAGGGCCTCGCCGTCATGGTGCCCGAATACGACCCGCGCCTCGGGCCCAAGGCCGCCAAGCGCGAGGCCGCCGAGGAAGGCGGCAGCGCGCCCGAGACCCGGCTGGTGCCGCTCGTGGAACACAAGCCGATCATGCAGCCCTTCGGCGATCGCTCCAAGGTGGTGATCGAGCCGATGCTGACCGACCAGTGGTTCGTCGACACCTCGAAGATCGTCGGCCCCGCGCTCGATGCCGTGCGCAACGGCGAGACGAAGATCCTGCCCGAGCGCGACGCCAAGGTCTATTTCCACTGGCTCGAGAACATCGAGCCGTGGTGCATCTCGCGCCAGCTCTGGTGGGGCCACCAGATCCCGGTGTGGTACGGGCCGACGCTCACCGATGGCCATGTCGACCTCGAAGCCGACTGGACCCCGTTCTGCGCCGCCACCCGCGAGGAGGCGTTCGCCAAGATGGCCGCCTATTACGGCCATGACGAGATCCGCTTCGTCGAGGACTGTCAGGAGGCGCTGGCGCTGTTCGAAGCCGTGATCGGCAACACCACCGACGAGGGCGCGATCCGCAGCCCTCAGGCCCCGACCGCCATTCCCGTCTGGCGCGATCCCGACGTGCTCGACACGTGGTTCTCCTCGGGGCTCTGGCCCATCGGCACGCTGGGTTGGCCCGAACAGACCCCGGAGTTGGAGAAGTACTTTCCGACCAACACGCTGGTCACCGGCTTCGACATCATCTTCTTCTGGGTCGCACGGATGATGATGATGCAATACGCCGTGGTCGGTCAGAAGCCCTTCGACACCGTCTATGTCCACGCCCTCGTCCGCGACGAGAAGGGCAAGAAGATGTCGAAGTCCCTAGGCAACGTCATGGACCCGCTCGATCTCATCGACGAGTACGGCGCCGACGCCGTGCGCTTCACCCTCACCGCCATGGCGGCGATGGGGCGCGACCTGAAGCTCTCGACCCAGCGGATCGCGGGCTACCGAAACTTCACCACCAAGCTGTGGAATGCCTGCCGCTTTGCCGAGATGAACGGCGCGCTGGCGCCCGAGCGTCACGCCGCCCCTTCGGTCCCGCCCAAGGCCACCGCCACGGTCAACCGCTGGATCGTGTCGGAGACCGCGAAGATCCGCGAGGAGACCGATGCGGCGCTCGCCGCCTACCGCTTCAATGATGCCGCGAACGGGCTCTACGCCTTCGTCTGGGGCAAGGTCTGCGACTGGTATGTCGAGTTCTCCAAGCCGCTGCTGCAGGGAGAGGATGACGCCGCAAAGGCCGAGACGCAAGCGGTCATGGCTTGGGTGCTGGACCAGTGCATGATCCTGCTGCACCCGATCATGCCCTTCATCACCGAAGAGCTGTGGGGCAACACCGCCCAGCGCGACACCATGCTCGTTCATGCCGAATGGCCCGAATACACCACCGCCGATCTGGCCGACCCCGAAGCCGAGGCCGAGATGTCGCTCGCCATTGCGATGGTCGAAGGCGTGCGCTCGGCCCGGGCGCAGATGAACGTGCCCGCAGGCCTTCAGGTGCCGGTCGTCCTCGTCGGTGCGGACGAGGCCGTGCGCACCGCGTGGGACCGCAACGCCGCGATGATCTCGCGGCTGGCGCGGATCGAGGCAATGGTCGAGGCCGAGGCCGCCCCCAAGGGCGCGATCACCGTGCCCCTGCCCGGTGCGACGCTGGCGCTGCCGCTTGCCGACATCATCGACGTCTCGGCCGAGAAGGCCCGGCTCGAAAAGGTGCTGGGCAAGCTCGAAAAGGAACTGGGCGGCCTGCGCGGACGGCTCAACAACCCCAAATTCGCGCAGAGTGCCCCCGAGGAGGTGGTCGAGGAGACCCAGCAGAATCTCGCCGCGCGCGAGGCCGAAAAGGCGCAACTCGCCGCCGCTCTCGATCGGCTGGCCGAGATCATGTGAAGCGATCCCGCCCGCGCTTTTGGAAACGGAGCGTGGGCGGGGCGCCCTCGGAGAGGGTCTGGATCTAGCTCGGAAAGATCAGCTTGTAGGCGAAAGTCATGACGACGCCCAGGCCGGATAGCAGCAGGATCGCCCAGATATAGTCGAATCCGGAACGCTCCTCGAACTCGGAGGGGGAAAAGGCGATGCGAAGTACGCGGACGCCACGTCGCAGATATCGAACCATTTTCATCCTCAGGTTGACACGGGCACGCTAGCCGCCCATTTCCGCTGGCGCAAGCGTTTGTCGCTTGTCCCTGTCACGGCCGCGCGGCATCCTCGGCCGATGACCGATCCACGCCTCACCCCGCTCGCCGCTTCGCTGCCCGACCTCGTGCCCTTCGTGGGACCCGAAACGCTCGAACGCCGCATGGACCGCGCCTTCACCGCGCGAATTGGTGCAAACGAAAGCGTGTTCGGCCCCGCCCCCGGCGCCATCGCGGCGATGCAGGAGGCGGCCCGGGACGCGTGGATGTATGGCGACCCCGAGGCGCATGAACTACGCCATGCCATCGCGGCGCATCACGGGGTCGATCCCGGCCATGTCCGCGTCGGCGAAGGCATCGACGGGCTTTTGGGCCTTCTGGTGCGGCTTACTATCGGCCCCGGCGACTGGGTGGTGACCTCGAAGGGCGGCTATCCGACCTTCGACTTCCACGTGACCGGATTTGGCGGGCGTATCGAGCAGGTCCCCTACGAGGCCGACCGTGTCGATGCCAAGGGGCTGATGGAGCGCGCCGCTTGGTCGGGGGCCAAGCTGGTCTACCTCGCGAATCCCGACAACCCGATGGGCGGAATGCACGACGCCACCACGATCCAAGAGATGATCGAGACGCTGCCCGATGGCGCGCTGCTCGTGCTCGACGAGGCCTATGTGGAGTTCGCCCCCGAGGCCGAACTGCCCCGGATCGACCCGGCCGACGACAGGGTGATCCGCTTTCGCACCTTTTCCAAGGCGCATGGCCTCGCAGGCGCACGGGTCGGCTATGCCATCGGGCCCAAGCCGCTCATCGCGGCCTTCGACAGGGTGCGCAATCATTTCGGCCTGACCCGGATGGCGCAAGCCGGGGCGCTGGCGGCGCTCGCCGACCGCGCGCACCTCTCGCATGTGGTGACCGAAGTGGCCCGCGCCCGCGCGCGAATTGCCGCCATCGCACATGACAACGGCCTCGCGCCCCTGCCTTCGGCCACCAATTTCGTCGCCATCGACTGTGGGGCCGACGGGGCATTCGCGAAACGGGTGGTGGCCGCTCTCGGCGATCTCGGCGTCTTCGTGCGGATGCCCGGCGTGGCGCCGCTCAATCGCTGCATCCGCGTCACCGCAGGGCGCGAGGCCGATCTCGACGTCTTCGCGCAGGCGTTACCGCGTGCGCTGGAAACCGCCCGCGCCGCGCCCTAGGTGATATGAGGCCTAAGGAGGCCGCCATGCGCCAGCCCGCCCCGAACTTCACCAACGCTTTTCTCGCCACGCTCGGCGTGATGCTGTTCATGGGGCTGCTGACCGCGGGGGCGATCTGGGGCTGGGCCGGGGTGATCTTCGGCGCGCTGGGCTTTGACGGCCTCTCCCGCCCCATCGCCCGCCGCGCTCGGCGCTAGGCCCGCGCCGAAATCTCGGCCACGCTCGATGCGATCAGATCGAGACAGTCGGGCGTGGAAAAGCGGTGATCGGCCCCGTCGACCAGCGTCAGCCGCATGTCCGGCCCTTCGGCATGTTCGAACAGCCGCAGCGCCGTGGCGACCGAGACATCCTCGTCCGCCGTGCCTTGCAAAAAGCGTACCGGAAACGGCAGCAGCAGCGGACTGCGCAGCACGAGGTTGCCGCGCCCCTCCTCGATCAGCCGCCGGGTGATGCGCAGCGGGTCGCCGTAATCGGAAGGGTGGTCGAGATAGCCCTCGACCTCGAAGCGGGTCCGCATCTCGCCGGTCATCCCGGCCCAGAACCCATCCTCGGTAAAGTCGGGCGCCGCGGCGATGGTGACGAGGCCCGCCACCTTCTCGGGCACCGCACGGGCCAGCAGCAGCGAGATCCAGCCCCCCATCGAGGAGCCGACAAGGATCTGGGGTCCTCTCGTCAGCGACAGCGCCGCCGCCGCGTCCTCGGCCCAATCGCCGATCGCCCCCTCCTCGAACGTGCCGCCGCTGCTGCCATGGCTGAATAGTCGAACCGCAGGAAGGCGCGGCCCTGCCGCTTGGCCCAGTCTTCGAGAAACACCGCCTTGGTGCCCTCCTTGTCCGAGCGGAAACCGCCCAGAAACACCACGCCCGGCCCCTCGCCCGGCGTATGGTCATAGGCGATACGGCGGCCCTGTGGGCTGGTGAACTCGGGCATGGCTCTCTCCGTTCGGGGTCGGCCCGCAGCATCGAAGCGCGCGCGCCCGATGGCAAGCCCCGCGCTTGACAGCTCGGCCCTGCCCGATCATCAAGCCCCTCACGCATATAACCCGCAACCGGGCGTTCCGTGGGCGCCAAACCGACGAGGAGGCCGACATGGCCCAGATCTCCCTCACCTTTCCCGACGGCAACAGCCGCGACTACCCCGCAGGCGTCACCGCCGCCGAGGTGGCGCAGTCGATTTCGCCCAGCCTCGCCAAGAAGGCCATCTCCGCCGATGTGAACGGCAATCACTGGGACCTGAGCTGGCCGATCCAACATGACAGCCAGATCGCCATTCACTCGACCAAGGACGAAGCGCCCTCGCTCGAACTGATGCGCCATGCCTTCGCGCATGTGATGGCCCGCGCGGTGCAGGAGATCTGGCCCGACGTGAAGGTCACCATCGGCCCGGTCACCGAGAATGGCTGGTTCTACGACTTCGACCGCTCCGAGCCCTTCACCCCCGAAGACCTCGGCGCGATCGAGAAGAAGATGAAGGAAATCATCGCCAAGTCCGAGCCGATCCGCAACGAGGTGTGGGACCGGGCGCAGGCGCGCGCCTACTATCAGGAGCGCGGCGAGACCTTCAAGATCGAGCTTCTCGACCGCATCCCCGAGGACGCACCGATCCGCATGTACTGGCATGGCGAGTGGCAGGATCTCTGCCGCGGTCCGCATCTTCAGCATCTGGGCCAGCTGCCGGCCGACGCGTTCAAGCTGATGGGCGTCTCGGGTGCCTACTGGTTCGGCGACGTGTCGCGGCCGCAGCTGCAGCGCATCTCGGGCGTCGGTTTCCGCAACCGCGACGAGCTCAAGGCGCATCTGACCATGCTGGAGGAGGCCGCCAAGCGCGACCACCGCAAGCTCGGCCGCGAGATGGACCTGTATCACCTGCAGGAGGAAGCGCCGGGCATGGTGTTCTGGCACCCGAACGGCTGGACCGTCTACCGCGCGCTCGAAGACTACATGCGCCGCCGCCAGAACGCCGCCGGTTACCGCGAAATCCGCACGCCGCAGGTCGTCGACCGGGTGCTGTGGGAGCGGTCGGGCCACTGGGAGGCGTATCGCGAGAACATGTTCATCGTCGAGGTGGACGAGGAAGGCGCGAAGGAAAAGCGCACCAATGCGCTCAAACCCATGAACTGCCCCTGCCACGTGCAGGTGTACAATCAGGGCCTCAAATCCTACCGCGACCTGCCGCTCAGGCTCGCGGAGTTCGGCTCCTGCCACCGCTACGAATCCTCGGGCTCCATGCACGGGCTGATGCGGGTGCGCGGCTTCGTGCAGGACGACGCGCATATCTTCTGCACCGAAGACCAGCTGGAGCAGGAATGCGCCGACTTCATCGGCCTGCTGGCTTCGGTCTATCACGATCTCGGCTTCGAGAAGTTCGACATCAAGCTCTCGACCCGGCCCGAGACCCGCGTGGGTTCGGACGAGATCTGGGACAAAGCCGAGACTGCGCTCGAAAAGGCGATCCAGAAGGCCGGGGCGGAGTATACCGTCGATCCGGGCGAAGGCGCGTTCTATGGCCCCAAGCTCGACTTCAAGCTCACCGACGCGATCGGGCGCGAGTGGCAGTGCGGCACCTTCCAGGCCGATTTCAACCTGCCCGACCGGCTGGATGCGGAGTTCGTCAACGAAAAGGGCGACAAGGCGCGGCCCGTCATGCTGCACCGCGCGATCCTTGGCTCGTTCGAGCGGTTCTTGGGCATCCTGATCGAGAACCACGCCGGTCGCCTGCCGCTCTGGCTCGCACCGCGTCAGGTCGTCGTGGCCTCGATCGTCTCGGATGCCGACGACTACGTGCACGAGGTGGTCGCGGCGCTGCGACGCGCCGGCATCCGCGCCGAGGCCGACACCCGCAACGAGAAGATCAACTACAAGGTGCGCGAGCATTCGGTCGGCAAGGTGCCGGTGATCCTCGCCATCGGCGGCCGCGAGGTCGAGGAGCGCACCGTCAGCCTGCGTCGCTTGGGCGAGAACCGCTCCGAGGTGCTGCCGCTCGACGACGTTCTGACGCGCCTCCGCGACGAGGCGACGCCGCCGGACCTGCGCCGCGCGGGCTGAGGCCCTAGACCCCTTGGCGGTAGGCCCCGCCCTCTTCGATCACCGGGCGCTTCAGAAGCGCCGGGTGATCCTCCAGAAGCCCGGCCACTGGCCGGGCTTTTTCGTCCTCGCCCAGCCCCCGCCACGTGGTCGAGGAGCGGTTGATCGCACGGTCGCCAAAGGCCGCGACGATCGCCGCGCGCTCCTCCGCCTCCAGAGGCTCCGCCCGCACGTCGACCAGCACTGGATCATGCCCTTGCGCGGTCAGCGCCTTCATCGCGGCGCGCGTCTTGTCGCAGTTCTTCAGCCCGAGAACCCGCATCTTTCCCTCCACATGTGATTTGCCTTTCAGTGCCGCGCCTACTGTCCTTGGCAACCGCAAGGCGTGCGGTCGCAGTTCCAGTGACGGGAGTATGTGCCATGCCGAAGGGCACCGTGAAATGGTTCAACACCACCAAGGGCTATGGTTTCATCGCGCCGGAGGATGGCGGCAAGGACATCTTCGTCCACATCTCGGCGGTGGAACGCTCCGGCCTCACCGGCCTCGCCGATGACGAGCCGGTGGAGTTCGAGTTGATCGAAGGGCGGGATGGTCGGGAGATGGCGGGGAATTTGCGGAAAGTTTAACAATCGTTCTTCAGATTTACTCAACGTGGAACTGATATGGAGCGACTTGAGATAGGAACTCCTCCCTATCCCGGTCACTTTTCGTCATAAAGCCCTCAATATTTACATACTTTAATGCAATCCTGCCTGATGCAGATACTTTATAGAGGTCATAGGGGTCGCCCAACATATAAGCGGCGACATAGTACCGCTCTATGTATCCGTTCTTTCTTAACAATCTCACATCAGGATGACTTGACCGCAGTTGGGTTGCATCTGGCTCCTGACTTTCGACAAGACTAAGAATTACTTGAGGTCGGAGCGAAAGGTTGGAATTTGCCGCACCCCAATGCCGTACCATGCATTTGTATATACCAATAATTCTTCCCCACAGGCTTTTTACCACCTCAAAGGCAAACAAGGCCAGCGCCACACACAAGACGATAAAAAGCAAATATTTTGCGTTTGAGAACGATGCCTCTATTTCGTTTTTGGCAAGATATTCAAAAGGATCTTTGATCGACAGGTAGGGCACTGTGATCCCGATGAGTATCATCCGGGCAGGCGTAAATAGGTGGCCCATCTTTATAGTAAGCCAAGACCAAATCTCGCTCATTTTCCAACGATAGCCTCAAACTCCCGCCACTCCCGAGCACTCATCCCGGACGTCTCCTGAGTCACCTCCTCCCCAGCGAGCATCCGACGCAGGCACTTTACACCGGAAGCTGAAAGCGTCACCCCCCCGAGGCGATACTCCTCGAAGGCGCGGTAGGCGGCGGGCACCCAGTCCCTGACCATCTCGCAGATTGCGTCGGCATAGACCCGGATCTCGTATTGCGCGTGGGGATCGGCGCGCAGGCGCAGGAAGTGAAACAGGTTGTGCAGGTCCACCTTCCAATACCACTGCGTGTAGATGTTGGCGGGCAGGTTCATCCGCGCCAGTTCGCGCGCGAGGCCCTGCTGGCCTCCCCCATCAGGTGACGTGTCCGAGATCATCGCCTCGTAATGGTCATAGGCGCGATGCGCGTCTTCGCGCAGCCAGTCGAGCACGCGGGCCGATTCCTCCGCGCCCAGCACATCGCCCCGGCCCTGATTGTTCTGGCTCGACTGCGCGGCGAGGTCTTCAGGCCGCGGGATGTAGAACTCCCGGTCGAGGATCGAGTAGCGGGCGGAGTATTCGTTGACGTTAGCGGTGCGGTGGCGGATCCACTGGCGCGCGACGAAGACGGGCAGCTTCACGTGCAGCTTCAGCTCGCACATCTCGAACGGCGTCGAGTGCCAGTGCCGCATCAGGTAGCGGATCAGCCCCTCGTCGTTCTGCACCGACTTGGTGCCGCGCCCGTAGCTGACGCGCGCCGCCTGACAGATCGCGGCGTCGTCGCCCATGTAGTCGATCATCCGCACGAAGCCGTGGTCGAGCACCGGCATCGCGCGGTAGAGGTGCTTTTCGGCCCCGTCCGAGACGGCGCGCAGGGTGGATCGGGGGGTGGCGCGCAGATCGGCGATCTCGGCGTCCTGCTCGGGCGTCAGCGGCATGGGGGAGTCTCCTGAATCCGGGTCTGCCCATCCATAGCCGCCGCGTGGCAGGAGGGAAACAACCCCGCACCGGGACCGGCGCGCAGGGCGGCGCGCGTTGACACCCCCCCGCCCCGCCCGGACAGTCGGCGCGACACGCAGAGCCGAGGGCCGCCCGATGATCCGTCTTCTCTCCACCGCCGCGCTGCTGGCGCTTCTGACCGGCTGCGGCGATGGCCAGCCCTTCGAATTCGAGGGGGAGGAGACGACCGACGCCGGCGACGACACGACGCCCGACGCCCCGGACGACGACGATGGCTTTGACGGCGATATCGAGGTGCCGCCCGGCACCACCAACCCTACGCCCGACGATTCCATCGTGCGGTTCGAGCCCGAGGGCGAGGCGGGCGGCGGCTTCGTGCGGACGGTCTCCTACAATGCCGCTGCCCAGAGTTTCACCGTCGACAACCTCGCCTTCGACGGGGTCGGCCCCTATCAACCCAACGACAGCCCCGACACGCTCGGCGGCTATGCCGTGTTCGAGAGCGACCGGACCGTCACGGACAGGGTGAACGGCGAGGAGGTGGATCAGCTCGACTACCGCGCGATCTATGGGGTGAGCACCAACCGCACCACCGTGGATGGCGAGCGCCTGCCGGTGTCGCGCTTTGCGATCGTGCGCAGCGGCGATTTTACGGGCTATGGCTTCGGCGGCTTTCTCTACGAGCGCAACGGCGGCATGGAACTGCCGACCCGGCGCGACGGTCAGGCGGTTTTCGTGGGCGATTACGCGGGCCTGCGCGTCTTTGACGGGCGCGGTGGTCAGGAGCTGACCGAGGCCAAGATGAGCATCGCGGTCGATTTCACCGATTTCAACAGCTCGGAAGGTGTCGACGGGGTGCTCTATGACCGCCGCGCCTATACGCGTGACGGCGCCGACATCGTGGTCAACCGCAGCGGCTCCCGGCGCGAGGATGCCACGGGCACCGCCGTGCTCGACCTGCCGGTGGCCCGGTTCACCCTCGCCACCGGTTCGGTCACCGACGACGGCGAAATCCTCGGCTCCATCAGCAGCCGCGTCGCGGTTGACGGCAGGGTTCAGGATTATGAGGACGGCACCTATTACGGCATCATCGGCGGCGATCTCGACACGGGCGGCGAGGTGGTCGGCGTGCTGGTGATGACGTCGAACGATCCGCGATACGACGGTGTGACGGCGCAGGAGACCGGGGGCTTCATCCTGTACCGCGACGCCAACCGCTGATGCGGCCGATGCGTCTGCGGACCCTTGCCGCGACGGCGGTGCTGGCGCTCGGCCTGACGGGCCCTGCCACGGCGCAGACCACGCTCGACGCCGCAGGGCTGCGCGCGCTCGCGGTGTCCGAGATGGCGCGGGGCAATCTCGCGCAGGCCGAGACGATGGCGCGCGCGTTGCTGGCGCATGACCCCCGGGACGCCACGGCGCTGACGCTGGCCGCCGAAGGGGCCGTGGCGCGCGGCGACTGGGCCAGGGCGCAGGAATTGGCCCGGCGCGCCCATGCCCGCATCGAGGGACCGGCGCGGTTTCGCATGGCGCGCATCGTGGCTTTCGCCCTGGCCAAGCAGGGGCGCTTCACCCGGGCGCAGTTCTGGTTGCGCCGGGCCGAACCCGACGCGCCCGACCTACGTGCGGCCGCCGGGCTGGCACGCGACTACCGCATGGTCGCGTCGCGAAACCCGCTATCCTTCCGGCTGGGGCTGAACGTGGCGCCGTCGTCGAACGTCAACGGCGGCAGCCGCGCGCGGACCCTGACGCTGCCCGGCCTGCCTTTCGAGTTCGAGCTGTCCGGTGACGCGCGGGCTTTGTCGGGTCTTGCGGTCACCGGCTCGGTAGAGCTTGGCTACGACCTGCCGCCCCTCCCGACCGGCCCCGTGCGGCTCGATTTTCGCGCCATGGGGCGGACCTACCGGCTCAGCGACAGCGCGCGGGCGCAGGCGCCGGAAGCGCGGGGCCGGGATTTCGCACAGGCGGTACTGGGCTTTGGCGCGAACCACCGGCTGTTGCGCAGCGGTGCCCCGCCGATCGACCTTTCGGCCGAGCTGGCGCGAACCTGGTACGGGGGCGAACCCTATCTGGACACGCTGCGGCTTGGGGCTTCGCGGGGCGTGGCGCTCGATGCCGGGCGCAGGCTAGAGCTGTCGCTCGGGCTGGAGCGGGTGGAGCGACGCGACATAACGGCGGACTGGTGGATGCCGTCGGTCGGCGCGGTGTTGCGGCAGCGGGTCGGCGATGACCGGCTCGACCTCACGGCCCGGCTGCGCGACCTGCGCAGCGACCGGCCCGACACCGGCCACGAAAGTGTCGCACTCGGAGCCGACTACAGATTCGGGCGGAGCTTTGGCCCGGCGCGGCTCGGCCTTGGAATCGAGGGCGAATGGCGCGATTACGATGCCTCGCGCTATACTACGGGCGGGCGCGACGACCGATCGCTGCGGCTTGATGCGCGGATCGGATTGCCCGATCTCGGGCGCTACGGATTCTATCCCGAAGTGGGGCTGAGCGCCGAGCGGGTCTGGTCGCAGGTCGATCTGTTCGATGAGGAAACCCTGACCCTGGATCTCGGCCTGCGTTCGGCCTTCTAAGGTGCGGCACTGGCGGCGGGCGCGTGGCGTGCTAGGCTCCGTGCCGCACCGCAACGAGGAGGCCGCGCGCAATGGCATTGAAATATCTGCACACCATGGTTCGAGTGAAGGACCTCGAGAAGAGCATGGCCTTTTACGAACTGCTCGGCCTCAGGGAGACCAGCCGCAAGGAGAGCGAAGGCGGGCGCTTCACCCTCGTCTTCATGGCCCCTCCCGGTCAGGAGGAATGCCCGGTCGAGTTGACCTGGAACTGGGACGGCGACGAGGGGCTACCCTCCGACAGCCGCCATTTCGGCCACCTCGCCTACCGGGTGGACGACATCTACGAGACCTGCCGTCACCTTCAGGAGAACGGCGTCACGATCAACCGGCCGCCGCGCGACGGGCACATGGCCTTTGTGCGTTCGCCCGACAACGTCTCGATCGAGCTTTTGCAGGAGGGCGACGCCCTTCCGGCGCAAGAGCCTTGGGCCAGCATGGAAAACTCCGGCCACTGGTAAGGCCCTGACCCTAGCCCCGCAGCCGTCACGACAGGGGCGGCGGCGGGGTCAGTAGATATAGCGGATCTGATCGGTCCAGTAGCGTTCGATCCGGCGCAGCGACATGGTGATGTCGTCGATCCCGGTCTGGTCAAGCACGCCGCGCGACAGCATCCCCGCCGCATGGCTCTCGAAAAGCGTATCGACGATGTCGCGGATGCGCCGCCCATTCTCGGTCAGGCGCACGCGCACCGACCGGCGATCGATCTGACAGCGCTGGTGGTGCATATAGCCCGCCTCGACCAGCTTCTTGAGATTGTAGCTGACATTGCTGCCCTGATAGTAGCCGCGCGACTTCAGCTCGCCCGCCGTCACCTCGTTGTCACCCACATTGAACAGCAGCAAGGCCTGCACGGCGTTGATCTCGATCACGCCGACACGCTCGAACTCGTCCTTGATCACGTCGAGCAGCAGCCGGTGCAGCCGCTCCACGAGGGTGAGGCTGTCGAGATAGCTCGTCATGAAGGCCATATCCCGCGCTCCGCGCAGCGCCGGCTCCAAAGAGGAATGCACACTCATCATCAAATCTCCGTTCTGCCCGCTCGAAGGCAGGATTGCGGCAGAATGACAAAGAAACGGTTAAATTTCCTCGGGCTGGGGTCAGCGCGGGCGGGTCACGCCGCGCGCGCCGTCGGCGATCTCGGCCACGAGGGCGGCATATCGCTCCGGGACCGGAAGGGCGCCCGACACCCAAGCATAGAGGTCGTGGTCGTTCTCGGACAAAAGCCGGTCGTAAAGTCCGAGCTCCGCATCGCTCATCGCCGCAACGCGCCGGCTGGCGAAGTCCTGCAGGATCAGATCCATCTCCTTGATGCCGCGCCGCATCGAGCGCATCTGCAGGCGCCGTTCGCGGGTATCGCGAGGTTCGTCCGAGGGCGCTTCGGCCTCGATCGGCAGCCCGCTCACGAGGCCCCCTCCACGCTGCGCTTGAGTCGCTTTTCCAAGGTCGCCATGCGCTCGGCGGCCTGCACCATTTCGGCGCGCAGCACTCGCATTTCGGAGAGGATCTCTGACAGGGCCATGGGCGGCGTCTCGGAGGTGGGGGCCTCGGGGCCATCGCCGCGCCCGGTCAGGAGCCAGCTCAGCGATACGTTGAGCATACCCGCGAGCATCTGCAGCCGGTTGGCGCGGGGCTCGTCCATGTCGTCTTCCCAAGCCTGCAGGGTGGACACCTCTACCCCGATCCGTGTCGCCAGCGCCTCCTGGCTCAGCCCCGCGCCCTCGCGCGCACCGGCCAGCCTGTCGCCGAAAGTGGCGGCCGTTTCGCTGTAATAGCCCTCATCCTGCATCACGCGTCCCTTCCCGGCTAGCGCCGCTTGATGGCGGCCTGCCCTCGCCATATGACATGCGCGACGCCGCGTTTCCAGAACAGCGACGACCTGCCACACCCGCCTTGCGACATCCCGGAGCCCGCCATGCCGTTTCTCTCCGACACCCTCTCGCGGGTGAAGCCCTCGCCCACCATCGCAATGACCAACAAGGCGGCCGAGCTGAAGGCCGAAGGCCGCGACATCATCGGCCTCTCGGCGGGCGAGCCCGATTTCGACACCCCCGCCAACATCGCCGAAGCCGGGCGCCGCGCGATCGCGGAAGGCCGCACCCGCTACACCGCCGTCGACGGCATCCCCGAGTTGAAGCGCGCGATCTGCGTCAAGTTCAAACGCGACAATGATCTCGACTACACGCCCTCGCAGGTGAGCGTCGGCACCGGCGGCAAGCAGGTGCTCTACAATGCGCTGATGGCGACGCTGAACCCCGGTGACGAGGTGATCATCCCGGCCCCCTACTGGGTAAGCTATCCCGACATGGTGCTGCTTGCGGGCGGCACGCCGGTCACCGTGGCCTGCGGCATCGCCGCCGGCTTCAAGATCACACCCGATCAGCTAGAGGCGGCGATCACCCCTGCGACCAAGTGGTTCCTGTTCAATTCGCCCTCGAACCCCACCGGCGCGGGCTATTCCTGGGATGAGCTAAAGGCGCTAAGCGAAGTGCTGCTGCGCCATCCCCATGTCTGGGTGATGACCGACGACATGTACGAGCACCTGACCTTCGGCGATTTCCGCTTCTGCACGCCCGCCCAGGTTGAGCCGGAACTCATGGGCCGCACGCTGACGGTCAACGGCGTCTCCAAAGCCTATGCGATGACCGGCTGGCGCATCGGCTATGCCGCCGGGCCCGAGGCGTTGATCCGCGCCATGGCCAAGGTACAATCGCAATCGACCTCGAACCCCAGTTCGGTGAGCCAATGGGCCGCCGTCGAGGCGCTCAACGGCCCGCAAGATTTCATCGCCACAAATAACACCGTATTCGAGCGGCGCCGCGACCTCGTGGTGGCGGGGTTGAACGCGGCGCCCGGCGTCACCTGCCCGGTGCCCGACGGGGCGTTCTACGTCTATCCCGACATCTCGGGCTGCATCGGCAAGACCAGTGCGGGCGGCACGGTGATCGGCGATGACGAGGCATTCGCCACGGCGCTTTTGGAGGAAGAGGGCGTCGCCGTCGTGTTCGGCGCGGCCTTCGGGCTTTCACCGAATTTCCGCGTCAGCTACGCTACATCGGACGCGGCGCTCGAAGACGCCTGCACCCGCATCCGCCGCTTCTGCGAAGAGCTGCGCTGAGCGAGGGATGATGATGACCGACCTGTCCGGCTACTATTTTCGCGTGAAGGAGACGGGCGGCACCATGTATCGCATTGGCGACGAGACCCGGCATCGCCGGGTCGACCTCGAGCAGGTCGCGGTGATCAATACCCGCAACGGCGATATCCGCGGTCCCGGCAACCGCCCCCTCGCGCCCGAGGATCAAGCCGCCGCCGAAACCTGGCTGACGCGGCGGCAGGCGATTCTCGCCGCGCGGCAGATCGACGACATCCACCGCGCCATCGATCACATGAACCTCACCGCGCAATGGGTACAGAGCCAAGCCAGCGCCGAGGATCTCGACGCGGTCACCGAGCCCTTGCTTCTCGCCATGCACGACCTGCGCACAATCCTCGTGCGCAAGAAGGCCGACCGGGTCGAGGCGGCGCGCAAGGAGGGCTGAGGCTCAGCTTTCCTTGCGGCGGCCCTTGCCGCGAAAGACGCGCCACAGGTAGAGCAGCACGATCACCCCGAGGATGCCGTTGGTCACCGGGTTGAGCCAGCCCTGCACCCGTTCGTATTGCGCCTCGAGCAGATAGCCCGCGCCGAACAATGCGCCGACCCAGATCAGCGATCCGGCGGTGGTGTAGGCGAGGAACTTGACCATACCCATACCTTGAATTCCGGCAGGCACCGAGATCAGCGTGCGCACCGTGGGGATCATCCGCCCGAAGAAGATCGCCGCGGCGCCGTGCCGCTCGAACCAGCCCAGCGCCTTTTCCACATCCTCACGTGACAGCGTCAGCCAGCGCCCGTGCCGATCGACCCAATCCATCAACCGCTCGCGCCCGAGCCTGCGGCCGACCTCGTACCAGATCCACGCCCCCGCGACCGAGCCGATCAGCCCCGCGATCAAGGTCAGCGCCGGGTGTGCCTCTCCCGTCGCGGCGTTGTAGCCCGCGAGCGGCATCACCAGTTCGGAGGGGATGGGGGGAAAGACGTTCTCGAGGAACATGAGAGCCGCGACGGCAAAGGCGCCGCCAGCGGCGATCCAGCTGGTGATGAAATCGAACATGGCCCGCCAACCCGCCAGCGGGCCATGTTGTTCCTAAGCTGCGGCGATCCGGACCGAACGCGACCAGAACCGCCACAGGAGCGTTACCGCCGCCAGCCCCAGCCCGACCACGAGGCCGAGCCAGACCCCCGCCGCGCCGAGGCCCAGCGGAAAGCCCAGCACATAGCCCGCAGGAAGGCCGATCACCCAGTAGCTGATTGCGGCGAGCACCATCGGCACGCCGGTGTCCTGCACCCCGCGCAGCAAGCCCAGCGCCATGACCTGGAGCGCGTCGACGATCTGGAACAGCGCGGCGAGCGACAACAGCGTGATGCCGGTGGCGACCACAAGGTCGCGCGCCGGGTCGCCGGGATCGACGAAGGCCGTGACGAAGGGTTCGGGCATGGAGATGAAGATCAGCGCCACCAGCCCCGCCGAGATTACCGACATCATGACGCCGGACTGACCGATCAGCCGCAGCGCCGTTTCGTCGCGGCGGCCCAATGCCCGGCCCGCGCGCACCGTCGCGGCCTGGCTCAGCCCGACCTGTACCATGAAGGCGACCGAGGTGACCTGCAACGCGATGCCATGCGCGGCCAAGGGCACCGCGCCGATCCAGCCGATCATCACGCCGGTGGCCACGAACAACCCCCCTTCGGCGAGGCTGGTCAGGCCGATCGGCGCGCCCAAGCGCAGCACCCGGCCCAGCACCTCGAGATCCGGCCGCCAGATGCGGCGCACGAGATCGTATTCGGGCAGCCGGCGCAGCGCATAGGCCATGAGCAGAACCGCCTGCAGGATCGCCATAGACAGCGAGGCGATGGCCGCGCCTTGAATGCCCAGCTCGGGCGCGCCCCAGTTCCCGAAGATCAGCGCGTAGTTCAGGAGCGCGTTGCACAGCGCCATGCCAAGCGTGCTCCACAGCAGCACGCCGGTGTGCTCCAGCGCCGAGAGGAACGAGCGCATCACCATCGCCACCAGCCCCGGCACCATCGCCCAGGCCGCGATCCGCAGATACGCCTCGCCCGCTGACGCGACCTGCGGCTCCTGCCCCAGCGCGAGAAAGATCTCTTCCGTCCACATCAGGGGCGGCACGAAGACCGCGGCATAGATCATGCCGACCCAGATCCCCATGCGGGTGACGCGCCGCACCATGACCGCATCATTCGCCTCGGCCGCCGTCGCCACGACCGGCATCACCGCCCAGGCAAAGCCCGAGCCGACGATGAAGATCAGGAAATAGAGCGACGTCGCCAGCGTCGCCGCCGCCAAAGCGGTGACGTCGTACCAGCCGAGCATCACCGTGTCGGTGACGTTCATCGCCATCTGCGCGAGGTTGGAGCCGATCAGCGGCAGCGCCAGCACAAGGAGCCTGCGCCCGTGCTGACGGCGGGTGACGGCCTCGAAGGGTCTCTCGGGGGCGGCGGGGATGTCTGCTTGCGTCATGCAAATCCCCTAGACCGCCCATGCCGTCCCCGTCCAGTTCGCGATTGTACGGGTGACGCCGAAACCGTCTCAGCCGTCCAGCGCGTCGCGCCAAGAATGCGCGGGCGCAAAGCCCAGCATCCGTTTGGCCTTGTCATTGGCATAGAAGGTCTCGTGCTCGCCCATCTCGCGGCGGATCTCGACGCCCTCGTAGAAGCGCGCCCGCACTTCGGCATTGCTCAGCCCGACCGAGAGATCGTCATTCGAGACGTTGAACACCTCGTAGCCCAGCCCGTCGGTGGCAAGGCATCGATCAACCATCTGGCCCAGATCGCGCGCGTCGATATAGGCAAAGATATTGCGGCGCCGCAGGCTCGGATCCTCGAGATAGGCCGGGAAAGCCTGCGCGTATTCATGCGGCTCGATCACGTTGTTGATCCGAAGCCCGTAGATGTCGAAGCCGGTGCGCGCCTGAAAGCTCTTTGCCGTCGCCTCGTTGACCACCTTGGACATGGCGTAGCTATCCTGCGGCACGGTCGGGTGCTCTTCGTCCACGGGAAGGTAGGCGGGCGTCACCTCGCCGTCGTGGAAGCATACGCCGTAGGTCGTCTCGGAGGAGGCGAAGATCACCTTGCGGATGCCGAGCTTGGCCGCGGCGTCGAGCAGGTTGTAGGTGCTCATCACGTTGACGCGGTAGGTCTCGTTGTCGGGCTTGAGCAGGATCCGGGGCACGGCGGCGAAATGCACGATGGCGTCGTAGCGCGGCACGCCGGTGCCCGGCTCCAGTTCGTCGAAGCCCGCATAGGCATGGGCCGCGTTGAACACCTGCCCCGCATCGGTAAGGTCGCAGATCAGGTTGTAAACGCCCGGATGATCGAGTGGCACCAGATCGAGGTTGGTGACACGGTGGCCACGTTCGAGCAGATACGGGATCGCGTGACGGCCGGCCTTGCCGGCGCCGCCGGTGAACAGAATGCGCATGGTTTCCTCCCTCGCGTCTTGCTCGAATGGTCATAGTGTGCCCCCATCCCGCCGCAACCCGGAGGATGAAGAATGACCAAGTTCCTGTTGGCCGCCGCGACGCTGATCGCGCACCCGCGATGGCCGAGAACCGCATCGACCGTATCCGCCCCGATGCGCCGGAGCTTGCGGCGCCGGGCGATCACGTGATCGGCGTCACCACCATGAGCTTCACCCGCGAAGCCGTGCCGGACGTGGCCCGCGCCACCGAGGACGGGGTCGAGGAGTACGACCGCGAGATCACTGTCGAGGTCTGGTACCCGGCGGCAGAGGGCACCGAAGCCGGTGGCAGCTATACCGCGCTCCTGCGCGACGGGGTGACCGAGGTGCAGCTTCGGGGCCGCGCCGCACGCGACGCCGCGCCGGCGGCGCAAGGGGCATTCCCGCTGGTCCTCGTCTCGCACGGCTATCCCGGCAACCGCTTCCTGATGAGCCATCTGGCCGAGAACATCGCCACCAAAGGCTATGTCGTGGCCTCGATCGACCATCCGGATTCGACCTATGACGACATGGGGCCGTTCGGCTCGACGCTGGTGAACCGTCCGCACGATCAGGCCTTCGTGCTCGATCGCATGGCCGGGCTGGACGACCCCATCGGCGCGATCACCGATGGCGACACGGCGGCGGTCATCGGCTACTCGATGGGCGGTTACGGCGCGCTCGTGCTCTCTGGCGCGGGCCTGACCGACACGTTCCGTGCCCTGCCCTATGCGCCGCCGCAGCAGCTTCTGGAGATCAACGCCATGGGGAGCGAGACGCTGGCCGCGCTGCCCGACGAACGGGTCCGGGCGGTGGTCGCGATCGGCCCGTGGGGCCGCAATCGCGAGGCCTGGGACGCCGAAGGGCTCTCGGCGATCGACACGCCCCTGATGCTGATCGCGGGCGGGGTGGACGACGTGTCGGGCTACGAGGCGATCCGCTCGATCTTCATGGAGACGACGCGGACCGAGCGGCACCTGCTGACCTTCGACAACGCCAACCACAACGCCGCGGCACCGATGCCCGCCCCCGAGGAGAGTTGGGCCGTCTCCGAGAGCTTGGGCTACGCGCCCTTCGACCATTACGCCGACCCGGTCTGGGACACGGTGCGGATGAACAACATCACCCAGCATTTCGTGACGGCGTTCCTCGATCTGCATCTCAAGTCGGACACCGCCAAGGCCGAATATCTCGACCTCGTGCCCGACAGCGCCGACGCGGTCTGGGACCGGGCAGAGGACGGCACCCCGCACGAGACCGACACCTACTGGACCGGTTTTGCCAACCGCAGCGCCAAGGGCCTGCGCTTCGAGACCCGCAACGTGGGCCAGTGACCGCGCGCCGGGGCCGCCCGCGCGGTCCCGGCCAGGCCAGCCCCGGCACAAAATAAGAACGAAGCCGTGCCGCCCCCGGCGTTGCCCCCGGCCCCGCCTCCGGGTTATATGGCCGGCACCCCAGAACAAGAGCAGTGCCCATGCCCGACGATCTTCTCTCCGGCGCCGAGCCGCCTACGATGCCTCCTCCATCGAAGTCCTCGAGGGGCTGGAGCCGGTGCGCAAGCGGCCCGGCATGTATATCGGCGGCACGGATGAGCGCGCGCTGCACCACCTCGTGGCCGAGGTGCTCGACAACTCCATGGACGAGGCCGTCGCCGGCCATGCCAACCGGATCGAGGTCGAGCTTCTGGCCGATTATTCGGTGGTGATCCGCGACAATGGCCGCGGCATCCCGATCGACCCGCATCCCAAGTTTCCGGGCAAGTCGGCGCTGGAGGTGATCCTCTGCACGCTGCATGCGGGCGGCAAGTTTTCGGGCAAAGCTACCAGACCTCGGGCGGCCTGCACGGCGTCGGCGCCTCGGTGGTCAACGCGCTGTCGGATCTGATGGTCGTGCAGGTCGCGCGCAACCGCGAGCTTTACGAGCAGCGGTTCTCGCGCGGCATCCCCCAAGGCCCGGTGGCCAAGATCGGCGCCGCTCCGAACCGGCGCGGCACCACCGTGACGTTCCACGCCGATGAGGAGATCTTCGGCCACCACCGCTTCAAGCCCGCGCGGCTTCTCAAGATGGTGCGCTCCAAGGCCTATCTCTTCTCGGGCGTCGAAATCCGCTGGAAGACGGAAATCGATGACGGCGAAACACCCAAAGAGGCCACCTTCCATTTTCCCGGCGGTCTTGCCGACTATCTCGCCGAAACCTTGGGCAAATCATCAACCTATGCCGACAAGCCCTTTGCCGGCACCGTCGAGTTCCGCGAGAAGTTCAACGTGCCGGGCAAGGTCGAATGGGCGGTGAACTGGACCCCCTCGCGCGACGGTTTCACCCAATCCTACTGCAACACCGTGCCGACGCCCGAGGGCGGCACCCACGAGGCCGGGTTCTGGGCCGCGATCCTCAAGGGCATCCGGGCCTATGGCGATCTCGTCAACAACAAGAAGGCGGGCCAGATCACCCGCGAGGACCTGATGACCGGCGGCTGCGCGCTGGTGTCGTGCTTCATCGCCGAGCCCGAATTCGTGGGCCAGACCAAGGACCGCCTCGCCACCACAGAGGCGCAGCGCCTCGTCGAGAACTCGGTGCGCGACCACTTCGACAACTGGCTCGCCTCCGACACCAAATCCGCCGGCGCGATCCTCGATTTCCTGATCCTGCGCGCCGAGGAGCGGCTGCGCCGCCGTCAGGAAAAGGAAACCGCCCGCAAGACCGCGACCAAGAAGCTGCGGCTGCCCGGCAAGCTCGTCGATTGCTCGGCCGTGAACCGCTCCGGGACCGAGCTTTTCATCGTGGAGGGCGATTCGGCGGGCGGATCGGCCAAGATGGCCCGCGATCGCAAGACGCAGGCGCTCTTGCCGCTCAGGGGCAAGATCCTCAACGTGCTGGGCGCGGCCTCGTCCAAGCTCGGGAGCAACCAGGAGATCAACGACCTCACACAGGCGCTGGGCGTCAGCTTAGGGTCGAAGTTCAACGTCGACGACCTGCGCTACGACAAGATCATCATCATGACCGACGCCGACGTCGACGGCGCGCATATCGCGGCGCTGCTGATGACCTTCTTCTTCAGCCAGATGCGGCCGATGATCGACCACGGACACCTGTATCTGGCCTGCCCGCCGCTCTACCGGCTGACCCAAGGGGCCAAGCGCCTCTACGTCGCCGACGACGCGGAGAAGGACCGGATGATGGCGAAGGGCCTTGGCGGCAAGGGCAAGATCGACGTGCAGCGCTTCAAGGGTCTGGGCGAGATGGACGCCAAGGATCTGAAGGAAACGACGATGGACCCCGGCTCGCGCAAGCTGATCCGCGTATCGATCAGCGACGACGAGCCGGGCGAAACGGCGGATCTGGTCGAGCGGCTGATGGGCAAGAAGCCTGAGCTGCGGTTTCAGTACATTCAGGAGAATGCACGGTTCGTTGAGGAATTGGACGTCTAGTCCACTTCCCAGTTCTCTACTGGGCGATGCACAACCCAAGAAGGATAATCTAATTCTTCTTGGGCCTCATCATACTTTCTTTCCTTCATTCTCTCTATTGCCTTCTCTTTTCGAGCCGAGCGCGCACGAACACCATCATACAGAGCCTTAAGGAAGAAAATTTCGTCGCTTGAAACATCCAGGATAGGTCGGGTTACTAAATGCACTCCAAGCCGAACTTCGGCCACTAGCTTTAGCAAGCGAGCGATCGCATCCAAGCAGTCGGAAACTTTTGATACACTTGCAACGTCGAGCTTGGCTCGCCCATTTCGGATATCATCATCAGAATGAGCCAACGACTTGTTGCGCCAGCTTCGTGCGAATGCTGATTTTTCGTTTAGATCTTGACAGAGAGCATCAAATCTCTCCTGATCGCCCGCATCCTTCAAAAAATCTCTCAGGCGGAAAATTGAAACGTTGCGTACGCCTCGCATGGCTGAGGGATCAGTTAATCTGCAAATTCCCAGAATAGTACTCTCGAACAGGGCTTTTTCTGTCAAGAATGCGACTGTACCCGAAGCTTCGTTGAACAACTCCACGCGATCTCGACTTGTACTGAACAAAGACTGGTAGATCTCCCACTGAGAGCGCAAGAAATACACGTCACTTTCGATATTCCTCATCAGCGCGCCGTCTTCGACCCCCAATGCCTCCTGTCTTCTGCTCAGAATATCATCACCACCCATGCTGAACTTCTCGCCCTAAGCCACCACCCCGTGATCCATCCGAACCACCCGGTCCATCCGCGCTGCCAGCTCCAGATTATGCGTCGCGATCAGCGCCGAAAGCCCCGTGCCGCGCACCAGCTCCATCAGCGCGCCGAACACACGGTCCGAGGTGTCGGGGTCGAGGTTGCCCGTGGGCTCGTCGGCCAATAAGAGCCGCGGCGCATTGGCCAGCGCACGGCAGAAGGCCACGCGCTGCTGCTCGCCACCGGACAGCGCCGCCGGGCGGTGATCGGCGCGCGGCTCGACGCCAACCTGCGCCAGCAACTCGCGCGCCCGTGCCTCGGCGTCGCGGCGCGGCGTGCCGGAGGCAAGCTGCGGCAGCACGATGTTCTCGATCGCGGTGAACTCGGGCAGCAGGTGGTGAAACTGGTAGATGAAGCCCACATCGGCGCGGCGCACCTGCGTGCGCTTGCGGTCCGACAGCTTGCTCATCTCCTGCCCCGCGATCTCGACATGGCCCTCGTCGGGCGTGTCGAGAAGCCCCGCGATGTGCAAAAGCGTCGACTTGCCTGCCCCCGAAGGGGCGACCAAGGCAACCACTTCGCCCGGCTGGATCTCCAGATCCGCGCCGCGCAGCACTTGCACCTCGGACGGCTTGCCCTTGTTGTAGGTCTTGGTGAGGCCGGACAGCTTCAGGATCGGATCACTCATAGCGCAGCGCCTCGACTGGGTTCATCCGCGCCGCGCGGCGGGCGGGAAACAGCGTGATGACCCATGACAGGGTCAGCGACAGGGCCACGGCAGAGATCACGTCGCCCAGCTCCAGCTTGGCGGGCAGCGCGTAGATGCCGCGGATCGACGGGTCCCAGACCCCGCCGCCGGAGACGTAATTCACCGCCGCGAAGATCGGGTCGATCCAGATCGCGAAGGCGCAGCCCAAGATCACGCCCGCGAGCGTGCCGATCGTGCCGATGCCCGCGCCGCAGATGAAGAACACCCGCAGCACCGAGCCTTCGGTGAGCCCCATGGTGCGCAGGATGCCGATGTCGCGGCCCTTGTTCTTCACCAGCATGATCAGGCCCGAGATGATGTTCATCGAGGCGATCAGCACGAGGATCGACAGGATCACGAACATCACGTTGTCCTCGACCGTAAGCGCGCGCAGGAATGCGCCCGCGCTGTCGCGCCACGTCCACAGGAAGGCGGTCGGCCCGGCCACATCGAGGATCTCGGGCAGAAGTTCCTGCACGTTGTCGGGGTCCTCGACCATCACCTCGATCTCGTCCACCACGCCGTCGCGGTTGAAGAAGAGCTGCGCCTCGGACAGCGGCAGGTAGGCGCGGGTGCGGTCGATGTCATAGCGCCCGGCGGTGAAGATATAGGTCACCTCATAGGCCGAGACGCGCGGGCTCTGCCCCATCGGCGTGCGCGCGCCGTTGGGCGAGATCACCCTGACCTTGTCGCCGATCGCCACGCCCAGTTCGCGCGCGGCCCCCGAGCCCAGAGCGATGCCCTCATCGAACCGCGCGATGTCGCCCATCCCGGTTGCAGGATCGGCGATGCGCGGCAGGGAGGCGAGATCCCCGGCCGCGATGCCGTAGATCTCGATGCCCGCGTTCTCGTTGCCCGCGTTCAGCATCACCTGCCCGCGCACCACCGGGGCCGCACGGCTCACTCCTTCGATCTGCCCGAGGCGCTGCGACAGGTCCGCGTAACCCTCGATCACCTGCCGGGTGATGTCGGTGCCTTCGATCACGCTGTCCTGATAGACGGTGACATGGGCATTCGCGCCGAGGATCGTGTCGATGAACTCCTCGCGGAAACCCGCGCGCACCGACAGCGTCGCGATCAGCGCGAAGACCGCGAGCGTGATGCCGACGAGGCTGATCCAGGTCATGACGCTGACCCCGCCTTCGGCGCGGCGGGCGCGGATGTAGCGCCAGGCGATCATCCACTCGAAGGCGGAAAACGGGGCGGTGCGGTTGGCCATGCGGGGTCCCTTGAAATGCGCGCGGACCTTGGGGGCGGTCGCGGGCGGGGTCAAGCCGCCCCGGCGCCGCCTCACGCCACGGTGTCGGCGCGGCTTGACGCACGTGCCGGGGCCGGGTCAGCTTGGAAGGGGGATGTCATGCGCGCGCAAGCCGTCATGGCCGTATCAGGAGGAGAGCGCGAATGCGCGCCGTGATCTGCCGCGCCTATGGCGGCCCGGAACATCTCGAGATCGTCGACCGGCCGCTGCCCGCGCCGGGCCAGGGAGAGATCCGCGTCGGGCTTTGCGCCGGAACGGTGAGCGCGGGCGACTGGCGCATCCGCTCGCTGAGCGTGCCGCGTGGCTACGGGCTGGTGGTGCGGATGGCCTTCGGCTGGTCGGGGCCGCGCAACCCGGTGCTGGGCACCGCCTTTTCGGGGGTGGTCGAGGCGGTGGGCGAAGACGTGACCCGGTTCGCCGTGGGCGACGAGGTGTTTGGCAGCACCGGCAGCGCCATGGGCGCCCATGCCGAGGCGGTGGTGCTCCCCGAGGCGGGTGCGTGGTGCACAAGCCGCATGTGCTGAGCCACGGGCAGGCCGCCGCCCTGCCCTTCGGCGCGATCACGGCGCTGCAGTTCCTGCGCGACAAGGGGCGGCTGAAGCAGGGCCAGCGGCTTTGCGTGGTCGGGGCCTCGGGTGCGGTGGGCGTGGCGGCGGTACAGATCGGCCGGGCGATGCGGGCGCGGGTGACGGCGGTGTGCTCTGCCGCCAATGCCGATCTGGTGCGCGATCTCGGCGCACATGAGGTGATCGCGCATGACGAGGAAGCGCCGTTCACCCGCGAGGGCTATTACGATGTGATCCTCGACGCCGTGGGCACGGCCCCCTTGGGCCTGCGGATGCGGGCTCTGGCGCCCAAGGGCCGGCTGCTGCTGGTCTATGCCGGGCTCGGCACCGAGATCGGCGCCCGTTTCACCCGGCGCGGCGGCAGGCGGGCCAAGAGCGGCGTAGCCACCGAGACCCGCGCCGACATGGAGGAGATCGCCCGGCTGGTGGAGGCGGGCGACCTGCGCGCGGTGATCGACAGCCGCTACCGGCTGTCGGAGATCGCGCAGGCCTATGACCGGGTCGCGACCGGGCGCAAGCGCGGCGCCGTGGTGCTGCTCCCCGACGAGGTCTAGGCCTCAGAGATAGGCGTAGATCCGGGCGATCTTCTCGACCGCCTGTTCGGGCGGCAGCTCCTCGCTCTCGCCGGTGCGGCGCGAGACCAGTTCGACCACGCCGTTCTTGAGCCCCTTGGGCCCCACCGTGATGCGCCACGGCAGGCCGATCAGGTCCATGGTGGCGAACTTCGCTCCCGCCCGCTCGTCGCGGTCGTCATAAAGCGGGTCGAGACCCAGTGTACGCAGGCCGGCATAGATGCCGGCGCAGGCGGCATCCGTCTCGGCGTCGCCCTGACGCAGGTTGACGATGCCGACATGGAATGGCGTGACGCCCTCGGGCCAGATGATGCCCTTGTCGTCGTGGCTGGCCTCGATGATCGCCCCCACCAGACGCTGACGCCGATGCCGTGGCTGCCCATCTCGACCGGCACGCGCGCGCCTTCGGCGTTGGTCACGGTGGCGCCCATCGCCTCGGAATACTTGGTGCCGAAGTAGAAGATCTGGCCGACCTCGATCCCGCGCGAGGTGCGGCGGCGCTCCTCTGGGACCTCGGCGAACAGCGCCGCGTCATGCGTCTCGTCGGTGCGCGCATAGGGCGTGGTCCATTCAGACACGATCTGCTTGAGCTGATCGGGATCCTCGTAGTTTACCATCCGCTCGCCGAGCTGCAGGTCGAGAATGGCACTGTCGTAGAACACCTCGCTCTCGCCGGTCTCGGCCAGCACGAGGAACTCATGCGTGTTCTCGCCGCCGATCGGACCTGAATCGGCACGCATCGGGATCGCCTTGAGGCCCATCCGCTCATAGGTGCGCAGGTAGCTCACCATGTGGCGGTCATAGGCCTCGAGCGCGCTCTCGCGGTCGACGTCGAAGTTGTAACCGTCCTTCATCAGGAATTCGCGGCCCCGCATCACACCAAAGCGCGGACGCATCTCGTCGCGGAACTTCCACTGGATATGGTACAGCGTCTTGGGCAGGTCGCGATAGGACGAGATGTAGCTGCGGAAGATGTCGGTGATCATCTCCTCGTTGGTGGGACCATAAAGCAGGTCGCGGCCCTGACGGTCCTTGATCCGCAGCATCTCCTCGCCATACGCCTCGTAGCGGCCGCTCTCGCGCCACAGGTCGGCGGGCTGCAGCGTCGGCATCAGGAGCGGGATGTGCCCGGCCTTCTGCTGCTCCTCGTCGACGATGCGCTCGATGTTGCGCAGCACCCGCAGCCCCAGCGGCAGCCACGAGTAGATGCCGGCGCCTGCCTGCTTGATCAGGCCCGCGCGCAGCATGTAGCGGTGGCTGACGATCTGCGCCTCGGCGGGCGTTTCCTTGAGCACGGGCAGGAAATAGCGGGTGAGGCGCATCGAGGATTCCTATGTCAGAAAGGCGGATCGGCAAAGAGGCAGACGAATCCCCCTGTAGGGGAGAGCCGCCCACCTGACAAGCGCCGTCCCGCTCCGCCCCCGCGCAGGTTGTGCGGGGCATGCCTAGTCCAAGTCGCGCCTGCCCCAAAAGGCTTGCGCGCCCGGGCCCCGGCGGCGACATAGGTGGGACATCCGCGCAAGGAGCGAATTCCGTGGCACTTCCGATCCAGCAACAGGCGCGTATCTGGGCCATCATCGCCGTGGTGACCTTCGTTCTGCTTTGGCTCCTGGGCGATGTGATCCTGCCCTTCCTCGTGGGTGGCGCGCTGGCCTATCTGCTCGATCCCGTGGCCGACCGGCTGGAGCGGCTGGGCCTCAGCCGGGCAATGTCGGTGGCGGTGATCGCGCTGGGCGTGGTGCTGATCTTCGCCGCCGCCGTGCTGCTGCTGATCCCGACGCTGATCCGCCAGACCAGTCAGCTCGTGCAGACGGCGCCCGAGCTGTTCTCGGGCCTGCGCGACTGGCTCGCGGCGCGGTTTCCCGACGTGATGGACGAAAGCTCGACCATCCGTGGCCAACTAGACGCCATTGGCTCGGCCGTGCAGGCCCGCGGCGGCGAGATCCTCAACGGGCTGCTTACCTCGGCGATGGGGGTGATCAACCTGCTGGTGCTCTTCGTCGTGGTGCCGGTGGTGGCGGTCTACCTGCTGGTCGACTGGGACCGGATGGTGGCGCGCATCGACGAGCTTCTGCCGCGCGAACACGCCCCCACCATCCGCCAGCTCGCGCGCGAGGTCGACCGGACACTGGCCTCCTTCGTGCGCGGACAGGGCCTCGTCTGCCTGATCCTGGGCACCTATTACGCGGTGGCGCTGGCGCTGGTGGGGCTCAACTTCGGCCTTGTGGTCGGCGCGGTCGCGGGTCTCGTCACCTTCATTCCTTACGTCGGAGCTCTGGTCGGCGGCGTTCTGGCCATCGGTCTGGCGCTGTTCCAGTTCTGGGGCGAATGGGTCTGGATCGGTGCGGTGGCAGGGATCTTCGTGGCGGGCCAGATGATCGAGGGCAACATCCTGACGCCGCGGCTCGTCGGCTCCTCGGTCGGGCTGCACCCGGTGTGGCTTTTGTTCGCGCTGGCTGTGTTCGGGGCGCTGTTCGGCTTCGTGGGCATGCTGGTCGCGGTACCGATCGCGGCGATGCTCGGCGTCTTCGCCCGCTTCGGCATCTCCCGCTATCAGGAAAGCGCGCTCTACCAGGGCACGGCCACGGCGATGCCGCCGCCGGTTTCACCACCCTCCGCGTCTTCCTCCGACACGACCTGCCCGGAGGATGCATGGCGTGGCAACTGAGCCTCGACTTGCCGCTCGCAGTGGCGCTGGGACCCGAGGACTTCATCCTGTCGCAGGCCAACCGCGCCGCCCATGAGATGGTCACGGCCGGGCGCTGGCCCGAGGGCAAGCTGGCGCTGATCGGCCCACCCGGATCGGGCAAGAGCCACCTCGCCCGAGTCTGGCAGGCCGAGAGCGAGGCGATGATCCTGCTGGCGCAGGACCTCGGGCCGAGTCTACCGCCCCCCGCCCCCGGCGCGGCCATCGTGGTCGAGGACATCCATCGCCTCGCTTCCGCCGCCGAAGCGACCTTGTTTCACCTGCACAACCGTCTCGCGGCCTCGGGCGGGCGGCTCCTGCTGACCGCCGACCGGGCGCCCGCGCGGCTCGACATCGCGCTCCCCGATCTTGCCAGCCGTCTTCAGGCGACGGCGGTGGCGCGCATCGAGGACCCCGACGACCGGCTTCTGGGAGCGGTGCTGGCCAAGCATTTCGCCGATCGGCAATTGGTGCCGATGGCCGACGTGATCCCCTATCTCGCCGTCCGGATCGAGCGCAGCTTTGCCGCCGCCGCCGCCGTGGTGGAGCGGCTGGACCGGATGGCGCTGGCCGAAGCGCGCCCCGTCAGCCGACCGCTGGCCCACCGGGCGCTGTACCGGGCCTGAGGCGGGTTCGAGGCGGGCCGCTGGACAATCCCGGCAAGCGAGCGCGATAGTGGGGCGACCCGTCACATCACCGTTGAAAAAATGCGCCAGACAGCACCCATGACACAGGCCGATTTCCTCGTCGCAGGCTTTCCCGAGCCGGTCGCGCTCGATGCCGACCTCTCGGGGCCGGCGCGTTTTGTCAATCGCGAGCTGAGCTGGCTCGGATTCAACTTCCGGGTGCTGGAGGAGGCCGAAAACCCGCGTGTGCCGCTCTTGGAGCGGCTGCGTTTCCTGTCGATCTCGGCCACTAATCTCGACGAATTCTATACTGTGCGCGTCGCGGGCCTGCGCGAGCTGGCACAGGCGGGCAACGCCACCCCGGCCATCGACGGGCTGGTCCCGGCCGAGCAGCTGCGCCAGATCGACAGCGAGGCGCGCGCGCTGATGGCGCGCCAGCAGGAGATCTTCAAGCTGCTCTGTGATGAGATGGCCGCGCAGAACATCACCATCCTGAACCGCACCGACGTGTCGAAGAAGGACATGGCCTACCTGTCGGACGCGTTTCTCAACCGCGTCTTTCCCGTGCTTTCGCCGCTGGCCATCGACCCTGCGCACCCCTTCCCCTTCATCCCCAACGAAGGTCTCGCGCTGGCGCTGTCGCTCGAACGCGCCTCCGACAAGAAGCCCTTGCGCGCGCTTCTGCCGGTGCCCGCGCAGATCGATCGCTTCGTCCAGCTTCCGACCGAAAACGGGCAGCGGTTCCTGCCGCTCGAGGAACTGCTGCTGCTCAATCTCGACCAGCTGTTTCCGGGCTACAGGATCAAGGGCCACTGCACCTTTCGCGTGTTGCGCGACAGCGATCTCGAGGTCGAGGAGGAGGCCGAGGACCTCGTGCGCGAGTTCGAGGTGGCGCTCAAGCGGCGGCGCCGGGGCGAAGTGGTGCGCATGAAGCTTTCGGCCGACGCGCCGCCCGCGCTCAAGGCCACCATCATGGAGGAGCTGCACATCCGCGACGCCGAGGTGGTCGAGGTCGAGGGGCTGATCGGCATCGGCAATCTCAAGGAGCTGGTGACCGACGCCCGCCCCGACCTGCTCTGGCCGCCCTTCACGCCGAGGGTGCCCGAGCGGGTGCAGGATCATGACGGCGACATGTTCGCGGCGATCCGGCAAAAGGACATGCTGCTGCACCACCCCTACGAGACCTTCGACATGGTCAACCGCTTCCTGCAGCAGGCGGCGACCGACCCGGACGTGGTGGCGATCAAGCAGACGCTCTACCGCACCTCGCGCAACTCGCCCATTGTCGAGGCGCTGTGCGAGGCGGCCGAGGACGGCAAGTCGGTGACGGCGCTGGTCGAGCTCAAGGCCCGCTTCGACGAGGCCGCCAACATCCGCCAGTCACGCCGTCTGGAGCGGGCGGGCGCGCATGTCGTCTACGGCTTCACCCAGTACAAGACCCACGCCAAGATCAGCACAGTGGTCCGGCGCGAAGGCGACAGCCTCGTCACCTACACCCATTTCGGCACCGGCAACTACCACCCCATCACCGCGCGGATCTACACCGACCTGTCCTTCTTCACCTGCGACGCGGCCTTGGGGCGCGATGCGACCAAGGTGTTCAACTATATCGGCGGTTCGGCCGAGCCGCTGGGTCTCGAGAACCTCGCGATCTCGCCGCTGACGTTGAAGCCGCGCCTGCTCGAGATGATCGCCGCCGAGGCGGAGCACGCGCGCGCGGGCCGCCCCGCCGAGATCTGGGCCAAGATGAACTCTCTCGTCGAGGCCGAGGTGATCGACGCGCTCTACGAAGCGAGCCGCGCTGGCGTGAAGATTTCCCTCGTGATCCGGGGCATCTGCGGGCTGCGTCCGGGCATCGCGGGGCTGAGCGAGAACATCCGGGTGAAATCCATCGTGGGCCGGTTTCTCGAACACAGCCGCATCGTGTGCTTTGGCAACGGGCGGGGCCTTCCGTCGAAGAAGGCGCGGGTGTTCATCTCCTCGGCAGACTGGATGGGCCGCAATCTCAACCGCCGGGTCGAGACGCTGGCCGAGATCACCAACCCCACGGTGAAGGCGCAGATCACCGATCAGATCATGGCCGCGAACCTCGCGGATGTCGCTCAAAGCTGGGTCATGGGGCCAGACGGGCGGTTTCGCCGGGCCGATTGGCCCGAGGACGGGCGCGCCTTCTCCTGCCACCGCTTCTTCATGGAAAACCCCTCGCTTTCGGGGCGCGGAAAGGCGGGTGCGGGTGACGTGCCGCAACTCACACACACCCACGAATGAGGCAAAGCCTACTCTTTCGTAGTGGATTCAACACTCAGGGCATTTTTCCTTTGCCCTCGCCGGGCAGGCCGTTAAGACCGCGCCCGATGCGGGGCGTTGACTCCGCGAGGGGCCGGGCCACATGCTGCGGCAGGATCATGGGGGCTTCATGAACGATCACAGCGACGCGCGCAGCGGCGACTGGGGGCCTTTCGGCCGGCCGCTCTTCGACGATCCCGAAACCCGTGCGCTGAGCCGCGTCGGCGTGGTCGATGTGGGCTCGAACTCGGTCCGTCTGGTCGTCTTCGACGGCGCGGCCCGGTCGCCGGCCTATTTCTACAATGAAAAGATCATGTGCGCCTTGGGCGAGGGCCTTTCGGAAACCAACCGCCTGTCGCCGAGAGGGCGCGAGCGGGCGCTGGCCGCGCTCAAGCGTTTTGCCACGCTGGCCGAGGGCATGGGGATCATGCCGCTGACCGCGGTGGCCACGGCGGCGGTGCGCGAGGCCGAGGACGGGCCGGAGTTCTGCGACGAGGTGCTGCGCGAGACCGGGATCGAGATCCATGTCATCGCGGGCGACGAGGAAGCGCGGCTCTCGGCGCAGGGCGTGCTTCTGGGCTGGCCCGGCTCCTACGGCATGGTCTGCGACATCGGCGGCTCGTCGATGGAACTCGCGGACATCGCCGAGGGCCGCGTTGGTCGCCGCCTGACATCGGCGCTGGGGCCCTTGAAGCTCAAGGAGGTCAAGGGCGGCGAGAAGGGTCTCGACGCCTATGTCAAGACCACGATCGAGCAGATCCACGACGAGATGCAGAACGAGACCGGGATGCGGCTGTTCCTTGTCGGGGGATCTTGGCGGGCCATTGCGCGCTGCGACATGACGCGGCGCGACTATCCTCTCACCGTGCTGCACGAATACCGCATGACCACCGACGCCGTGGCCGAGACGCGCAAGTACATCGAAAAGGAAGACCCCGAGGATCTGCGCGGCCGCGCCGGCGTGTCGTCGGACCGGATGGCGCTGGTGCCGCTGGCGATCCGGGTGCTCGACCGGTTGGTGCAGGTGTTCCAGCCCAAGGACATCACCATTTCTTCCTATGGCATTCGCGAGGGCATGCTCTATGAGCAGATGCCCCCCGCCCTGCGCGACCGCGACCCGCTGATCGAGGCCTGCCGCTTCGCCGAGGCCAAGGATGCGCGGATGCCGGGCTTCGGCCCGGTCCTGTTCGATTTCGTGCGCCCGTTGTTTCCGCATGCCGACTGGCAGCGCAAGCGGATCATCAAGGCCGCCTGCCTGCTGCACGACGTGAGCTGGCGCGCGCATCCCGACTACCGCCCGCAGGTCTGCTTCGACAACGCGACGCGGGCGAATCTCGGTGGGCTCAAGCATTCCGAGCGCGTGTTCCTCGGGCTGGCGCTGATGCATCGCTATTCTAACAAGCGCGAGGGCGCCCGTTATCAGGAGATGTTCACGCTCGTATCCGAGGAGGATCAGCGCGAGGCCGAGGTGCTGGGCCGGGCGATGCGGCTGGGCGCGATGCTCTGGCTCGGGGCCGAGACGGTGCCCGGCAATCTCGCTTGGAACGCCGTGGACAAGACGTTGACGCTCGATCTCGATCCGCGCGCGAAATCGCTGTTCAGCGAAGTGGCCGAGCAACGGTTCAAGTCGCTGGCCTCGGCGCTCGGTGCCACCGGGGAAGTGCGGCTGCGCGACTAGACCGCAAGGTCGGACAGGCGGCTCAGCCGTTCGGCTTTTGGCACGGAGAGCCGTCCCGGCGCGGCCCAGCCGACACCGCGGAAGGGCACGCCTGCTGCCCGCGCCGTCGCCTCGTCGACCTCGGTATCGCCCACATAGATCGCCGTCGTCACGCCGAGCGCGTCGATCACCGCGCGAAGGTGACCCGGATCGGGCTTGCGCGCGGGCACGGCATCCGCCCCGCGCACCGCGTCGAACAGCACCGCGAGGCCGAGCCCCTTTAAAACAGCAAGCGTCAGCGCCTGCGGCTTGTTGGTGCACAGCCCGAGCCGCCAGCCCGCCCCTTTCAACGTGGCGAGATCTTCGGCCACATGTGCATAGATCGTGGTCCGCGCCACGGGGGCCTCGGCATAGCTGTCGAGATAGGCGGCGGTGAGCGAGTCGATATCGGATGGCGTCGCCGGGGTGCGCTGACGGGCGAGCAGATCCGCCACCAGCCGGTGCGCGCCATTGCCGATCAGCTCCGTCACCACCGCCTCGTCCGTCGCCTCCAGCCCATGCGCCACGAAGGCCCGGTTCACCGCATCCGCAATGTCAGGTGCGCTGTCGATCAGCGTGCCGTCGAGATCGAAGACGGCGGCGCGTGGGCCGCTAGGCGTCTGGATCATGGGAGCATGTCCGTTCCATCCGTGAGCAGGTCAGGCACCTCGATGCGGGAGTAAAATCAGATTTCGATCTCGGGCGCGTCGATGTCGGGGGTGAAGTCAGGCGCTTCGCGCTTGCGGCGCAGGATGATGTCGCCGTTTTCGAGGATCTCGGGGGCTTCGTAATTGGCGATGTCGTCGATCCGGTCGAGCACCTGCATCAGCGCCGGTCCCATTTCGGACAGCAAGGCTCGCAGATGCGGCTCGGCAGTCTTGGCGAAGGCGCGGAAATCCTCGATGGCGGGCTCCATCTCGCCCATGATGCCCTCGAAGAACAGCTCCGCCCCGCGTTGCATCAGCCCAAAGCCCTCATCCTCGGGGGCCTCCTCGATCTGGGCGATGGCGGGGGCCGCCAACATGGCGGCGGCGAAGACGAAGGGAGCAATCTGTTTCATGACCCGGACCTAGGGGATCGGAGCGGATTTTCCAGTGAGGTCGAGGTCGAGGTCGAGCGTGACGGGAAAGTGATCCGAGGCCGCGAGCAGCGCCTCGCGCAAGGCGGTGTCGGCATAGATCCCGGGGTCGTCGAAGGGGTGCCAGATGCGCCAGCGCGGAGCATCGGCGCGCAGATCGGGCGAGATCATCGCATAATCGAGCAGCGCCGACAGGATGCGCCAGTCGGGCGGCACGGCGAACCGTGCGGTGGCGGGCTGCGCCGCCATCGGGTGCGACAGTGCGAGGGCCGCGTGCGGGTCGTAGAGCCGCCGCTCGGGTACCTCGCCCTCGCCCAGCACGATCTCGATCCCCGACCGGCCAAAGAGCCGCTCCTGCGCGTCGAGGCCGGGGCCGTCGTTGAAATCGCCCATCACCACCAGGCTGTCGCCTGCGTCGAGATGATCCTCGACCCGCGCGTGCAGCCAGCCGCATTGAGCGAGCTGCTTGCGCCGGTTCTCCACCGCGATACGGCGCAGATCGTCGGGCCCCTGCGCGCCATGCGGGGTCTTGGACTTGGCGTGAACCCCGATCAGGCGCAGCGCGGCGCCCTCGGCCTCGATGGCAAGCTCCAGGGGAGGTTTGGACCACGTGATCCGGGTGTCGCCCCGCCCCGCATGCAGATCGAAGCGCGGGGCTTTGGCGCTTGCGCGCGGGTCATGCCGAGCGCGCAGGCGCTCGGGGTCGTAGAGAAACGCGATCTCCTGCTGGGTGTGGCTGCGAAAACCGATCAGCGCCTCGGGCGTTCTCAGCCCCGCCTCGGCGGCAAACTCCTCCAGCGCCCGCATCCCATCGCGCGATCCGCCCGTATCCGGCGCTTCGACCACGACGATCCCATCCGCATCGAGCGCACGCATCACATGCGCAATGCCGGCGAGCTGCTGCGCGCGGGTAATTCCGTGACGGGCCGAGGGCGCGTCGTCGTGCTGCGGCCGGCCCGCATCGTCGAACAGCCGGTCGAACCAGGCGACGTTCCACGTCGCCAACCGCATCAGGCGCGGCCCTCGGCCTCGTTCGGGGTCCCGCCGGTCGCCGTCGCAGTGCGGCCTTGCCCTTCGGAGATCCGCTCCCACGCCCGGTTGGCCGAGATGAGACGACTCTCGGCCATCTTCATCGCCTCCTCGGGCAGGCCGCGCGCGGCGAGCCGGTCGGGATGAGTCTCGCGCACGATGGCGCGCCATGCGCTGCGGATCTCGGTCAGATCATCGTCGGGCGACACGCCGAGCACGTCATAGGGATCGGGTTCGCAATCGGGGACGAAGCGCGCGCGCAGCCGCGCGAAGCTGCGCTCGTCGATCTCGAAGATCTCCGCCACCTCCCGCAGAAAGGCGTTCTCGTCGGGGTGGTAATCGCCATCGGCGAGGGCGATGTGGAACAGCCCCTCCATCAGGTCGAACAGCGGGCCCCTTTCGCCGCGAAACATCCGTGCGATGCGGCGGGCGTAGTCGTCGAACCCCGCGACATCGGTGCGCGCCATGTTGAAGACCCGCGCGGCGTTGGCCTCTTCCTCGGGCGGGATGGTGAAGATCTCGCGAAAGGCGGCGACCTCGCCGCGCGTCACCTGCCCGTCGGCCTTGGCCATCTTCGCGCCCAAAGCGATCACCGCGATGGCGAAGGCCACCGAGCGTTCGGGCGGCGTGCGCAGCCGATCGAAGATCGAGGCGAGGCTTTCGCCCTGCCTCAGAGCCGCGATGGCTTCGGCTATGCGTGTCCAGATCGACATGGGTCCACCTTAGCGCCGCGTCGCGGCATTGTCAGAGTCGTTTCTGCAGGATGGCGAGATCGAGCCAACGGCCGAACTTGCGCCCCACTTCGGGCATGGTGCCGGTGCGTTCGAACCCCATGCGCTCGTGAAAGGCGATGCCCGCCGCGTTTTCGGCGGTGACACAGGCGACCATCACGTGTTTGTCGGCAGCGCGGGCGGTTTCGAAGAGCCGCTCCATCAGCAGCCGCCCCGCACCGCGCCCATGCAGGCCGGGTGCGAGCAGGATCGTGTGTTCGACGGTGTGGCGATAGCCGTCATTGCCGCGAAACGGGAACCAGCGGGCAAAACCCTGGACGCCGGACTCGTCCCAGACAAGGAACGGATCGCTATTGCCGATGATCTCGCAATCTCGGCCTCGCCCCGCTCGGTCGTGTTGAAGATCGAGGTCGTCTCGCGGATCACGCGATTCCAGATGGCGCCGAGGGCCGGGGCGTCATCGGGGGTGGCGGGGCGGATCATGGCGGGCCTCGGGCATAAGGGATTTCGGCGACCGTGATGTCGCGTCCTGCCCCGCGCCGCAAGAGCCGACTCGTCCTCTCAGCCGCGCGCGCGGATCATCGACAGGATCTTGGACGCGGCCTCTGGGATGTTGGTGCCCGGCCCGAAGATCGCCGCGACCCCCGCCTCCTTGAGCATCGCGTGATCCTGATCCGGGATCACACCGCCGCAGACCACGAGGATCTCGCCCGCGCCTGATCGCGCAGGGCCTGCACCAGCTTGGGCGCCAGCGTCCGGTGCCCTGCCGCCTGGCTGGAGATGCCAACGACATGCACGTCGTTGTCGAGCGCGTCCTGCGCGGCCTCCTCGGGCGTCTGGAACAGCGGCCCCATATCAACGTCAAAGCCCAGATCGGCAAAGGCGGTGGCGATCACCTTGGCGCCGCGGTCGTGGCCGTCCTGCCCCATCTTGACCACGAGCATGCGCGGGCGGCGGCCTTCTTCTCCGGCGAACGCGGCGATCTCGCGCTGGATGCGCTCGAAGCCCGCATCCCCCTCCCAAGCCTTGCCATAGACGCCCGCGAGCGTCTTCACCTCGGCCCGGTGCCGCCCGAAGACCTTTTCCATCGCCATGCTGATCTCCCCCACCGTGGCGCGGGCGCGGGCCGCCTCGACCGCCGCGGCCAGCAGGTTGCCATCCTCGCGCGCCGCTGCTTCGAGGGCCGCCAGCGCCGCGTCGCAGGCCGCCTCGTCACGCGTCGACCGGATCTTCTCCAGCCGCGCCACCTGCCCGTCGCGCACCTTGACGTTGTCGATGTCGAGGATGTCGATCGCATCCTCGCGCTCTTTGCGATATTTGTTCACGCCGACGATGACCTGCTCGCCCCGGTCGATCAGCGCCTGCCGTTTGGCCGCCGTCTCCTCGATCCGAAGCTTGGGCATGCCGGAGGCCACCGCGCGGGTCATGCCGCCCAGGCCCTCGACCTCCTCGATCAGCGCCCATGCTTTCTCGGCCAGCTCTTGGGTCAGGCTCTCGACGTAATAGGACCCCGCCAGCGGATCGACGACATCGGTGATGCCGGTCTCCTCCTGCAGGATCAGCTGGGTATTGCGCGCGATGCGGGCCGAGAAGTCGGTCGGCAGGGCGATCGCCTCGTCGAGCGCGTTGGTGTGCAGCGACTGGGTGCCGCCGAGCACCGCCGACAGCGCCTCGTAGGCGGTGCGCACCACGTTGTTGTAGGGGTCCTGCGCCTGCAGGCTGACGCCGGACGTCTGGCAATGGGTGCGCAGCATCAGGGATTTAGGGTCCTTCGGTTCGAACTCCTCCATGATCTTGTGCCACAAGAGCCGCGCGGCGCGCAGCTTCGCGGCTTCCATGAAGAAATTCATGCCGATGGCGAAGAAGAAGCTTAGACGCCCGGCGAAGCGGTCCACATCCATGCCACGCGCGATGGCGGCGCGGACGTATTCGCGCCCGTCGGCCAGCGTGAAGGCCAGCTCCTGCACGAGGTCGGCCCCCGCCTCCTGCATGTGGTAACCCGAGATCGAGACCGAGTTGAATTTCGGCATGTGGTCGGCGGTGTGTTCGATGATGTCGGCCACGATCCGCATCGAAGGCTCGGGCGGATAAACATAGGTGTTGCGGACCATGAACTCCTTGAGGATGTCGTTCTGGATCGTGCCCGAAAGCTTGCCCACCGGCACGCCCTGCTCCTCGCCCGCGACGATGAAGCTGGCGAGGATCGGGATCACCGCGCCGTTCATCGTCATCGACACCGACACCTCACCCAGCGGGATGCCGTCGAACAGGATCTTCATGTCCTCGACGCTGTCGATCGCCACGCCGGCCTTGCCCACGTCGCCCTCGACGCGGGGGTGGTCGCTGTCATAGCCGCGATGAGTGGCGAGATCGAAGGCGACCGACACCCCCTGCTGACCGCTCTCCAGCGCCCGGCGATAAAAGGCGTTCGACTCCTCGGCCGTGGAAAACCCGGCATATTGTCGGATCGTCCAGGGGCGTCCGGCATACATCGTGGATTTCACGCCGCGCATATAAGGTGCCTCGCCCGGCAGGGCGTGCAGGTGCGACAGCCCTTCGAGATCGCCCGCATCATAGACGGGCTTCACCTCGATCCCCTCCAGCGTGTCGCGGCGCAGGCTTTCGGGGTCGCGCCCCTTCAGCTCGGCACGGGCGCGTGCGGCCCAGTCGTCGCGGCGGTCTTGATCGGCCATGCTTTCTCCTCCGGTCCCGGTCGAGAGTGTGCCGCGCCACGAGACATTGCGCCAGTCCCGGCACCTATTGTCGCGCCGCCCTTCGCGTCGGGGCAATTCGCGCCTATGTTGAAGACATGAAACAGCTTCGCCCCCTCTTCGCGCTCATGGCCCTTTTGTGGGCCGCCCCCCTCGTCGCCGCGCAGGAGGCCCCGGACCTGCTGACGCGCTGGGCCGAAGAGCCGCGCGCCGCCTACCCGGTGGGCGAGGCCGAGCTTGACGATTTCGAATTCGTGGCGCGGCCGATCGTGGTCTTTGCCGACGGGCCAAGCGATCCGCAGTTCCAGAGGCAGATGGCGTTTCTGGCTGAGCGGATCGACGATCTCGCGGTGCGCGACGTGATCGTGCTGATCGACACCGACCCCGAGGCGCGCGGCCCGATCCGCCGATCGCTGCGGCCGCGCGGCTTTGCCGTCGTGCTGATCGGCAAGGACGGCCGCATCGCCCAGCGCAAGCCCGCGCCCTTCACCGGGCGCGAGCTGATCCGCGCCATCGACAAGCTGCCGCTGCGCCAGCAGGAAATACGCGACGCCAACCAGCCGATCGACCGGGCCGGGGCGCAGGCGCTACCGACGCGCTAGTCGAACTCCATGATCACGGCGTCGACGGCGAGGTTGTCGCCCGCCTCGGCCATGATGCGGGCGACACGACCCTGACGCTCCGCGCGCAGCAGGTTCTCCATCTTCATCGCCTCGACCGTACAGAGCGCCTGCCCCGCCTGCACTTCATCGCCCTCGGCCACATGCAGTGCCGTGACCACGCCCGGCATCGGGCAAAGCAGCAACTTCGAGGTGTCGGGGGGCTGCTTTTCGAGCATCAGGGCGGCCAGTTCGGCCTGTCTCGGGGTCATTACCCGTGCCCGTAGATCGGCCCCGCGTCCACGCAGCCGAAACCCCATGGGAAGCGTATCGACCTTGAGCACCAGCGGCGCCTCGCCCACCATGAGCCGCGCCAGCGTCCGGCCTGGCATCCAGTCGCTTTCAACGCGCAGCGCCTCGCCGCCGTCGAATCGCACCTCCGCCCCGTCGCGGTCGGTGGTAAGCGACAGTTCGAAGCGCGCCGCACCAAGCGTCACCACCCAGTCGGTGCCGACGCGGCGCTCGTGATGATCCATGCGTCCCGAAATCCGGGCGCGCCTGATTTCCGAGACCCGGTGCATCGCCGCTGCCGCCGCCGCGATGCGGCGCAGCTCGGCCTCGGGCAGTTCGGCCCCGGTGAAACCTTGGGGGAACTCCTCCTCGATGAAGCCGGTCGTGATCTCGCCCGAGACGAAGCGCGGGTGGTCCATCACGGCCGAGAGGAATGGCAGATTGTGTCCGATGCCCTCGACCTCGAAGCCGTCGAGCGCCTCGCGCATCGCGGCGATGGCGCGGAGCCGGTCGGGCGCCATGTGCAGAGCTTGGCGATCATCGGGTCATAATGCATCGAGATTTCGCCGCCCTCGAACACGCCGGTATCGTTGCGCACGGCACGCTCGGGCGTGGCGATCTCCTCGGGCGGGCGGTAGCGCGTCAGGCGACCGATCGAGGGCAAGAAGCCGCGATACGGGTCTTCGGCGTAAAGTCGGCTTTCGATGGCCCAGCCGTTGAGCGGGATGTCGGCCTGCGCGAAGGGCAGCTTTTCGCCCGCCGCCACGCGGATCATCTGCTCCACGAGGTCGATGCCGGTGATCAACTCGGTCACCGGATGCTCGACCTGCAACCGGGTGTTCATCTCGAGAAAATAGAAGTTGCGGTCGCCGTCGACGATGAACTCGACCGTGCCGGCGCTAGTGTAGCCTACGGCCTGCGCCAGAGACACCGCCTGCTGCCCCATGGCGCGGCGCGTGGCGTCGTCGAGAAAGGGCGACGGGGCCTCTTCGATGACCTTCTGGTTGCGGCGCTGGATCGAGCATTCGCGCTCGTGCAGCCAGACGGCGTTGCCATGGCCGTCGCACAGCACCTGGATCTCGATATGGCGTGGCGAGGTGACGAATTTCTCGATGAAAATCCGGTCGTCGCCAAAACTCGATGCGGCCTCGGATTTCGAGGCGCGAAAGCCCTCGCGCGCGCCCGCGTCGTCATGGGCGATGCGCATCCCCTTGCCGCCGCCTCCGGCGCTGGCCTTGATCATCACCGGATAGCCGATCTCACGCGCGATCCGCACCGCCTCCTCGGCGTCCGCGATCAGCCCCATATGGCCCGGCACGGTCGAAACGCCCGCTTCGGCTGCGAGCTTCTTGGAGGTGATCTTGTCGCCCATCGCCTCGATCGCGGTCGCGGGCGGGCCGATGAAGGCGACGCCTTCTTCCGACAGCGCATGGGCGAAGCGCGGGTTCTCCGACAGGAACCCGTAACCCGGATGCACCGCCTGAGCGCCGCTGCGGCGCACCGCCTCCATGACCCGGTCGATGGAGATGTAGGATTGCGCGGCCGCAGCGGGTCCGATCTCGATCGCCTCGTCGGCCATGCGCACATGCAGCGCGTCGCGGTCGGCTTCGGAATGCACCGCGACGGTGCGGATGCCCATGGCGCGGGCGCTGCGGATCACCCGGCAGGCGATCTCACCGCGATTGGCGATCAGGATCTTGTCGAACATCGTGCCCCTCTCATTGGCCTTTCCGGCCGATCACGAAAAAGGGCCGCCGGGATCTCTCCGGCGGCCCGTCATGTCATGCGCGTCCGGCCGAGGCCGGTCGCGTGCTCGGCTCAGTAGCAGCCGTTCGCGTTCGGGTTGGTGACGCAGGGCGCGATGCCGCCGATCGCACCACCGATGAGCGCGCCGTTGACGGCGCTCTCGCCGGCGACCTGCGCGACAGCGGCGCCGGTGAGGGCGCCGGTCGCGGCGCGCTCACCGGGGGTGGCGCCACAGGCGGCCAGAGTAGCGGCGACGCCGAGCGCGCCGAAGAGTTTGAACGTGGATGCCATTCTTGGTCTCCGAAAATGAATGGTTGTGCCCCAGATGACGCTGTCAGTGCCACTTCGCAGGGGTCTGCGCAAGTGAGAGCGATGCCCCGCCGGGCGCGGTCGGCATCACAGCCAAGGCATGGGCGGCAACCCGCCACTACCCGCGCCGGATATTCGACGCCCTCCCCGGCGTGATCGGCCTTCACCAGCCCTCGCCCTCGTCCTCGGCGTCATCCTCGTCCTCGTCGGCCCCGAAGACGTCGGGAAAGCTGCGCCGCGCCACGTCGACGTCGATGCGCAGCAGCGCGTCGTAATCCTGTGGATCGAAAGGGTCCTCGGCGGGCACCACCTCGCGGCCAAAGAGCCAGCTCAGCCGCGCTGCATCGAGATTGCCGCGCATGAAAGGCTCCTCGCCGAACTGCGCCCAGAGAGCGGCCATGAAGCCTTCGTCGGCGCGCCGGTCGGGCGGGCGCCGGTCGCGAAAGCGTTCGCGCCGGATGATCTTGGTCGGGCCGTCCTTGGCCGCGCGCCTGATCGTGAATTGAAAGTCGGTGCCGGGCAGCCGGCCGGGAAATCCGCGGTGCTTTTCCATGTCAATCGTGTCCTCGGGCTGCGCCGCGCGATCCGCGGCAGGCCGCCTGATAGCCCGGCAGGACGGCCCGCACCATCCCGTGCCGCCAGTTCGGGGCCGCCGGAGGCGAGGGGACCGGGTCCAAGGCCCTACCCTGTTCAGAGCGGGATGTTGTCATGCTTCTTCCACGGGTTCTGGAGCGATTTGCCGCGCAACGAGGCAAAGGCCCGCGCCACCCTGCGGCGGGTCGAATGCGGCATGATCACCTCGTCGATGAAGCCCCGCTCGGCGGCGATGAAGGGGTTGGCGAAGCGGTCCTCGTAATCCTTGGTGCGCGCGGCGATCTTCTCGGGCTCGCCCAACTCGGAGCGATAGAGGATCTCGGTCGCGCCCCTCGCCCCCATCACCGCGATCTCGGCGGTGGGCCAGGCATAGTTGAAATCGCCGCGCAGGTGCTTGGAGGCCATCACGTCATAGGCGCCGCCATAGGCCTTGCGGGTGATCAGCGTCACCTTGGGCACCGTCGCCTCGCCATAGGCGAACAGCAGCTTGGCCCCGTGCTTGATGACGCCGCCCAGTTCCTGCCCGGTGCCGGGCAGAAAGCCCGGCACGTCGACCAGGGTCAGGATCGGGATTTCAAAGGCATCGCAGAACCGCACGAAGCGCGCGGCCTTGCGCGCGCTGTCGATGTCTAGACAGCCCGCCAGCACCATCGGCTGGTTGGCCACGACGCCCACGGTAGAGCCTTCAAGCCGGATGAAACCGGTAAGGATGTTGCGCGCGAACTCGGCCTGGATCTCGAAGAAATCGCCCTCGTCGGCGAGCTTTCGCACCAGTTCGTGCATGTCGTAGGGCTGGTTGGGGTTGGCGGGCACGAGGCTGTCGAGGCTCGGCTCCTCGCGCGCGACATCGTCGAAGAACGGCCGGCGCGGCGGCTTCTCGCGGTTGTTGAGCGGTAGGAAGTCGATCAAACGGCGGGTCTCGGCGATCGCCTCGACGTCGTTCTCGAAGGCGGCGTCGGCGACCGAGGACTTGCGACTGTGGGTCGTGGCCCCGCCAAGCTCCTCGGCGGTCACGACCTCGCCGGTCACGGTCTTGACCACGTCGGGGCCGGTTACGAACATGTAGGAGCTGTCCTTCACCATGAAGATGAAGTCGGTCATGGCGGGGGAATAGACGGCCCCTCCCGCGCAGGGCCCCATGATGAGCGAGATCTGCGGCACCACGCCCGAGGCCAGCACGTTGCGCTGGAACACCTCGGCATAGCCCCCGAGGCTCGCCACCCCCTCTTGGATGCGCGCGCCGCCCGAATCGTTGATGCCCACGACCGGCGCGCCGTTGCGCATCGCCATATCCATGATCTTGCAGATCTTTTGGGCGTGGGTTTCCGAAAGCGATCCACCGAAGACAGTGAAGTCCTGGCTGAACACATAGATCATCCGGCCGTTGACCGTGCCCCAGCCGGTGACGACACCGTCGCCCGGGGGGCGGCTCTCTTCCATGCCGAAATCTGTGCAGCGGTGGGCGACGAACATGTCGAACTCTTCGAAGGACCCCTCGTCGAGCAGCAACTCGATGCGTTCGCGCGCGGTCAGCTTGCCCTTGGCGTGCTGCGCGGCGATGCGCGCCTCGCCCCCGCCCTGCCGGGCCGTGTCGCGCCGCGCCTCGAGTGCCTCCAGAATGTCCTGCATCGCCGTCTCCCTCTGTGCAGGGCAGGCTGGCCGATCACGCGAAGCAAGGCAAGTCCCCGTCGCGACGCGATTTCCCCGGCAGTCGAGGCACGGGATTTACCGCTTGCGCGAGGCGGCGGATGGCCTAGGTCAGGGGCATGTTGCTCGGCATCGCCATCCTGCTCGTGATCGTTCTCGGCTCGGTACATCATTTCGGCCTTGTGCTCTGCCGACATGTGCTGCCGCAGGCCGAGGGGCGAAATTCACTGGTACCGCTCGGGGCCTTCATCCTGACCGCGCTGCTGCACATGATACACATCGCGATCGGCGCTGCGCTCTACCAGATCTTGCAGGAGCACGTCTTTCCCGGTGGGTTGGGCACCAGCTTCACCGACTGGGTCGATTACACCTATCTTTCGGCCATCGCCTTCTCGACCGTGGGGTTCGGCGATCTCGACGTGACAGGGCCCATGCGGCTGGTGGTCGGCGCGCAGTCCATGGCGGGATTCATGATCATCACCTGGTCGGCGACCTTCATCTACGACGTCTCGGCCAAGCAGCTCGAAAAACACCGCTGAGCGATCAGCTCCCGGCGTGACGCCATCCCGCGCGCCGCGCCTCGGCTTCGTTGCAGAACCAGCGTTCGCCCGATGCGGTGTCGATCTTGGTGCGCCCGTAATAGGGATCGCCCGGCATGTGATAGATCCGCCCGCCCCCCGAAACGTTCCCCTTGATTGCGCAGCCGCCCGCGCCGGTGCGCTCGGGTTCGGGCTGCGCGTTTCCCGCCCGCCTGGCGCGCCGCCAGTCCCATGGCGCCTCGACCTCACCGCGCCAGATGCCGCGCCCGGCGTCGCGCGCGGCGGCCTCTTGGGGCAGATAGTCCTTGGAGTATTCGACATAGGCGAAGGCCAGCCCCTCGGAGACCAGCGTTTCGCCGATATCGGCCCCGCCCACCGCACAGCGCGCCACGATACGTTCGTAGCGGTCGATATCGACCGTCTCGCAGGCGGCGATGCGCCCCGCAAAGCGCAGCGACGCCTCTTGGGTGACCCAGTTGCCGCAAGCCCATTGCGCGCCCGATCCGGTGCCGCAGCTCTGCGCGGTTTCGGGCGCGTCGACCCCGTGCAGGCGCACCCGCGCGCCGCCGACGTCGAGAGTGTCACCATCGATCACCGCCACCGTTCCGGCAGGGCCGGCGGCGGGAGCGGGCTCAGGGCTGCACAGGCCGAAAAAGGCGAGGATCGCAAAGCAGGGCATGACAGAGATGTCGGCGCATTTTCCCGCTTCGGCAAGAGTGCCGTTAACATAAAGTTAAGGAATTCCTGCGATGGGCGATTCTCAGCGTTGCGCCACCCGCCATGCGGGATGAATCCACGGCTCTTCGTCCGAAGGCGGCAGGCTGCGACCGAGGATGTGGTCGGAGGCCTTCTCGCCCACCATGATCGAGGGCGCGTTGAGGTTGCCATTGGTGATGCGCGGAAAGATCGAGCTGTCGGCCACGCGAAGCCCGTCGATGCCGATCACCCGGCATTCGGGATCGACAACGGCCCCCGCGTCGTCCGCGGCCCCCATCCGGCAGGTCCCGCAGGGGTGATAGGCGCTTTCGACATGTTCCTTGATCGCCTCGTTCAACTGATCGTCGCTTTGATATTCATCGCCCGGCAGGATCTCGTGGCCCCTGTAGGGCGCAAAGGCGCGCTGACCGAAGATCTCGCGGGTGAGCCGGATGCAGGTCCGGAAATCGGCCCAGTCCTGTTCGGTCGACATGTAGTTGAACAGGATCTTCGGCGCCTCGGCGGGATCGTTCGAGGCCAGCGTGACATGCCCGCGCGAGCCCGAGCGCATCGGCCCGACATGCGCCTGAAAGCCGTGGCCCTCGGCCGCCGCCTGCCCGTCATAGCGCACGGCCATGGGCAGGAAGTGATACTGGATGTCGGGATACTCCACGCCCGCGCGCGACCGGATGAAACCCGCGCTCTCGAACTGGTTCGAGGCCCCGAGGCCGGTACGGTTCAGCATCCACTGCGTGCCGACCACGCCCTTGCCCCACAGGTTCCAGTGGCTGAACAGCGAGACCGGCTGCGTCGCAGCCATCTGGATGTACATCTCCAGATGGTCCTGAAGATTCTGTCCCACGCCCGGGCGGTCGGCCACCACCTCGATGCCGTGCTCGGCCAGATGCGCCGCCGGACCGATGCCGGACAGCATCAGCAGTTTGGGCGAGTTGATCGAGGAAGCGGCGACGATCACCTCGCGCGCGCCCGGATCACCTCGGTCTTCGAGCCGCGATTGATCTCGACGCCGATCGCGCGGCCATTCTTGAGCACCACGCGACGCGCCAGCCCGCGCACGAGGGTGCAGTTGTCGCGCTTGAGCGCGGGGCGCAGATAGGCGTTGGCCGCCGACCAGCGGGTGCCCTGCCAGATCGTCGCCTCCATTGGGCCGAAGCCCTCCTGCTTTTCGCCGTTGTAATCATCGGTGAGTTGGTAGCCCGCCTGCCCGCCCGCCTCGACGAAGGCGCGGGTGAGAGGATTGTCGCGCGGACCACGCGTCACATGCAGCGGCCCGTCATGGCCCCTGCGGGCGGGGTCGCCGCCGTGGCCGCTATCGTGCCAGTTCTCCATGCGCCGGAAATAGGGCAGGACGCCAGCATAGTCCCAGCCGTCGGCCCCCATCTCGGACCACGTGTCGAAATCGCGCGCGTGGCCACGCACATAGACCATGCCGTTGATCGAGGAAGAGCCGCCGATCACCTTGCCGCGCGGCGTGGCGAGACGGCGGCCGCCCAGATGCGGCTCGGGTTCGGAGCGATAGCCCCAGTCGTAGCGCGCCATGTTCATCGGGTAGCTGAGCGCGCCCGGCATCTGGATGAACGGCCCCGCGTCAGTGCCGCCATGCTCGATGACGATAACGCTCTTGCCCGCCTCGGAGAGGCGGTAAGCCATGGTGCAGCCGGCGCTTCCGGCCCCGATGATGACGTAGTCCGCTTGCATGTCAGACACCCGTGTCTTGCCGGACCGGCGTTCGTGGCGCCGCTCCGTTATCGTTGAGTTGAACCGGCTCCGGGGCCGATCAGTACGGCGCCTCGACCGGCCCCATCGCGACGTAGACGGTCTTGATCTGGCTCCAGTGCTCGATCGCCACCTGCCCGTTCTCGCGGCCCACGCCGGACATCTTCATGCCGCCGAAGGGCGCCTCGACCGGCGTCAGGTTGTAGGTGTTGATCCAGCACGAGCCCGCCTGAAGCCCTGCCACGACGCGGTGCGCCCGCGCCAGATCGCGGGTGAACACGCCCGCCGACAGCCCGTAGATCGTGGCGTTGGCGCGCGCCAGCGCCTCGTCCTCGGTGGCAAAGCCGAAGACCGACATCACCGGGCCGAAGATCTCCTCGCGCGCGATGGTCATGTCGTCGGTGACATCGGCGAAGACCGTGGGCTCGATCCAGAACCCCGCGCCCTTTCCCTCGGGTCGGCCGCCGCCCGCCACGAGGCGTGCGCCCTCCGCCCGTCCCTTGGCGACAAAGCCCTCGACGATCTCGCGCTGACGTTCGCTGACCATCGGCCCGAAATTCGTGGCCTCGTCGAGCGGATCGCCGATCGTCACGCCGCGAAGACGCTCCGATAGCCGATCGAGAAAGGCCTCGCGGATGCCGTCCTGCACGAAGACGCGGGTGCCGTTCGAGCAGATCTGCCCCGAGGAATAGAAATTGGCGTTGATCGCCGCCGAGACGGCGTCCTCGAGGCTGGCATCGTCGAAGACCACGAGGGGCGACTTGCCCCCCAATTCCATCGTGACCGATTTTATGCCGGTGGCGGCGGCGGCATAGACGCGGCGGCCCGTGGGCACGGAGCCGGTGAGCGAGACCTTGGCAACGCGGTCATCCTCGACCAGCGCGGCGCCGACATCGCCATAGCCCTGCACTACGTTGAACACGCCCGGCGGCGCGCCCGCCTCGATCAGGATCTCGGCCACTTTGAGCGCGCAGAGCGGCGTCGTCTCGGAGGGTTTGAACACCATCGTGTTGCCGCAGGCGAGCGCGGGCGCGGCCTTCCAGCAGGCGATCTGCGTGGGGTAGTTCCACGCGCCGATCCCGACCGTCACGCCCAAGGGCTCGCGGCGGGTGTAGATGAAATCCTCGCCCATCTGGATATGCTCGCCCGACAGCGTCGCGGCGAGACCGCCGAAATATTCGAGCGCGTCGGCACCCGAGGTGGCGTCGGCAACCAGCGTTTCCTGCAATGGTTTACCGGTGTCCTTGGTCTCGAGCTCGGACAATTCGCGGTTGCGCGCGCGCATGATGTCGGCGGCGCGGCGCAGGATGCGGCCCCGCTCGGTGCCGGTCATCGCGGCCCATGCGGCTGCGCCCGCTTGGCCGCCGCAAGCGCGCGGTCGACCAATGCGGGCGTGGCCGAATGCAGATCAGCAATGGTCTCGCCGCTGGCCGGGTAGATCACAGGGAGCGCGGCGCCGGTCTCGTCCTCGACATACTGGCCGTCGATGAAGTGGCTGGCCTCGGGTTGGGTCGGATAGGTCATGGCTGCGTACTTTCGAATTGGCGAAGGGAAGAAATCACTCACCGCGCGGAAAGCGCTGGCTCTCCTCGAGAATGTTCAGGTCCATGTGGTTGCGCATGTAGCGTTCGGAGGCGGCGCGCAGCGGCTGGTAGTCCCACGGGTAGTAGCCGCCTTGCCGCAGTGCCTCGTAGACCACCCAGCGCCGGGCCTGGCTCGCGCGGACCTGTGCGTCGACGAGATCGAAGTTCCAGCGTTCGGACGTCATTGCGCGGAACCGTGCCATGGTTTCGGCATGGTCTGGCTCGGCGGCGAGGTTCACGCGCTCGCCCGGATCAGCCTTGAGGTCGAAGAGCTGCTCAGGATCGACCGGGCAGGCCGTGTATTTGAACCGCCCCTCGCGCAGCGCGATCATCGGCGCGATCGAGCCTTCGGCGGCGTATTCCATCGCCACCGGCGTGTTGCGCCGCGCGCCCTGCCCCAGCGGCACGAGGCTCTCGCCATCGGTCCAAGGCGTGACCTCGGACATGTCGACGCCGGCGAGGTCGCACAGCGTCGGCGTCACGTCGATCGCCGAAACCGGATCGGTCACGAGGCCCGGCGCCATGTCGGGGGCGCAGATCATCAGCGGCACCCGTGCCGAGCCTTCGAAGAAGCTCATCTTGAACCACAGCCCCCGCTCTCCGAGCATGTCGCCATGGTCCGACACAAAGACCACGATTGCTTCCTGCCGCGTGTCCCCGAGCACGGCGAGAATCTCGCCCAGCTTGTCGTCGACATAGCTGATATTGGCGAAATAGCCCTGCCGCGCCCGGCGGACCTGCTCGGGCGAAATATCGAAACCGTCCGCGTCGCAGGCGTCCCAGAGCCGCTTCGAATGCGGATCCATCTTCTCATAGGGGATCGCCTCGCCCGGCGCGTCGAGATGATCGCAGTCGTTGTAGAGGTCCCAGTACTTGCGGCGCGCCACATATGGATCATGCGGATGGGTAAAGCTCACCGTCAGGCACCACGGCCGCGCGTCGTGGCCGCGCGCCAGATCGTAGAGCTTGATCTTGGCCTGATGCGCGACGTCATCGTCATATTCGAGCTGGTTGGTGATCTCGGCCACGCCCGCGCCGGTGACCGAACCGAGGTTGTGATACCACCAGTCGATCCGCTCGCCCGGCTTGCGCCAATCCGGGGTCCAGCCGAAATCGGCCGGATAGATGTCGGTGGTCAGTCGCTCCTCGAAGCCGTGAAGCTGGTCGGGGCCGACGAAATGCATCTTGCCCGACAGGCAGGTCTGCCAGCCGGCGCGGCGCAGGTGATGCGCGAAGGTGGGGATGTCCGACGGGAACTCGGCCGCGTTGTCGTAGACCCCGGTGCGGAACGGCAGCTGGCCGGACATGAAGGACGCCCGCCCCGGCGCGCAGAGCGGGCTGCCGGTATAGGCGTTGGCAAATCGGGTCGAGCGCGCGGCCAGCGCCTTGAGATGGGGCGCGTGCAGCCAGTCGGCCGGGCCGTCGGGAAACAGCGTCCCGTTGAGCTGGTCGGCCATGACGATAAGGATGTTCGGAGACTTGTCCGGGGTCATTTCAGCTCCAGTTCGAGCGCGGCGAGCAATTGGCGTGTGGCGGCGGGGCCGTCGGCGGGACCGCCCGCGAGGCCTTGCTTGAGATACATCCCGTCGATCAGCGCCGCGAGACGTTCGGCCGCGTCGATGGCGGCCGCCCCGAGCAGCGGCCGCAGGTCATGCGCGAGATTCGAGCGCAGGCGGCGGTGATAGATCCGCAAGAGCCGCGCCGCCGCAGGAGAGGTGCGAGCCAGTACATAGAAATTGAGCCATGCGGCGACCACTTCGGAGCGGAAGTTCGAAGGGCCGAAGTTGGCCCGCAGAAGAGCTGCGACCCGACCGCGCGGATCGCCCTTTGCCGCGATGAGCGCCGCGCGCACCTCGGCGGAATACTCGGTGAGGAGGTGGCGCATCGCAGCTAGGAAAATGTTGTCCTTGTTGCCGAAATAGTGGTGCGCCAGCGCCGAGGACATACCCGCACGCCGCGCGATCTGGGCCACCGTCACATCGAGCGAACCCCGCTCGCCGATCTCCTCGATCGTCGCTTTGACCAATGCCGCCCGGCGTATAGGTTCCATCCCAAGCTTGGGCATGAAGGATCTCCGATCTGCGCCCGGGCCGAATGACCGGGTTGCAACGGCGACCCTAATAGGGTTTTTATTGACGCGTCAATCAAGAACCAGAACCCACAGAGAGGACGACCCCATGATGCTCCGCACCACGATCAGTGCCCTGGCGCTCGCCGCTGCCGCCACCGGCGCCCACGCGCAGGACGCCGCGCAGTGCGGCGAGGTCACGCTGTCGGATGTCGGCTGGACCGACATCACCGCCACCACCGCCACCACCGCCGTCGTGCTCGAGGGCTTGGGCTACGAGCCGGAGGTCAAGGTGCTCTCGGTGCCCGTCACCTTCACCTCGATGGCCGATGGCGACATCGACGTCTTCTTGGGCAACTGGATGCCGACACAATCCTCGGAGATCGCGCCCTATTCCGAGGCTGGCACCATCGAGACCGTGCACAAGAACCTCACCGGGGCAAAGTACACGCTGGCCACCAATGCCGCCGGCGCCGCGCTCGGCATCGCCAGCTATGAGGACATCGCCGAACATGCCGAGGCGCTCGACGCCACGATCTACGGCATCGAGCCGGGCAATGACGGCAACAAGCTGATCCTCGAGATGATCGAGAGCGACGCCTTCGGCCTGAGCGATTTCGAGGTCAAGGAAAGCTCCGAGCAGGGCATGCTGGCGCAGGTCGACCGCGCGTCGAAGCGCGACGAGCCGGTGATCTTCCTCGGCTGGGAGCCGCATCCGATGAACGCCAATTACGAGATGACCTATCTCGAAGGCGGCGATGACTGGTTCGGCCCGAACCTGGGCGGCGCCGAGGTCTACACCGTCACCCGTCAGGGTCTCGTGGAAGAATGCCCCAATCTCGGCGCGTTCCTGCAGAACCTCGAATTCTCGCTCGAGATGGAGAACGAGATCATGGGTGCGATCCTCGACGAGGGCATGGACCCCGAAGAGGCCGCGAAGGAATGGCTCGCCGCCAACCCCGAAGCCGTGGAGCCTTGGCTCGAAGGCGTGACCACGCTTGACGGCTCGGACGCGCTGCCTGCCGTCAAGGGCGTCATCGAGGCTGATCCCCGCTATCGGGGCCGCCACCGCGCGCCCCTCCCCCGGTCCCGCACGGGGCCGGGTTTTGGATTTTCGGCCATCTTCGGCCCCCGCCCATCCGATCCGCGGCACAGGACGCCGCATCCCCCGACACGGAGACCCCGATGACCAGACCGATCCGAGGCGCCCCATGGAGCTGAGCATCCCCAAGATCCCCGTGGGCTCGTTGGCCGCCGACGGCTTCGACTGGCTCGAAACCAACCTCGCCATCGTCTTCGACACGCTGTCATGGCTGCTCGAAAGCATGATCGAGGTCATCCTGTGGATCCTTCAGACGCCGCCCGAACTCGTGGTCATCGCGGTCTTCGTCGGCCTCACCTGGGCGCTGCACCGCCGCTGGCAGCCCGCCCTTCTCGTAACGCTGGGCTTTCTCTTCGTGCTCAACCAAGGCTATTGGGAGGAGACGACCGAGAGCCTGACGCTGGTGCTTTCGGCCTGCGTCGTGTGCATGGGCGTCGGTGTGCCGATCGGCATCGCCGTGGCGCACCGGCCGCGGCTCTACGCTTGGGTCGCCCCCGTGCTCGACCTGATGCAGACGCTGCCGACCTTCGTCTACCTGATCCCGGCCATCGTATTCTTTGGCATCGGCATGGTGCCGGGACTGATCGCCACGGTGATCTTCGTGCTGCCCGCACCGATCCGACTGACGCAGCTCGGCATCTCCAGCACGCCGACCTCGCTGGTGGAGGCCGCGCAGGCCTTCGGCGCGACGCCGCGCCAGCTTTTGTGGAAGGTCGAGCTGCCCTCGGCCTTTCCGCAGATCATGACCGGCCTGAACCAGACCATCATGCTGTCGCTGTCGATGGTTGTCATCGCGGCTCTCGTCGGGGCTGACGGGCTCGGCGTACCGGTCGTCCGGGCGCTCAATTCGGTCAACACCGCGCTCGGCTTCGAAAGCGGTTTCGTCATCGTCGTGGTCGCGATCATGCTCGACCGGGCGCTGCGGGTGAAACGGGGATGACCATGACTGATACGACCAAACGCAACGCCGTCGAGTTCGATGCCGTCAACATCGTCTTCGGCGACAAGCCCGAATCGGCCCTGCCCTTCATGGACAACGGGTTGGAGCGCGCCGAGATCGCCGAGGAGACCGATCAGGTGCTCGGCGTCCATGACTGCACGCTCGACGTTCCCGAGGCAGAGATCCTCGTCCTGATGGGTCTGTCGGGCTCGGGCAAGTCGACGCTGCTGCGCGCCGTGAACGGCCTCAACCCGGTGGTGCGCGGCGACGTTCGGGTGCGCATGAACGGTGAGATGGCTTCGGTCACTCAGGCCAACAAGAAGACCCTGCGCGAAATCCGTCTGCACCATGTCGCCATGGTGTTCCAGCAGTTCGGCCTGCTGCCGTGGCGCACGGTGCGCGATAACGTCGGCCTCGGGCTCGAGCTTGGCGGGATGTCGAAATCCGAGCGCCGCGACCGGGTCGAGACCGAGCTGGAGATGGTGGGCCTCGCCGACCGGGCCGACGCGCTGGTGGGCGAGCTGTCGGGCGGCATGCAGCAGCGCGTGGGCCTCGCCCGCGCCTTTGCCACCGACGCGCCGATCCTCCTGATGGACGAGCCCTTCTCGGCGCTCGACCCGCTGATCCGCTCGCGGCTTCAGGACGAGCTTCTGGATCTGCAGGCGCGCAAGCAGCGCACCATCATCTTCGTCAGTCACGATCTCGACGAGGCGTTCAAGCTCGGCAACCGCATCGCCATCATGGAAGGCGGCCGGATCGTGCAGGCGGGCACGCCGCGGCAGATCTTCACCAAGCCCGCCAATGGCTACGTGAAGGACTTCGTGGCGCATATGAACCCGCTCGGCGTGCTCTGCGCGCGCGACGTGATGGACCCGGACGCCCATCTCGCGGCGGAAGGACAGGTGACGGCGGATACGCCGATCCTTGAGGTGATGGCCCTGATCCATGCCACGCCCGCCCCGCTCGACGTGACCGAGAAGGGCCGCGTCATCGGTCAGGTCAGTCCCGGCTCGATCCTCGAGCGTCTGGGCCAGATGCCTGCCGGTTGAGGGCCATGGCGTCGGGCGTGGCGGCGGTCAGGCCCCGTCGCGCCCGCGCCTCGCGCCAGGTGATGAACATCACCGCGCCCATGATGATCCCGCCGCCCAGAACCGTATAGGGATCGATCGGCTCGCCGAACAGGATCGCGCCGATCAGCACCGCCCAGACAAGCTGCAGGAAGGTCACCGGCTGCGTCACGGTGAGCGGCGCGGCGGCGAAGGCCCGGGTCATCGCGTAATGCCCCGAGGTGCCCAGACCGGCGGCGAGACACAGTTGCACGAGGACCATGAGTTCAGGCGTCTGCCACACCGGCAGCGCGAAGGGCAGCAGCCCCAGCGGCACCATCAGCGACAGCATCGCCACGATCACCTCGGCCGGCAGTTCGTTCGACAGCCGCTTGACCACGAGATAGCCCGAGGCGATCAGCACCGCCGTGCCAAGCATGGCGACATGGCCGGGGTCGATTTCGCGCAGGCCGGGACGCAGCACGATGAGCGCCCCGAGAAACGCCACGCCCACCGCCGCAAGGCGGCGGGGCGGCAACGGCTCCCCCATAAGGAGCGCAGCACCCAACGTCACCCAGATCGGGTTGAGGTAGTTGATCGCCGTCACGTCGCCCAAGGGAATGCGGGTGATCGCAAAGAACCACAGGCCGACCCCGAGGCTGTGCAACACCGCGCGCAGCCCCAGAAGCTGCCAGTGGCGCGGCGCAAGGCGCACCCGACGCAGCGCCGGTAGCATGGGCAAGAGAAACGGCAGGCCCAGCGCGAAGCGCAGCAATGCCGTCTGCGCCGTAGGCAGGGCAGACCCCACCGCCTTGATCAGGACGGTCATGCCGACAAAGCATAGCCCGGCCGCCACCATCCAGCCGATGCCGGTGACGGGCGACCCTTCGGAACGCGAAATGGATGCCATGCTCATGCAATTCTCCCGCAGCTACAGGAGGGGAAACCACTGCGAGATGCAAGGCCGGGCCGGCTGCGAAGGGGCCGGCCGGGTATGAGTATCTGAAGAGTGAAGTTGCCGTCAGCCGCCCCAGATCAATCCGGCGGCAATGCTCCACATCACCAGCGCGATGAGTGCGTCGAGCACCCGCCAGGCGGCGGGGCGCGCGAAGATGGGTCGCAAGAGGCGCGCACCATAGCCCAAGGCGAAGAAAAACACGAAGGAGGCAGTGACTGCGCCGGTGCCGAAAGCCCAGCTTCGGCCTTCGAAGCGCGAGGCGACCGAACCCAAAAGCACCAGCGTGTCGAGATAGACATGCGGGTTGAGCCAGGTGAGCGCGAGGCAGGTCAGCACCGCGCGGCGCAGCCCCGCCGCGCCGTCATCGGCGGCGCGCAGCGCCTCGCCGCCACGCCACGCAGCGATCAGCGCGCGTGCCCCGTAAACGATCAGGAAGGCCGCCCCGCCCCAGCGCAACAGCGGCGCGATCCACGGTGCGGCCTCGGCCAGCGCGGCAAAGCCCAAGATGCCCGCCGCGATCAGCACCGCGTCCGACACCGCGCAGGTCAGCACCACGGCGAGCACGTGATCGCCCCGGAGCCCCTGCCGCAGCACGAACGCGTTCTGTGCCCCTATGGCAAGGATCAGCGACAGCCCGAGCGCGAGCCCGGCGGCGAAGGCGGAGAGAAAACCGGCGTCCATGCGAGCGCCTTAGCCGCAGCCCCCGGACGCCGCAATCCTCAGAACGGCACGTCGTCCGCCGCATCGGCGGCGACGATGAACCGCGCCACCACCTTCTTCTGCCCGGCCTTGTCGAAGGCGATGTCGAGCTTGTCGCCCTCGACACCCATCACCTCGCCATAGCCGAACTTCTGGTGGAACACGCGGTCGCCCGCGGTGAAGGAGGACACCGCCGTCATGTCGATGGTGATGTTCTTGGCCTCCGCCGGCTGGCGCATCTGCCGCGCCTGCCCGCGCGCCTGCAGTCGCTTCCAGCCGGGCGAGTTGTAGACATCGGCCTTGGCGGCATTGTCGTGCAGCCGCGAACCCTGCGCCTCGGCGATCGCGGGTGAGGCCTGCGACGACATGCCCGCCGCGCCGTAAGTGCCACCGTAAAGACCCGGCGGCGTCAGCACCTCGACATGCGCCTCGGGCAATTCGTCGATGAAGCGCGAGGGCAGCTGGCTCTGCCACTGACCATAGACGCGGCGATTGGCTGCAAAGGAGATCGTGCAGACTGCCTCGGCGCGGGTGATGCCGACATAGGCAAGACGGCGCTCCTCCTCGAGGCCGCGCAGCCCGCTTTCGTCCATCGAGCGCTGCGACGGGAACAGACCGTCCTCCCAGCCCGGCAGGAAGACCATCGGAAACTCAAGACCCTTGGCCGCGTGCAGGGTCATGATCGACACCTTCTCGCCCGCGTCGTCCTGTGCGTGATCCATGATCAGCGCCACGTGTTCAAGAAAGCCCTGCAGGCTATCGAAGGCCTCGAGCGCCTTGACCAACTCCTTGAGGTTCTCGAGCCGCCCCGGCGCCTCCGGCGTCTTGTCGTTCTGCCACATGCCGGTGTAGCCGCTCTCGTCGAGGATCATCTCGGCCAGCTCGACATGGGTGTCGCTCTCGCTCACCACCTGCCCGTGCCAGCGGTCGAGCGCCTCGACGAGCACCGTCAGCTCCTTGAGGCCCTTGCCGCCCAGAAGCTTGGTCTGCACGACGATGCGTGCGCCCTCGACGAGGTTCACGCCGTTCGAGCGCGCGGCGCGCTGGATCGTCTGCACCGCCTTGTTGCCAAGGCCGCGTTTGGGCGTGTTGACGATCCGCTCGAAGGCGAGGTCGTCGTCGGGGCTGACGGCAAGGCGGAAATAAGCCATCGCGTCGCGAATCTCGAGCCGCTCATAGAAGCGCGGGCCGCCGATCACGCGATATGGCAGTCCGATGGTCAGGAAGCGGTCCTCGAAGGCGCGCATCTGGTGGCTGGCCCGCACGAGGATCGCCATGGAATCGAGACCCACGGGCGCCATGCCGCGCGTGCCGCGCTGCGCCGCCTCGATCTCCTCGCCGACCCAGCGGGCTTCCTCGTCGCCGTCCCAATGGCCGATCAGGCGGACCCTCTCGCCCTCCTGCTCCTCGGTCCAGAGCGTCTTGCCCAAGCGGCCCTTGTTGGCGGTGATCAGCCCCGAAGCCGCAGCGAGGATGTGCGGCGTGGAGCGGTAGTTCTGCTCCAGCCGGATCACCTCGGCACCCTCGAAATCCTTTTCGAAGCGCAGGATGTTGCCTACCTCGGCTCCACGCCAGCCATAGATCGACTGATCGTCGTCGCCGACACAGCAGATGTTCTTGTGGCCGCCCGCCAGCAGCCGCAGCCACAGATACTGTGCCGCGTTGGTGTCCTGATACTCGTCCACGAGGATGTAGCGGAACCAGCGCCGATACTGGTCGAGCACGTCGTCGCGGGTCTGGAAGATCGTGACCATATGCAGGAGAAGATCGCCGAAATCGACGGCATTGAGCTCTCTCAAGCGCAGCTGATAGGCAGCGTAGAGCTTGACGCCCTTGCCGTCATAAGCCGAGGCGTCGGCGGTGGGCACCTTGTCGGGCGTCAGCGCGCGGTTCTTCCAATCGTCGATGATCCCCGCCAGCATCCGCGCGGGCCAGCGCTTGTCGTCGATGTTCTCGGCCGCGACCAGTTGCTTGAGAAGCCTTATCTGGTCGTCGGTATCGAGGATGGTGAAGTTCGACTTCAGCCCGACCAGCTCGGCGTGACGGCGCAACAGCTTGACACAGATCGCATGAAAGGTGCCGAGCCATGGCAGCCCCTCGACCGCCTCGCCAAGCATCCTGCCGATCCGCTCCTTCATCTCGCGCGCGGCCTTGTTGGTGAAGGTCACGGCGAGGATCTCGTTGGGGCGCGCGCGTCCGGTGCGCATCAAATGCACGATCCGCGCGGTCAGCGCGCGGGTCTTGCCGGTCCCTGCGCCCGCCAGCATCAGCACAGGGCCGTCCATCGTCTCGACCGCGAGCCTCTGGGCCGGGTTCAGGCCCTCGAGATAGGGGGCGGCGCCGCCCGGCTGCGCCATGGCACGGCGCGACAGGGGCTGGGAGGCGGCCTCGAAGGCCTCGTCGTCGGAAAAGCTGCTCATGACGCCAATCTAGCCTCCGTCGCCCGCGAAGAAAAGCGGCGTTCCGTAAATGTTCACAATGTGGCAGAAACCGGCCAAATCCCTTGAAATCGTTTTATAATTCCACTGTTACGGTGGCGTGGATCAAAGCCGATTAACTCTTCGACAGCGCCTTTCTGTAAGTCTGCTCTCGCTCAAGCAGGATGCCGTCATGACCGAGATGCTCGACCGTCGCGCCCCCCCCAGACCGTTCTTCAACAAGCTCCTGATGCCATTTCTGGGGGCGGTTACCGTCGCCATGTGCCTGTCGGTCATCTACCTGCCCGCCCCTATCGTCGACCGGATGCTGCGTGACGACGTGCATCGCAAGGCGCAGGAATGGCGGTTGCGTGTCCTCGACGCCCTCGAAAGTGGTAGCGAAACCTTTGCCCGCGCCACCATTACGCGCGGTGACGAACTCTGGCTGTCGCAAGTTACGACCCTCTCCGAGATCTACTGCTTCAAGCTCATCGCGGCGGAAGGCCAGATATTCTGGTCGACGCAAGCCGAGGACATCGGCGTTGTCAACGAGATGCCGTTCTTTCGAAGGATCGTCGCAGCCGGGAATCCTTATTACCAGGCCGAGGACAGACCGGTGTCCGAGGTCGATGATCATTTCCTTCGCTCCGCTTCGAGCAATCGCGCGGAACTCTACGAGGATGAAACCGGAAAGCTGATGCGGATCGCCGAGATTCACGAGCCGATCCTGCAGAATGGTCGCGTCGTCGGTGCAATCGCGTTCTATACCGATCTGACCGAATTGCGCGCGATCTTCGTGGACCGATTGGAAAGGATTTTCATCGCGCTGTCTGTCGTTTCTCTGCTGATGCTCGTGGTGACGAGCACCGTGATCCGAAGATCGGGCCGCATGCAGCTGCGCGTCATAAACCAGCGTGCCGAACAGGAACGTCAGATGATGGCCGAACAGATGCGGCTCGCGCGAAACGTGCGGCTTTTGGGGGAATTGAACGAATGGCTCCAGTCGTCGCGTTCATTGGACGAGCTTTTCAAGATGGTCGGCCGTTTCATGAGCCACATCCTTCCGAACAGTGAAGGCAGCGTCTATGTCTATTCGAGTTCGAGGGACGTGCTCGTCGGCTCGGCAAGCTGGAATGGCGGGCATCATTGCGACCACATCCGCGCCGAGGATTGCTGGGGCCTGCGGCGGGGCCGGACCTATACATTCGGCAGCGCGGAAGTCGATTTCCCCTGCAGCCACTCCGAAAGCCAGGATGACCGCCCATCCTTCTGCTTTCCGGTTCTCGCACATGGCGAGACGGTCGGCCTTTTGCATCTCAAGGCCAAGGACAGCGTGCCGCTCGAAGAATTCCGCGCCAGTCAGAGGCTTGCCCAGATGTGCGCCGAGCAGATCAGCCTTGCCATCGCCAACGTGCAGATGCGCGACCAATTGCACGACCGCTCGATCCGCGACCCGCTCACCGGGCTCTACAATCGTCGCCATCTGACCGAGACCCTGCGCCGTCAACTCGAACAGGCGCACCGCGAGGAGCGGCCGCTGTCGATCCTGTCGATCGACGTGGATCACTTCAAGCGGTTCAACGACACCCATGGCCATGATGCGGGCGACATGGTGCTGCGCGCCGTGGCTTCGGTGTTCGAACAGGTCTGCGAGGGCGACGAGACCGCCTGCCGCATGGGCGGCGAGGAATTCATGCTGCTTCTGCCCGACCTCGGCCTGCCCACGGCCGCCTTGCGCGCCGAGGCGCTGCGCGGCGCGGTCGAACGGATCAATGTGCGCTACGGCGAAAAGAGCCTGCCGCGCATCACCATCTCGGTCGGCGTTGCGGTCCACCCCGAGGATGGCACCATGCCGCAACAGCTGATGAAGGCCGCCGACGACGCGCTTTATGATGCCAAGGGGCGCGGCCGCAATCGGGTGGCGGTCGCGGGCGAGGACGATCCTACGCAGGCAGAGGTCGCCGCACTACACGCGAGCCCGTCTCCGACACCACAGGAGGAGGCCGTGGCCTGAACTTCCGTTAGCGCTATCAGTAGCGTGGAACGGGTCCGTGGCCACCGCATCTCGGGGCTATACTGCACCGCAGAAAGTCCTAGACTGCGCCCGACCAAACGGAAGGGTGGACATGGCCGAGTTCGAAAAGATCCTTATCGCCAACCGCGGCGAGATCGCGATCCGCGTGATGCGGGCGGCAAACGAGATGGGCAAGAAGACCGTCGCGGTCTATGCCGAGGAGGACAAGCTCAGCCTGCATCGCTTCAAGGCGGACGAGGCGTACCGCATCGGCGAGGGTCTGGGCCCGGTACAGGCTTACCTTTCGATCGAAGAGATCATCCGCGTTGCCAAGATGTCGGGCGCCGACGCGATCCACCCCGGTTACGGCCTGCTCTCCGAAAACCCCGATTTCGTCGACGCCTGCACCGCCGCCGGCATCACCTTCATCGGCCCCAAGGCCAAGACCATGCGCGAACTGGGCGACAAGGCCAGCGCCCGGCGCGTCGCGGTCGAGGCGGGGGTGCCGGTGATCCCCGCGACCGAGGTGCTTGGCGACGACATGGCCGCGATCCGCAAGGAAGCCGCCGAGGTCGGCTACCCGCTCATGCTCAAGGCGAGCTGGGGCGGCGGCGGCCGCGGCATGCGGCCGATCATGGATGAGAGCGAACTCGAGGAGAAGGTCCGCGAGGGCCGCCGCGAGGCCGAGGCCGCCTTCGGCAACGGTGAGGGCTACCTCGAGAAGATGATCATCCGCGCCCGCCATGTCGAGGTACAGATCCTCGGCGACCAGCACGGCCAGATCTACCATCTCTGGGAGCGCGATTGTTCGGTTCAGCGCCGTAACCAGAAGGTCGTCGAGCGCGCCCCCGCCCCCTATCTCTCCGAGACCCAGCGCGAGAAGATCTGCAATCTCGGTCGCCAGATCTGCGCCCATGTGAATTACGAATGCGCCGGCACGGTCGAATTCCTGATGGACATGGATTCGGGCGAATTCTACTTCATCGAGGTGAACCCCCGCGTGCAGGTCGAGCACACTGTGACCGAGGAGGTCACCGGCATCGACATCGTGCGCGCGCAGATCCTCATCGCCGAGGGCAAGTCGATCGTCGAGGCCACCGGCTGCGCCTCGCAATACGACGTGCAACTCGACGGCCATGCGCTGCAGTGCCGGGTCACCACCGAAGACCCGCATAACAGCTTCATCCCCGATTACGGCCGGATCCAGACCTACCGCTCGGCGACCGGCCCCGGCATCCGCCTCGATGGCGGTACCGCCTATTCGGGTGCGGTGATCACCCGGTTCTACGATTCGCTTCTGACCAAGGTGACGGCGCGCGCGCAGACGCCCGAAATGGCGATCAAGCGGATGGACCGGGCGCTGCGGGAATTCCGCATCCGCGGCGTGAGCACGAACATCGACTTCGTGATCAACCTCCTCAAGCACCCGACCTTCCTGTCGAACCAGTACACCACCAAGTTCATCGACACGACGCCCGAGCTGTTCAAGTTCGACATGCGGCGCGACCGGGCGACGCGGCTGCTGACCTATGTGGCCGACATCACCGTCAACGGTCATCCCGAGACCGAAGGGCGGGCGCTGCCCTCCCCCGACGCCAAGCCACCCCGCGCGCCCGCCCCGCGCGGTCACGAGATCAAGCCCGGCACGCGGCAGATCCTCGACGAACAGGGCCCCAAGGCCGTGGCCGACTGGATGAAGGCGCAAAAGCAGCTCCTGATCACCGACACCACGATGCGCGACGGGCACCAGTCGCTTCTGGCCACGCGGATGCGCTCGATCGACATGATCCGCGTCGCGCCCTCCTATGCCGCCAACCTGCCCGAGCTGTTCTCGGTCGAGTGCTGGGGCGGGGCGACCTTCGACGTGGCCTACCGTTTCTTGCAGGAATGCCCGTGGCAGCGGCTGCGCGACATTCGCAAGACCATGCCCAACGTCATGACGCAGATGCTGCTGCGCGCTTCGAACGGGGTAGGCTACACCAACTATCCAGACAACGTGGTGCAGGGCTTCGTGGCCCGAGCCGCCAAATCGGGCGTCGACGTGTTCCGCGTCTTCGACAGCCTGAACTGGGTCGAGAACATGCGCGTCGCGATGGATGCGGTGATCGAGGCCGAGAAGGTCTGCGAGGGCACGATCTGCTACACCGGCAACATGCTCGATCCCAAAAGGTCGAAATACGACCTGAAATACTACGTCGCCATGGCCAAGGAACTAGAGAAGGCCGGGGCGCATGTGCTCGGCGTCAAGGACATGGCCGGCCTGCTCAAGGCCCCGGCGGCGACGCAGCTCTTCACCGCGCTCAAGGAAGAGGTCGGCCTACCGATCCATTTCCACACGCATGACACCTCGGGTGCTGCGATTTCGACCGTGCTCGCGGCCTCGGCGGCGGGCGTCGATGCGATCGACGCGGCGATGGACAGCTTCTCGGGCAACACCTCGCAGCCCACCTTGGGCTCGATCGTCGAGGCACTGAGTCAGACCGATCGCGACACCGGGCTCGACATCGAGGCGATCCGCGAGATCTCGAACTATTTCGAGCAGGTCCGCGCCCATTACGCCGCCTTCGAAAGCGGCCTGCAGGCTCCGGCCTCAGAGGTCTATCTGCACGAGATGCCCGGCGGGCAGTTCACCAACCTCAAGGCGCAGGCCCGCAGCCTCGGCCTCGAGGATCGCTGGCACGAGGTCGCCAAGACATATGCCGAGGTGAACATGATGTTCGGCGACATCGTGAAGGTCACGCCGTCGTCGAAGGTCGTGGGCGACATGGCCCTGATGATGGTGAGCCAGGGGCTCACCCGCGCGCAGGTCGAGGACCCGAGCCACGACGTGTCCTTCCCCGACAGCGTCATCGACATGATGAAGGGCAATCTCGGTCAGCCGCCGGGCGGTTGGCCCACCGCGCTGCAGGCCAAGGTGCTCAAGGGCGAGGAGCCGCTCGGGGATCGTCCGGGCAAGCATCTCAAGCCCGTGGACATGGAAGCCGCGCGCGCCGAGGCGGCCGAGGCCACCGGGGAGGCCGAGATCGACGACGAGGATCTCAACGCCTACCTGATGTATCCGAAGGTCTTCACCGACTACGCCAAGCGGCACCAGCAATACGGTCCGGTGCGCACCCTGCCGACCCGGACCTTCTTCTACGGCATGGAGCCGGGCGAGGAGATCTCGGCCGAGATCGATCCGGGCAAGACGCTGGAAATCCGGCTGCAGGCTGTGGGCGAGACCACCGACGAGGGCGAGGTCCGGGTGTTCTTCGAACTCAACGGCCAGCCGCGCACGATCCGGGTGCCCAACCGCAAGGTCGCGGCCAAGACCGCCAAGCGCCCCAAGGCCGAGACCGGCAACCCCGCCCATGTCGGCGCACCGATGCCCGGCGTGGTTTCGACCGTCGCGGCGCAGGCCGGGATGAAGGTCAAGCAGGGCGACATGCTGCTCACCATCGAAGCGATGAAGATGGAGACCGGCCTGCATGCCGAGCGCGACGGCACGATCAAGGCCGTGCACGTCACCCCCGGCGCCCAGATCGACGCCAAGGACCTGCTCGTCGAGATCGAGTGACGGCGGGAACCCGCCGAAGCCGCTTGCGTTGCCCTCACGGCCCGGTCTTTCGACCGGGCGTGTCGCACTGGCCGCAACGGACCCTTTCCATGCCCTTCCTAGAGCTTTTCTCCGACCCCGCCGTCTGGGCGTCGTTCCTGACGCTCACCATCCTCGAGATTGTGCTGGGCGTGGACAACGTCATCTTCATCTCGATCGCCGCCGCCCGCCTACCCGAGGCGCAGCGCCGCCGCGCGCGTGTCCTCGGTCTTGCCGGGGCGCTGGTGCTGCGGATCGGGCTGCTGTTCTCGATCGCCTGGATCGTTTCGCTTTCCGAGCCCTTCACCACGATTCTCGGCCATCCGCTGTCGTGGCGCGACGTGATCCTGCTCGTGGGTGGAGCGTTCCTGATCTACAAGGCGGCGACCGAGATCTTCGCCGAGGTCGAGGGCGACAGTCACCACGCAGCGACACCTCCGCCAAGGTCACCTTCTTCGGCGTGATCACCCAGATTATCGTTCTCGATCTGGTCTTCTCGCTCGACAGCGTCATCACCGCCGTGGGCATCGCCGACCATATCGAGGTGATGATCGCCGCCATCACCATCGCGATCCTGCTGATGATGGTCGCGGCCACCCCTATCGCCAATTTCGTCGAGCATCACCCCTCGACCAAGATGCTGGCGCTCGCCTTCCTCGTGATGGTCGGCATGTCGCTCGGGGCCGAAGGTCTGGGCTTTCATATCGAACGCGGCTTCATCTATGCGGCGATGGTCTTCGCAGGTGGGGTCGAGGCCCTGAACCTGTGGCGGCAGAAGCGGCGCATGCGGATCCGCATGGCGGCGGACAAGGTTCTCGCCACCCAAGGCGAACGCGCGGGCGTGATGCACCAGCACTGACGCCAGCCCCGGACCTCCCCACCCCGCCCCGCCGGAGAAATCCGCGCGGGGCGTCGATTTTCCGCTTGCGGCCCCCCGCTGCCTTGGCTACATCCGCCACACGAAACGGAAGCGGGTGTAGCTCAGGGGTAGAGCATTACCTTGCCAAGGTAAGGGTCGAGAGTTCGAATCTCTTCACCCGCTCCAGTTTCGATCCCCTTCAGGATCAGCCGACAGCCGCGCCGCAAGCGCGGCTTTTCCGCGTTCGGCAGACTGTGCCGGGCTTCCGCGAGGTCGGAAGAATTTTCCGCTTTGCCCCCTTGCACCGGCCCATGGGCTTGGCTAAATCCGCCCCACGAAACGGATGCGGGTGTAGCTCAGGGGTAGAGCATTACCTTGCCAAGGTAAGGGTCGAGAGTTCGAATCTCTTCACCCGCTCCAGTTTCGGCCTTCCCCACATTGTCGTTCGTGGTCTTGGCCCCGGCTGGCTTGCCGCCTATAGGTGCGTCGAAACCAGCTGAGGGATGCCATGCGGACCGCCAAGATCACCCGCACCACCGCCGAGACGTCGATCGAGGTCGAGATCGATCTCGACGGCACCGGGGCCTATGACAACCAGACCGGCATCGGCTTCTTCGACCACATGCTCGACCAGCTGTCGCGCCACGCGCTGATCGACATGCGGGTGCGCGCCAAGGGCGACCTGCATATCGACGATCACCACACCGTCGAGGACACCGGCATCGCGCTGGGACAAGCGCTGAAACAGGCGCTGGGCGACAAGACCGGCATTCGCCGCTACGGCTCTTGCCACCTCGCAATGGATGACGCGCAGGTGCGCTGCGCGCTCGACCTCTCGGCACGACCCTTCCTGATCTGCAACCTCGGCTTCCGGTCGGGCAAGATCGGCAGCTTCGATACCGACCTTGTGCAGGAGTTCTTTCAGGCGCTCGCCACCCATGGGGGCATCACGCTGCATGTCGATTGCCTGCACGGCCACAATGCGCATCACGTCGCCGAGGCCGCCTTCAAATCCGTTGCCCGCGCCCTGCGCGAGGCGGTGGAGCCCGATCCGCGCCGCTCGGACGCGATCCCCTCGACCAAGGGGGCGCTATGAGCCTCACAGCGCTGATCGACTACGAGAGCGGCAACCTGCACTCGGCGCAGAAGGCTTTCGAGCGCATGGCGCGCGAGGGCGATGCGGGCGAGGTGATCGTCACCTCGCGCCCCGAGGACGTGGCCCGTGCCGACCGGATCGTGCTGCCAGGCGACGGCGCCTTTCCGCATTGCCGGAATGCGCTTTCGGTGCAGCCCGGCCTGCGCGAGGCGCTGGTCGAAGCGGTCGAGGTCAAGGGCCGGCCTTTCCTCGGGATCTGCGTCGGCATGCAGCTTCTGGCCGAAGTGGGCCATGAATACGAGCGCACCGAGGGCTTGGGCTGGATTCCGGGAGAGATCGTGAAGATCGACCCTGCCGATCCGAAGATGAAGGTGCCGCATATGGGTTGGAACGATCTGGTGATCGACCGCTCCCACCCGGTGCTGGAGGGTCTTTCGACCGGCGATCACGCCTATTTCGTGCATAGCTGGCAGTTCCGGCCCAGCGACCCGGACACGCTGCTCGCGCATGTCGATTACGGCGGAGCGGTGACGGCGGTGGTTGGGCGCGGCAACGTGGTCGGCGCGCAGTTCCACCCTGAGAAGAGCCAGGCCGCGGGGCTGCGGCTCATTGCCAATTTCCTGACTTGGGCACCCTGATGCCAAAAGGCCCGCGCCTGACGCGGGCCTTTCGTTTCACGAAAACGCTTATTTAAGGAATGCCGCGAGATCCTCGTAGAGCTTGTCGGCATGGGTCACGGTGAGGCCGTGCGGCGCGTCGGCATATTCCTTGAGCGTCGCGTTCGAGCCCATGAGCTTCGCCGCGCGGCGGCCCGAGGGGTCGATCGGCACCGTCTCGTCCTTGGCGCCATGCACCACCAGCGTCGGCACCTTGAAAGCCGACATGTCGCCGGTGAAGTCGGTCTTGCCGAAGGCATCGACGCAATCGAGCGTGGCCTTGGGGCTGGCCTGCATCGCCATCATCAGCGACCAGTGCAGCACGCCCTCGCTCACGCCATGCACCATGCCCTGACCGTAGAAGGTCTTGAAGAAGTCCTTCAGGAACTGGGGCCGGTCCTTGCGCAGGCCCTCCTTGATGCCCTCGAACACGTCCGCCGTGACGCCATTGGGGTTCTTGTCGGATTTGAGCATTCCCGGCGCCACCGATGAGATCAGTCCGGCGGCACGGACATTGCGCCCATCATGGCGCGACATGTAACGGGCGACCTCGCCGCCCCCCATCGAGAAGCCGATGATGGCGGCGTCCTTTAGGTCCAGTTCGCGCATCACCGTGTCGAGATCGTCTGCCATCGTGTCGTAGTCGTAACCCGCAAAGGCTGGCCCGACCGGCCAAAGCCGCGACGGTCATAGGCCACGACGCGGTGGCCGCTCTCGGCCAGCCGCACGGCCTGATACTCCCAGCTGTCGGAGTTGAGCGGCCAGCCGTGGATCAGCACCACGGGACGGCCTTCGCCCCAGTCCTTCACGTAAAGCTGGGTCTGGTCCTTGGTGGTCACGAGGGGCATGAGATATCCTTTCCTGATCGTTGGGGTCATGATCTTTCGGCCCCGGTCATTCCGGACAGAACCTGCACGCCCCTCGCGCTGTTCCGGCGCTACTGCACCTTCTGCCAGACGCCGCCCTCGCGGCAGAAGCCCAGCACACAGCCCGAGACCGACAGGCGGTCGCCCGCGAGCATCAGCTTGGAATTATAGGTCTTGCCGTTGTCGGGGGCGAAGAGCCGGCCTCGATATTCGCCGCCGCCCTTGGCCACGGTTTCGGAGATGATGTTGCGCCCCAAATTGGGCGAGGCGATCTCGGCACCACCCGGGCCGAAGGCCTTGACCAGTTGGCCGCAAAGCTGCGCGCCGCACGGGACAACCTGCACGAGGCCGCTATTGCCGTTGTCGTCCGGCGCGGTGCGCCAGATGCCTTCCAACGGGTCGGCCGCGGCCGCTCCCGCCATGCCGATCAGCGCGCAAACCGCGAGCGCCAGTCTCTTCATGATCGTCTCCTCCTCAATCATGCGACAAAGCTGACGCGAAGGTCAGCCGAGATGGCAAGGCTGACGTGGCGTTGCATCCTGCGCGCTTGCGTGCCACGAGGCGCGCGCAACACCCTGCCGGAGACAGCGCGATGATCCTCTACCCCGCCATCGACCTCAAGGACGGCCAAGCCGTGCGCCTGCTGCGCGGTGAGATGGACAAGCAACCGTGTTCAACGACGATCCGGCGGCGCAAGCCCGCGCCTTCGTCGAGGCCGGGACCGAATGGCTGCACCTCGTCGACCTGAACGGCGCCTTCGCGGGCGCGCCGGTCAATGGCGCCGCGGTCGAGGCGATCCTTACGGCCTGCCCCGGCGTGCCAGCCCAGCTCGGCGGTGGCATCCGCGACATGGCGACCATCGAGGCATGGATCGACAAGGGTCTCGCCCGCGTGATTCTCGGCACCGTGGCGGTGGAGAACCCCGATCTCGTGCGCGAGGCTGCAAAAGCCTTTCCGGGCAAGGTCGCGGTCGGCCTCGATGCGCGCGAGGGGCGCGTGGCGACGCGCGGCTGGGCCGAGGAGACCGACGTGATGGTCACCGACCTCGCCAAGAGCTTCGAGGATGCTGGCGTGGCCGCGATCATCTACACCGACATCGCCCGAGACGGCGCGATGGCGGGCCCGAACGTCGCGGCGACCGAGGCGCTGGCGCGCGCCGTGTCGATCCCGGTGATCGCCTCGGGCGGCGTGTCGTCGCTCGATGACCTGAGGGCACTGAAGGCGACCGGCGTGATCGCCGGCGCGATCTCGGGCCGCGCGCTCTATGACGGCGCGATCGACCTTGCCGAGGCGCTGACGCTCCTGAACGATTGATGCGAAGGAGCGCCACGCGATCATGCGCGCGGCGCCCCCTCCGCTTCACTCTTCAAATATTCATGGCGCCCGCGCGGCCGGGAGCGCGCCGCGCCGGAACTATGCCCCGGCCGCGGCCTTGGCGAACTTCTCCAGCGCGTCCTCCATTTTCTCGATGGCCTCCAGATCGTCATCGACCTTCAGATCGTCGAAGGTCTCCTCCGGCTCCTCGTAAGCCACGAAAACCTGCCCCGATCCGTCATTATAGGCGAGGATCTTGAGCGGCAGGTAGAGCCCCGCCAGCGGGTCCTCCTGCATCACCGGCGTGCCGAGTTGCGGGTTGCCGAAGATCAACAACTGGCTATCGGCCAGCGTCATGCCCGCCTGTTCGGCCCCGGCACCGTGATCGACGCGCGCGAAGACGGTGGCCCCCGCTTCCGTCACCGCCGCCTCGAGACGGTCCATTACCTCGGCCACGCTGCCAGTGGCCTGCATGGTTTCGGTTTCGGCCACGGCCGGGGCAGCGAGGGTGGCGGCGGCGAGGCCGGCGAAAATCGTGCGTTTCATGTGAAATGCTCCCATTGTCCTGCCGACCAACGAGAAGCGCGGGCTTCCGTTCCGGCACTGGCCCCGCCGCGCCGAGGGCGCTAGAAGGGCCGCGACCGCAGGAGGGCCGCATATGCTCAAGACCCGCATCATTCCCTGTCTCGACGTGGCCGACGGCCGCGTGGTGAAGGGGGTCAATTTCGTGGACCTGCGCGACGCGGGCGACCCGGTGGACGCCGCGCGCGCCTATGACGCGGCCGGTGCCGACGAGCTGTGCTTTCTCGACATCCACGCCACGCATGAAAATCGCGGTACGATGTTCGACCTCGTCCGGCGCACCGCAGAAAGCTGCTACATCCCGCTCACCGTGGGGGGCGGCGTGCGCAGCCATCACGACGTGCGCGCGCTCCTGCTCGCGGGGGCCGACAAGGTGAGCTTCAACTCGGCGGCCGTCGCCGACCGCACGGTCGTCACCGAGGCCGCGCAACGCTTCGGCGCGCAATGCATCGTCGTGGCGATCGACGCCAAGACCGTGGAGCCGGGCCGTTGGGAGATCTTCACCCATGGCGGCCGCAAGCCCACCGGCATCGACGCGGTCGAATTCGCCACCGATATGGAGCGGCGCGGCGCGGGGGAGATCCTGCTCACATCGATGGATCGCGATGGCACGCGGGCGGGGTTCAACCTGCCGCTCACCCGCGCCATCTCGGACGCGGTGGACATCCCGGTGATCGCGAGTGGAGGCGTCGGCACGCTCGACCACCTCGTCGAAGGTGTGACCGAGGGCGGCGCCAGCGCGGTGCTGGCGGCTTCGATCTTCCATTTCGGCACCTACACCATCGCCGAGGCCAAGGCGCATATGCAGGCCGCCGGCATTCCGATGAGGATGGCATGAGCCTGCATGATCTCGCCGCCACGATTCTCGCCCGCCGCGGCGCCGACCCCGAGACCAGCTGGACCGCCAAGCTTTTGGCCAAAGGCCCCGAGAAATGCGCCGAGAAATTCGGCGAGGAGGCGGTCGAGGCGATCATCGAGGCGGTGAAGGGCGACCGTCAAAAGCTCGCTTCCGAGGCCGCCGACGCGCTCTATCACCTGCTGGTGATGTGCGCCGCGCGCGACGTGACGCTCGACGACATCGAGGCCGAACTGGCCCGGCGCGAGGGCCGCTCGGGACTGGACGAAAAGGCGGCACGGCCGCGCTGATCGTCATGGCCCCGCCGCCGTGCCACGACGGCGGGGCCTATCAAGCGTCGTCGGTTCAGGCGGCCTTGTCGGCAGGGCTCCATGCGAACTTCTGGAACGGCTTGTCCACCGGCGTGTCGGCGAGGTGGTTGGTGTAATTCGACATGATCTTCTGGCTGTAGCCGAGGATCACTTCGAGGATCTGGCGTTTGGTGAAGCCCGCGTCGAGGAAGGCCTGCACTGAGGCGTCATCCACGTTGCCGTGACCTCGCACCAGCTTCAGCGTGAAGTCACGCAGCGCTTCGAGTCGGGCGTTGGGCAGCGGCGTGCCATCGCGCAGGGCATCGGTGATCGCGTCGTCCACGCCCATGCTCTTGGCGATGCCGGTATGGGCCGGGACGCAGTAATGGCAGGCATTCTCGACGTTCACGGTCTGCCACACGACGGTAAGCTCATCCTTGTCGAAGCTCGAATTCATGAAAAGCTCGTGCACGCGCTGGTAGGCGTCGAGCAGACCGGGGGCCTCGGCCATGACGGCGTGCAGGCCGGGAACCATGCCGAAGGCGGCGCGCGACTTGGCGAGCAGCGGCTTGCTCTCTTCGGGGGCGGTGGTTTCGTCGTGCAGGGTGAAGGTCGTCATGGAAAACTCCGTAGGGTCGGGGGGCGTCTGGGCCCAGGATACCGCAACAGATAGCTGATTTGAGTGATCACTCAATGCTTGATTTGAGCGATCACTCAATTTTGAGCATTCGCTTTTGCGGGAAGGACGGGACATTCGCCCCGCCCTCCCCTATCTTTCGCTGTATGACACGAGCCCGACCCTATGACCGCAATGTGGCGTTGGACGCCGCGCTGAGCCTGTTCTGGCGCAAGGGCTATCACGCGACCTCGCTGAAGGATCTCGAAGTGGCGCTGCGGATGAAGCCCGGCAGCATCTATGCCGCCTTCGACAGCAAGCACGCGCTCTACCTGTCGGTGCTCGAACGTTATTTCCTGCGGACCCGGGATGAACTCAGGACGCTGCGCGACGGCTCCGGCCCTGTGCTCAAAGGCTTGGCCGAGCATCTGCGAGGCGTGGCGCGACGCGAGGCGCATGATCCCGGTCGCAGCGCCTGCATGCTGGTGCGCACGATGCTCGACGCCACGGCTGGCGAAGCCGAACTTGGTGCCCGGGCGCGCTCATATCTCGACGCGATCCGCGACGAGATCGAGGCGGCGTTCCGGCAGGCGCGGGCTGATGGAGAACTGCCCGACCAAGCCGATACCGCTTTGCTGGCCCAGCGCTACCAGTCAAACATGACCGCCTTGCGGATCGAGGCGCATCGCGGCCTCGGGGATGCGGCACTGATCGGGCTGGCGGAACAGATGGCGCAGGAAATCGAAGCGCTCGGTTCTGGGCGCCTTGCCTCCCCGCCCAAGGCATAAACCAATAAAAAAAAGCCCGGGCATGGCCCGGGCTTCAAGGTGTGGAACGAGGGACAGTGAAATGAAACGCATATGTTCCAGATACGCGCATCTATGAAACGATCTTACCTCGATTTGGTTCCCGAAGAAGCTGCACTCCCAGAGTTGTGAAGCACGCGTCAACTGTCGTGTCTCAGCTGCGCAACTGTCCCCGCGCCGCATAAAGCGCCACGGCCGCGGCGTTCGAGACATTGAGCGAGCCGAAGCCGCCGGCGGCATCGATCCGCACCAACGCGTCGCAGGTCTCGCGCGTCCGTTCCCGCAGCCCCGGCCCTTCCGCTCCGAGCACCAGCGCCACGGGCCGGTCGCGCTTGCCTTCGAGCGCGTCCTCGATCGAGGTTTCGGCCTCGCCTGCCAGACCCAGCACGAGATAACCCATCTCCTTGAGACGGCCCATGGTGTCGGCGAGGTTGCGCACCCGCAGGTAGGGTTGCCGTTCCAGCGCGCCGGACGCGGTCTTGGCCAGCGCCCCGGTTTCCGGCGCGGAATGCCTCTGCACCCCGATCACCGCAAGGGCGCCGAACACCTCCGAAGAGCGCAGGATCGCGCCGACATTGTGCGGATCAGTCACCCGATCAAGCAGCAGCAGCCGCGCCGGACCGGCCTTGTCGCCGCGGTCGCCGCCCAGCGCCACGTCGTCGAGCGAGCCCCAGTCGAGCGGCTTCACTTCCAGCGCCGCCCCCTGATGCACCGAGTCGGGGTCGATGGGGGCGGCGAACTTGCGCGGGTCCGAGATCTCGGGCTCCATGCCGCTTGCCGCGATGGCGTCCTCGAGCTTGGATTGCGCGTTCAGCGTCACCACGAGGCGCAGCCGTTCGCGGCGCGGGTTCAAAAGGGCGTCGCGGACCGCGTGCAGGCCGAAGAGCCAGACCGTCTCGGCGGCCGAGGCGCGCTTGGACTGTTCCTTCTCGATCACCCATTTCGGCTTTTTCATGACGCTCTCCGCTTGGCTCAGGCCCCGCCTGCTTGCGCGTTCGCGTCTGCGAAGTCCAGCCGAAGCGCCGCGCGTGCCGCGCCGTCGCGGAAGCCGGATTTTGAGGTTGACGCCCTCAAGCCCAGCGCCTATTCCCGCTCTCGCACCGGGTCGAGGCCCGGCTGCGGGCGACGAGCTGCAAGGTGCGGCAGCGGACTGTAACTCCGCCGGGGAGACCCACGCCTGGTTCGATTCGCAGTCGCCCACCACTCCCCCCCTTTTCCGCGTTGGTGGTTTGACCGCCTCCGGGAGCCTGCCTAGGGTCGTTCGGATCGGGCGGCCCGGGGGGCATGGATGCGGCCATTCAACATCGTCATCATCGGCCAGTCGGGCCGGATCGAGGCCGAGGCGCTCCTGCTCGCAGCCTCGCTGCGCGCCCACGCCCCGGGATTCGCCGGACGCCTCTTCGTGGCCGAGCCACAGCCCGGACCGCTCTGGCCAGAGGATCCGAGGATGAGCGCCGAAGGACGCGCCATGCTCAAGGAGATGGGCGCGGAAATCCTGCCCTTCGAAAGCCGCCACTTCGGCGCCGCCTATCCGCAGGGCAACAAGATCGAGGCGCTCATCGCCCTGCCCGCCGCGCCGTTCCTGTTTCTCGACAGCGATACGCTGGTACTCAGCGAGATCGGCGCGCTGCCGATCGATACTTCGCCCCCCGCTGCTTCGATGCGGCGCGAGGGGACATGGCCGGTCGCGGAGCTGTACTGGCCCGGCTATACCGCGTGTTGGCGTGCGCTCTACGACCGCTTCGGGCTCGAGTTCGAAAGCTCGCTCGACCTGTCATGGCCCGACGAGTTCTGGAAGCGCTATCTCTATTTCAATGCGGGTTGGTTCTGCGGTCCGGACGCGCAGGCCTTCGGCACGCGTTTCATGGAATACGCCGTGGCGATCCGCGACGACCCGCCGTCCGAAGTGGCGCTGCAGCCCTTAGACCCATGGCTCGATCAGGTGGCGTTGCCGCTGGTCATCCACAGTCTTGGCGGCGGCCGTCCGGGCCCCGCTTTCGATGGGCTCGACGGTGCGATCACCTGCCATTACCGCACCTTCCCGCTGCTCTATGCACGCGAGGGGGACCGGGTAGTCGAGGCACTGGAACAGGTCGCCGCGCCGAACCGGCTCAAGAAGCTGCTGAAACGCTACGAGCCGATCCGGCGGATGGTCTATCAAGGTCGCGGCGCCAAGGTCCGCGCGCTGTTCGACCGCGCCGCCCTTCCTGCCAAGGAAAAGGAAATCCGAACCATCCTGCGCGCCCGCGGGTTCTGGATGAGGTGACACCACGACATCGAGGGAGCCCGTGATGACCCAAGACATGCTGTTTCAAGGCTGGAGTGGCCTGCTGCGGACCCTGATCGTCGGAACGCTGGCCTATATCGGGCTTGTCACCTTTCTTAGGATCTCGGGCAAGCGGACGCTGGCCAAGCTCAACGCCTTCGACCTCGTGGTCACTGTGGCGATCGGCTCGACTCTGGCGACGATCCTGCTATCGAAGAGCGTGGCGCTGGCCGAAGGCTTCACTGCTTTTGCCCTGCTGATCGGGCTGCAATATCTCGTGACGACGGGATCGGTGATGTGGCCGCGCTTTGCCCGTACTGTCCGGTCCGAGCCGCGGCTGGTGATGCACAAGGGCGAGTTCCTGCACGACGCCCTGCGCCGCGAGCGGGTCACCGAGGAGGAACTGCTTTCAGTGATCCGCAACAACGGCAGCGCGGCCCCCGATGAGATCGCAGCCGTGGTGCTCGAAAGCGACGGCTCCTTCAGCGTGATCCCCAAGCCCGAGGGCGGCGACACGGCGAACTTCGCCAGCGCCGACCTGCCGGGCCGGGGGTGAGCGGCTCACTCGATCGCGTAGACGAGGCTGACCCCGGCGGAGACCTCGACCTCGCCCTGTGCGATCGGCACGCCCGAATCGGCGGCCATGCGCATCTGCATCAACGGCTGCGGCCCGAGATTCACTCCGGTTTCCGACAGCGTCAGGATCTCGCCCAGTTCCACCCCGGCGGCTTCGGCATAGAGTGCTGCGCGAGACATGGCGTCGGCCACGGCGGCACGGCGGGCCTCGTCATGGGCGGCCGCCTGATCGGCAAGGGCGAACTCGATCCCTTCGAGCCGGTTCGCCCCCTCGCCCACCGCCGCGTCGAGCACGGCGCCCAGCTCATCGAGATCGGTCACGCGCAACTCGACCATCGTGGTTGCCACGAAACCGACGGGCTCGGACTGCCCGTCGCGCATCCGGGAATAGTCCCTGTCAAGGCTGAGCTGGCCAGTCTGGACGTTTTGCGGCGCGATGCCCGTCTGCGTCAGGCGTTCGAGCACATGCGCCATCGCCGCGTTCATCGCGTCGAGCGCCGCCCGGGCGGTTTCGGCGGTCTCGCTCACCCCGAGGCGGATGCGGGCCATCTCGGGTGCGGCGCGCACATGTCCTTCGCCGGTGACGACGATGCTGCGGGGCACGGCAATGGTCGATTGCGGCGATTGGGCCAGCGCCGGAGCGGCGAGGCCGATGGCGAGGGCAAGGACGGTGAGGCGGGCGTGTTTCATCAGATCCTCCTGCGTTGGCGCGCATCGAACGCCTCGCCGAGGCAGGACGCAAGGGAGAGGCGATCACAACCATGGGGCAGCGGCTTGCGCGCGCGGAAAGCTGCCTGCAAAATGCCGCCTGACTGGCGCGTCTGTTCCCGGACCCCGCCCGTGATGCTAAGGCCTGCCGCATGATACCCAACTTCGCCCTGTCGCTCTCGCTCGAGGGCCTTAGACTTCTGCACCGCGGCCCGGATGGCTGGAGCCGCGTCGGAGAGGTGCCGCTCGACAGCGCCGATCTGGCGGGCGACCTGTCGCGGCTGCGCGAACGCGCCCGCGATCTGGCGCCCGAGGGAATGCGCACCAAGCTGCTCATCCCCAACGACCAGATTCGCTACCTCGCGCTCGAGGGTGAACGCGGGGCGGACGAGGTGGCGACTGCACTCGAAGGGGCGACCCCCTATCCGGCGCACGAACTGGTGATCGACTATGTGATCCGCGACGGGCGCACCCATGTTGCGGCTGTCGCGCGCGAAACGCTGGACGAGGCCGAAAGCTTCGCTCGGGAACACGCGTTCGATCCCGTCGGCTTTGCCGCCGTTCCCTCGACCGACGGGTTTCCCGGCGAGCCGGTGTTCGGCGCGGTTTCGGGCCTCGACGCGCCGATCGCACGAGACGACGCACCGGTGCGCGAAAGCGCGGTACGACCGGAGGTCGAGACCGCCCCTCCCGCTCCCGAGGACCAGTTGATGTCTGACCGGGAGGCGGAGCCGGTCGGTGCAGCCCTGCCCGAACAGGTTCCCTCGGAAGACATGCTGCCCGACGAGACCTTGGTTGAAGACGCGGAAGTCATGCCGGAGCAAGGCGCGCCACTGCCACAACCCGCCCCTGTCGACGACCTCGAACCGGCGGCACCGCTCGATCCCGATACGCACGTCGCCGCCCCGATTCCGGCCCATTCGGATGACGAGACCCAAACGGCGCCCGCAATGCCCGAAGACGCGGATGAGGAGTTGTTCGACACGCCTGCGCCCCGTCGCCCCACGCCGTTGCCGCAGGCTGGCGCACCGGTGATGCCGGACCTGCCGATGCCCGCCCCCGACACCGATGACGCACCCGAGCCTGTCGCGGAGACCGACACGCCCCCGCGCCCCGCGCCGCCGCCCGCCACTCCGTCGCTGCCGCCGCAGGGCGCCGAGCCCGCGGCGTCGGATGCCGAGACCGACCCGGCTCTGGCCACGCGCCGGATCATGCCCCCTGCGATGCCGCGGCCGGGCGCGCCGCCCGCCGCGATGCCGGCCCTGCCTCCCGCAGAGGCCGACGCGTCCGAAGATGCGGAGGCCACGGCACTTGCCGCCGGGGCGGCACTCGCGGCCCCGGCTGAGCCGGTGGAGCCCGTTCGCCCTGCCTCCCCTCCCGGTAGCCCACGCGCCGCCAACCGGTTCGACCGCGCCAGCGAACGCGAGCGCATGACCGTGTTCGGCGCGCGTCGTGCCACTCCGCCCGGCCGGTCAAACCGTCTTGCCCTGATCGCCGCCTTCGTCGCGCTGGCGCTGCTCGCGGCTCTAGCGGGGCTGTGGATGCGCGGCGATGAGCAGGACCCGCAAGCTGGATTGCTGCGCGATACCGGCGCCGAGATCGACACCGTGACCGAAGCCGGGCCCGAAGCCGAGGCGGCAGGCGCCTCTGAGGACGGCCCGACCGAACTTGCCGCCGTCGCGGCGCCGCTGCCCGACTACGACGACTACCCGGCTCCAACCGTGACGCCCGGCACGACCGCCAGCCCGGCCGAGGCCGAGCGCATCTATGCCGCGACAGGCGTGTGGTTGCGCGCCCCTCGCCTACCGCTGACGCCGCGCGCCGAGGCGCTGGGCGATCCCATCCCCGCCGAGACCGAACCCACCCGAGTGGCCGCGCTGGCCGCCGCGCCGAGGCTGGCCGTGGCAGCACCCGATGGCGGTCTCTCCGCGCAGTTGGATCCGCCGCCTGCCGGTAGCGTCTTCGACCGCGATGCGCGGGGCTTTATCGCCGCGACTGCCGAAGGCACTCTGACGCCGCAAGGCCTCGTCATCTATGCCGGCCCGCCCCCCATCGTGCCACCCGCGCGTCCCGGCACACCGATCCCGGTAGACGTTCCCGAGGAAACGCCCGCCGCCCTCGAAAGCCCGGCGGGCGAGGACGTCACGATCGTGATCCCCGAGATCCCTGCGCGTCCGCAGGAGGCGGAAGTGGCCGAAGGCTGGATGTCCGGACCGAGCCGCCCCCGGTCGTGCCCCCGACCCGTCCCGGTACCGTCGCGCCGCAACAGGATGCCCAAGACGACGGCGACTCCGACACGGCGGAAGAGGCCACTTCGGTAGTCTCGCCGGGCGGCATCGCGCTCGACGCCTTGCGCCCCGAACCTCGCCCGCGGGACGGCCTCGTCCCCGAGGCACAAGCCGAGACTGCAGACATCCAAGAGCCCCTCGTGGCCTATGCCGGACCCCGGCCGCCGCCGCGGCCCGAGGGTCTTGCGCCCGACGCCCAGATTCAGGTCGACGAGGCCGCCGACGCGCAGGCCAGTGCGCTGGCGCAGGCCGTGGGAGAGGCCCCCGAAGCGCCGCCCGTGCGCGCCACCGTGGCCGATGCGCTGGCGTCGCTGATGGCGGGCGCGCCTGATCCGCTTGCCAATGCCACAGCCTCGGCCGTGCCGACCGCGCGCCGCCCGGATTCGCGACCGCGCAACTTCGACCGCGTCGTCGCGCAAACCCGCTCCCGTGTGGCAACGGCAGCCCCCGCGGCCCGGGCCCCCGCCAGCGCACCGCAGGCCGTCTCCGGTGCCACGGTCGCGCCGGATGGTCCCGTGCCCGGCAGCGTCGCCAGCGCCGCGACACTGGACGGCGCCATCAATCTGCGCGACATCAACCTCATCGGTGTCTATGGCAAGCCAGGAGCGCGCCGCGCCCTGGTCCGGCTCGACAACGGACGCTACCTGCGCGTTGGCATCGGCGATACGCTTGATGGCGGTCAGGTCTCGGCAATCGGCGACGATGTGCTGAACTACGTCAAGCGCGGTCGCACGCTGGTCCTGCAGATCCCCGACTGAGGACCCTGCGTTCGCGGCACCCTTCCTGCGGAACGCCACGTTGCCTTTGCGGCGTTCAGAGGCGATAGCAACAGGATGCAAGGATTTCTTCTTCAAGCCACGATCTACCTCGCGCCGCCGTGCTCGCCGTGCCGCTCGCCGCCCGTCTCGGGCTCGGCTCGGTGCTGGGCTATCTTGCCGCCGGGATCATCATCGGCCCCGCCACCGGGCTCGTGGGCGCCGAGACCGAGGATCTTCAGCACTTCGCCGAATTCGGCGTGGTGATGATGCTGTTCCTGATCGGGTTGGAGCTGGAACCACGCGCGCTTTGGAACATGCGCCAAAGGCTGATCGGGTTGGGCGGCGTGCAGGTGGTGCTGACCACCGGGGCGCTATTCGGGGCGGGCACGCTGCTCGGGCTCGATCCGAGGGTGGCGCTGGCCACCGGGCTGATCTTCGCCCTATCTTCGACCGCGATTGTGCTGCAGACCCTGTCGGAAAAGGGGCTGATGCGCACCCAAGGCGGGCGCTCGGTGTTCTCGGTGCTGCTGACGCAGGACATCGCAGTGATCCCGATGCTGGCGCTTTTGCCGCTTCTCGCGCTTTCGAGCCATGGCGGCGGCGAAGCCGCGCATGAGACGCCGGTCAACCCCGACGCGCCGGGCGCCAAGGAAGTCGAGGCGGCCCGCACGCTGATCGAGAACCTGCCCGGTTGGGCGGTGACGCTGGTGACGCTGGGGGCCGTGGCGGTGGTGGTGCTGGCGGGGATCTACCTCACCCGCCCGGTGTTCCGCTATATCCATCAGGCCCGCCTGCGCGAACTCTATACGGCGCTCGGCCTCTTGATGGTGGTCTCCATCGCCGTGCTGATGGAACTCGTGGGCCTGTCGCCGGCGCTGGGCACCTTCCTTGCGGGCGTGGTGCTGGCCAACTCCGAATTCCGGCACGAGCTCGAAAGCGATCTGGAGCCCTTCAAGGGTCTGCTGTTGGGCTTGTTCTTCATCACCGTGGGCGCGGGCATCGATTTCGGGGTGTTGCTGGGCAACCCGGTGCGCATCGTGGCGCTGACAATGGGCGTGATCGTCATCAAGGGCGGGGTGCTCTACCTTCTGGCGCGGATGGCCCGGATGCACACGCGCGACCGCTGGCTGTTCACGCTGGCGCTAGCGCAGGCGGGCGAGTTCGGCTTCGTGCTGTCGTCCTTCTCGCTGCAACAGGGCGTGCTGGCACAAGCCGAGGCCGAGGTGATCCGGCTGGTGATCGCGCTGTCGATGCTGGTGACGCCGCTGCTTTTCATCCTCTACGAGCAGCTCTCGGCAAGGACTGCCAAGGCACCTGATCCCGATCCCGACGAGATCGACCGCGAAGCGCCGATCATCATCGCCGGCATCGGCCGCTTCGGCCAAGTGGTAAGCCGGTTGGTGCAGGGGGCGGGCTTCGACACGGTGGTGCTCGACCACGACATGGAGATGGTCGACACGATGCGCCGATTCGGCTTTTCGGGTTTCTTCGGCGACCCGACCCGTCCGGACATCCTGCATGCCGCCGGGCTGGAGACCGCCAAGGTGCTGGTGGTGGCGCTCGATGATCGCGATTCAGCCCTCAAGCTGGTGCGCCATGCCCGCGCGATGCGGCCGGACCTGCACATCGTGGCGCGCGCCTATGACCGCGAGCACGTCTACCAGCTCTATCAGGCCGGGGCGAACGACATCGTGCGCGAGCTGTTCGATTCAAGCCTGCGCGCCGGGCGCTACGTGCTCGAGAATATCGGCCTGTCGCGGTTCGAGGCTTCCGAACTGGAGATGACCTATTATCAGCAGGACCGCGCGGGGGTGCGCGAACTGGCACAGCTATGGAAACCCGGCGTTCCGGTGTCGCAGAACGCCGAATACGTGAAGCGCGCGAAGGCACTGAACAAGGATCTCGAAACCTCGATCCTCGAGCGGCTGCATCCGCGGGATGACCAGCAGGACGAGCCGGTCGAGACCGACGAGACCGACGAGACCGTGGGCTATCGCAGCAAGGACCGGGCCTGATCCCTCAGCCGTCGCTGACGCCCGCCTCAGCAAAGCTCGCCATCCCCGAATGGCAGGCCAGCGCCCCCTTCAGCACGCCGATCGCCAGAACCGCGCCGGAGCCTTCGCCGAGCCGCAGTCCCAGCGACAGCAATGGCGCCTTGCCCATCGCCTCCAGAAGCCGCGCATGGGCGCTCTCGGCGCTCTGGTGACCGGCCACCGCGTGATCGAGAACGCCGGGGGCGGCACGGTGCAGCACCAGAGCGGCGGCGCAGCAGATGAAGCCGTCGAGGATCACTGGAATGCGGTGATGCCGCGCCGCAAGAATCGCGCCCGCCATCGCCGCGATTTCGCGCCCCCCAAGCTGACGCAGCACCTCGATCGGATCGGCCTCGCCTTCGATGCGGGCCACGCCTCGGGTCACGGCGTCGACTTTGCGCGCCAGACCGGGATTATCGACCCCGGTGCCGCGACCGGTCCAGTCCAGCGCCGCGCCGCCTTCGAGCGCCATTGCGATGGCCGAGGCCGAGCAGGTGTTGCCAATGCCCATCTCGCCCGCCACCAGCAGATCGGCCTCCGGATTCACCGCCGCCCAGCCGAGCGCCATGGCCGCGACGAGATCGGCCTCGCTCATCGCCGGCGTTTCGACGAAATCCGCCGTTGGCCGGTCGAGTTCGATCGGATGCACCGTCATCGTCGCGCCGAATGCCTCGGCGAGCTGATTCACTGCCGCACCGCCCGCATCGAAATTGCCGACCATCTGCGCCGTGACCGCCGCCGGAAAGGCCGAGACGCCGCGCGTCACGACACCGTGATTGCCCGCAAACACGGTCACCTGCGGCCGAATCAGCCGCGGGCGCGCGTCGCCGCGCCAGCCCGCATACCAGATCGCCAGATCCTCGAGCCGTCCCAAAGCCCCGGCGGGCTTGGTCAACTGGGCGTTGCGCGACTGCGCGTCACCGGTGGCGACCGCATCGGGCTGTGGCAGATCGCAAAGCCGGGCGCGCAGTCCGGCAAGGTCGGAGAAAGGGGCAGTCATGCGTGTCCTCGTTGCATCGCGGCTCCCGCCTGCCTAACCCTAGGGGACTGCTTTTGGAAAGAGGCCCCCATGCTTGAGCCAGTCCGCGCGGCCTTCGGGCTTCTGACGCGCTTGCCGGTCCGCCCTGCTCCGGTGCGTCCCGAAGGGGTCTGGGCCTTTCCCCTCGCCGGTCTCGCGGTCGGAGCGCTCGCGGGCCTTGGCTATTGGGGGGCGCTCTCACTGGGCCTGCCGCCCGGTCCGGCGGCGGCGCTGGCCCTGACGGCGTCGATCCTGCTCACCGGCGGGCTGCATGAGGACGGTCTGGCCGATTGCGCGGACGGGCTCTGGGGCGGGTTCGAACGGGCGGGACGGCTCGAGATCATGCGCGACAGCCGGATCGGCAGCTACGGGGTGCTGGCGGTCGGAACGTCGCTGCTGATTCGCTGGTCGACGCTGGTCGTGGTCGGGCCTTGGGGGCTGATCATCGCGGCGGTGGCGAGCCGGGCGGCGATGGTCTGGCCAATGATGCGGCTGCCGCATGCACGCCAGGACGGGCTGGCGCGGCTTTCGGGACGGCCTTCGGGGCGGGCCTTCGGCCTCGCCTGCGGCATGGCCGCTCTCTTGGTGTTGCCGCTGGCGGGGTGGAGCCTGCTGTGGCTCGTCCCGGCGATGGCTTTGGCCGCGCAATGCGCCACCGCCGTGGCCCGCGCCAAGATCGGCGGACAGACCGGCGATGTCCTCGGCGCGGCGCAGCAGCTGTCCGAGATGGCCGCACTTCTGGTTCTGGCGGCGCTGGTCTAGTTCTCGCAGCCCAAAGCGGGCGCGAAACCTTCGGCCCCGATCGCCCCGATCTCGCGCGCCGAGAGAGTCCCATCCGCAAGTCGGACCGCCATCACCCGCCGCCACGCCGCATCCGCGAGCACCAGCTCGGCACCGGCACCGCAATCGCGCAGGCCGCCCGAGATCTCCGCCTCGCCGAACCGGTGGTTGGTCAGCCCCTCCAGAGCCGCGACCTGTTCCAGCGCACCGTCCCGCATGCGCCAGACCCGCAGCACGCGGGCGAGGTGCGGCCGGTCGACATAGGACAGCTCGACCGCGCCGTCACCGTCGAGATCGGCGGGCGGCAACGGGGCCAGCCAGCGATGCGCGGTGCCGATGAAGGGGGTGGCAGCGACGAGGCCCCCGCCGCCATAGACCGACAGCCGCGCGCCCCGCGCCGCATCCGTCTCGACCACCACCGCTTCGAGATTTCCGTCACCGGTCACATCGGCAAGGCGCGGCGCGGTGTCCTCGAAGACACGGGTGTCCGGCAGGCGGATGAGACGGGTCTCGCCGCCCGTCGTCACCATCTCCAGCGCGCCCCATTCCTCGGTCTCGCCGAAAACGCCATGCACATAGCGCGATGTCGGCTCGGCAAAGCGAGCCTCGGCCAGCCCTTCGGCTGCGGCGGGTCCGGCCAGAAGCCCGAGGATCAGGGCAGCGCGCATCAGATCTGCCGCTCGGGCATCTTGACCTTGAGACCGTCGAGCGCGTCGGAGACCTTGATCTGGCAGGTCAGCCGCGAGCGCGCCTCGTCGGGCTCATAGGCGAATTCGAGCATGTCCTCTTCCATCGGATCCTTGGCGGGGAGTTTCTCGACCCAAGCCTCGTCCACATAGACGTGGCAGGTCGAGCAGGCGCAGGCACCGCCGCAATCGGCCTCGATGCCGGGAATGCCATTGTCGCGCGCACCCTCCATGACGGTCAGCCCGTTGGCCACGTCGACGACATGCTCGGTGCCATTGTGTTCGATATAGGTGATCTTCGCCATGTCGGACTCCTTCATTCGCGGCTCCGCCCTGTCTAGGCGAGGCGTTCGCGGCGTGCCAGAGCCAAGGCAGGACGCTCCGGCAGATGTGTTGCGTCTTGCGGGTCACGCCGGCGCACCGCCGCGCGGGAGCGCTTTCGATGTCGCGGCGGCCGGTCTAGTCTCGGGCGACAACCACCGCCGGTGACCGATGTTCCGCCTCCTGCTCGCCCTGCCGCTCGCGGCCTGCACCGTCGCGGTGCCGGAGCTGCCCGCCTTCATGGAGGCCGAGATCGAGACCGGCACCGAAGGGCGGTGTCATGGCCGCGACATCACTCCGGCGGTGATCGAGACGGTGCGCGAGCAGATCCGCGAGCCGGGCGACGGTCCGGCGCGCTACCGCACCATCGCGCGCCAGAGAATCCTGCACGAGCGGCGCGAGGTGCTGTTCGAGACGCTCTGCCCGCCTGAGTTCACCCCCGCCTTCGTCGAAACGCTGCAGCGCGCCTTGGTCACGCGCGGGTTCCATCCTGGCCCGGTGACCGGAGAGCTCGACCGGGTCACGCGCGACGCGGTGCAGGCGTTCCAGCGCAGCAGCGGCGGGCCCGACAGCCCCGTGCTGTCGCTCGCCTCGGCGCAACGTCTGGGCATCAGGGCACTGAGCCCCGATCAGCTTGAGGTCATGAACCGCCGCTAAGGCGCGGGCCCCATGAAAAAGGGCGCCCGAAGGCGCCCCATTCCTGACAATCGAAGGCAGGCCTCACTCGGCCGCGTCTTCCAGCCCCAGCGCCACGAAGCGCGGATCGCCGCCCCGCCGCACCAAGAGCAGCAGCGACTTGCGCCCCGCTTCGCGGGCCTCTTCGATGCGCGCGTCGAAATCGGCCACGGAGGCGACTTGCTGTTGCCCGGCCTCGGTGATGACGTCGCCCGCGACGACACCCTTTTCGGCGGCATCGGAGGCCGGGTCCACATCGGTCACGACGAGACCTTCGGCGTTCTCGGGCAGTTCGAGCTGCTGGCGCAGTTCCGGCGTCAGCTCCGACAGGGTCAGGCCGAACATTTCGGTCTCCTCCGCGTCGCCCGAGCCTTGGGCCGAGGCGGGTACGGCGGCGTCGGCCTCTTCGCGGCGGCCAAGGGTCACGGTGAGATCGACGGTCTCGCCGCCGCGCAGCACCGTCACCGGCACCGCCTCGCCCACCGGGGCGCGTCCGACCATGCGCACGAGGTCGCGCGTGTCGGGCACCTCGTTGCCGTCAAAGCTGGTGATCACGTCACCCGCTTCCATGCCGGCCTCCATCGCCGGACCCTCGGGCACGTCGGTGACGAGCGCACCCGCCGCCGTCTCGAGCCCGTCGATCGCGCCGACCATGTCGGGCGTCACGTCCTGAATGCGCACGCCGAGCCAGCCGCGGCGGGTCTCGCCGTATTCCTGAAGCTGGTCGACCACCTCGGTCACCACGTCCGAGGACATGGCAAAGCCGATGCCGATCGAGCCGCCATTGGGCGACAGGATCGCGGTGTTCACGCCGATCACCTCACCGGACATGTTGAACAGCGGGCCGCCCGAGTTGCCTCGGTTGATCGCCGCGTCGGTCTGAATGTAATCGTCATAGGTACCCGAGAGCGCCCGGCCACGGGCCGAAACGATACCCGCAGAAACCGAGAAGCCCTGACCCAGCGGGTTGCCCATCGCCATCACCCAATCGCCGACGCGCGCGCCTTCGCCGGTGCTGTCACCGAACTCGACATAGGGCAGTTCGTCGCCTTCGACCTTCAGCAGCGCGATATCGGTCGAGGCGTCGGTGCCCACCACCTCGGCTTCGAGGGTCTTGCCCGAGAAGAACTCGATGTTGATCTCGTCGGCACCCTCGATCACGTGGTTGTTGGTCACGACATAGCCATCGGCCGAAATCACGAAGCCCGAGCCCAGCGCCGAGGAGCGGCGCGGCGCGCTGTCGCCACGATCCTGAAAATCGCGGAAGAATTCTTCGAAGGGCGAGCCCTCGGGCACGATGCCCTGCGGTCCGGCGGGGGCCGAAACCATGGTCGAGGTGGTGATGTTGACCACCGCCGGGCTCACCTGCTCGGCAAGATCGGCAAAGGTGAGCGGGCGGGCGGCCTCCGGCGCGTCTGCGGTGCTCTGCGCCTCCGCATCCGGGGTCACGGCGGTATCTTGGGCAGCAAGGGGGGCCACCTGACTGAATCCCAACGCAGCGCCCAGAGCCAACACCGAAACGGCGCGGACGGGGGTGACGAGGGACTTCATGGGGGTCTTGGCGTTCACGGGCACACTCCTGTTTCGTCCTGGGCGTCGGAGCGCGAGGCGAAAGGCGGCTCCGGTCGGCGCAGACCATCAACCTAAGAAGCCCAAGCCGCAACTCAAGCCCTCGTCGCAGGCCGTCAAAGCGGTGTGACAGGCTGTAACACGAAATCGGGCGGTATCGGTGATGGCCCTAGAGTGTGGTCAGCCGCGCCATCCACAGCAGCGCGATGCCCAGAGCAAGCGTGACGAGCCCTGCCACACGCCGCTGTTCGGGTGTCATTCCCCGCAGGGTTTCGAGCATCTTCAAAAGAAGTGAAGGGGCCAGCGCCCAGGCCAGCCCCTCCACAACGAGCACCAGGCCAAGGCCCAGCAGGATCGGCGTCACTGCGTCGCGACCCCGGTTTCGGCGCCCGCTTCGTCCCCGGGCAGGATCACCCGCGGCGTCAGCGCCTCGGCCTGACCGGCCGCGGCGGCGTCGGCCTCGGCCTGCGCGTCGATCTCGCCTTCCTCGGTCGAGAATACGACCGCACCGTCCTCGCCTTGGGTGACCTGCAGGCTGTCGAGGCGGATCACCCCGGCATCGGCCTCGCCGGAGGCGGGTTCCTCTTCGAGACCACCATCGAGCGGACCGCGTTCGCGGGCCGGAGCCGGGGTCACGCCTTCCGGCAGGTCGTCGTCGTAGAGGTAGTCGAAGAAGGCGCTGTCGGGGGTCAGCACCATGGTCGAGTTCGACCCCTTGAGCGCGCGCTCATAGGCCTGCAGCGAACGGTAGAAATCGAAGAACTCGGCGTCGGCGCTGTAGGCGCCCGCGAAGATCGAGTTGGCCTCGGCGTCGGCTTCGCCTCGGGTCACCTGCGCCTCGCGCTCGGCCTCCGACATGGTTTCGATCACGGTCCGGTCGGCCAACGCGCGCACACGCTGCGCCGCCTCGTTACCGCGGGCGATCTCGTCGGCGGCCTCACGCTCGCGCTCGGCCCGCATCCGGGCAAAAGTCGCGTCGAGGTTCTGGCTCGGCAGGTTGGTCTGCTTGAGCCGGACGTCCACCACGTCGATGCCGAGGCCCTGCGCCGAGCGTTGCGCCTGCTCGCGGATCCGGTTCATCAGGGTCCGGCGGTCCGAGGACAGGATCGTGTCCGAGGTCACCTGATCGGCACCGAGCACTTCGCGGATCTGCGCGTTGAGGATCGACGACAGCCGGTCCTCAGCGGCGCGCACGCCGCCCACGCCGACGGCCTGACGGAACTGCACCACGTCCGAGATGCGGTAGCGTGCGAAGGCGTCGACCACGAGACGACGGTCATCGGACGGCGTCACCTCGATTGTATCGGTGTCGAGCGACAGGATCCGGTCGTCATAGGTCACGACCTCCTGAATCAGCGGGATCTTGAGCCCGAGACCGGGCTCTTCCTTGACTTGGCGGATCTGGCCGAACTGCAGCACCAAAGCCTTTTCACGTTCGTCCACGACGTAGATCGAGGACAGGATCACCGCCACGGCGATGACGAGGGCGGGAAGCACGAATGCGGTCTTCTTCATCTCAGTTCCCCTGCCCTTCGGTGGCGGGCGCGGCGGCCGCGCCCTGCTGGTTCTGCCCGCCCGACTGGCGGCCCAGCTCGTTCAGCGGCAGGAAAGGCACGATGCCCGTGCCCCCGTTCTGGCCGCCATTGGCGATGGAGGGATCGAGCACCATCTTGTCGACGTCGCCCAGCACACGCTCCATCGATTCGAGATAGAGGCGGCGACGCGTGACCACGGGCGCCTGCGCGTATTCGTCCTGCACCGCCGAGAAGCGGCTCGCCTGACCCAGCGCGTCGTTGATGGTCTGGGCGCGGTAGCCCTCGGCCTGCTCGACGGTCTGCGCGGCCTGACCGCGGGCCTCGGCGAGCACCCGGTTGGCATAGGCGTCGGCTTGACGCTGCAGACGGTCGCGCTCCTGCTCGGCGGCCTGCACGTCGCGGAACGCGTCGATCACCTCGGAGGGCGGGTCGGCGCGGTCGAGGTTGACCCGGACGACGCTGATGCCGCTCTCATAGGCGTCGAGCGTGGCCTGAATCGATTCCATCGCCGTATCGGCGATGAGGCCCCGGTCGCGGTTGAGGATCGGCGCGAGGTTCGACGCGGCGATGATCTCGCGCATCACGGATTCGGACACCGCTTGCACGGTGAGCTGCGGGTCGCGGATGTTGAACAGGAACTTGGCCGGGTCCGACACGTTCCAGACCACCTGAAAGCCGATATCGACGATGTTGCGTCGGTGGTCAGCATGAGCCCGTCATTGTCGCGCCCGATGCCGATGTTCTCGGTCCGCTCGGAGGTAACGTTGACCACCTCATGCGTGACCAGCGGCCAGGGCGCGAAGTTCAGACCGGGGCTGCCGGTGGAGGAATAGGAGCCCAAGAACAGCTCGACCGACTGCTCTTCGGGTCGCACTGTATAGAACGACATCACGCCCCACAGTACCAGCGCGCCCACCGCCACGAGACCGATGGTGCCGCGCGACATCTTGAACCCCGGGCCACCGGGGCCGCCGGAGCCGGTGCCGCGATTGCCACCGCCGCCCATCAGCACGCGAAGCTGCTCGCGGCCCTTGTTCATCAGCTCGTCGATCTGCGGGCTCTCGCCGGGCCGGCGTGGCCGCTGCGGGCCGCCGGGCCGTCTGTCGTCATCCCCGCCGCCGGTGGGGCCGCGCCCACCGCCGCCGCCGCCCCAGGGGCCGCCGTTGTTTCCAGCCATGAAGCCACTGTTCCCTTGTTGGTTTCCCCCGCGCCGGTTTCACCCGACACGCTTTGCATGTGTGGGCTACGCCCTCGTATTCAAGAACGACGCACCGGCTCGCGCATGGTGACGAGTTCCTCGGCCATGGTCGGATGCACGGCCACCGTGCGATCGAAATCCTCTTTGGTCGCGCCCATCTTGACCGCGATCCCCGCAAGCTGGATCAGCTCGCCCGCCTCGGGTGCGACGATGTGACAGCCCAGAACCTTGCGCGTCTCGATCGACACCACGAGCTTCATCAGCACCCGGTCCGCCGATCCGGCAAAGGAGGACTGCATCGGCTTGAACGAGGCGCAATAGACCTCGACCGGCTCGATCTCGCGCGCCGCCTCCTCGGTCAGGCCGATGGTGCCGAGCTCGGGCTGGGTGAACACCGCCGACGGGATCAGCGCGTGATCCACCGGCGTCGGGTTGCCCTTGAACACCGTCTCAACGAACTGCATGCCTTCGCGGATCGCCACCGGCGTCAGGTTCACCCGGTCGGTCACGTCTCCGATCGCATAGATCGAGGGGCAGCCGGTCTGGCTGTATTCGTCGACCTCGATGGCGCCACCCCGCGCGAGGGTTACGCCTGCCTCCTCCAGCCCGAGGCCGTCGGTGTTGGGCCTGCGGCCGGTGGCGAAAAGCACCGCGTCATAGACCCGCTCGTCGCCATTGGTGGCCTTGACCCAGACCGGGCCCTTGGTGCCTCGCGCCGCCTCGGGCGCACCGTCGATACCCGCCGCATCCGAGCCGGTGCCGCCGTGGCGCGCGGGATCGCCCGCCTCGCTCTCGGGGCACATCTCGACCACGTTGGTGCCCAGATGCAGGTCGATGCCGCGCTCGCGCATCGAATCCGCGATCAAGCCGCGCGCCTCGTCGTCAAAGCCGCGCAGGATCTGCGCGCCGCGGTAGAATTGCGTCACCTTCACACCGAGCCCGTGCAGGATGCAGGCGAACTCGCAAGCGATGTAGCCGCCGCCGACGATCAGGATCGACTCCGGCAGCGTCTCCAGATCGAAGATGTCGTCCGAGACCATGCCAGATGCGCGTTCGTCATGTCGGGCCGCACCGGCCGCCCGCCCGTCGCCACGAGGATGTGCTTGGCGGTCTTGCGGGTGCCGTCGGACAGCTCGACCGTATGCGGATCGGCGATCCGGGCGCGGGCGTCGAACATCTCCACACCCGAGCCGTCGAGCAGGCGGCGATAGACGCCCTCGAGCCGATCGAGCTCGGCATGCAGCTTCTGGCGGAAGGGGCGCCAGTCGAAGCGGCCCTCGCCGATCTCCCAGCCATAGGCGCGCGCCTCGTCGAGCACCTCGCCATAGCCCGAAGCATAGACCATGAGCTTCTTCGGCACGCAGCCGCGGATCACGCAGGTGCCGCCCATGCGGCTCTCCTCGGCCAGCGCCACGGAAGCTCCGGTGGCGGTGGCGGTGCGCGCGGCGCGCACTCCACCAGAGCCGCCACCGATCACGAAGAGATCATAGTCGAATGCCATAAGTTGGTCGGTCCTAGTCGGAAATGTCTGTGAAGATGTTGTCGGAGGCGAGGAAGTCGAACTGGGTTTCCTCCACCTCTCCATGCAGATCGAGGTTTTCAACCCGACCGTCGCCATGGCCGATGATCAGCGCGTCGCAGATATCGACGAAAAGACCGTTCTCGACCACGCCCGCGATCTGGTTCAGTGCGAGGCCGAGCTGGCGCGCGTTGCCGATCCGGTTGAGGTGCAGATCGAGGATGTGGTTGCCCTCGTCGGTGCGCACGGCCTCGCCGTCCTTCATGCGAAGCGCCGCCTCGCGGCCCAGCACGTCGAGCCCCACAAGCGTCTCCTCGACCAGCACCTTGGTCGCCTGCCAGCCAAAGGGAATGATCTCGACCGGCAGGGGAAAGGCCCCCAGCGTCTCGACCCGCTTGGTCGCATCGGCGATGACGACCATGCGGTCGGACGCGGTCGCCACGATCTTCTCGTGCAAGAGCGCGGCACCGCCGCCCTTGATCAGGTTCAGATCATTGTCGACCTCGTCGGCGCCGTCGATGGTCAGGTCGAGCCAGCCCGCCTCCTCCAGCGTGACGACCTCGATCCCGAGCTCGCGCGCCAGCTCAGCGGTGCGGTGCGAAGTCGGCACGGCGCGGATGCGCAGCCCCTCGTCGCGGACCATCTCGCCCAGACAGCGCACCAGCCACTCGGCGGTCGATCCGGTGCCGAGACCCACGCGCATGCCGCTTTCGACAAGGCGGCTCGCCTGCTTGGCGGCGACGAACTTCGCCTTTTCGACAGGTGACAATGCTCTGGCCATGCTGCGCCTCCTCGCGGGTCCTGCCCGTTCGTGGGCCCGGCTATGGGCCCGGTTATAGGAAAGATGCCGACGGGCCGCGAGGGGCAATCGACCCCTGCGCCCCTGCGTTCCCTCTTGCATGACCCGCGCCGGGGTGGTGGCATCCAAAACGGCGATCCGCTTTTCGAGGAAGGACCCGATGACCCTGCGGCTGCATTGTGCCCCCGACAACGCCTCGCTCTGCGTCCGGCTCGCGCTCGAGGAGCTTGGGCTCAGCTATGACGCCGTCCTGGTGGACCGGCGCGTCAGGGCGCAGCAGGCCCCGGCCTATCTCGCGCTCAATCCGCATGGCATGATCCCGGTGCTCGAAACCCCCGAGGGGCCGATCTTCGAGACGGCGGCGATCCTGCTGTGGCTCTCGGACCGGCACCGCGACCGCGCGGCGCTGATGCCCGCGCCCGGCGCGCCCGAGCGTGGCATGACGTTGGCCTGGCTGTTCTGGCTGTCGAACACGCTGCATCCCGCCTTGCGGATGCTGTTCTATGGCGGCGAGCATATCGCGCCCGAAATGGTCTTCGCGCTGCACGAACGCACGGCGCAGCGGACGATTGCCATGCTCGACCGGTTGGAGGCGGCGGCCCCCGGCCTTGGTGGCTGGCTCGGGGCCGCGCAGCCCTCCGCGCTCGACTGCTACCTCGCGCCGATGCTGCGCTGGTGCGCTCTCTACCCCGAAAGCGGCACCGGCTGGTTCGACCTCGGTCGCTGGCCCGAACTGCGCGGAGCGCTGGATCGGTTCGAAACGCGAGCCTCGGTCGAGGCGGCGATCCGGGCCGAGGGGCTGGGATCGCACCCCTTCACCGCCCCGCGCCCGCCGCAGCCTCCGGAAGGCTCCGCAAGGTAACGCGCCCCCTGCGAAGCGCGGAAATACGGCCTCCCGCAGGGCACGCGATCCGAACCGACATCGTGGGCGGGTTCGAGATCAGGCGTCCCAGTCGCGCAGCCGGGCGACATAGCGCGCCATGGTGTCGATCTCGAGGTTGATGAACTGCCCTTGGGCGATCTCGCCCCAATTCGTCACCTCGCGGGTGTGCGGGATCAGGTTCACGCCGAACTCCGCGCCCTCGACCTCGTTCACGGTGAGCGAGGTGCCGTTGAGCGCCACCGACCCCTTGGGCGCGATGAACTTTGCCAGCGCGTCCGGCGCGCGCAGGCGCACCCGCAGGCTGTCGCCCTCGTCTCGGGTCGAGACCACTTCGGCCACGCCGTCGACATGCCCTGAAACGATATGCCCGCCCAGCTCGTCGCCAACTTTGAGGGCGCGCTCGAGGTTGAGACGCTTGCCGGGGCGCCAGCCATTGCGACCGATATTGGTGAGACCGACCGTCTCGGCCGAGATCTGCACGTCGAACCAGTTGCGGGGCTCGCGGCCCAGCGCCACGACGGTGAGGCAGACGCCGTCGCAAGCGATCGAGGCGCCGATGTCGATGCCGTCGGGATCGAAGGCGGTGGCGATGCGGGCGCGCAGGTCGCCCTCCTGCTCCACCGCGAGAACCTCTCCGACGTCGGTGATGATGCCTGTGAACATGGGCGCGCTCCTGTCTAGTCCGCCAAGACCTAGAGACGCGAGGCGCGCCACACAATAGCATGCCCTTCCCCATGCCACCGGGCCGCCATAAAAGGGTCCGACGTCTTTGCGAAAAGAAAGGGATCGTCCGTCAGAATGGCCCGCATCATGACCGATCCCGCACAACGTCGCTTCCTGTTCCTGCAGGGCCCGCACGGGCCCTTCTTTCACCGGCTCGCAAAGATGCTCCGCGCCGCCGGGGCACGCACTTGGCGCGTCGGCTTCAACGCGGGCGATGCGGCCTTCTGGCATGACCGGTCGAGCTATATCCCCTATCGCGGCTCTCTCGACGGCTGGGCCGGCACCTTCGAGGGGCTGATCGAGGAACACGGCATCACCGATATCGTGCTCTATGGCGACACCCGTCCGGTGCACGCCGCGGCGGTCATGGCGGCGCGCGCACGCGGGCTTTGCGTGCATGTCTTCGAAGAGGGCTATCTGCGTCCGTGGTGGGTCACCTATGAGCGCGGCGGCACCAACGGCCATTCGCGGCTCATGGAGATCGGCATCGACGAGATGCGCGTGGCGCTGGAGCGATCCGATCCCGAGATCGCCGAGGCCCCCGCGCATTGGGGCGACATGCGCCAGCACGTGTTCTACGGCGCGCTCTATCACTGGTTCGTGCTGTTTCGAAACCGCGCCTATAGCGGTTTTCGGGCGCATCGGGCGCTGCCGCTCACGACCGAGGCACGGCTCTACACCACGCGGCTTTTGCTGATGCCCTTCCTCGCGCTCGACCGGATCGTGGCGACGGCGCGGATCCGGCAGGGCGGCTATCCCTACCACCTCGCGCTCCTGCAGCTCGAACACGATGCCAGCTTTCGGGCCCATTCGCCCTTCGCCCGGATGTCCGAGTTTCTCGAGCTGGTGATCGACGGCTTTGCCAAGGGCGCGCCGCGTCATCATCACCTCGTGTTCAAGGCGCATCCGCTGGAGAACGGGCAGGCCCCGCTCAAGCGGATCATCCGCGATCTGGCCCGCGCGCATGGCGTCGAGGGCCGGGTCCATTACCTGCGCGGCGGCAAGCTGGCGCGGCTTCTGGACGCGGCGCGCACCGCCGTCACGGTCAACTCCACCGCCGCGCAGCAGGTGCTGTGGCGCGGCATCCCTCTCAAGGCCTTCGGCCGCGCGGTCTATTCCAAACCCGACTTCACCTCGACACAGCCGCTGCCCGAATTCTTCGCGGCGCCGGTGCGCCCGGACCGGCGCGCCTACCGCGACTATCGCCGCTTCCTGCTCGAGACGAGCCAGGTCTCGGGCGGGTTCTACTCCTCGGCGGGCCGCAGGCGGCTGCTCCGGCAGGTGGCCGACATGATGCTCGCCGCCGAGGACCCTTACGACGCGCTGCGCGCGGGCCGGGTCGCACCGCGGCAACCGCTGCGCGCCCTGCCCTGACCGGCGCGGCCCGCAAGCCACACCGCGCCTTCCGCCGTCTCCGCTCCGGCGCGCAGCAACTGGTCAGCCGCCCCCCCGCGCGCTAGCCTTGCCCGCAACGGGCAGACTCTGTCCAAGACCAACAAAGGCCGGCCCGATCCCACGGGCCGCAGGCAGACAGGAACAGGTCGAGGAGACCGCGCAGTGACACACCTCTCCCACCGCCTCGCACGCGGTGCGGCCCTCATGGCCGTGATCGCCCTCGTCGCCGGCTGCGGGCTCACCCCACGCTCCGGCCCCAACAAGCGTGAGATCTTTGCAGGCTCGGTGCTCCGGCAAGGCGACGCTTTCGTCGTGGAGGTGGATGACCGGGTGAACCGCATCGCGGGCGTCACACCGGCGCTGGGCTTTGCCACCACCTTCGAGAATGCGGGCCTGCTTGGCTCGGACACGATCCAGCCAGGCGACGTGCTGGGGCTGACGATCTGGGAGAATGTCGACGACGGCCTGCTGGTGCCGACGGGTCAGAACGCCACCGTGCTCGAAGAGGTGCAGGTCGACGGGTCGGGCTTCGTTTTCGTTCCCTATGCGGGCCGCATCCGGGCGGCGGGCAATTCGCCCGAGACGATCCGCCGGATCATCAGTGAGAAACTCGAGGCACAGACCCCCGATCCACAGGTGCAGGTGCGCCGCCTCGCGGGTGACGGCTCGACCGTCTCCGTGGTGGGCGATGTCGGCGCGCAGGGCGTCTATCCGATCGAGCGGCCCACCCGCACGCTCTCGTCGATGCTGGCGGCGGCGGGCGGGGTCACCGTGCGTCCCGAACTGGCGCAGGTCACGCTGACGCGTGGCGGCACCTCGGGCGAGATCTGGTTCCAGGACCTGTTCGAGCAGCCGCGCGCCGATGTGGCGCTGCGCGCGGGCGACCGCATCCTCGTCGAGGCCGACACCCGCGACTTCACCGCGCTGGGGGCCACCGGCACGCAGGATCTCGTGCCCTTCGAGAGCCGCAACATCTCGGCCATCGAGGCGATCGCGCGCGTGGGCGGCCTGAACCCGCAGCTGGCCGATCCCACCGGCGTCTTCGTGTTCCGCAACGAACCGGCCGTGATCGCCGGGCAGATCACCGGCATTCCCGATCTGGTCGGTACGCAGCGTCTGGTCTACGTACTCGATCTTACCCGTCCCAACGGCATGTTCATGGCCCGCGACTTCGCGATCCGCGACGACGACACGGTCTATGTCACCGAGGCCCCGATCGTCGAGTTCGGCCGGGTGATCGGTGGACTGACCGGCACGCTGACGACGACGCGTAACGCCACCGACGCCGTGCGCTGAGCTTGACGGTCCGGACTCCGCGCTGCCTCTACGTCTACAATGGCGGTCTCTTGACGCGACCGATGCGGGCGCGGCTGCGCGGGGCGGGCTATGCGGTGCGCAGCGGCCTGCCCGGGCCGGGCGATCTCGTCGCTGTCTGGGGCGCGAGCCCGACGGCGTGGCGCGGCACCGCCATCGCGGCGCGGCGCGGCGCGCGGGTCGTGCGGATCGAGGACGCATTCCTGCGCTCGATCCGTCCCGGTCGTGCCGGGGCGCCGCCGCTGGGCGTGCTGATCGATCACGCGGGTGCGCATTTCGACCCCACGCAGACCAGCGATCTCGAAACCCTTCTCGCAACGCATCCGCTCGACGATACGGCTCTTCTCGATCGGGCGCGCGACGGCATGGCGCGCCTGCGCGCGGCGGAGCTTTCCAAATATTCCGGCTTCGATCCCGAGGCCCCCCTGCCCGATCCAGGCTATGTGCTGGTGATCGACCAGACCGCGGGGGACGCGGCGGTCCGCGCGAGCCGGGGCGATCGCAACAGCTTTCTGGAAATGCTGTTCGAGGCGCGCGAGGCGCATCCCGGGGCGCGGATCGTCATCAAGACCCACCCCGAGAGCCAGCAGGGCTATCGCGCGGGCCATTTCCGCGAAACCGATCTTGGCCCCGGCATCTGGTTTTGCGACGCGCCGGTCTCACCATGGCAGCTTCTGGAAGGGGCCATCGCGGTGCATGCCTTTTCCTCGCAGATGGGGTTCGAGGCGATCCTTGCGGGCCATCGCCCGGTGATCCACGGTCAGCCCTTCTATACGGGCTGGGGCCTGACCGAGGACCGCGCCCCGGTGGATCGACGGCAGCGGCAGCTGACCCGCGCGCAGATCTTCGCCACCGCGATGATCCTTTATCCGCATTGGCACGACCCGCACATGGACCGCGCCTGCGACTTCGAGCGCGCGCTCGACAGCTTCGAGGCCGAGACCCGTGCGTGGCGCGAGGACCGGGCAGGCTGGGTCGCCTGCGGCATGCGGTTGTGGAAGCGGCGTCACCTACAGCGCGGCTTTGGCACGGCACGGGCGGTCCGCTTCGTCGATCCTCCCGAGCGGGCCGCCAACCTGGCGACCCGGCAGGGACGCCGCCTCATGCTTTGGGGCGACCGCGCCGCGCCCCGGGGCGCCGTGCGGGTCGAGGACGGGTTCCTGCGTTCGCGCGGGTTGGGCGCGGCCTTGGTCCCCCCCGCGAGCCTCGGGCTTGACGATCTCGGCCTGCATTACGATCCCTCGCACGAAAGCCGGATGGAACGGCTCATCGCGGCCTCGGAGGGCCTGTCCGACGCCGACCGACGGCGCGCGGAACGGCTGGTAACGCGACTGCGCGCGGCGGGGCTGTCGAAATACAACCTCGCGGGCGCCCCCCTGCCCGACCTGCCAGCTGGTCATCGCATCCTCGTGCCGGGTCAGGTCGAGGATGACGCCTCCATCCGGCTTGGCGCGGGCCCGGTGCGCAGCAATCTCGCGCTGCTTGAGGCGGTGCGCGCGGCCAATCCCGACGCGGTGATCCTCTACAAGCCGCACCCCGACATCGAGGCAGGGCTGCGGCCCGGCGCGGTGCCTGATCCCCTGCGCCATGCCGATGCGGTCCTTGCCCGCGTGGACGCGCTGGAGGCACTTGGCGCGGTGGACGAGGTCTGGACCATGACCTCGGGCATCGGCTTCGAGGCGCTGTTGCGCGGGCGGCCCGTGACCTGCCTCGGCACGCCGTTCTATGCGGGCTGGGGCCTGACCCGCGACCTCGGCCCGCCCTGTCCGCGCCGCCGGGCACGCCCGGATCTCATGGGGCTCGCCCATGCGGCGCTGATCGGCTGGCCGCGCTATTTCGATCCACTGACCGGACGCCCCTGCCCGCCGGAGCTGGTGCTCGACAGGTTGTCTGCCGGCATCACCGCGCACCGGCCGGGGCTGCGCGCGCTGGCCAAGCTGCAGGGCGCGTTCGCCTCGGCCGCACCGCTCTGGCGGCGCTGAGGGCGCGTCAGCCCGGTCTGCGCCAGAGGCTCATCAGATCCGCCCCGACCCGCTCCTGCGCCGCCAGTTCCAAACGCGGCGCATTGCCCAATCGGTCGATCCCCATTGCGGCGAGTGCGGGCGTGCCCTCGGCCCCGATCGCGCAGCCGGCGGTGAAAAGCGCAAGCTCGTCCACGAGATCCGCGGCGAGCAGCGAGGCCGCCAGCGCGGCGCCGCCTTCGCAGAACACCCGCGTCAACCCCGCCTCGCCCAAGGCCGCGAGGGCTGCGCTGACATCGACCTGCCCGTTCGCCAGCGTGCAAGGCAGGCTGACCGCGCCCTGCGCCGTCCAAGGCGCCGCATCGACCGACGTCTCGTGACACAGCCAGAGCGGAACGGTCGCGGCGCTGCGCGCGAGCGCGCCGTCCAGCGGCAGATCCAGCCTGCGCGACACCACCACCCGCACCGGCTGACGCTCAATGCCAAGTCCGCGCACGGTGAGCATCGGGTCATCGGCCCGCGCCGTGCCGCCACCGACCATGACCGCATCGTGCCGCGCCCGCATCATGTGCACCCGCGCCCGCGCCCGCGGCCCGGTGATCCAACGGCTTTCGCCGGTGCCGGTGGCAATGCGCCCATCGAGGCTGGCCGCGAGCTTGAGGGTGACGAAGGGGCGGCCCCGTTCGATCCGGCTCAGGAACCCTGATAGGTCGCGCCGGGCCTCGTCCACCATCAGCCCCGTCTCGACCGTGATCCCCGCCACGCGCAGCCGCGCGATGCCGCGGCCCGCGACACGCGGATCAGGATCGTGCGCCGCCACGACCACCCGCGCCACGCCTGCCGCCACCAGCGCCTCGGCACAGGGCGGCGTCCGACCGTGATGCGCGCAAGGTTCCAAGGTGACATAGGCCGTGGCTCCGCGCGCTTGCGCGCCCGCCTGTGCCAATGCCTGCGTCTCGGCATGCGGCCTGCCGCCATCGGCAGTGCGACCCCGCCCGACGATCCGGCCCTGGGCCACGATGACGCAACCGACATTGGGGTTGGGCCAGACCCGCCCCAGCCCGCGCCGCCCCAGCGACAGCGCCAGCACCATGAAGCGCCGGTCCCGCGCCACGCTCACTTGCTGGCCGGTGTGGGACGAAGCTGGGACATGAAGCGATCGAAATCGCCCACGGCCTGAAAGTTCATGTAAACGCTGGCAAAGCGCACATAGGCCACCGTGTCGATCCGGGCGAGCGACTCCATCACGATCTCGCCGATCTTCGAAGAGGGGATATCGGTGTCGCCCATGCTTTCGAGCCGCCGCACGATGCCCGAGATCATCTGGTCCATGCGCTCGGGCTCCACCGGGCGCTTTTGCAGCGCGATGCGGATCGAGCGTTCGAGCTTGTCGCGGTCGAACTCCTCGCGCCGCCCATTGGTCTTGATCACCACGAGATCGCGCAGCTGCACCCGCTCATAGGTGGTGAAACGTCCGCTGCATGAGGGGCAGAACCGCCTGCGGCGGATGGCGGCATGGTCCTCGGCCGGGCGCGAATCCTTGACCTGCGTATCGACATTTCCACAAAACGGGCAGCGCATCCGGATCCTCGTCACGTCTCTTGGGGGGCCAGTGCCCGCATTCCACCGCCAGTATAGGAGGATGCCCAAGAATTGGGTAGGGGTCGCAGCGGACACACCAGATAGCGCGGGCGGCCTCAGCGCAGCAGGCCGACCACCTCGCGCCGATGCGGACGGGTGCGATGCTCGAAAAGATAGATCCCCTGCCAAGTGCCGAGTGTCATGCGCCCGTCGATCACCGGGATCTGCAACGAGGTCGGCAGCAGGGCCGCCTTGATATGGCCGGGCATGTCATCCGGCCCTTCGTAGGTATGTGTGAGATAGGCCATTGATGGATCGTTCGACGCCGGGACCAGCCTGTGGAAATACGCCGCAAGATCGGTCTGAACCTCCGGATCGGCGTTCTCCTGAATGAGAAGCGAACAGGAAGTATGGCGCACAAAGAGGGTAAGGAGCGCCTCGTCCGACGCTGCTTCTCGAACCCAGCGGGTGATCCGGTCCGTGAATTCGGTCAGACCCGGGCCATGCGTGTCGATCTCAAAGCTTGCGTGCAAGGATCAGCCTGCAATGACGCAACGCACGGAAGGGTTGCCGCCGGTTCCGACAAAGACCTGCTCCAGCGTGGCGCGGCATTCGTCGAGTTCGGCCGCCGACACAGGGATGTCGATCGCACCATCAAGGTCATAGCGCGCGGCGGGTTCGGTCACGTCCGCAAAGCCCGCGGCCGTGGACAGGATCGGGGCGATGCCCATGAGCGGCATGGTGAGGGCAGCTGCGAGGGCGATGGCAATCGGCTTTTTCATGGCGGTTTCTCCCGTCTCGATCCTGCATGACAAACACCGGAGCACGGAGAAGGTTTCCGAATAGTTTACGCGAGCCGCAAGACCAGTGGCGGTGTGGCAACACTCACGCCTTGCATGTGCTGCCCACGCTCATTCGGCAGGCTCTCGCGCGTCGAGGGAAAGCGGCTCGGGGGCATCGTCCCCGGCCTCGTCGAATTCCACCCCAAGGTTCTTTTGGGTACGCGCGCCCATGGATTTGAGCTTTTCGATCTGGCCCAGCACGTTGCCACGCCCCGAGGAAAGCTGCCCCATCGCATCCTCATGCGCGCGGCTGGCCTGCCCGAGCGCGCGGCCCACCTGCTCCATGTTGCCGACAAAACCCGCGACCTTGTCGTAGAGCAGCCCCGCGCGCTTGGCGATGTCCTCGGCGTTGCTCTCGCGTCGCTCGACGGTCCAGATGTGATCGACGGTGCGCAGCGTCACCATCAGCGTCGTGGGGGTCATAACGCCCACGCCTTTGGATACCGCATAGGCGGTCAGGTCGCCCGTCTCCGACAGCGCCGCCGAGAGCGCGCCCTCGATCGGCATGAACATCAGCACATAATCGACAGAGCCGTCCTGCATCGCATAGTAGCCTTTGGCGGCGAGCTGGTCGATGTGACGGCGCACCGAGGCGACGTGCTCGCGCAGGTGGCGTTTGCGCTCGTCTTCGGTCTCGGCGTTCACCGCCGCCTCATAGGCGATCAGGCTCACCTTGCTGTCGACCACGAGGCTCTTGCCGCGCGGCATCCTGACGACCACGTCGGGTCGCCAGCGCGCCCCGTCTTCGTCGGTGCGGCTTTCTTGCACGGTGTAATGCGTGCCGCGCTCCAGTCCGGAGCTTTCGAGGATGCGTTCGAGGATCATCTCGCCCCAAGCGCCCTGCTTTTGCTTGTCGCCCTTGAGCGCGCGGGTGAGCGCCGCGGCTTCCGAGCGGATCGTTTCGGATTGGACCGTCAGCATCTCGATCTGCTTGCCGAGGCGCGCGCGCTCCTCGTCGGCCTTGCCATGCACCTGCCGCAACTCCGTCTCGAAGCGCGAGACGTGGTCGCGGAACGGCGTCAGAAGCTCGGTGAGCGTCCGGGTGTTGGCCTTGGAGAAATCCTCGCCGGTTTGGCGCAGGGTCTTGGTCGCCAGTTCCTCGAAGCGGCGCGACATCTCCTCGCGCAACTCCTTCAGCTCGGAGATGCGCGTCTCGGCGGCCTCGATCTCGCCCGCGCTGCGGGCCTGAAGCGTGGCGTGGTCGGATTGCAGCTGCGCATGACGCTCCTGCAACTCGCGCATCTCGGCGGTGAGGCTCAAGAGCTGCCCCTTCAGGTCGTTGCGCGTCTGCTCCAGGCCGCGCCTGGCCTCCTCGAGCGCCGCCTTGGCCGACCGAGTTTCGCCATGCGCCGCATCGCTTTCGAACTGGGCCTTGCGGGCCGCTGTCAGCTCTTCCTTGAGCGCCGAAAGCTGTCGCTCGCGCTCTTCGAGCCGCGTGCGCTCGGCCCCGGCACTGCCGCGCAGATCCTCGACCTCGCGCCGCCCGGCGTCGAGATCGGCGCGCAAGGCGGCAAGGGCCGCACGCGCGGCCCTGAGCCCGGTGAGGGCCGCGACGAGGGCAAGGAGCAAGACAAGGGCCGCGCCAAGGGAAACGAGCATGAGGGGATCGGTGGGCATGGGAACATCCTGGCTGGAACTGCGCCGATGTTCACGGTTCGACCTTGATCCGTCAACCCGGCGTTGAAGCGCCCGGCCGATCGGGACCGACGGCGCGCCACCGGTCCCTCATGGCCCAAGCGCGCCGGTGCGGTCAGTCGTCGAGATCGAGGGTCGGCAGCGACCGCCAGTCGTACTGGCGCACACGCTCCTGCTCGGCGGGCACATCCTCGCGCGTCAGCCCCGAGGCGGCGTAGTGGTTGTCGCTGAAGGAGCCTTCGGAGGGCATCGGCGCGCCGCGCTCGAAGCTGTCCTTGCTGACCACGACGCAGGAGACGTTTGGCAGCTTGTGCTCGGCACAGATTGCCGCCGCCTCATTGAGGTAGCTGGCGAGGCCCTGCCCGTTGACTTTGGACATACCAAGCCGATTGGCCAGTTCGGAATAAGTGATCGCTTTTTCACCGGCGAGCATGGCCTCCGCGACGACCTTGATCGTCGCGAAAGCGCGCTGCCGGGTGAGTTGCGTGATCTTGCGATGCGCCATCACTGGTCGAGGAAGCTGCGAAGCTTGCGGCTCCGGCTCGGATGCTTGAGTTTGCGCAGCGCCTTGGCCTCGATCTGACGGATCCGCTCGCGCGTCACCGAGAACTGCTGGCCGACCTCTTCGAGGGTGTGGTCGGTGTTCATGCCGATGCCGAAGCGCATCCGCAGCACCCGCTCCTCGCGCGGGGTGAGCGAAGCAAGCACCCGCGTCGTGGTCTCCTTCAGGTTCTCCTGAATGGCCGAATCCAACGGCAGGATCGCGTTCTTGTCCTCGATGAAGTCACCGAGCTGGCTGTCCTCCTCGTCGCCGATCGGCGTCTCAAGGCTGATCGGCTCCTTGGCGATCTTCATCACCTTGCGGACCTTCTCGAGCGGCATCTGCAGCTTCTCGGCCAGCTCCTCCGGCGTCGGCTCGCGGCCGATCTCGTGCAGCATCTGGCGACCGGTGCGCACCAGCTTGTTGATCGTCTCGATCATATGCACCGGGATCCGGATGGTGCGGGCCTGATCGGCAATCGAGCGGGTGATCGCCTGACGGATCCACCACGTCGCATAGGTCGAGAACTTGTAGCCGCGGCGATACTCGAACTTGTCCACCGCCTTCATCAGGCCGATGTTGCCTTCCTGGATGAGGTCGAGGAACTGCAGGCCGCGGTTGGTGTATTTCTTGGCGATCGAGATCACGAGACGCAGGTTGGCCTCGACCATCTCCTTCTTGGCCTGACGGGCCTCCTTTTCGCCCTTCTGGACCTGCTGGACGATGCGGCGGAATTCGCCGATGTCGACGCCGACATACTGACCGACCTGCGCCATCTCGGAGCGCAGCTCCTCGATCTTGCCGGCCGAACGCTCGAACAGCGCCTGCCAGCCGCGGCCCGGCTTTTCGGCCATCCGCTCCATCCAGGTGGGATCGAGTTCGGCGCCGCGATACTCGTCGATGAACTCACGGCGGTTGATGCGGGCCTGATCGGCGAGCTTCACCATGCTCGAGTCGATCGACATGATTCGACGGTTGATGCCGTAGAGCTGGTCGATCAGTGCGTCGATGCGGTTATTGTGCAGGTGCAGCGAGTTGACCAGCACCACCAGCTCCGAGCGCAGCGTCTGATACTCGACCTCGTTGGCGTTCGAGAAAGTCGAATCCTCGTTCAGCGTCGCCGACATGCGCGCGTCCTGCATGTCCGACAGGCGCGAGAAGTTCTCGGCGATGGTATCGAGCGTCTCGAGCACGCGCGGCTTGAGCGCGGCCTCCATCGCGGCGAGCGACATGTTGTGCTGCTCGTCGTCCTCGTCGTCATCGTCGTTGTTGCTGATCGGATTGCCGTCGGCGTCGAGTTCGGAGCGGCCCTCGGAGCGTTCGCCTCCGGAGGAGGCGGGCTGCGCGGCGCCAGACTCGACCACCGGCTCTTCGCCCTCTTCCTCGCCAAGCTGGCCCGAGAAGGTGGTCTCGAGATCGATCACGTCGCGCAGCAGGATGTCCTCGGACAGAAGCTCGTCGCGCCAGATCGTGATCGCCTGAAAGGTGAGCGGGCTTTCGCACAGGCCCGCGATCATCGTATTGCGACCAGCCTCGATGCGCTTGGCGATGGCGATCTCGCCTTCGCGTGACAGCAATTCGACCGAACCCATCTCGCGCAGATACATGCGCACCGGGTCATCGGTGCGGTCGAGCTTTTCGGCCTCGGCCCCCGCCAGCGTGACGTCGCGGTTGCCGCCCACCGTGGCGACCTCGCGCGAGCCGCCGTCATCAGCCTCTTCGCTTTCCTCGGCCTCGGTCACCTGAATGCCCATCTCCGAGAGCATCGACATGACATCCTCGATCTGGTCCGAGGAGACCTGATCGGGGGGCAGGACCTGATTGAGCTGGTCATAGGTGATGTAGCCGCGCTCGCGCGCTTCGGAGATCATCTTCTTGACCGCCGCCTGGCTCATGTCGAGCGTCATCGCCCCGTCCTGGTCGTCGTCCTTGCGGTCGTCGGTATCTTTCGCGGCCATGAAGGGCTCCTCGTTCGGTGAACGTCCTGTCCAGCGCGGGCAGTGATTCGGACTGCCCGAATCAACCCGCAAGGGCGGCGATTCGCAACCTCCCCGCGCCCGATTCTTTCATGCATTCGCAACAACCATCGCCGAATCGGTGCGACGGGCCGCGTCTCAACTCCCCTTGGGACCGCTTTTGCCGAAGGCGATGGTCCCCAGAAGAGCGTCGAATTCGGACCTCTCGTCGCGCCGCATCAGTGCGCCGTTGGTCCCGTATTCGTATTCGGTCGTATCCTCTCCGTCGCCGCGGCCCGCCTTGTCGAGCGCTTCGGCCGCGCGCGACAGGCGCCAGGTCAGCCCTTCGTCGCTCAGCCCCGACAGGTCCTCGACCGCCTCGGCCAGCTCGCGGGCATGGCCCCGGCGGGCATCGAGCTTGGCCAGCTCCTCGGCCAGACACATCCGGGCGACATCGGCATCGCCGGGTTTGCGGACCCCCGGACTGATCGCCACATGGCGTTGGGAGAACAGGGTTTCAAGGGTATCCTGCCCAAGCCGCGCCTCAAGCGCGCCGCGCAGATCGCTCTCGTGGTGGCAGGCGAGAATGCCATGCGCCAAGGCCGCGTGATCGGGGTCACGGCAATCCATCCGCTCAAGCGCGGGCTCGAACTCGTGCAGCACCTCGGGCGTGGCGATCAGCGTGGCGAGGATCACCGCCTCGCGCAGGTGATCCTCGACCACGCCACCGGTGGCGAGCATCGAGGCGCGCGCAGCCGAGCTCGGCGCGAGCGGCAGCTGGTTCGGCTTGAAGAAACCGCCGCGTCCACCCCGGTCGATCCGGGTCGGCCCGGACTGGCGGCGCGGGTTGAACAGCTCCCATTTCAGGCGCTTCAGTTCGGCCTCGTAATGCCCGCGCAAATCCGGCTCGCGAATGAGCGCGGTGGCATCGCGCAGCCTCTTGTCGAGAGCCGCGCGCCGCTCGGGGCTGTCGAAGTCGTGGCCCTCGGTCTCGCGCCGCCACAGCAGCTGCACCATCGGCTGTGCCTGCGCCACGACCTCGCGCATCGCCGTCGCCCCCTTGGCGCGGATCAGATCGTCGGGGTCGAGGCCTTCGGGCATCAGCGCGAATCTAAGCCCCTGCCCCGCGCCGATCAGCGGCAGCGCGAGGTCGATGACCCGCCGCGCGGCGCGAAGCCCCGCCGCATCGCCGTCGAGCGCGATCACCGGCTCGGGGTGGACCCGCCACATCAGCTGAAGCTGGCTTTCGGTGACGGCGGTGCCCAAGGGGGCCACGGCGGCCTGCAGACCAGCCTCCGAGAGCGCGATCACGTCCATGTAGCCCTCGGCCACCACGAGCGGCGCGCCCTTGCCCGCCGCCTCGCGGGCGGAGGCGAGGTTGTAGAGGCTGCGCCCCTTGTCGAAGAGTTCGGTCTCGGGGGAGTTCAGGTATTTCGCCCGTGCGTTGGGGTCCATTGCCCGTCCGCCCAGCGCGATGGCGCGGCCGCGCCCGTCGCGAATGGGAAAGATGATGCGCCCGCGAAACCGGTCATAGACCGCGCCGCCGCCTTCTGGCCGCGCGGCGAGCCCCGCCGCCACGATCATCTCCTCGGCGATGCCCTTGGCCTTGAGCGCCCGGCTCAGCGCCGCGCGGTCGTCCGGGGCGAAGCCCAACTCCCAGCGCGCCTGCGCCGCCTCGTCGAGGCCGCGCCCGACAAGGTAGTCGCGCGCGCTGCTGGCCGAGGTGGTGCGAAGCTGCATGCGGAACCACTGCACCGCCTGCTCCATCACCTCGACCAGCTCACCCCGGCGGTCGGCCTTCTTTTGCGCCTGCGGGTCGCGCTCGGGCATCGGCATGCCCGCCTCGGCGGCGAGGATCTTCACCGCGTCGACGAAATCGACGTTCTCGGTCTCGCGCACGAAAGAGATCGCGTCGCCCTTCGCATGGCAGCCGAAGCAGTAGTAGAAGCCCTTGCGATCATCGACGTGAAAGCTCGCGGATTTCTCTTGGTGGAACGGGCATGGCGCCCAGAAATCGCCCTTGCCCTGGTTCGACTTCTTCATGTCCCACGCAACCTTACGCCCGACCACCTGGCCGAGGCTGAGGCGCGTGCGCAATTCTTCGAGGAAACCAGGGGGCAGACTCATGGCGCCAATATCGGGCCCGCGCGACCCCAAGTCCAGAACCCGCCCCGCCGCGATCGATCAATTCTCGCACGGTGTGCCTAGGGCTTTCGAAGCCCGGCGAAGAACCGGCTCAAAAGCACCTCGGACTCGGCCGCCGCGATGCCGTCGAAAACCTCGGGCCTGTGGTGGCATTGCGGATGCGAGAACACGCGCGCCCCCCGTTCAACGCCGCCCGATTTGGGGTCCGCCGCGCCGTAATGCAGCCGCGCGATGCGGGCAAAGGAGATGGCGGCAGCGCACATCGGACAGGGCTCGAGCGTCACCCAAAGCGCGCAGCCGGTGAGCCTTTCGGAGCCCAAGGCCGCGCAGGCCGCGCGGATCGCCAGCGTTTCGGCATGCGCCGTGGGATCGCTCAGTTCGCGCGTGCGGTTGCCGGCCTGTGCGATCACCCTGCCGGAGGCATCGGCCACGACCGCGCCCACGGGCACCTCGCCGCGCGTGGCGGCGGCGCGCGCCTCGGCGAGCGCGAGGTCCATGTGGGATCGAAACCGCATGATCCCTGATGCCCGGTGTCGCGCGGCGCTGGCAAGGGCGCGCGCAAGCGGTTATGGCGAATGGATGGACAAGAACGACACCCCCGAGGCGACCGGATCGCCAAGGTTCTCTCGCGCGCCGGCGTGGCCTCGCGCCGCGAGGCCGAGCGCATGATCGAAGATGGCCGCGTCAAGGTGAACGGCGAGCGGATCTTCAGCCCGGCGCTGAACGTCACCGCCAAGGACCGCATCACCGTTGACGGCGCGCCCTTGGCCGCGCCCGAACCGGCGCGGCTGTGGCTCTATCACAAGCCTGCGGGCCTCGTGACCAGCGCCTCGGACGAGAAGGGCCGCAAGACCGTCTTCGACGAGCTGCCCGAGGACATGCCGCGCGTGATGAGCGTGGGCCGGCTCGACCTCAACTCCGAGGGGCTGCTGCTGCTCACCAATGACGGCGAGTTGAAGCGCAAGCTCGAACTGCCCTCGACCGGCTGGCTGCGGCGCTACCGGGTGCGGATCAACGGCTCGGTGAGCGAGGACAAGCTTGACCGGTTGCGCAAGGGCATTTCAGTCGAGGGCGTCGACTATCAGCCGATGCAGGTGACCTTCGATCGCCAGCAGGGCGCCAACGCCTGGCTGACCATCGGCCTGCGCGAAGGCAAGAACCGCGAGATCCGCCGCGCCATGGCCGAGCTGGAGGTGACGGTGAACCGGCTGATCCGGATCAGCTACGGGCCGTTCCAGATCGGCAATCTCGAACCCGGCGAGGTCGAGGAAATCCGGCCCAAGGTGCTGCGGGAGCAGTTGGGCGAAGGTGACAGCCCCAAGGTCCAGCGCCGTCGTCCCGACGGCACGCCCGGGGCCAAGCCCGGCTTGCGCGGCACCGGCACCGGCACCGGCCCCAAGGGACCGGGCGGCGCGCGCAAGCAGGCCAGCGAAACGAAACGGTCGACCGGCGGCACGGGCCGCGTCTTTGGTGCCAAGGTCGCGAGCGATGGCGACCGGCCCGGGTTCAAGTCCGGGCGCGCCGGTGCCAAGGCCGGTGCCAGGACGGAGACGCCCGGCTCGAGGACCGACCGCACCGGCCCGAAAGGCGGGCGGTCCGGCTTCGACGCCGATCGCTCCGGCCCGAAAGGCGACCGCGCCGCGCGTGGCGGCCCCAAAGGCGGCCCCGGGGGCGGTTCCGGAGGCGGGCGCGGGCCGAAACCGCCGAAACGCTGAGCGCCCCTCGAAAAGCCGCGCGACGCCCCCTATTATCTGAAGGGCCTAGCCAAGGGACCGCCCGGCCATGACGCGATTGATTCTGCTGCTCCTTGTCGCCTCCGCGCTGGTCTTTGCCGGGGCGCAGATCCTCGCCGCGATCCGCGGCGGATCGCGGCGGCGTTCGGCGCTGCCTGCCACACAGGAGGACGCCATGCCCGCGCCATTCCGTACCATCGCCTATCTCGTGCTGCTGGCCCTGATGGCCGGCACCGCGACCGGCCTTCTGGGAGCCGGCTGATGGCCCGGCGCTTCGGCGGGCGCTACAGCCCCGATCCGCAGACCCGCAGCCCTGCCCCCGATCTGCGCGACACCGCCCGCGTCGATCCGGCGGGCGCGCGGGTGAACCTGCTGTTCGTGCCCCCCGCTCTGCTGGCGCTGTTCTCGCTCGGCGCCGGACCTGCCGGCCTCGTTGCGGGTCTGGTCGGCGCGGGCGTGCTGACCGCCGCCACCTTCCTGCTGCGTGACGGCCTGCGGGCCGAGGCCGAATGGCGGGCCCGCCCCGTCGCGCGCCGCCCCGCTTGGCCGCGCAAGATGATGGCCTCCGGGCTGACCGGGCTTGGCGTGGCGCTGGCCGCGTGGTCGGGTGATGGCGGTCTCTTCGGCCCGCTTCTCTATGGCATCGCCGCCAGCGGGCTGCATGTCGCAGCCTTCGGCATCGACCCGATGTCGGACAAGCGCATCGACGGCGTCGACGATCACCAGCAGGACCGCGTCGCCAAGGTCGTGGACGAGGCCGAAAGCTATCTCGCGCAGATGCGCGAGGCGATCTCGGGGTTGCGCGACCGCACGCTCGACGAGCGCGTCGCCGCGTTTCAGGCCCGGGCGCGCGAGATGATCCGCACCGTGGAGCGTGATCCGCGCGACCTGACGCAGGCACGGCGTTACTTGGGGGTGTATCTGATGGGCGCGCGCGACGCTTCGGTGAAATTCGCCGATCTGTGGTCGCGGGGTCGCGACAGTGCCGCGCGGGCGGAGTATGAATCGCTCCTGACGGATCTCGACGCCAACTTCGCGGCCCGGACCGAGACGATGCTGCTTTCGGACCGGACTGACATGGACATCGAGATCCGCGTGTTGCGGGACCGCTTGGCGCGCGAAGGCGTTGTGGCCCCGTCTGAAAGAGGGAACGAGTGATGTCCGACAAGACCCGCGATGCCGCGGCCGCCCGCGTGGCCGAGATCGAGACCCTGAACCAGATCCGCCTGCCCGATCCCGGCGGCGAGCTGACGCTCGAGGCCGCCGCACCCGAGCAGAGCGCCGAGATCCGCCGCCGCATGAGCGAAATCGACCTCGGCGACACCAACTCCATCGTGCGCTTCGGCTCGGGCGCGCAGGCCGAGTTGCAGCAGATCAGCCAATCGATGCTTCAGGGCGTGCAGAACAAGGATGTGGGTCCGGCGGGCGAAAGCCTGCGCGACATCGTCGCCACAATCCGCGGCTTCGACGTGGCCGAACTCGACCCCAATCGCAAGCGCAGCCTGTGGGACAGGCTGACCGGCAAAGCCAAGCCGCTGGCCAAGTTCACCGAACGGTTCCGCGATGTGCAGGGCCAGATCGACCGCATCACCGACGAGCTGCTGCGCCATGAGCACGCGCTGATGAAGGACATCGAGAGCCTCGACGTACTCTACGACAAGACCCTCGCTTTCTACGACGAGCTGGCGCTCTACATCGCGGCGGGCGAGGCGCGGCTGGCAAAAATCGACGCCACCGAGATCCCGGCGCAGCAGGCCAAGATGGAGGCCGCCCCCGAAGAGGCGCAGGTGATGGCCGCCCAAGAGTTGCGCGACATGCGCGCCGCACGCGACGATCTGGAGCGCCGGGTGCACGATCTCAAGCTGACGCGGCAGGTAACGATGCAGTCGCTGCCCTCGATCCGGCTGGTTCAGGAGAACGACAAGAGCCTCGTCACCAAGATCAATTCCACCCTCGTGAACACCGTGCCGTTGTGGGAGACCCAGCTCGCGCAGGCGGTAACGATCCAGCGCGGGGCAGCGGCGGCGGGCGCGGTGCGCGAGGCCAACGACCTCACCAATGACCTCTTGCGCTCGAACGCCGAGAACCTGCGCAGCGCCAACAAGGCGATCCGCACCGAGATGGAGCGCGGCGTGTTCGACATCGAGGCGGTAAAGGCGGCCAATGCCGAGCTGATCGCCACCATCGATGAGAGCCTCGACATCGCCGACGAGGGCAAGCGCCGCCGCGCCGAGGCCGAGGCCGAGCTGCGCCGCATGGAGGGCGAGCTGAAAACGGCGCTGGGTTCGGCGCGCAGCCGCGCGGCGCCCGGCACGCCCAGATCATCCGGCACCACCCCGCGCGGATAAGGCACGGCAATGCAAGCACGGTCCGTCAGGTCGATTTGCGGGGCATTGGCCTGATGCTCGTGGCGGGCTGCGCCTCGGAGGCCGAACTCGTGCCGGTAACGCCGCCGCGCGAAGAGCCAGCGGCCAAGATCCCCCAGCCGACGGCCCCCGCAGCCGCGCCTGCACCGCCCGTCCGCCCCGCCGTCACGCCCGAACCCACGCGCTCCGCTGCGAGCCAGGCTCTGTCGCAGCATTACGCGCGGCTGCAATCGGACCTTGTAACCCAAGGGCTGCTGCGCGGCGATGGTGGCGGGCCGGACACGCCCTTCACCGACACGATGCTGGCGCGCAATTTCATCCGTATCGCGCTGTTCGATGAGTACGTGCCGATGGCGAAACCCTGCGCGCCGAGGCGACGATGAGCCGTCTGCGCCGCTGGGAAAACCCGATCCGCATGGACGTGCAGTTCGGCGACACCGTGCCCGCCAAGCAGCGCGTGCGCGACCGCAACGCCGTGGCCGCCTATGGTGCGCGGCTGTCGCGGCTCACCGGCGTGCCGATCACCCAGACCGCGGCGGAAGGCAACTTCTCGGTGCTGATCCTGAACGAGGATGACCGCGCGGGCTATGAGGACAGGCTGAGGCAGATGGTGCCTGGCATCGCCGAAAGCTCGGTGCGGGCCTTCCTGAACCCGCCGCGCTCGACGCTGTGCCTTGTCATCGCCTTCTCGGGCGATGGCGGCAACACCTACAGCCGCGCCGTGGCGCTGATCCGGGGCGAGCATCCCGACATGCTGCGCCTCGCCTGCATCCATGAGGAGCTGGCCCAAGGCATGGGGCTCGCCAATGACAGCCCGCAGGCGCGGCCTTCGATCTTCAACGACGACGAGGAGTTCGGCCTGCTGACGCGGCATGACGAACTGCTTCTGAAGATGCTCTACGACCGGCGGCTCAGCCCCGGCATGAGCGCCGTCGAGGCCGCGCCAATCGCGCGCGAGATCGCGGCGGAACTGCTGGGCGGCAACGCCTGAGCGCAACACGGGAGACGACACATGGGCATACTCGATTTTCTGTCAGGTCAGTTCATCGACGTCATCCATTGGACCGATGACAGCCGCGACACGATGGTCTGGCGCTTTGAGCGCGAGGGCCACGAGATCAAGTACGGCGCCAAGCTGACGGTGCGCGAGGGTCAGGCGGCGGTCTTCGTGCATGAAGGCCAGCTGGCGGATGTGTTCAAGCCGGGTCTCTACATGCTCGAGACCAACAACATGCCGATCATGACCTCGCTGCAGCACTGGGATCACGGGTTCCGGTCGCCGTTCAAATCCGAGGTCTACTTCGTCAACACCACCCGGATCACCAACCAGAAATGGGGCACCAAGAATCCGGTGATGTGCCGCGATCCCGAATTCGGCCGGTGCGCCTGCGCGCCTTCGGCTCCTACGCGATGCGGGTGAAGGATCCCGCCCTGTTCCTGCGCGAGATCGTCGGCACGGATGGCGAATTCACCACCTCCGAGATCTCTTACCAGATCCGTAACATCGTGGTGCAGGAGGCGAGCCGCGTGCTCGCCGGATCGGGCATCCCCGTGCTCGACATGGCGGCCAATACCGGGGATCTGGGCAAGGTCGTGCGCGAGGCGATCGCGCCGGTGGTCGCGCAATACGGGCTGGAGCTGCCGGAGTTCTACGTCGAGAACGTCTCGCTCCCCGAAGCGGTGGAGCGTGCGCTCGACAAGCGCACCTCGATGGGGATCGTCGGCGACCTGAACCGTTTCGGCCAGTATTCCGCCGCCGAGGCGATGACCACCGCTGCGGCCAACCCGTCGGGGACGATGGGGGCGGGAATGGGCTTTGGCATGGGCATGGTCGCGGGACAGGGGCCGTGGGGGCCGATGCCCGGTCACCAGATGCAGCAACCGCAGCAACATGCCGCCCCGCCGCCGCCGCCGGCCGAGCATGTCTGGCACCTCGCGGTGAACGGTCAGACCTCAGGACCCTTCTCCAAGGCGCGGCTGGGCCGGATGGTGACCGAGGGCGGCTTTGGGCGCGACACCCTCGTCTGGACCGCCGGTCAGGACGGCTGGAAGCGGGCCGAGGATGTGGACGAGCTGGCACAGCTCTTCACCGTGATGCCGCCCCCCCCGCCTCCGGCACCGCCCGCCTCGTGACGTCAACCGTGACACTGACCGTGACCACGCGCGTGACGCCATCCGAGAGGTCCGCATGACCGGCATTCCCAGCGTCTCCCGCGCCCCTTCCGGCGGCGTGGTCGAGGAGCATCGCTTTCCCTGCCCGGTCTGCGGCAGCGACATGCATTTCGCGCCCGGCACCACGGAGCTGGCCTGCGGCCATTGCGGCCACCGCGAGGCGATCGCGCCGCTGCGCGATCCCGACGCCACGCGCGAGATCGACTTCGAAAGCGCCCGGCGCGGTGACGTGCCGGTGTCGCAGATCGAGGAGACGCGCACCGCCTCCTGCCCCAATTGCGGCGCGCAGGTGGAATTCGCGCGCGGCACCCATGCCACGCGCTGCCCCTATTGCGACACGGCCGTGGTGGCCGACACCGGCACGCATCGCCATATCAAGCCGCGCGCGCTCCTGCCCTTCGAGATCGATGAGAGCCGCGCCCACGAGGCGCTGAGCGCATGGCTCGGCAGCCTGTGGTTCGCGCCCAACGGCCTCAAGGCCTATGCCCGCAAGGGGCGGCGGATGAACGGCATCTACGTGCCCTTCTGGACCTTCGACGCCCAGACCGAGACCGATTATCGCGGCCAGCGCGGCGACACCTATTACGTCACCCGCACCGTGATGCGCGATGGCAAACAGGTGCGGGTGCAGGAGCCGCGCATCCGCTGGCGGCGCGTGCGCGGCCGGGTGGCGCGGTTCTTCGACGACGTGCTGGTGCTCGGCTCGAAATCCCTGCCCAAGGCGCATACCGACGCGATCGGCCCGTGGGACCTGCCCGCCCTGCTGCCCTACCGGCCCGAATATGTCGCAGGCTTCATGGCCGAAGGCTACCAGATCGAGCTCGACGACGCCTATACCGAGGCGCGTGCGGTGATGGAGCAGGTAATCCAGAGCGACGTGCGCCGCGACATCGGGGGCGATCAGCAGCGGATCGAGACGCTGGACACCCGCGTGTCCGGAGTGACCTTCAAGCACGTGCTGCTGCCGGTCTGGACCGCCGCCTACCGCTACCGGGGCCAAAGCTACGCCTTCGTGGTCAACGCGCGGTCGGGCAAGGTGCAGGGCGCGCGCCCCTATTCCAAGTGGAAGATCGCCCTCGCGGTGATCGCCGCCCTGATCGCGGCTGCGATTCTGGGCTATTTCGGTTATCTCAACCAGTAAGCCCGCTTGCACGACCCCGCGTCAGGCGGCATTGTCCGCGCCGATCCGACAGCCTCTACTCCGGAAGGAAATCCGATGATCCTCGCCTGCGGCGAAGCCCTGATCGACATGCTGCCCCGTCGCACCGAAAGCGGCGAGACCGCCTTTGCGCCCTATGCCGGCGGCGCGGTGTTCAACACCGCCATCGCCATGGGCCGCCTTGGCGCGCCGGTCGGCTTTTTTTCGGGCATTTCGTCCGACATGTTCGGCGACCTGCTGCGTGAAACGCTGGAAGCCTCCAAGGTCGATACCTTCCCGGCGCATATCTCTGACCGGCCCACGACGCTGGCTTTCGTGAAGCTCACCGACGGCCATGCCAGCTACAGCTTCTATGACGAGAACACCGCCGGACGGATGCTGTCGGAGGACGACCTGCCGGAACCGGGCGCCGAGGCCCTGTTCTTCGGCGGTATCTCCCTCGTGGTCGAGCCTTGCGGCGCCGCCTACGAGGCGCTGCAGACGCGCGAGAGCGCGACCCGCGTCACCATGATCGACCCCAACATTCGCCCCAGCTTCATCCGCGACGAGACCGCCTACCGCGCCCGGATCGAGCGGATGATCGCGCGCGCCGACATCGTGAAGGTCTCGGACGAGGATCTGCACTGGCTCGAGGGCGAGGGCAGCACCGCCGATCTGGCACGCCGGATGCTCGCCAAGGGCCCCGCCCTCGTCTGCATCACCGAAGGCTCCAAGGGCGCCACCGGCTATACCGACGATCACACCGTCAGCGTCGCCTCCACCAAGGTCGAGGTGGCCGACACGGTCGGCGCGGGCGACACCTTCAACGCCGGCGTCTGGTGAGCCTGCACCGGGCTGGGCTGCTTACCAAGGAGGCGATCGACACGCTGACCGAAGCGCAGATCCGCGACGCGCTGGCGCTCGGCGCGCAGGCCGCGGCCATCACCGTCAGCCGCGCCGGCGCCAACCCGCCCTGGGCCGACGAGCTTTGAAGGCTCTGGTCCAGCGCGTCTCGGAGGCCAGCGTCAGCGTCGACGGCGCAGTGATCGGGCGCGCGGGGCCGGGTGTTCTGGTACTGGTCTGCGCAATACAGGGCGACACCGATGCCCTGCCCAGCAGGATGGCCGCCAAGATCGCCAAGTTGCGGATCTTTCGCGACGAGGCCGGCCGGATGAACCGCTCGCTTCTCGACACGGGCGGCGCGGCGCTGGTGGTGAGCCAGTTCACGTTGGCCGCCGATACGCGAACGGGCAACCGCCCCGGTTTCTCGACTGCCGCCGCGCCCGAGATCGGCGCGCGGCTCTACGAGGCGCTGGCGGCAGAGCTGTCGGCCTTGGGCGTGCCGGTCGAGACCGGGCGCTTCGGCGCCGACATGAAGGTGGCACTGGTGAATGACGGGCCGGTGACCATCCCGCTGGAGATCACCGGCTGAGGCGTCAGCAGGGCTGTGCCATCACCAGAACCCAGACCGGGCCCTTGGACCCTTGCGCGAGGCCTACGCCGAACTCCTGCGCGCGATCGAGCGCCATTACCTGGCGGTGGCCGGGCGAGCCTTGCCAACCGGTGATGATCTGCTGCGCGCGGGGATAGCCCCAAGCAAGATTCTCGCCGCTGACCCCGGCGCAGTAGCCTGTGCGCTCGACGCGGACCCGGTGGTTCGAGCCGTCGCTGCCGCGATGGCCGAACTCCCCGCTGCGCGCCAGATCGCAGGCCTGTACCTGCGCCGCGCGCGACAGCTCGGGGTCATGCGACACCCGGCGCAGGCCCTGCGAGGCGCGAAAGGCGTTGAGACCCGCGGCGATCCGCGTCGCCCTTGCACTGGCCTCCGCAGGCAGGAGGCAGCCTGCGGAGGCGGAAGCGGGGGTGGCCGCAAGGCCGGTGAAGCCGGGCACAAGCCCAAGGGCAGGCAGCGCGGCGACTGCCGCAACCATCAGGGATCGTCTCATCTGCTCTCCTCGAACGATTTGGCGCTAGTTCGCAAACCAATTGAGGCAAGAGCAAGGCGTGGCGATTTTTACTGATGCCGCTGGGCAATCATCAGCGCGCGACCCCGAGCAGCCTGAACGGCAGGCTGCCAACGAAGAGCGCCACCGCGACGCAGACGATCGAAGGTCCCACGGGGGTGTCGAACCACAGTGCCGCTTGAAGCCCCGCCAGCGCCGAAACCGCCGCCATGCCCAGTGCCAGCATCGCCATAGCCTCGGGCGTGCGGGCGGCGCCCCGGGCCGCCGCTGCCGGAATCACGAGAAGCGCGGTGATCAGCAGCGCGCCCACCACCTTGATCGCCACCGCCACCACGGTCGCCAAGAGCAGGGTCAGCACCAGTGCTTCGCGGCGCGGCGCGATTCCCGAGGCATGAGCCAGATCCGGCGACAGCGTCGCCGTCAACAACTTGCGCCACCGCCAGGCCAAAACGCCCACCACCAGCGCCGCACCGCCCCAGATCCAGGCCAGATCGCCGCGCGTTACGGTCAGCACATCGCCGAACAGGTAGAGTTCGAGGTTGACCCGTGTTCCACTGGTAAGTGCCACGGCCACAAGCCCGGCCGCCAGCGCCCCGTGCGACAGCACGCCCAGCACCGTGTCATGCGCAAGGCCCCGCCCCGCCAGCGCATGCACCGCGATCGCCATGGCGATCGCGGTGCCGAGAACACCCGGAAACACCGCCATCCCCTGCCCCAGCGCCAGCGCCACGCCCAAGATCGCGGCGTGGCTGGTCGCATCGCCGAAATAAGCCATGCGCCGCCAGACGACGAAGCAGCCGAGCGGGCCCGCGGCCAAGGCGGTGCCAAGCGCGGCGAGGCCCGCGCGGATCAGGAAATCGTCGAGCATGTCAGCCCTCGGCGTGATGTTGGTGATGATGATGCGCGGTGCCGCCACCCTCATGGGCGTGGTCGTGCTCGTGACGGTAAAGCGCGAGTTGGCCGCCCGTCCCGGTGCCGAACAGCTCGCGATAGGCCGGGGCGGCGGAAACGACCGCCGGCGTGCCCTCGCAGCAGATATGCCCATTGAGGCAGATCACCCGGTCCGAGGCCGACATCACCACATGCAATTCGTGGCTGACCATCAACACGCCGCAGCCGATATCGCGCCGAAGCGCCTCGATCCGGCGATAGAAGGCGGCCTGCCCCGGCTGGTCGAGACCCTGCGTCGGCTCGTCGAGGATCAAAAGCTGCGGCCGGTTCAGCACCGCGCGGGCCAGCAGCACCCGCTGGAACTGCCCCCCCGACAGCGCGGCCATCTGCCGCCCGCCGAGCCCGCCCGCGCCCGATTGATCGAGCGCCGCTTCGGCCTCGGCATCCCCGACCCGCAGCGGCAGGTCGAGAAAGCGGCGCACGGTGATCGGCAGGGAAGCGTCGAGCACGAGGCTTTGCGGCACATAGCCGATGCGCAGCCCCCGCATGCGCCGCACCCTGCCGCGCCGCGGCGCCAGAGCGCCGATGACCAGCCGCAAAAGCGTGCTCTTGCCCGAGCCGTTCGGCCCCACGAGTGTGACGATCTCGCCCGCCTCGACACGCAGCGACACGTCGCGCAGCACCGGTGCGCCCTTGGGACCGAATTCCAGCCCCCGCGCCTCGATCAACGCGCTCATGCCTCGCGCTCCTGGCAGGCCGGGCAGAGCCCCTCGGCCTCGATCACCGTCTGCTCGATCACGAAACCGGCCTCTGCCGCCGGGCGCGACAGCCCTTCGGCACCTTGTGTTTCCGCCACCGCGCCGCAGCCGCGGCAGATCAGGAAGCCCGGCGCATGGGCCATGCCCGGACGGGCGCACGCGACGTAGGCCGAGAGCCGTTCGATCCGATGCACCAACCCCTGATCCACGAGAAACCCGAGCGCGCGATAGGCCACGGGCGGCTTGGAACCCATGCCTTCGGCGTCGAGCCGTGCCAGAACGTCATAAGCCCCCATCGCCGCATGGCCTTCGAGCAGGATTTCAAGCACGCGACGGCGCAACGGCGTCAGCCGCGCGCCGGACGCGGCGCATCCCGCCTCGGCGGCGGTGATCGCACTGCGGATGCAGGCGGCATGGTCGCCGCAGGCAAAGCCGGGTTCGGCCATGGCGGTCTCCTCGAAGCTACTGGTCGGGTCTTGACCTATCGTGACGTTATAACATAGCACCTAACTTCCAAATCTGAAATGCTCAAGAGGTCTCCATGCGTTCTACCGTCTCTTTCGCTGCTTGCTTCACGTGTCTGGCTGCACCGGCCTTGGCCGAGCCGCTTCGGGTCGTCGTCGACACCGCGCCGCTGCATAGCCTCGTGGCACGGGTGATGGACGGCGTGGGCACGCCCGAGCTGCTGCTGCCGCCGGGTGGATCTCCGCATGATGTGGCACTGCGCCCGTCGGATGCCCGGCGATTGTCGCAAGCGGACCTTGTTGTCTGGACCGGCCCCGCCTTCCTGCCTTGGTTCTCCGACAGCCTCGCAGCGCTGGCCCCCGAGGCCGAAGCGCTCGCGGTGCTGGAGTTGGAGGGCTGGGAGCGGCTGCCACTGCGCCAGGATCCGGCCTTCGAGACGGAGGAAGAGGAAGGGGAAGGGGAAGGGGAAGGGTACGACCACGGGCACGGCCATGACGCGTTGGACGCGGCCCAAGCCGACCCGCACGCTTGGCTCGACCCGGTAGTGGCTGCCTCATGGATGGAGCGGCTGGCCGAGACGCTGGCCGAGACCGACCCCGAGAATGCCGGGACCTACCGCGAGAACGCGACGGTCGCGATCGAAGCGGATACGGCGATGTCGGAGCGGATCGCGGCGCGGCTCGCCCCGCTGTCGGGGCGGCCCTATCTGGTGCCGCACGACGCCTACCAGTATTTCGAGCGCCGCTTCGACGTGCCTGCATCGGGTGCTCTGGCGCTATCGGACGCTTCGGCGCCGGGACCCGCCCGGATTGCGGAGCTGCGCGACAAGGTCGAGATCGGCGGCATCGTCTGCGTGCTCAGCGATCCCGAAACGCCCGCCGATCTGGTGGCGCTGCTGCGCGAAGACAGTTCGGCCGCGACCGCTCCGACCGATCCCGACGGCCTGATGCTCACCCCGGGACCGGATCTTTACCCGGCGCTGATCGAAGGTCTGGCCGTGACGTTGGAGGAGTGCCTTGGCTAGGCCGCGCTCAGGCTGACCGTGACGCGGTTGCGACCGGTCTCCTTGGCCGCGTAGAGCGCCTCGTCGGCGCGGCGCATCAACGCCTCGGCCTCCTGTTCGGGGTCGGGGCGGCCCGGGCCCATCGCCACGCCGACCGACACGGTGATGCGGCACGACACCTCGGGCGCCACGCGGAACGGCGCGTCGCGGATGCGGCGGCGCAGCCGGTCCGCCGCGATGCGCGCCTGCTCGAGGCTGGTGTCGGGCATCGCCACGAGAAACTCCTCACCGCCGATCCGCGCCAGAAGATCGGCCGGTCGCAACCCGTCGCGGAGCCGCCGCGCGACCTGCGCCAGCACCTCGTCGCCGGCAGCGTGGCCATGGCGGTCGTTGACTGCCTTGAACAGGTCGATGTCGAGCAGCATTACTGCGATCGGCCGCGACCGCGACCGCGCCTCGGTGATCAGCCTGATCAGGTGGGGCCGCGCGTAGCGCCGGTTCCACAACCCCGTCAGCGGATCGGTCAGCGCCGCTTCGAGGCCGTGCCTCTCGGTCGCGCGCAGCCGATCGGCAAGCGACTTGCGGCGCAGCAGGCGACGGGCACGGTAGGCGATCTCGTCGGTTTCGACCGAGGCGGGCACGATGTCGTCCGCGCCCAGATCGAGCAGCATCGCCGCCTCGCGGCTCGTCTCGGGGATCAGCACCAGCTGCGCGGCGCGGCGGGTGGCCGAGCGGCTGCGCAATTCGGCCACGATGCGGTAGAGTTCGCGCGCGGGATGCCCCGCCCGACAGAGACCGGCCCCGTCGATCACGAAGAGATCCTCCTCATGCCCGGCCTCCGTGAAAGAGTCTTGCGGCGCGATCCGGCGCAACGGCTCCGGCAGGCCCCGATAGGCCGTCATCCCCCGTTCTGCCTCGGGCGAGATCACCGCAATGCGCTGGCGCGGCGCAAAGGTCGCCGCCGCTTCGGAAAACCCCAAGGCCTGATGCGTGGCCTCGCGGCGCGACAGCTCGTCCTCTGTGTCGCGCGCGCGCAAGAGGTTGCGGATCCGCGCCTGCAGCAACGTGGTCGAAACCGGCGCCACCACCACCTCGTCGGCCCCGCCGAGCAGAAGCGCGAGCCGTTCCCCCCCGGCAGGCCAGCGTCCCGCCACCACGACCGGCAGGCGTACACCGTTCGGAACGGCGCGCAGCCTCTTCAGAAAGGTGAGGGTCGCGTCGAAATCCGTCTGAACGCCCGGCGCGGTGGGCACGAAGAGCAGGTCGATCGACGGATCGGGCAGCCGCGCCAACGCGTCTTCGAAACCGTCGCAATGCAGACAGTCGAACCCCACGGCGATGAGGGCGCTCTCCTGAAGCGCTCTTTCCGTTGCGATTCGATCGACGATGAGGATACGACCCGACATGAATGTGTCCTTGTTCGGGCCATGCTGCCCGGTCAGGCCGACGATCCGCTCACGCGATCGCTGCCCCATCATCGGGCCCATCATCGAACCCATCATCGGGATTGCGCCCTCTCCCGGTTCTCAGGGTCGTCAGGAATGGTTAACAAATGCTTTCGCAGGGCTTTGGGGAGACGATGATGAAGCGGGAACGTGCCGAGGTGATCGCGCTGGGCGCATTGGGATGGCTGGCCGCCGATGACGAGCTGTGGCCAGTGTTTCTCGGAGCGACGGGGGCCGCCGCCGAAGATCTGCGCGCGCGCGCGGCCGAGCCGGGGTTCCAGGCCTCGGTGCTTGAGTTCCTTACCAATGACGACGCTTGGGTCACCGCCTTTTGCGATACCGCCGGATATGCCTATGACGAGCCGCACACCGCCATGCTGGTGCTCGCGGGTCCGGCGCGGATGCACTGGACGTGAGACCGGCGGCGCTGATCTTCGACAAGGACGGCACGCTGTTCGACTTTCACGCCACATGGGGCGGTTGGTCGCGCGGGTTGATCGAAGCCGAAGCCGGAGGCGACGCGGCGCTCGCACGGCGGATCGCCGAGGCATTGGGCTATGACATGGCCGCGGGTCGGTTTTCGCCCGACAGCATCGTCATCGCCGCGACCGCGGGCGAGATCGCCGACCGGATGCTGCCCCTGCTGCCCGGCGGCGATCGTGCGGCACTGATCGCGCGGATGAACGCGCGGTCGGCTAAGGCGCCGCAGGTGCCCGCCGTGCCACTTGGCCCGCTCTTCGCCGATCTCGCGGCGCGCCGTCTGGCGCTCGGCCTCGTGACCAACGATTCCGAAGCACCGGCACGCGCGCATCTGCACGCCTCGGGACTCTCCGCGCGCTTTGGCTTCGTCGCGGGGGCCGATAGCGGTCATGGCGCCAAGCCGGCTCCGGGCCAGCTCGTCGCCTGTGCCGCGGCCTTTGGCCTTGCACCGGCAGCCTGTGCGATGATCGGCGACAGCCTGCACGACCTGCACGCCGCCAGGGCCGCCGGGATGACCGCGATCGCCGTGCTGACTGGCCTCGCGGCGCGGGACTCACTGGCGCCGCATGCCGATCTGGTGCTGGACCACATCGGCGCGCTGCCCGACTGGCTCGACGAACAAGGCATCACGAAACCGTGATGTCACAGCCTGCAACTGAGCCTCCGAGGCCGCCGTGTCTGCTGGCATCACGAGGGGCATGATCGCCCCCGGACATGTCAGGGAGACGACATCATGACTTTCAAGGCCCTCTTCGCCGGCACCGCCATCGCCCTCACCTCCACCATCGCGCTGGCCGAGACCCATGCCGAAACCGGCAACCCGATGGTCGGCGGCGCCGCCATGTTCCCCGAGAAGAACATCGTCGAGAACGCCGTGAACTCGGCTGATCACACCACGCTCGTCGCTGCCGTGCAGGCCGCCGATCTGGTCGAGACGCTCTCGGGTGAAGGCCCTTTCACCGTCTTCGCACCGACCAACGACGCCTTCGCCGCCCTGCCCGAAGGCGCTGTCGAGGACCTGCTCAAGCCTGAGAACAAGGATCGCCTGACCGAGATCCTGACCTGCCACGTCGTCGCGGCCAATGCGATGTCGGACGCGATCTCCGGCATGATCAAGGATGATGGCGGCATGCACGAAGTCGAGACCGTCGGCGGCTGCACCTTCACCGTCTCCGAAGGCGAAGACGGAACCATCATGATCACCGATGGCCAGGACCGCACCGCCAATGTGACCGTCGCCGACGTGAAGCAGTCGAACGGCGTGATCCACGTGATCGACGGCGTGCTGCTGCCCGCGGTCGAGTAATCCTTCGAAGGGACGGTCGGAGCTTCCACTCACGCTCCGGCCACAGGCCCGTCGCGCATGGCGCGGCGGGCCGCCTTGCGAAGAACGGTGCGCCCCGCCCACGCGCGGCATCGCGCCGCAACCCGGATGCCCGGTCTTTCAAAATCATCCCGGAGCGCGCATGTGGAGGGCAGACGCCACCACCCGAGGAGCCCCGGATGAGCGAGCCCGTCCACCAGCCAGACGCCGAGACCGAGGATCGCCCGACGCGGCCCGCGATGCTGCGCGGCTTTCGCAGGCGGTGCCCGAACTGCGGCGAGGGCGGGCTGTTCCAAGGCTATCTCAAGGTGGTCGACCGCTGCCCGGTCTGCCGCGAGGAGCTGCGCCATCACCGCGCCGATGACGGCCCGGCCTATCTGACCATCCTGATCGTGGGGCACCTGTTGGCCCCGGTGATCCATGTGGGTTTCACGCGCTTTCGCCCCGACCCTCTGGTCATGGCGACAGTGCTGACCGTAGGCGCCGTGGCGCTGTCGCTCTATCTTCTGCCCCGGCTCAAGGGTGTGGTCGTCGGTATCCAGTGGGCGCGACGCATGCATGGCTTCGGCAAGGCGCATTGATGCCCGGCCCCGTGCCGATCCGCGACGCGGCGACGGTGGTGCTGCTGCGCGAGACGCCCGATGGCCCATCGGTGCTGATGGGTCGGCGCGGCGCGCGTGCGGCCTTCATGCCGTCGAAATACGTGTTTCCGGGTGGTGCGCTCGACCCGGTGGATGCCACCGTGGGCTTCGCGGCCCCGCTCGAGCCGGCCCATGCCGCGCGTTTAGGAGAGTTGGCGGCCCCGCTTTCTGCCTGCGCGATCCGCGAGCTTTGGGAAGAGACCGGCCAGATTCTCGGGCGTCCCGCCCACTGGCCCGACGCGCCGCCGGGCTGGCGCGGTTTCGCCCGCACCGGTCACCGTCCCGATGCCGCCGCTCTCGTGCCGGTGTTTCGCGCCGTGACGCCGCCGGGGCAACCGCGCCGCTTCGACGCGCGGTTCTTTCTGGCCCGCGCCGACCACCTCGCCAGTGATCCCGACGATTTCGACCGCGCTGAGGATGAGCTGGCACATCTGCATTGGGTGCCGCTGGCACAGAGCGAGGCGCTCGACCTGCCGCGGATCACGCAGCTGGCGCTGCGCGAGGTGCGGGCGCGTCTGGACGATCCCGACCCGGCCCGTCCGATGCCGTTCTTTCAAGGCACCATGGAGGCGGACATCCGGCCCTGAAGATCGCCCTACTCCGGCTCGTCCGCCTCCTGCGCGCCTTTGCGCGTGATCGGTCGTCCGATCGCGGCCCTGCGCCCTCAGGCTGCGGCAGATGCGCATGCGCCTTGGCGATGCGGGCCAGACGATCCCGAAGATCGGGCGGTGGTGCAGCGGCGCGGCGGCTTTCGAGATCGACATGTACCAGCATGTGCTCGGCCGTCGCCACCAGCCGCGAGTCGGCCCACATCCGATGAAAAATCCGCACGCGGCGCCCCTCGGCCAGCAAAAGCTGCGTGTCGAGCGTGATCCGCGCCCCGGCCCGGACCTCCGAAAGATGCCGGATATGGGTCTCGGCGGTAAAGAAGCTTTGGCCGCGGGCGATATAGTCGGCATCGCAGCCGATCAGCGCGAGAAACCGGTCGGTCGCATCGCCGAAGGCCTGCAGGTAGCGGTGTTCGGTCATGTGGCCGTTGTGGTCGCTCCAGTCGAGCGGCACGGCGCGCGCCCCCGTGGGGAGCGGTCCCGTGAGCGACATCGCATCGAGGCCCTTGGGCGCGCCGCCGACACGACGGTCGGCGGCGTTCAAGAGACGCCCCGCGCCCCAGTCGCGCGCCTTGAGCCCGCGCAGGATCGATACGAGATTGGCATCGCGAATGCGCTCCAGATCGGCGATGGAATACGCGCCAGACTGGGCCTCGGACTGGCTGGCGATGGTCTCGACCAGCTCGTCGGTGAGATCGGGTACATCCGTGAGCTTGCTCCACGGCCATTTCAGCGCTGGGCCGAACTGGGTAAGGAACTGCCGCATCCCCGCCTCGCCCCCGGCGATGCGGTAGGTCTCGAACAGCCCCATCTGCGCCCAGCGCAGGCCAAAGCCGTAGCGGATCGCGTCGTCGATCTCGGCGGTGTCTGCCACGCCGTCCGAGACCAGCCACAGCGCCTCGCGCCAGACCGCCTCGAGGAGCCGGTCGGCGATATGCGCGTCGATCTCGCGGCGCAGAAACAGCGGGTGGCTCCCGATGTCGCGCAGGGTGGTGCGGATCCGTTCGATCCGCGCGTCGCCGGTGCCGGGGCCGGTAACGATCTCGACGAGGGGCAGCAGGTAGACCGGGTTGAACGGGTGCGCGACGATGATCTGGCCCGGCCGTGCGGCCCCCTCCGACAGCTCCGAAGGGCGAAACCCCGAGGTCGATGAGCCGATGATCGCGGTCTCGGTGCAGGCCGCTTGGATCGCTGCGTAGATCTCGTGCTTGAGATCGAGCCGCTCGGGCACGCTCTCCTGAATCCACTCCGCCCCCGACACCGTCTCGGCAAGGTCGTCGTGAAAGCTCACCTTGCCCTCGTCGGGCAGGGCGACGTCCCACAGGCCCGGCATCGCAGCGCGGGCGCGCTTGATGACAGCGCCGATCTTGCGCGCGGCATCCGGGTCGGTATCGTGGATGCGAACGTTCCACCCCATCAGTGCGAACCGCGCGGCCCAGCCGCCGCCGATCACCCCGCCGCCGATGATGGCCGCCGTCCTCGCCCCCGTGACCGCCATCGCTCAGCCCCCCGTCGCGGTAGAAAGCGCGCCCGTGTCGTAGCCGTTGAAATCGAGCATTTCGACCGCCGCGCGGTTGCGGTCGGCCCCGGCCTGACCGGGCCGGTTCATGACCCAGCCATAGGCCCCGTCCGGCGCGCCGATCACCGCGGTGCGAAAATCATCGTCGGTCCACAGGAGCCACCAGGGCTGACCGCCGATCTCGAAGCGGCCCCGGCCCTCGGATGTCACTGCGCGCAGGCGCGCCTCGCCCGCCCCCACGATCCGCGCCACACCGCTGCCGGAGGCATCGAGCTTGAGCGTCACCCGGTCACCGGGGCTCACCGGACCGCCAGGATAGCCGAGGCGACGATCCAGTCGCCGTTGAGGTCGGGGGCTGTGCCGCGCAGGCTCGAGGCGATCGGCGCGCCAACCGCACGGGACACAAGGGCCTGCGCCGCAGGAACAGGCGGCTCGGCCGCACCGCAGGCCGCGAGCATCAAAAGCGCCGCGAGCACCCGTCTCGGCGCGGGGCGGCGAAGCCGCAATGATAGGGCGAGGATCACGGCGGTCTCCTGTCGGTGCGGGGGGCCGCCGGATCACGGCGCGGGTCGGCCAGTGAAACGGCGGAGGGATCGGTGTGTGGATCGGCGAGCAAACGGAGCCCGAGCCTCGCACGGGCTCCGTCATCGGCTCAATAGGGCATCGGGTGCTGCTTGTGCGCCGCATTGATCTCGGCCACCACCTCGTCCGACACCACCACGTCGCGTCCCGCGAGGATGCGCTCGAGCTGATCGACATTGGTCGCGCCGAAGATCGGGCAAACCGCGAAGGGCCGCGTGCGCTGCCACGCCAGCGCCATGTGCACCGGGTCGAGGCCGTGGCGATCGGCGATGTCGAGATAGGCCTGTGTGGCCCGGATCACCCGGTCGGTCTTGCGCCCGCCCAGATCGCCGTTGATCGCAAGGCGCGAGCCTCGGGGATGCCGTCCTGATACTTGCCGGTGAGATAGCCGCAGGCCAGCGGCGAATAGGCCAGCAGCAGCACATCCTCGTTCACCGCCATCTCGGCCATGTCGGTGTCATAAAGCCGCGACAGCAGCGAGTATTCGTTCTGGATCGAGGCCACGCGGGGGCCGCCCTGCGCCTCGGCGCGGTCGATCCAGCGGGTGGTGCCCCATGCGCTCTCGTTCGACAGGCCGAAGGCGCGGATCTTGCCCTCGGCGACCATATCCTTGAGCGTGGCAAGGACACCGTCCATGTGATCGCGGGTGCGCTCGGGATCCTGACCCGAAGGGTCGAAGCTCCAGTACTGGCGGAAGTGATACGAGCCGCGCTCGGGCCAGTGCAGCTGATAGAGGTCGATCACGTCGGTCTTCAGGCGCTTGAGCGAGCCTTCGACGATCTCGCGGATGTTGCCGCCGTCATAACCCTTGCCGTCACGGGCCCAGCCGGGGTTGGGACCGGCGGCCTTGGTGGCGATCCTGTAGGCGTCGCGCTTGCCGCTCTTTTCGATCCAATTGCCGATGAACTCCTCGGTGCGGCCCACGGTCTCGGCCTTGACCGGGTTCACGGGATACATCTCGGCGGCGTCGAGGAAATCGATTCCCGCATCGAGCGCCATGTCGAGCTGGCGGTGCGCGTCGTCCTCGGGGGTCTGGCTGCCATAGGTCATGGTGCCGAGACACCATTCGCTGACCTCGATACCGCTGCGACCAAGGGGGATCTTCTTCATGTTCGGGGCCTTCCTGTCCTCGTGCCGGTCTCATCCGTCCGGTCTGCGAGGCGCAGAGGTAGGGCTGCGCGCGCCCGACGGCAAGCCGTCGCGCCCCACTGTTCCCGGGGCGGTGCGCGCCCCACTGGCCTTGCGTGGACGGGATCGCTACAGGGGGAGCGGACGCAGCGAAGGACACCAGCAGCATGGCACGGCATCTCATCACCTCGGCCATCCCCTACATCAACGGGATCAAGCATCTGGGCAATCTGGTGGGCAGTCAGCTTCCCGCCGATCTCTTCGCGCGCTACCAGCGCGGGCGCGGTCACGAGGTGTTGTTCCTGTGCGCCACCGACGAACACGGCACCCCGGCCGAGCTGGCCGCCGCCCAAGCCGGCAAGCCGGTGGCCGAATTCTGCGCCGAGATGCACGAGACGCAGGCCGAGATCGCGCGTGGCTTCCGGCTCTCCTTCGACCATTTCGGTCGCTCCTCCAGCCCGCAGAACCATCGTCTGACCCAAGCCTTCGCCGCCCGTCTCGACGAGGCCGGGCTGATCGAAGAGCGGATCGAGACCCAGATCTATTCAAAGGCCGACGGCCGGTACCTGCCCGATCGCTACATCGAGGGCACCTGCCCCAATTGCGGATTCGAAAGCGCGCGCGGCGACCAGTGCGACAACTGCACCAAGCAGCTCGACCCGGTGGACCTGATCAATCCGCGCTCGGTGATCTCGGGCTCCACCGATCTGGAGCCGCGCGAGACCAAGCATCTCTACCTCAAACAGAGCGGCATGCGCGGCCAGTTGTCGGAGTGGATCGACGGCAAGACCGACTGGCCGATCCTGACCACCTCGATCGCCAAGAAGTGGCTCAATGACGGCGACGGGCTGCAGGATCGTGGCATCACCCGCGACCTCGACTGGGGCATCCCGGTCAAGAAGGGCGAGAATGAGTGGCCCGGCATGGAGGGCAAGGTCTTCTACGTCTGGTTCGACGCGCCGATCGAATACATCGCCTGCGCGCAGGAATGGGTCGATGCCGGCAAGGGCGCGGATTGGGAGCGCTGGTGGCGCACCGACCGCGGCGCCGACGACGTGCGCTATACCCAGTTCATGGGCAAGGACAACGTGCCGTTCCACACGCTTTCCTTCCCGGCGACCATCTTCGGCTCGGGCGAGCCGTGGAAGCTCGTCGATTACATCAAGTCGTTCAACTACCTGAACTATGATGGCGGGCAATTCTCGACCTCACGCGGGCGCGGCGTGTTCATGGATCAGGCGCTGGAGGTGCTGCCCGCCGATTACTGGCGCTGGTGGCTTCTGTCCCACGCGCCCGAAAGCTCCGACGCCGAGTTCACTTGGGAGAATTTCCAGCAGTCGGTGAACAAGGATCTCGCCGACGTTCTCGGCAACTTCGTCAGCCGAGTCACCAAGTTCTGCCGCTCCAAGTTCGGCGAGGAGGTGCCTGCGGGCGGGGCCTATGGGGCGCGAGAGGAGCAGCTCATCGCCGATCTCGAACGCCGGGTGCGCGCCTATGAGGGCCACATGGACGCGATCGAGGTGCGCAAGGCCGCGGCCGAGCTGCGAGCGATCTGGGTTGCCGGCAACGAATACCTGCAGGACGCGGCGCCTTGGGCGAGCTTCAAGACCGACCCAGAGGCGGCGGCGATGCAGATCCGCCTCGCGCTCAACCTGATCCGGCTCTATGCGGTGCTTTCGGCGCCCTTCATTCCTGACGCCAGCGCGCAGCTGATGGAGGCAATGCGCAGCGATGACGACGCCTGGCCCGGCGACGTGGCGCAGGCGCTCACCACCCTGCCGGTGGGCCATGGCTTCAGCGTGCCCGACGTGACCTTCCGCAAGATCACCGACGAGGAGCGCGAGGATTGGCAGACGCGTTTCGCTGGCAAGCGAAGCGCTTAAGCGAAAAATCTCCCGGCTGCGGTTGAAAGGGACTGGATCGACCCCGAGCGGATCGCGCTAGTGTGAGACCGCAGCACAGGAGCGCATGATGAGCCAGACCCTCCGAAAGATCCCCACCACGCGCGGCAGCCTGATCGGGGCGGAGCCGGTGTCGCATGGCGACGGCCTGTCCTGGGGCGCGGTGCTGGTCGGCGGGCTGATCGGCGTGGCGTTGATGGTGCCGCTGTTGCTTCTGTGGCGTGGCGTGGCCGGGGCCCTGCCCGCGCCGGGAGGTCTCTGGCCCATGCTGTTGCCGCTGCCCGCGCTGATCGGGGCGGGGTGGAGCGCTGCCACGCTCGCGGGAACCGCACGCCGCCGCATCGCGGCCTTGCACGGTGTCGCCGTCTGGGCGCTGTTGCTCGTGATCGTCACGGCCGCCGCCATCTTTGCCCCCGAAACGCTGCAACAAGTGGTGCCGGAGCTTGTCGGGGCCGCTCCGGCGGGCCTTGGCGATCCGGTGCTTGGCACGATGGCCCTGGCCGGGCTGTTCGCCGCAGCGCTGGGCGGCATCTGGGGCGGGCCTCGCCGCGAGCGCGGGCGCGCCTAGCGGCCGGCTCTCAGCGTCAGCCGGATCTCAGCGTCAGCGTCACCTCGCGGCGGCGACCGTCGCGTTCGAGGCTGAGCGTGACCTCCTCGCCCGCGCGGCGGCGGTCGATCCGGGCCAGCAGGTCGTCGAGCCCCTCCACCGCCTCACCATCTAGCGCTCTGATCACGTCGCCCGGCAGCAAGACGCCGCGCGCCAGCCGCGCCGGGACGATCCCGGCAGCCTCCGCCTGCGACCCCGGCGCGACCTCCAGCACCAGCGCCCCCGTCAGCCCCTGCCGATTGACGGCGGCATTGATCCGCGCGTCGAACCCCAGACCGAGGCTCGGCGGCGCGTAGCGCCCGGTCTCGATGAGCTGCGGCACCACTCGTGCCGCCACCGCCACCGGCACCGCGAAGCCGATCCCCGCGCTTGCGCCCGAAGGCGAATAGATCGCCGTATTCACCCCCACGAGACGGCCGCGCGCATCGAGCAGCGGGCCACCGGAATTGCCCGGATTGATCGCGGCGTCCGTCTGGATCAGGCCCCGGATCATGCGCCCCGCCTCGCCCGGCAACTCGCGATCGAGCGCCGAGACGATGCCGGTGGTGAGGGTCCAGTCCAGCCCGAAGGGATTGCCGATCGCGAGCACCGATTGCCCGACCTGAAGCGCGCCCTCGCCCGCCTCGGGGCGCGGCAAGGGGGCCGGCAGATCACGCCCTTCGATGCGCAGCACCGCCAGATCATGGCCGGGGTCACGTCCCACCACGCGGGCGGGCAGCGACCGTCCGTCGGCGAGCTGCACAGTGGCGCGGCTCGCCTCCCGGATCACGTGATCATTGGTGACGACATGGCCCGCCTCGTCCCACACGAACCCCGAGCCGGAGCCGAGCGGCGTCTCGCCCGCGCGGCGGGTGAAGGATCGACGATCCGTGTCGATGTGGTGATCGCCACGACGCTGTCGCGCGCGGCGCGGAATACCGCGATGGTGCGCGCCTCCGCCGATGCAGCCTCGGCCGAAACCGACAGGGTCCCGGCCGGCGGCGCGGCGGGCGGCGTCGAGGTCTGGCGCCCGGCCATGAAGGCCACGATGAGCATCAGGGCGAGGATCACCCCCACGAGACTGGCACGCATGATCCCTCCCGGCTTTGGCGTTGTCGCTGCACGGACCCGTGCTAGGTCCATTCGCAAACCGGCCCTCTGATAGGGCCGCCATCCATGTCATGGGAGTTATCCATTGCGACACGTGCTTTCCACCCTCCTTGCGCTCGGGCTCGGCGCGGGCTCGGCTGCCGCCGCCACCTGCGGCAACGACGCCCCCGGCTTCGAACGCTGGAAACAGGAATTCGCCGCCGAGGCCGCCGCGCAGGGTGTCGGACAGGCCGGGCTGAACGCGCTGGCCCAGACCAGCTATGCCCAGCGCACCATCAATGCCGACCGCAATCAAAAGAGCTTCAACTATTCGCTTGACAAGTTCCTGCAGGTGCGCGGCGCCGACACCATCGTCGCCCAAGGTCGCAAGAAGCTCGCCTCCAATCCCGGTTTCTGGCAGAGCCTCGAGAGCCAGTATGGCGTACCGGCAAGCGTGCTGATCGCGATCCATGGCATGGAGACGGGATTTGGCGGCTTCATGGGCGACAGCAACGTGCTCTCGGCGATCTCGACGCTGGCCTATGACTGCCGCCGGTCCGAGTTCTTCTCGCAGCACGCGCTGGCGGCGCTGATGCTTGTCGATCGCGGCGCGGTGTCGCCCGGCTCAACCGGAGCGATGCATGGCGAGTTGGGCCATACCCAGTTCCTGCCGGGCAATATCCTGCGCTATGGCGTCGATGGCGACGGCAATGGCCGGGTCGATCTCACTGATCTGAGCGATGCGATGGCCTCGACCGCCAATTTCCTGCGCCAAAAGGGCTGGCAGCCGGGCGCGGGCTATCAGGAGGGGCAGCCCAACTTCGCGGTGATCCAGGAATGGAACGCGGCGGGCGTCTACCAGAAGGCCATCGCGTTGATGGCGGCGCGCATTCAAGGCTGATCCGGTCGATTGTCGGGCGGGGTGGAGGTCAGGCCTCCGCCCCGCTCGGCTCTAACGTTTCGACCCGCTGCCGGGCCGCGGCGATGGACCGCTCGATCTGCAGGCGCAGAACCGCAACCTCTTCGTTGGAATAAAGCGTCGGGGCGCGGGTTTCCATTTCGCCCAGTGTCTCGACCGGACCGGTCAGGCCGAGCATCGCCGCCCCCCCGCGCAACTTGTGCGCCACGGCGACCACGCCCTCTTCGGCAGGCTTGTCGCCCGTCAACCGCGGCAGGCAGTCACGCCAATCCGCCTCAAAGGCGTCGAGCGCGCGAACCAGATGTTCGGCCCCCAGCATCTCGGCCATATCGTCGAAATCGTCGATATCGAACAATGCCGCCTGGGCGCTCGACGATGTAGCGGCCTCGATCACGAACTCTGCGGGGGGTGCAGACGCAATATCGGGGGTGGCGGCGGTCGGCACGGTTTCAAAGGCGGCAAGCAAGCGACGCAGCACCGGCAGCCGCAACGGCTTGGCATAGACCTCGTTCATGCCCGCCGCGAGCCCGGCGGCGCGCGCCTCGGCGGAGCCATGCGCGGTCAGGCCAATGATCGGCGATTGCCGGTCGGCCGGCAGACCGTCGCGGATCTCGCGGGTCGCGTCGATGCCTCCCATCACCGGCATCTCGAAATCCATCAGCACGACGTCGTATCTCTGCTCGCGCAGCCGCTCAAGCCCCTTGGCGCCGTTCTGGGCCTCGGTCACCTCGTGGCCGAACTGGTGCAACATGCCGCGCAATACCATGCGGTTGACGGCGTTGTCCTCGATCACCAGTACCGACAGGCGGGCCGCTCCCGACGCAGGGGCGATCAGCTCGGGCACCGGCATTTCGAGCGGCGGCGGCACCCGGTGCAGCGGCAGGGTAAGTTGGAAGGTGCTGCCCCTTCCGAGCGTGCTGCACACGGTGATGTCGCCGCCCATCAGCCGCGCGAGGCGCCGTGAGATAGCGAGGCCGAGCCCGTCGCTGCGGCCTTGGCGTCCCTCCGGACGGGCGCGGGTCACGAATTCGGCAAAGACGCGTTCGATATCCTCGGACGCGATGCCGATGCCGGTGTCGCGCACGGCAATCTCGATGCGGTCGGGCTCCAACCCCAGTGTCACCTCGATCAGGCCCTGTTCGGTGAATTTGATCGCGTTGCCGATGAGGTTGGTGATGATCTGCGCCACGCGGTTCGGATCGCCCTCGTACCACAGGCCAAGATCCGCCTCCTCGGCTTCCAAGTCGAGCGGCAGGTCCTTTTCCGCGGCGAGCGGTCGCAGCACCGACAAGAGGCGCTGCAGCATCGGCCCCGGCGCGAAGGGTTGCGCTTCGATCGTCTCCTCGCCGGTCTCAATACGGGTGATGTCGAGCGATTCATTGACCAGCTGCAGCAGGATCTCGGCCGAAGCCAGCGCCACGCCGATCTGGCGGCGCTGTTCGGGCGCCAGCGACGATGTCTCGAGAAGGTCGAGCACGCCCATGATGCCATTGAGCGGGGTGCGCATCTCGTGGCTCATCACCGACAGGAAGCGCGATTTGGCGCGGTCGGCCCGCTCGGCGGTGTCGCGCGCCGCGATCAGTCGCGCCTGAGCAGCCTTGAGATCGGTGATATCGCGCAGATACCCGATGAAGACCGGTCCTTTCGGACCCTCGACGCTGGTCAGGACGGCTTCGATGGGAAACACTTCGCCATCGCGACGGCGTGCGGCAAGCTCGACCCGCCCGGCCCCGATCAGCTCCCCCTGCCCCGTACGCAGAAAATCCTTGATCCGTTGGGCAAAGTTCTCGCGGCGCGCGATCGGCACGATGGTGTCGATCACCGAACTGCCTTGGATTTCCTCCTTGCGCCAGCCGAAGATCTCCTCGGCGGCCGGGTTGAAATCGGTGATGATGCCGTCGTGATCGGCCAGAACGATCGCGTCGAGCGAGGAGCCGATCACCGAGTTCAGCCGCTCCGCCGTGCGCGACAGCACCCGATCCCGCTCGAGCACACGGCGGCGCTGCACGTCGATCAGCCGCAGCAGTGCCCCTAGAAGGATCAGCAGCAACCCTCCCGACAGCGCCGTCAGCTCGGCCTGTTGGCGCACCCGGTGGCGATAGACCTCCGCAATCTCGGCAAGGATGTCGAGCCCGTCGAGCGACAGCTCGCGCATCATCGGTTGCACCGCGAGGGTTTCGCGATAGATCCGCACGAGATCGGCTTCGCTCAGTTCCTGCGCGAAGAGCGCGTCGACCCGTGCCACGTAATCGTCGATCTGCTCCAGCAATGCGGGGACACCGGGATATTCGACCAGCGAGCGGCCGATCTTGCCGCTGCGCACCAGACCGAGGCGGCTGATCAGGATTTCGAAGCGCAACCGCAGCCGGTCGGCGTTTTCCTGCGCCTCCTGCGCCACGCCGATCACGTCGCGCGCGAAGATTGCGGTCTCGAGTTCGAGCTGCGCGAGCGTCCACTGGGTGTTGTCGATGCCCGCGCCTTCAAGCTCGCGGATCTGACGTCCCAACATCCATCCGAGCGACAGCACCGCCGTCAGGACGATCGCCGCGGCCACGCCAAGGCCGGTGCGTGCGTTCATTTGCCAGCGCTCGCGCCGGAACGCTCCCGAACCGCTCACATGCGTCTCCCGCTCACTCTATCACGACCATCTTCGCCAGTTGCCAGATGCTGCGCGCATAGACGTCCTCGGTCCGGAACCGCGGATCGGAATCATAGGGGTAAACCAGCCAGTAAGGCCCCTTGTCACGGACCGGTACGGTTTTGCCGTCGATCCGCGTTGCGATGATCGGCAGTTCCGGGCCGATCTCGTCCATCGGAATGCGCACCCGGTAATCGTTGAGCGCAATCAGCTCCAACGTCGCATCGGGTTGTTCCAGCGTCTTTTCCAATCCCGCTTTCTCGAGCAGCGCCGCCACCGGCACGCCTGAAAATGTAGACACGCCATCGGTCCAGATCGTGCCTGTCTCGAACACGAGCTGCGGCAGCGCATCGAGATCCTGCAGGTCGAACCTCACCGCGCCCTCGTCGCCCCGGCCGATCCGGAGCACGCCCGGTTCGGTCGCCGACGACCCCGCCGCCGCGGGTCGCGGCACCTCGGTCACCGTCGCTTCGTGCTCGGCGTTCGAAAACATCGGCATGTTCCACCCGACCAGCGCCAGCCCCGTGAAGGTCAGCCCGACGATGGCGCCAGCGTAGACCATCTGCATGTCGGCTCCTTTCCAGATCCTCTACGACGACGCGTTCAACATGCGTCATCAAGAAGCATTTTACGAATCCTTGTGGTGCCGCGATGGCGTGAACGTGGCGACAATGCCCCGGATTGGACGGGTTTGGACGCGGAATTATGTAGGATGGCCTCGGATTCGCCCGTTTCGCAGCTTATCTCTTCTGCTACCCTGACTTGGGACCACCTTGGCGCGGGATACCGGACCGCCGGACCGCAACGACACGAGAGGACGGATCATGCGTATCCTGATCGCAGACGACCATGACCTGGTGCGCGAGATGATGGCCGCCTACCTTGAGCGCGATTGCGGCATGAAGGCCACGCAGAGCGCGAGCTTCGACGAGGCGATGGCACAGATCACCGGGAACGGCCCGTTCGAACTGGTGCTGCTCGACTACCGGATGCCCGGGATGAAAGGGCTCGAGGGCCTGCGCGCGGCGCTGGAGGCCAGCGGTGGCAACCCGGTGGCCTGATCTCCGGCAGCGCCGACAAGAACGTCGCCGAAGAGGCGTTGGCCGCCGGAGCCGCGGGGTTCCTTCCCAAGACCATGTCGGCCCGCTCGATGACCAACGCGGTGAAGTTCATGGTGATGGGCGAAACTTATGTGCCCGTCGATTTCATGACTGCCAAGGAGGCCGACAACCCGGCGGTGTCGCACCTTACCCCGCGCGAGCGACAAGTTCTCGAAGGCATCTCCAAGGGCAAGTCCAATAAGGAGATCGCGCTCGACCACGACATCCAGGAGGTGACGGTCAAGCTGCACGTCAAGACGCTGTGCCGCAAGATGGGCGCCAAGAACCGCACTCAGGCGGCGATGATGGCGCGCGATCAGGAAATGGTCTGACATCTGTCAAATCGGGAATCCGGAAAAGCCCCGGCCGCAGGATGCGGCCGGGGCTTTCGTTTGGCCGTTTCCGGCACCGGCGGAAGGCATGGCATGGCAACGGCTTCTCCCCAGATGGACGGCCCCGCGGCGGCTTGCTAGGGTCGGACCCGGGATGTCGGCGGCCCGGAGCGGCGGGGGTGGAGCGGCCAGATGGCGATGATGAACGATCCGCGGCGCATGGCCGAACGGCTTCGGGCCCTGACCGAGCTCGAGCAGCGCCTGTCGTTTCGCATCAGCCGCCTGTCCAAGCTGCTCGATACCCATGCCGCGCGCCAGCTGGCCGTGCATGACACCAGCCTGACCTCCTACCGCATCCTCATGGTTCTCGGTATCTTCAAGGAAACCACGGCGGCGGATCTGAGCCGGCTGATGGTCATCGACCGTGCGCAGATCAGCCGGTCTGTATCGGATCTTCTGCAGCAGGGGCTGCTCGAGCAGCAGCCCGATCCCGCGAACCGCCGTAAAAGGCTGTTGCGCCTGTCCCCCGAGGGGCAGGCAGCACTCGCCACCTTCGAGCCGGGTCTGCTCGACCGCCAGAGGGTATTCACCGAACTTCTCGATGAGTCCGAACTCGACGGTCTCACCCGGGCCGTCGACAAGATCACGCGTTACCTCGCAGACACGCTCGAAGCTCCCGACGCCGCGCCGGCCACGGCCGCGCGTCCCGACCTCTAGCGGCTCGTCAGCTTCCGCTCCCTTGCCATGGTCCCGTTCGCCCCGCAGGACAGGCTCCGATTGGCCCTCGAGGGCCAAACCCCGAGACCGGCGATCTCGTAGCCCGCAGGATAGCTCGCGCGCCGCCGCGCCGTGACCAGTTGCGGGCGGCGGCGGCTCGGGCAGGCCCATCGCGGCGAGCAGCGGCGCATCCATCAGCGCCAGCGCCACCGGCCGCCCGAGTCCGAACAGCCGTCGCGGCAGGTAGAAGCCGAGCAGCAGGTCGAGCGTGGCTTGACCCACGACGCGGTTGCTCGGGGCAAACTGCATGCGGCGCTGTTCGACCTCGGCATTGAACGCGGCAAACCCCGCGAGATCGTCCGGAATGTCGCGAATGCCCAGCCGTGCGCCCAGCGCGCGATAATAACTCATCCATGCCTGTTGTTCATGCAGCGTCATGGCGCGTTGAGGTGCTCCCCGGTTTCAGGGCACTGACGTAAGCTACGATTTGCTGTCTGCTGATCTTCACGGCGATGTTGCGCAAAT